>JBEBSR010000085.1:0-3297 GCA_040394195.1 Wohlfahrtiimonas larvae | reverse complement strand
TTAAATTGTAATACTTAATTTATTAATATCCCTGCGCGCGGTATTTTTGATAATACTCTAATACTTTTGGTACATAATTCATTGTCTCTTTGTAGGGCGGGATCTTATTTCCGTATTTTCTCACCGCACCTTCTCCAGCATTATATCCTGCCAATGCTAAAGATACATCGCCAAAGTAATCCAATAAATATCTTAAATATGCAGCGCCACCTTGCATGTTTTGAATTGGATCATAAATATCAATCACACCGAATCTCTGTGCAGTCGCTGGAATCAACTGCATCAAACCATGTGCATTCGCATGGGATTTAGCATTTGGATTATAAGCAGATTCTACAGTAATGACCGCATGCAATAATGCAGGTTGCAAATTATATTGGCGCGCAACCATATTAATATAAGGTGCAAAACTATCCCGCCCTTTCATATTAGGTAATGATATTGATGCTGCAGCAACTACTGCGCTTGGATCACCTGCTTCAACACCATGATTAGCAAATGCGCGAGGGCGAGGAAAGTTACCTTGAAAATCTGCAAGATCCGCACGCATCGTAACTTTTCGACTAAAACGCGGATTGCTCAATAACTGCTGAACATTCTCAACAGCATCTTTATCTTCAATGATTGGAGATAAACGTTGAATAAGTTTCCCACCTTTTACTGGGTAATTCACATAATGTGTTTGCCCAAATTCATCCAGATACGAATAAATGTCAGCCCATGCTGTGAGCTGACAAATCATTAATAAAAGGTATCCAACGATTATTCTTATTATCATTCGTTCATATTACAATAATTATTGTGTTTTGTTTAACGACGCTTAAACATCATATCCCAAACACCATGACCTAATCTTTCGCCACGTGCTTCGAACTTAGTTTTAGGGCGAAAATCTGGACGCGGTGCATATTCTTCATAACAGTTTTCAAAATCAGGATGCTCTGACAATACTTCCATCATTTGCTCCGCATAATGTTGCCAATCTGTTGCCAAGTGTAAAATACCACCTTTCACCATTTTTTTTGCCAACATTGTGATAAATTCATTTTGCACTAAACGACGCTTATGATGCTTTTTTTTATGCCAAGGATCTGCAAAGAAAATTTGAACACGATCAAAGCTTTCATCCTTGATCTTATGTTTCAATAATTCTACAGCATCTTCATTTGCAGCAAACAAATTTGTTAAACCACGTTTTTCAACTTCTAATAACAAATGACCAACGCCAGGACGATGAACTTCCACACCTAAAAAATCACGATCCAACGCCGCTTCTGCCATTGTTGCTAATGACTCACCATTACCAAAGCCGATTTCCAATGTGCGTTGATTATTCTCTCTGCCAAACAGTTGATCCAAATCTAAACCATTTTCCAACATTTCTGGGCGAACCAAATAAGGGCTTTCAACTAAAATACGATCTTGCCCTGGCGTTAAACGACCTTCGCGCTTAACAAAGCTACGAATTTCACGCATATATACTGGTTTTTGATTCTCTTCTTTATTTTCCATAAGTTCTTTCGACATACTGTTTAACTATCTCTGTAAATTCATCTGCTATATGGTCACCTTTTAAGGTCACCGTTTTTTGTCCATCTTCATATACTGGTGCAACAGGCGCTTCTCCACTACCTGGCAAGCTAATACCAATATTTGCTAATTTTGATTCGCCTGGGCCATTCACAACGCAACCCATTACAGCCACAACCATAGATTCAACGCCTGGATAAACTGTTTTCCATTTTGGCATCGCATCATCTAAGTAGCCTTGAATATCTTGTGCTAAGCGCTGGAAGTAATCGCTGCTTGTGCGACCACAACCAGGGCAAGCTGTTACTTTTGGTGTAAACAAGCGAAAACCTAAACTTTGTAAAATATCTTTACCCACCAAAACTTCTTCTGTACGTGGCGCACCTGGTAATGGCGTTAAAGATACACGAATTGTATCACCAATACCTTGTTGTAAAATCACTGATAATGCAGCTGAAGAAGCAACAATACCTTTTGTTCCCATGCCCGCTTCTGTTAAACCTAAATGCAATGGCAAATCTGTTTTGCCTGCAATATCTTGATACACAGAAATCAGATCTTGGCATTGGCTTACTTTCACTGACAAAATCATTTGATCATTACGCAATCCCAATGATTTTGCATAAGTAACACTTTCCATTGCTGATACAATCATTGCTTCACGCATAATCATGTCATTTGCTAAAGGAATCGCCCTGCTTTGGTTTTCATTGAACAATCTTGCTAAAACTTCTTGATCTAAACTTCCCCAATTCACACCAATGCGAACAGGTTTTTGATAACGCACAGCCATTTCGATCAAACTTGCAAATTGCTCATCTCGTTTCTGCCCACGACCAACATTACCTGGGTTAATACGCAATTTTGCTAAAGCTGCTGCACATTCTGGCGTTTTACTTAACAAACGATGACCATTAAAATGAAAATCACCAATCACAGGTGTATCGTAGCCATATTTTGCCAAGCGACTCACAATTTCTGGTACTGCTTGCGCTGCTTTATCTGTATTAACTGTAATTCTAACCAATTCAGAACCCACATCTGCAAGTTCCATAATTTGTTGAGTGGTCGCAATCACATCTTCAGTATCTGTATTGGTCATAGATTGAATTCTAATCGGGTGATCAGAGCCAATCCCTACATTACCAACCATCACTTGAGTTGTTTTGCGTCGCACAATCGTATTAGCCATTTGGGGCACAAATCCTAATTTGAATAAAGTGCATATTATCTCTAAGTGTGTTGGATAACTCAAGAAATGAATAGACTAAGATCATTGCAATAATTTCACTATTACTATTTCAAGGTTACAATAGAAACATTTTTATAATATTAGGGACAAATTTATGAGTTACGCAGCCTATAAAGCATTACATATTATCGCAATGGTGACATGGTTTGCTGGATTATTCTACCTACCAAGGTTATTCGTTTATCATGCAATGAACAAAGATAAAAATACCAGTGAAACATTTAAAGTCATGGAACGTAAATTAGCTGTCATGATGGATATTGGTGCATTTTTTACGATTGCATTAGGCATCACTTTAATTATTCAAAACCCTGCGATCATGAAAATGGCATGGTTACACATCAAATTTTTACTGGTAATATTTTTAGTCATTTATCATGTGCTTTGTAGAATCTACGTGAAAAAATTTAGATTAGACCTTAATACTCGCTCTCATAAATTTTATCGCTTATTCAATGAATTACCTACAGTATTATTAATTGCGATTGTATTTTTAGCAGTATTAAAAATGCCTA
>JBEBSR010000084.1:0-3514 GCA_040394195.1 Wohlfahrtiimonas larvae | reverse complement strand
AACCTAAATCTTGATCACTTTTGTTACCTTTTAATAGGTGCGTCATTTCACGTACAGAAGCAATCTGATCATTCTCAAAAGTGAAAAATGCAATCACTCTCACATGCAATGTTTCGCCATTCTTTTTCGTCACAAATACATCATGAATATCTGCTGCGGTATTGCCTTCTACCATAAATTCAATGAATTCTACATGAGCTGTAGCAATCACTTCTTTCAATGCGAGAACATGCTGGAAGAAACCATCATAATCCAAGCTTTTGCCATCCACCCATTGTGTATAATTCTTTGCGAAAAATGGCCTTACATCATCCGCTGATTGATTCGCATCGAATAATACTTCAAATGATTCATCCACTAATTTCTGATATTTATGCATATTTTTATATCCTTCTTTCATTATTCTTCTAAATAGTTCGTCAAAGCTTCCAAAAATATCTGAGCTTTAGCTAAAGTTTCATCATCCATCGTTGCCAAAAAATTCAAATAATTTGCCTTAGCTTGCCCATGTAATACATGATGAATATCCGCAATATGTTCACCTTCTTTCGTTAACTGATAAAAAATCGACTTTTGATTATCTTCAACTTGATACGTTGTGATTAATTCATCTTTCAATAATTTATTCACAGCCTTTGAAACTGCTGCTTTCGTTAACGCTAAAGCATCACTGAGCACTTTATTATTCACGGCATCATGTTGCTGAATGCAACTCAATATGTGCAATTGCGTCAATGTGTAATTACCTAAATCTTTCAGCAAGGTTTCACGCTTTTTTTCTCGATGAATTTCTTGTGCGTGCGTTAACTTTACTAAAGCTCGATACATTTTCTCTGTTTGTGTTACCATAATTATCGCCCTAACTTTGTTTACCAGTTAACTATATTCTTAATTTAAATTATTGTCAACTGGTTAACTATAAATTTGAGTTAGCTTGATAAATACTTATAATGTCTCAATGATCAATAATCCTTTACTCAAAAAGCCGAGAATCGCTCGCGGTTGATGCACTTGGAATGTAGTGCATCGAATCGATAAAACATTCCATGTATTTGCCATTTTATTTGGAGCTTTGTCATGGAAAAAAAACATTGGTCAAAAGTGGAATATCTCCACGAAACTGTTAAAAACTCAAACATTATCATTAAAGGTCAACATAGCTATTACAGCGATTGCTGGGATCAAGGCTTTGAAGCTTCTGTTGTGCGCTATTTATATGGCGATGAAGAAAGCTTAAAGTGGGAACCTTTATGGCATATTGATCAGCTATACATTGGTGATTATGTCTGCATTGGTGCAGAAGCTGTGATTCTTATGGGCGGCAATCATACGCATCGTGCTGATTGGTTCAGCTTATATCCTTTTATGGAAACAATCGAAGAGGCTTATCAAAGCAAAGGTGATACACATATTCACGATGGTGCTTGGATTGGCATGCGAGCGATGATCATGCCTGGTATTACAATTGGTGAAGGTGCAATCATAGCCGCAGGCAGCATTGTGACAAAAGATGTTGAGCCTTATGCAATTGTAGGTGAATCACCCGCGCAATTAATGAAATATAGATTTTCACCAGAAATCATTCAACAGTTATTAGCATTGCATATTTATGATTGGGCACCTGAGAAATTTCAGGCACTTCGCCCATTCTTAACGCAAAATAATATTGAAGCATTGATTGAAACTGAGAAAAATTATCCATTTTAATTATTGTTACTATCAATAAAACTATCCCTCTCAGTAGGAGGGATAGAGCTTAAACCTATTGCATTGCCCATTACATGGCTGGGAATTTTTCCTGCCACTGCCAGCCATTTTCTGTGGCTACTAAATATTTATTGATGCTAATATTTTCTAGAAATTCTTGATCATGTGCAACAATCACCAAAGCACCTCGATAACTCTGCAACAATTGTTCCAATGCTTGTAACGATGGTAAATCCAAATGGTTATTGGGTTCATCCAATAACAATAATTGCGCAGGTTCTTTTTGATATAAAGACAGAATCAAAGCCGCTTTCAATTGTTCACCGCCACTTAAAGCATTCATAGGTTGATTAATTGCTGTATTATCCAAGCCCAATTGTGCCAATTGCATTCTTAAATCTGTAATTTTTTCTTTGGTTTGCCCATCTGAGATCTGCTCCAAAATAGATTTCGATAAATCCAATGAAGACAATTGCTGATCCAAATAAGCAAAATTTACATGGTGCTTTACTTCACCTTGTAATGGTGCAATTTTCCCTGCTAGTGTTTTCAACAATACAGATTTACCACTACCATTTTTACCCACAATCGCAATGCGATCGCCCTTCTCAATTTGCCCATAAAATTTACGCAAATGTTCAGCTAAATGAGGCAATATAAGCTGATTCAGCTCAGCCAATACTTTAGGCACAAAAGCATCTACATCATAACCATGCAACACAACGGATTCCTGCTGATCTATACGATCTTTTGCAGATTGAATGGCTAGTTTACCTTGCTCAGCAACCTGATCTCGCTGCTGCTTTGCTTTGCCTGAACTTAATTCACCGCGATTCTTTTGGCGATCTAGCAATATCTTCGCTTGATTCTGCTCACCACGTTGTTTACTCGCTTGAGAAGATCGTTTAGCCTGCCGCTCCAATTGTTGCTGTGCAATTGCCAAGCACTTTTTCTCTGTCTGTTTTACCGCATTCAATTGCTGAAGAGCAGAAGCTAATTCGGCATCTTGCTGCTCCATATAATCCTGATAAGCGCCGCTGTATGCTGTTAAACCTTTAGCAGATAATTCCACAATGGCATTCACTCGATTCAACAAATAACGATCATGGGTGATGATGATCACTTGCCCTTGCCACGATTGAATCATAGACCACAAAACTTGCTTGTAGTGATAATCCAAATGGTTGCTGGGTTCATCCAAAATCAAAATTTGTGCTTGTGATAAAAAAGCAGCTGCGATGCGAATGCGCATTTGCTCACCACCGCTTAATGGCTGCATCGCGGTTATTAATGTAACGTGGGATAAAGATAGCTCAGCCAATAAATTCAATGCTTCATCATGAATACACCAACGTGATCCCACAGTTTCAAAGTCATCAGGATCAACACTACCATTTTCAATGCGTTGCAATGCATCTAGAATAGGCTGAATTTTTAAAGCTTCAGCAACTGTTTCAGCGCTATTTTCATGGGATTTTTGTGATAAGTAATAAACTAGATCACTATTAATGCATGAACCTTCTGCTGGCAATAATTGCCCAACCATGATTTGAGCCAATAAGCTTTTGCCTACACCATTTCGCCCAATCAATGCAGTGATTGGCTGAGAGAATGTATAAGTTAAATCTGAAAAAACTGTATTGCCATTTGGCAAACCATAAGACAACTGATTAAGCTGCAAAAATTTGGACATAAAACCTCCTTGATTGATCGTAATAACAAGTCAAACCAAGTTAATTATTCATGTCAGCAAACCTCATCAGTTCTAAATTAAGATGTGCGTATTTTAACTTTGTACAAAATAAAG
>JBEBSR010000083.1:0-3878 GCA_040394195.1 Wohlfahrtiimonas larvae | reverse complement strand
TTTCAAATTATATTGATTCACTAAATCTTCAATGTGCACTCGCGAATCTTTTGGTTTGCCATCATTATCAGCACTATTTTTACTTAAAAATCTGCGGGCAAATAGCATATAAAATACGCCCACAAATAGAATGATTAAACCAATCGGTGTAAATGAAAAGAATTCAAAAGATTTATGCCCTGCTTGCTGTAATTGGGCTGAAACCACTAAGTTTGGTGCAGTGGATACCAACGTCAACATGCCACTGATTAAGCCTGCGAAGCTTAACGGCATCATTAATCTTCTAGTGTCTGCTTTCATTTTAGTGGCAATACTTAATACAATCGGAATGAAAATTGCCACGATACCTGTGGAACTCATCACAGAGCCCAATAACGCAACAGAAATCATCAATAATACAATCAGCCTTGTTTCACTATTTTTAGATTGCCTAACCAACCAATCACCCACTCTAAAGGCAACGCCAGTTCGCACCAAACCATCACCAATGATGAAAAATACAGCGACAATCAAAACACTGCTATCACTGAATCCTGCCAAGGCTTGGTCTAAAGTGACACTGCCAGTCACAGGTAAAGCCAATAATGCGCATACAGCCACAACATCCATTCGTGGCTTATTAATCATAAATGCGATGATTGCTGCCAATAGAAGGAGCAAAACAATAATGAGTTCTTGAGACATGGTTATTTTTCTTTTATTCGATAAATATTATTCTGCATTATAGTTATTTATTTTTGCCTTTCATGCTTTATTTTCAATTTGCTAGAAATCGCCTTAAATTCGGTAAATACCACTCAGTTAAACAGAGTTTTTCATTTTTATAAGTAAATACAGATTGGCGTGCAATTAAGAATTTTATATTGAGATAATCATCCGATAAATTAAATGGCAATTCTTCTAGCGCAAATGCTTTATAAAAAAATGGGGTGCGTTCAATTTCATCTCCGCTGAATAATTTTCTACCCAATGATTGCGTACCACAATTGAGATATTCTCGCCAAAAGCCACTTTCAATATCACACAAACTCTCAGCCCAAATCACAGGTTGATCATCCAATTTTAAAATTACTCGGCGACTGAAATAATGCTGCGTTGACTCAGGCAAAATATTGGAATAATTTGGCGCAGGGATTTCAGCCAAATTCAATAATTCAACGCTGAAATTAGGATTCAACTTCTCCAATCCTTGCGTTAAAGATTGAACTTCTAGCAATGGTTGATACTGTGAAATATTGTACTCATGCTTTTCTAATAATTCTGTTAAATGAAGCTCGTCACACCAACCATTGTTCATCACAATCTATAATCCTTTAGCCATAAAAATAGGGATGAAATATATCATCCCTAACATTATATAGCGCACTATGAAATTTAACTATTCACTAAATGGCTGCAATACAGAATACACAATCAATTACCCTTTGATGGGCAATAAAACTAAGCTCATTGGGCTTTTATTTTTTTGTGTAGAAGCATCAATACTCATAAAAACTCCCTGTTGGCACATATAAAGGATTACTACGACTCAACTCATTATGTTCGATGATGAAACGCTTTGGTGTTACACCCACAGCTTTACGGAACATCGTGATGAAAGCACTTGAATTCTCATAACCAAGCGCATCAGAAATTAATTGAATTGGCATATCTTCTGCCAACATGGACATAGCTTTGATCACATGCATTTGCCTGCGCCAACGGTTCACACTTAAACCTGTTTCATTGGCAAATACTCGAGATAAATTACGCTCACTCATATTGATAGAATGCGCCCATTCATCTAATGTAAGCTTCTTAGAGGGATCATCCAGCATCGCTTCTGCCATTTTGCGTAAACGAAGATTTTTCGGCATTGGCAAATTCATACTTGCAGAAGGCGCCGTGCTAATTTCATCCAATAGCACAGTCATCAATCGACCTTCTGAACTATTCTCATCATATAACTCAGGCAACTCTGCAGTTCTCTGCAACAATTCGCGAATCAAAGGGGAGATAGCAATTGTGCAACACGATTGTGGTAACCCGCCAATAGCATCAGGTTCAACAAACACAATAAAACCCTTTGCATTGCCACTAATCTTCGCACGATGAGTTAAATTAGAAGGGATCCATACAGCACCTTGAAAAGGTACGTTCCAAATGCTATCTGGCGTTTCTAATGTTACAACGCCAGAATTAGCAAAAATCAACTGGGACTTAAAATGGCGATGAAATGGAATCTCCCAATTTTCGTTGATTAATCCTAGACCCATCACAAACACAGGACGATCTACCTTATCGGGATAATCAGCTGCAACTTCATAGTGATTTATAAACACAAAAACATCTCCCCAATGACTATTCAGGCTTCAACAATAATGTTGCTTCAGACATCGCTTCTTCTTGCGTGCGCACAACAATCATTGGGTAACCCCAAAACTTTTTGAAAATAACTGAAAATTCTTGCATCATTTCGAACTTATCTGGTTCTTGAATGACATGTACATGGCCTTTAATCCAGCGCTGAACATCCACATGATTTGCTTTCATCCAGAGGGCAACTTTTTTGCGATCCTCTTCATTCGTATTTTCTTTTTTCGGTGAGCCTTCACCCATAAAAACGAATGGTTGTTGTCTTTTTAGCAAATCAGACAAATCAGATAATGTATCCTCAATGATTTCATTGGGGCCTTTGACATAATCCACCCGCACAAGCGGAAATTCTATTGCATCAATTTTCACAAGCACTCCAAAATAATAAAAACTCTTAAATAAGAATTGATATCATATATTTTTTTGAAGTTTAGTAACTAGCTCATTCAGACAATAAATATCTCAATTCAGCCAAATATCATTTTGTGAGCACAATTACCATTGATAACCAATGCCTAAGTTGATGCTTTTATTACGAGAATCACCATCTTTCGCACGAACTTTTTCGTACGAAATACCTGTGTTCAATAGTATAGATTCTGTAAGTTTATAAGATAAATTGGCATTGGCTTTGAGATCCAGCAATACATCGCGATTAAAGCTTCGCCCCACTTCACCAAATGTTGAGAATTTAAAGGCACGATCACCAAAATATTGGTAAAAATCCCATTTCAGTGCCATTTGTGGGTTTTCACTGTGCTCGCCATTACGATAATCCAGCATTTGGTAATTCACCAATGAAGCTAGAGACAATGCTGAATGCTCATCTTCCCAAACTTGCCAACCAGGGCCTGTACCAATTGATTTATTTTCTCGAATATCTTCCAGCCAATCATGCTGATAAGAAATTGCTCCCTGCCAGAAAAATGATTTTGAGAAGAATCTATCTGCCGAATAATCTAAATTGTAATAATAACTTTTAGTCTTTTCATCTTCAGTTTTACGATAAAATTTGCCTTTTAATGCATGGCGCCAAAAGCCATACTTCATCCCCACAACACCATCAAAGTTATAACGGGATGTTTTGGATGTATCAGTATCAATATATGCACCGAAATTCACTGTACCTGAATATGTTAATGGCTCTTTTTTCGGCGATGATCCATTAATTTTAGCCAATGATAATTCATCAGTGATGGGAATTTCTGTGACGCCATCACCATTTTGAATCACCAATACTTTTTTAGATTTCCCTGTTTTATTAGATTTATAATTTTTCAAATGTGCTTCTTCCGCCACAATGCTGGAGGAAAACAGATTTTGTTTAATATTCACAGGATTGGCAACAGAAAATGTGCGCACTTTATCATTATTGATTTTTACAGTGCCTGCATATTCCGTTTTAATGAAGAGATATTGCCCTTCAAAATAGATAATTGTGCCCGTTAAACGATCGCCATTTTTAAGATAAACTTCATCTGCAATCGCCACTTTTGCCATCATTCCAACCAATACAACATAAA
>JBEBSR010000082.1:0-3972 GCA_040394195.1 Wohlfahrtiimonas larvae | reverse complement strand
TTACGAATTGCTAGAGTTTATTTTTCTATGTTTGTGTTTAGGATTTGAAGGTCGATTTAAGGTACTCAATCATTCCCAAGAAACATACGATAAAGTTGTCTCAGGATTATACGAAAAGCTGAGGCAGCATACACAATGGGAATTAGAGCCATTAACAGAGCCCTATACCAATATTGCCAAAACTTCTTATTTATTAAGCAAGCAGTTAACAGTTAAAAAAGTGACGATATCTTTTATCTCATTAGTTGCTGTGTTCTATGTGTTTTATTTAGTGTATTTGGGCATACAGAGTGATGCTGTTGTCAATGGCCTACGGTCACTTTTGTAATTTAAAGGAAGTCGCATGAAGTTATGCATAAAAATATTCTTGTTATTGTGCTCTATAACCTCTATTTCTTTGGGGCAATCTGTATCTATTGATGAATGCCGTGAGATTACTGAAGATAGAGCTAGATTATTATGTTTTGATGAGTTGTTTAATACACCTGTTCATTCAATTAATCCTGATGAGTCTGTCGTTCAGCCAAAAGAATTAGTACAAATGAAGCCGCAAGAGTGGTTCGATGCTTGGAAAAAAGATCAGAATCGAGTAGATGGCGATAAAGATTTTGTTATGACAATTACACCAGGAAACTTTCAAGATTCCATCTTCTTAACAAAACCTGTTGAGGATATGGGATTAATAGTATTGAGCTGTGTGGACAAAATTAGCCGTGTGGAATTTATGCTTAACCAACCACTTAAAGATGGTGTTTTATTAGTAACCATTGATGGTCAATCTTTGAGTCAAAAAAAATGGCTGACTGATGATTCAGGATACATTTTAAGAATGGGTAGAGGTATTCCATCTATTGATGAAATGAAAAATATGCTGGGACAAGAATCTGTTGTCATTAATTTGGGTAAGGTGATTTCAAACCTTTCTACAGCAACATTGGCTGAAAAAATTAAGCCATTGCGTAATAGCTGCCGTTGGTGATCTAAATGAAACTATCGAATTATCGTTCAGCTTTAGTAACACCATTGATAGATGAACCACCATTTGGTCATTCTGTTGCAGAACATGTGGATTTTGATTTTATAGAATCTCAGTTAATGAAAGTTGGTTCTTTAGCTCATGAAGAAATAGAGTGGGGTAAAACGGAAGAATACTGCTTAACATTACTAACAACAGTTGGTAAGGATATCAAAGTATTAGCATCTCTTGTCCAAGTTTTACAATATCAAACAACACCAGAGCGATTTAATCTCTCCATTGCTATTTGGTTGGATTTTATCCAAAATTTTTGGGAAACGCCTTATCCATTTAAAGGCACCCGAGGAGAGATTGCTAAGTGTCGTTTAATGAATCAAATGATTGAGAAAACGTTTAAGTCATTTGATTTGATGGATGTAAAATCATATGACGTACAAGGCAAAGAAGAGTTGTGTCATTTGGTTAAAGAATTATTGTTGGCATTTGAAAAACTTGAAGTAACTAACATAGAGGTTAAGCGCTTACAAGAGTTTTGGACACGGCTAGAACAGGCAAAAGAGAAATCACAGGAAGTAAATACTCAAGAAAGTACGATCGTTCAAGATAACGAAAAATTGGGCAGTGTTCCTCAAGCTAAAGTAGTCTTTGATAGTTCAGATGAAAGAGCATTGAAAAGAACGCTCAATCAAATGTCAGCATTTTTACTTGAAATGTCTGAAAAAGGATTAGCAATAAAACTTCGACGATTAGCTCTATGGCATACGATTAATAGTGCACCTATTTGCAATAGCGATGGTGAAACTGAATTGGCAGCAGTTCCCAATGATAAAATCTCTATGTATCAAGAAAATGTACAACGAGCAAATGTAGATTTGTGGGATAAAGTTGAGAACAGTATAACACTGAGTCCTTTTTGGTTAGATGGTCACTATTTAAGCTATCAAATTGCGCATCAATTGGAATGTTATGAAGAAGCTGAAATTATTAAACAGGCATTACAAAATTTTTTAAATAAACTCCCATCTTTAAAAGATATGAAATTTAAGGGAGGCATGCCATTTATTTCTTCTGAGTCATTAGGATGGCTAAATTCTGCTAGTGTTAATCAATATGCTTTACATGAAAACGTTAAAGTAATGCCCTCATCTTCTTCTCAATCTTCTAATTTTGCGGATGATCTACGAGACCAAGCATTAGCAATATTGCGTGACGATGGCTTGGATCATGCTATTCGATATTTAAATGATGGATTAACGTCAGCACAAACGATAAGAGAAAAGTGTTACTGGCAATTATCACTTGCTGCTCTTTATCAACATAATGGGTTATCAGCTTTAGCTGAAGGGTTATATCAAACGGTTGCCAATATTGTTAAAAATACGAAGGTAGAAGATTGGGAGTCTAATTTAGCCACTCAATTAATGCCATATATGAAAAATAATCATGCAACTTTAAATAATAAGTAAATAGGTTTATTAATATTATGAAATATATACGTCCGCCAAAGGCTCCTAAATTAGGTAATTTCTCTAGTATATTCTCTCCTATTGTTCGTTTAGGAAAACTAATTGGTCCCTACATTCGTGCAGGATTACCGATCATTTTATTGTTGTTATTTATCGCGGTAAATATTTTAATTTGGTGGCTAGGACCTAAATTTGAATGGGATGGTGAATATCCTTTAGCGGGTGTAACGAGCCGAATTTTAATGTGTTTAGTTTTTACATTAATAATATTGGTATGCTTTGCTATATATAATCGCAAAGAAATGACAGATTATTATGAAGATAAACGCATGGATGAACTGTTAAAAAGTGATTTAAAATTTCAGTATGTAGCAAGACAAACAGCTGAATTAGATGGCTTATTAAATGTTATTAAAGAGCAGTACAAATCAGGTGATTACTTATATGGTTTGCCATGGTATTTAATGGTGGGATTAGATCAATCTGGTAAAACGAGCTTAATTAACCGTTCAGGCCAAGAGTTTCTGTTTTCTACAACAATGAAAGCTTCTCAATTTAAAAGTGAAAATCCATTAACATTTAATTGGTGGGTAAGTGATAAAGCAATTTTCATTGACCCTGATAGTGAATTACTATCACAAGCTCCTGCACAAAACTTGGTAGATGGCACTGAAGATCCAAAAGTTGCAAGACATCTATGGATTGGATTTTTAGATTGGATTGGCCAACGCAGAGCAAGACGCCCATTAAATGGGATTATCCTTTCTGTAGATATTTCATATTTGGCTAGCGCAAATCTTGCTAATCGTAAAGTTTATGCAGGTATTTTACGTGCGCGTGTTAGAGAAATTATGGAATGTTTTGCAAGTAGAGTGCCTGTATACATTGTTTTGACTAAGTTAGACTTACTACATGGCTTTGCTGTTTTTTTCAAAAATTTAACTAAGGCGGAGAGAGAACAGTTATTTGGATTTACATTTAAAATTGATCAAACCAATAGCGACCAATGGTTAGATGAGTTTTTACAACAATATGCAACATTCATGAAAAAAGTGAATGATTTATTGCCTAAAACTTTAATGGAAACAAGGCATGAGGAAGAACGTTGGGCATTATATAGCTTTGCACGACAATTGGCTGGTCTAGAAAATATTCTTCATCAATTCTTAAAAGAAGTATTAGTCAGTGATAAGTTTTCCTCAGCAACATTGGTGCGTGGCGTTTATTTTACAAGTGTTTATCAGCAAGGTGTACCAACGGATGTGTTCATTAATGCTTCTAGTCAAAGATATGGGTTTTCCGTATTAGCAACCCGAGCACAGAATTATTTGAATTCAACGCCTTTCTTTACATATGACTTATTCAATAAACTGATTCTACAGGAATCGGGGTTGGCAACTGATAATCTAAAATTACAAGAGCATAAACGTAGATTGATTGTGACAGCTGGCACTATTGGTGCGATATCTTCTGTCGTTATTATTGGCTTGTTTTATTATTTATATTCAAAAAATATTAATCATCTGCATA
>JBEBSR010000081.1:0-4567 GCA_040394195.1 Wohlfahrtiimonas larvae | reverse complement strand
TGGCTTTTAACCAATTGGTCGAAAGTTCGAATCTTTCATGACCCACCATTTTTTAAAAAGCATCTTTTAATAGGTGCTTTTGTTTTTCCGTTAGAACATCTGATTTAACGGGTCATTAGCTCAGTCGGTAGAGCAGTTGGCTTTTAACCAATTGGTCGAAAGTTCGAATCTTTCATGACCCACCATTTTTTAGAAACCTTCTAGATTCCTAGAAGGTTTTCTTTTATCTGCTGTCGGAGATGCTTGTGAGAAAGTTATTCCTTCTATCAGAAACAAATACAGAAATAATAAATCAAGCACTCATACAAATACATCATCGATATGCTGATTTAATCGTTCTATCACCCGATTCCTCTCTATTTTTAGCTAAACCTTTACACCATGCTAAAGGCTTATTAGGCCATACTTTAAATTGTATTGTTTTGGATTGTCGCAAGGGTTTTCCTTTAGATTATTTTCTCTGTGCTGCCAATACCATCCAAACTAATGGCACTTTCATCATTATTTGGCAACAACACAATCATGATGAACAAAGCTCTCGATTCCATACTGAAGCTATTCCAACACCCAATTTTCAGAATTATTTAGCCAAAGGCTTACAAATTTTCAGCGAACCTTGGAATATAGAGCAATATATAGCACCATCAACGATCATCAACATTCAAAATAACCTAAACCAAGAACAAATAGCTGTATTATCTTCCCTACAAAAACAACAAAAAGGTATTACAACGCTCTTTGCACCGCGTGGTACAGGCAAATCATTTGTAGTTGCTGAATTCATCCGAGCATTGAATGATGATTATGTGATCACAGCACCGAATCAAACAGCCTTACAAAGTTATCAAAATATCAAACTCAATTTCAAAGCACCTGATTATCTATTTTTAAATCATGATGATTTTCTACCACAAAAATGGCTAATCATAGAAGAAGCCGCTCAAATGCCAATTGCCCATTTAGAAAAATTATCTAAATTGGCTGAAAATATCCTGTTGATTTCATCAATTGAAAATTATGAAGGCACTGGCAAAGGTCTAGAGAACAAGTTACAAGATATTATTGCTATCAATTCAGCATTAACATTAGCTGAACGCCAACGCTTTGCATTACAAGATTCTTTGGCTAAATTTTGTGAATATATTAGCTTTCAAAATCCTACTGAAATCAATATTACAGATGGTGCTTATCTTTATTCACACGAGAACCTTCATGAATTTCAGGATAACCATGCTTTAGTGCAAGCTTTCTATCAATTCATGAATCAACATCATTATCAAACTAATGCACAAGATATTCGACGATTGCTAGATTCACCTGATCAAACCTTCATGATCACAATTCAAAACCAAAATATTATTGGCGGTATTTGGGCTATTCATGAAGGTGAATTATCATTAGAGCTCGCACAAGATGTATTCAATGGCTATCGCCGCCCTAAAGGCAATTTAGTGGTACAAACATTGGCAGCACATAGTTATTATCCTGAATTGATGGCTTTAAAGAGCTTACGCATTTCTCGTATTGCAGTGGATCACAACCATCGTGCGCAAGGCATTGCAAAGAGAATGCTAGAACAACTTAAAAAATATGCTCAAGATCACCATTATGATTTCTTATCCACAAGTTTCGGATTAACTAAACCTTTATTAAAGTTCTGGCAACAGTGCCAATTCACTTGGATTCACCTAGGATCACACAGAGATAAAACCACAGGTTTACATGCAGCTATATTGTTACAACCCATTTCAGCAGAAATGGCAGTGAAAATTAGCACTATCCAAAAAAAATGGCAAAATGATGCTTTTCATTTAGCCAATGCACCTTTTGTTAATCCTACAATTCATTATTTATTGGAAAAACAATCTATTAAAGGTAATTCTGATTCTTTAGATGAAGCAATTTTACATGCAAATTTACATCATAAAAAGCCTGTAGAAGCCGTGTTTTCAGCATTAGAGCGCCAGAAAAATATAGATGACTAACAATTATGCAATTTTATTTACAAATATATTTGACAACCTATACCTTCATCCCTATAATGCAAACCTCTTCACAGCAACAACGAAGAAAAACAAAGCCGGTATAGCTCAGCTGGTAGAGCAACTGACTTGTAATCAGTAGGTCCACAGTTCGATTCCGTGTGCCGGCACCATACAAATAGAAGACCCTGTTAGCGCAGGGTTTTTTATTGCCTAAAATTTAACGAATTAAGTTATCATAACCACCATAGTAATTCCAATATTTTTAAAGTGGTACACAATGATATTTCAGAACATGTTGAATAAGATTCGTTATAAATACTCTCACTTCAAAGTGAATCACGTTAATATCTACGGCATCTCACAAAAATATCATCTCAATAAATCAACACATCAATATTGCATTGAACAAGCGCCCAATGAATCCCTAGATGCTGATCACATTGTTCTCTATTCATGGAACATCTATAAGCAAAAGTTAGAAAAATCGATTCCTGAACTCTCTTATATGCTTGGCAAAGCTGACATTGTGCTACTTCAAGAAGCTCGTGAAAGCGAAACATTGATGTCCATGATCACTAGCAATGAATTTAAAGCCATTCATGTTGTAGCATTTAAAGATGGTTATTATGCCAATGGTGTAATGACAATTAGCAAAATCGCCCCATTAAACTATACCGCACAAAAATATTCAGAGCCTTGGATCCGTTTTCCTAAATCAGGGTTAATATCAACGTATCAGCTATCCAATGGCCAGCAATTAATGGTGGCAAACTTTCATGCTGTGAACTTTTCATTGGGTTTAAAAGACTTTATTCGTCAATTACGAACAATCTTCGATATTTTGAAAAAACATCCTGGACCCATCGTTTTAGGCGGTGATTTTAATACTTGGCGCAAATCTCGTTATTTATATATTAAGCGCATGATTAGAGAATTGAATCTCAAAGAGATAGATTACCCAATTGATCAAAGAACTAAAGTTATGGGTAAAATTTTGGATCACATTTTTATTCGTGGACTAAAAATAAAAGAAGCCAAAACATATGATATTTCGGCTTCTGATCATAATCCTATTCGTTTGAAACTGGCTTACGAACCACAAATTTCAACTGATCACGCATATTAGCCAAGGCTTTTGCACGATGTGATATTTGATTTTTCTCAGCGAGTTCAAGCTCAGCCATACTTTTATCCAAACCATCAATTAAAAAGAGAGGATCATAACCAAATCCTTCTGATCCTCTTTCTTCTGTCAAAATACGGCCATAAATACGCCCTTCAGCAATCAAAGGCGTTGGATCTTCTGCATAACGAACAAATGCTAAAACAGAAATGAAGAATGCCACACGATTTTTATCTTCAACACCTTCTAAATTTTTTAGCAATAATTGATTGTTAGCTTTCTCTTCTTTCACAGGACTATAGCGTGCTGAATGAATGCCAGGTGCACCTTTTAAATAAGGTACAACAATCCCAGAATCATCAGCAATTGCTGCCATTCCGCTTTTTTTCGCAGCATGTCTTGCTTTAATTATTGCATTTTCAATGAAACTTAAGCCACATTCATCTGCATCTTCTACATTAAAATCGCTCTGTGGACGAACAGTGATATCCAATGAAGCAAAAAGCTCATTGAATTCACGGATCTTGCCAACATTATTACTTGCTAAAATTATTTCCATTATTCCGCACCATAAACGTCAATAGAGAAATACTGGTCTGCCACTTTTTTATAGCTGCCATCTGCACGTGATTTTAAAATTGCTTCGTTGAATTTTTCCATCAATGCATCATCGCCTTTGCGTAGACCAACACCAATACCATCACCGAATACTGTTGGATCATTATAATCACCACCAACAAATTCTAAGGTTTTATCATAACCTTTACGCAAGTATCCGTCATCTAGTGGAACGCTATCTGCGAAGACTAAATCGATGCGACCCGAATCTAGATCAAAGATTGCTTCATCTAAATTACGATAACTTCTAACATCGGCATATTTAGCAAATTCACCATTTGCGTAAGTTTCATGAATAGTTCCACTTTGAACGCCAATAGATTTTCCTTTCAGAATATCTGCATTTACTTCTGTATATTCACCTTTTGCTGCAACAAATTTTGCGGGTGTTTGATAATATTTTTGAGTAAAATTAATGGCTTGCTTGCGCTGATCAGTAATTGACATTGATGCTAAGATTGCATCAATCTTCTTTGTATTTAAAGAAGGAATCAAAGCATCAAACTCAACTTGAACGATTTCACACTTCAATTGAACTTGTTCACAGAACAATTTAGCTAAATCTGGTTCAAATCCACCCAAGGATTTATCAGGATTCATGTAGCTAAATGGAGGATATGAACCTTCTATTCCTATTTTCACAGTATCTTGAGCAAATGCCAAAGAGGCAGTTAAAGCAGTTCCTAATAATACTTTCTTCAACATCATATTTCTCCTTTATATTAATTAACCTCTTATATATATAGGATGATGATAGGTTTGACAAGTTATCCACATTAGTAAAAATAAATATAATGAATTCATTAACATAGCTATCTTTTTGATTGTGCATAAATTCTGT
>JBEBSR010000080.1:0-4825 GCA_040394195.1 Wohlfahrtiimonas larvae | reverse complement strand
GTGAATAACTTTGTTGTGTGAACAATGGAATACCAGTGCTCAATAAGACAGGTGTAATGTCAATTTGCTGAATGAACTGATCATAACCACAATCAATATTTTGAAAATCATTCAAAGAATCAATATTACCTTGTGAATCTGCAATATAGCCATAAATCATAATCACTTCTCTAACATAAAAATATAAACATAAATATATTAAAACTAGATTAATTAGTCTAATTTATTTAAAAATAAAATTATTATCGTATCGAAAAAATTATAAAATTATCTACATCACCTCTTTTTATAGGAAGATCATCATGTATAAATCTATTATAGTTTTGAGTGCGGCTTTCGCATTGTCTGCTTGCACTACACAACACAATGAAGACAAAAGTATTGGTATGGCTAATCCAGCTAGTGTTTACTGCCAAGAACAAGGTGGTAAAACTACTATCAAAAAAGATAAAAATGGCGATTATGGTGTTTGTGTTTTTAAAAATGGCAAACAAATTGAAGAGTGGCAATTCTATCGTCAAAATCACAAATAAATATGATCACTTCTTAAGTCGATTTAACCAATATCTAACGTCGAATACTGCATCATTAATATCAGGTAATTTGAAATTTTCAGATATTTCATGATTGAGATTTTCATAGTAATAAACCGTAACGTTTTTCTTATTAGTTAAACGATTATACATGACATGAGAGCCTTCAGAAGAAACCGCTCTATTTGCTAAACCTTGAAGAATTAATAAAGGCTTTTGGCTCTTTTTTAATGTTTCGTACATATTTGTATTCAACATCTCGTACCACCAGAGATATCCATGATTTTGAAAGTTAATATCAATCGGTAAATTGCCATGCTTTCCTTCTTCTAAAAATCTCGAAACAATAGGATGATCATTTTCCATAACTTCAGTGGGGGATTGTTCAATTTGCCAAATGGCATCATTAGCATATGTTCCGCCACCACTATTGATCACAATGCCTGCTACAATCGGTATGCTTTCATCAGCCAATAACAAACTGGCTATCGCAGCACCCTCTTGTGCTCCAACAACAATGATTCTTTGATAACGAGGTACAAATTTTTTCAAGACTTTTAAATAGTCATCCACGCGTTGCAATGGAGCATTATTCTCTATATATGCTTGAGGGCATTTTGATTGTGCACTTTCATTAGTTAACCCATATTTTTCAACCCATAGCACATCTGCATCAAAATCTAATTTCTCCAGCAATATTCTTGTATCTAATTGATGAAAAACAGATATACAAGCACCACTTTGGACAACTAATAATAATGTTTGATTATTATTGCCCTTAATATGGTGATAATAATGAACTTGACTACCATCATCACGCAATACAGAATTAACAATTGTTTCTGCATGTAAAGTTGAAGAGAGTAAAGATAGTAACAATCCTATAAATATTTTTTTCATCTACCCAAATATAATCCTGTCTCAAATGTCCTAAGGCTACTCATTTCCATCAGGTACCTTAGACACTCAAAAATAATAATGTTGAGCAATATTATAAAATATGAGCAAAAATTAGTCATGAAAAAATTTTATATTTTTTGATATAAGTTAATATCAAAATACTTTTATTAGTATAAATTAAATCCCATTTATTCAAAATAAATGGGACTATTTTTAACTTAGGATACTAATTCATCACAATGCTTCTGTAATAGCTTAATGAACTTCCCTACGTGAAAGCCGTCGCACACGGCATGATGAACTTGTATTGCTAATGGCAACCAAATTTTTCCATCTTTTTCACTAAATTTACCCATTGTAAAAATAGGAGAAAAATAGTCTTTAACTTCTGGAAAATTTAGATTAAATCCACTCAAACTCGTCCAAGGCAAACTTGATACATTAAAGTTATTTTCAGGTAAATTAGGCTTTGGTGAAAAAGATAAATTATTTTCATACTGTAATAAATCATCGTCATAAGCTAATATAAATTTTGCTAGATCAGAATGATATTCTGTCCACAATGATGAAAATGTTTCTGATTCAGGATGAAAAATTGTGTAACTGGGTAATATAGTTTCCCATTCAATCAACTGTTCATCTTTCAATGCCATCTTAAATGAAGGAACCTGATTCACAGCTTGCGTGATCAAATGAATCATCACAGGATAGAATTTGTAATGATGACGCTTGTATAAAGCTACCACATTCGTAATATCAATTTCTGTGGTTAAACTAAAATTACACTGGATTTGGCGATAAAAATTATAATGTTCTTGGCGGTTCCAAGAAGCTAAATCAACGATTTGATACTTCATATATTTGCCCTTTTAAAAAATTAAAAAACTATTTTGTTAAAAGGGCTAAATCCACTGCTCTCTTTTCTTTCATTAATGCTCCAATAATTTATGGTGATAATGTCTTACGAATAATTTTTTCTAAAAAATCTGTGTGTATAGCCCAATCAAAGCTTTGGTCCGTTACGCTATAACATAAAATGCCATTGGTTAAAATAAAGAGCCAATCGGTGATAATTGATGGCTGTAAATCTTTCGCAATTTCACCATTTTTAATGCCAATTGTGATTAAATCTGTCAGCGCTTGTTTATTCAATTTTTCATTTTCTAGAAAGATTTTCATGATCTCTGGATTACGAGTAGCCTCTGCATTAATCTCAATGCATAAGCGCGCAGAAACATGATAAACCGTAATGTATTTCACCACAGCACGAATGATTGCAACAATAGAATCCACAACCTTTTCTTCATTCACATTTTCAGCAAAGATATCCGCAAAAATAATGCGGTCATTTTCAGCAATCGCTTCAATAATCTCTTGTTTACTAGAAAAATAATGAAATACATGCCCTGGGCTCATTCCTGCCTCACGACAAATTTCTGCTGTCGTTGTTGAATGAAATCCTTTTTTAGCAAAACAAATAACTGCAGCATCCAAAATATGCTGTATTTTTTCTTTCTGTTTTACTGTTTTTTCCTTTGTCATGTTACTCATCCACCGAATGAAAAATAATCAGCCATAATTGGCTGAATCGCAGTATCTATATGCCTATTCTATCAATTCTTTACTGCCCATGATGATGAAATTGTAAATTTACAAATTACCAATAGACTAATCAGTCTAAAAATAATATGCTACCACACCTATTGATATACGTTCTTTAAAATAATTGAATGAGGTTTTGCATGATCAGTTTTCATTCCTTAGAGCAAGCATTCTGGCAAAGCATCAGTGTAGATCACTATGCATCTCAAAATGTCAAAGCTTACATTAGCCCTGTGACAGAGGTTCAGAGTTTTAATCTTTGTTATATCTATGATGGTGTGGATATCAATGAAATCACCAATGTTCTTGCTTGGTATGAGCAAAACTCTCGTGATTGCATGATTATTTGCCCTGAAGGACAAGCCAACACAATCCTTCAAGCAAATAAAACTGTATGGCAGTTAGAAGATGAAGCACCAACCACAGCAATGCAATTAAGCTTGAATGAATGGCAACCTATCGCTAATCAAACCAATGATTTTACGGTAAAGTTAAGCAATGATGATCTATCATTTTGGAGCTATCCTCTATTAACCGCATTCGGTTCTGGCAATACATTGCAAGATGCAATTATTATCCAGCAATATCAAAAGGCTCATGAGCTTGCTTTGCAAAAAAATTTCCCGTTGTATCATTTTGCATTAATGCGTAATAACGCACCGATCTGTAGCTTAACACTGACAATTATAGATCAATGTGCACGCCTAGATGATATTGGCACAGATATCCTTCATCAAGGCAAAGGCTATGCAACTGCTTTAATCCAATATGCATTAGCATTTGCACAAGATAAAGGTGCTGAATATTGTGTATTAGAAGCATCTTCGGATGGCTTATCTGTTTATCAAAAATTAGGTTTCAAACCTTTATGGAATTACCATGCCTACTTTAAATCCCACTCAATTCTCGAATAGCATTTTAAATTATTGGCACAATCAGTATCAGAACTGCGAATATGTGTTTAAAGCACAAGATTTATCTATTGTCATCAATCCAAATTTAGATGAAGATTATCACATTGTTAAATTAACATTGGCGACACAAATAATCCTTATGGTTTCACCTAGTTTTGCACAATCAAATAACATAGATGATCAATTTAATTGGGATAATTTAAACTGGCATGGTGCGGATCAAATATTCTATTACAATGAGCAGCAATCAGACGTTGTGAAAGATTTACCCAAGCTATATTTAATTCGCCCATTAACACAGGATGATCAGCAAATTTTTGATGAATTTTGCCAAAATGCACCCTCTCAAGATTTAGAAAATACTTTTGTCGCATTGGATCACTGCTTAGTTTATGGCGTGTTTGTTTATGGCCAATTGGTAGCGGCTGCAAGTATGTATTCTTGGGATAAAGATGAACATAAAATTGCGGATATTAGCGTAATTACTTTGCCAGAATTTCGCCAACAAGGTCACGCTAAAAGAGTCATTAGAACCATTAGTCAAGCGGCAATTCTTGCTGGTTATGAACCACAATATCGTTGCCAATTGGATAATTATGGTTCTATAGCATTAGCACAATCAGCAGGTTTAACACCATTATTACAATGGGATGTTGTGCTTGCCAATTAAATACAGAACATCACAGCCAAAACTATCATCAATAAGATTGGATAAGCTTTAGCATGAATATGATCAGGTAGGTATTTCATTAAATAAATACCTATTTTGATCCCAACCCAATCGCTAATTATTAATAATATCGCACCTTTAATGTATAAAAACCCAATAAAGCTTTCACCAAAATCCAATTGATCATACTTTACATATAACCAATA
>JBEBSR010000079.1:0-4888 GCA_040394195.1 Wohlfahrtiimonas larvae | reverse complement strand
TTTCACGCTACCTCCTTCCTAAACAATGATAAAGCTCCTTCATGACACAGGACAATGCTTTTTGGTTTCGCATCACACAATGATATGCATTTTCGCCCATTTCATCACGAAGCTTTCGATCTTCAATTAACGAGGCAATTTTTTCATGTAAATCATCATGATTTAATACCATAATGGCATGATTTTGTGTGAATAGATTAACCATATCTTGAATATTATCAATGTATAATCCCACTGTAATCGCTTTACCTAAAAATGCTGGCTCTAAAATATTATGTCCACCAATTGGCACAAAGCTACCCGCAACTGTCACAATATCAGCTGCACCATATAAATACAGCAGCTCACCAATACTATCCCACAACCAGATATCATTATGCTCTAAAGAAAACTCATCAAAGTTTGTATCACTACGCTTTTGATAACAGTAACCATAATCTTTAACTAAGCTTTCTACAAAGGCAAAACGCTCTGGATGTCTTGGTGCAATTGCCAATTTAATGTGAGGATATTGCTCATTGATTCTTCTAAATTCATCCAAGATGATTTTTTCTTCATCTTCATGCGTGCTTGCTACACACCACAAAAGATAGTTTTGTTTACCTGAAATCAAAGTTTGACTTTTGCAATTAAAATCATCAGGCAAGACAGTGATGTATTTCAAATTCCCCATCACAGAAACTTTTTGCGCACCCACAGCCATAAATCGCTGTTGATCTTCTTCTGTTTGCGCCAATACATTAACATTTTTTAATAAATGCTGAATTGTAGCTGGAATTTTGGCATAACCTTTTTGCGAGCGATCAGATAAACATGCACTGATAATAAATGTTGAAATATCTAGCTTTTGACAAGAATCTAACAGATTTGGCCAAATCTCCGTTTCCATAATCATGAATACTTTTGGTTGCACTTTCTTTAGAAATCTGCGAATAAAAAAACCAATATCATGAGGTAAAAATGCTACAGAAACTGTATTGCCAAAACTTTGTTCTATTTGTTTTCGACCTGTCAATGTTGTTGTAGTAATTAAAATAGATTGATCAGGTAATTGCTTTTGAATTTCTAATACCAAAGGTGTCATTGCACGCACTTCCCCTAAAGAGACTGCATGCAAAATAATATCATGTGGACGAGCTGCTTTTGTAAAACCTAAACGCTCGAATAGATAGCGAAAGCCATGCCCAGATTTTTTATCTTTAAAATATCTAAATAATAAAACCCATGGCAGAATGATCCACCATAGGATTTTATAAATAACCAATAACATAAGTAACTATAGCGCCGCTAAGCCTTCATAATTAGGGTAGTTCATTTGCAAAATACGTAAACGATCGTTTGCCATATCTTCCAAACCTAATGCACGATATGCTTTGACTTGAATTGCTAATGCTTCCTGAACTGCTGGTGCGCCATCATAGTTATCAATCACATATTGCGCACGGTTTGCTGCACCAATGTATGCTTTACGTTCCATATAGAAGTTAGCAATGTGAATTTCAGACATAGCCAAAATGTTTCTTAAATATGTGACGCGCTTTGCAGAATCTTCAGCGTAAATACTGTTTGGATATTTATCTAAAATCACCAAGAAAGCTTCCAATGATTCTGTTAACTGTTTCTGATCCACTTTACTGTGATCTGGCGGCAAGAATTTATCAATGATAGAACGTGCTTTATCAAAGTTCACTAAACCCTTGATATACCATGCATACGCAGTATTAGGATGATTTGGATACAATTTAATGAAATCGTTCGCTTCTTCTAATGCTTCTTTGTGATCACGATTCAAGTAATATGCATACATTTTATTCATTTTAGCTTGTTCTGCATAACTACCTTGAGGGAATCTTGCTTCAATTACGTCAAATCTCTCAATCGATTCTTTGTAACTACCACCTTCTAAGCTGTTTTTACCTTCTTGCAGAAGATCACTGCCAGACATCATACGATAACGATCTTCTTTTTTGGTAGCTGAACATCCAACAATCAACAACATTGCGGATAAAAGTACGCTACAATGCACAACAGTTTTATTCATATCTCAAATCCATGTGATTTAGTGATTTAACAGAAATTTTAACCCGCTATTATACTCAAATTTATGCAAGCTACAGAAACTTTTTCATTGATCGTTCCCATGTCCTCCGCAGGCAACCGCTTAGACGTTGTTTTAAGCGAGCTATTGCCTAACTTTTCTCGCAATAAAATTCAAGATGCTATCAAAAGTGGCAATACAACCTTGAATGGTAAAGCACCAAAAATTCGCGATAAAGTTTACGGTGGAGAAAACATTACCATTACCTTAATCTTAGAACAAGATTATTTAAATGATGCTAAAGCAGAAGATATTCCTTTAGACATTATTTATGAGGATGATGACATTTTAGTCATTAATAAACCTGCAGGTTTAGTGGTTCATCCAGCTGCTGGCAATCATGATGGCACATTATTGAATGCTTTATTGCATCATAATGAACATGCTCATTTATTGCCTCGCGCTGGTATTGTCCATCGTTTAGATAAAGATACAACTGGTTTAATGGTTGTTTCTAAAAATTTAGATGCTTATTATCATTTAGTTGAACAATTGAGTGATCATTCAATGGGTAGAACCTATCATGCCATTGCAAGTGGTGAAATGATTTCAGGTCAAACTATTGATGTACCAATTGGCCGCCATAAAATTGATCGTAAGAAAATGAGCGCGCAAGCAATTGGCAAACCTGCAATCACTCATTATCGAATTTTAGATCATTACCGTGGCCATACATTAATTGAATGCCAATTAGAAACTGGCCGCACTCACCAAATTCGTGTACATATGAACTTCGTTCATCATCCTTTATTTGGTGACAGCACTTATGGCTGGCGTTTAAAATTACCATCAAAAATGGTACCAGAATTAGCAGAAGAACTACGTCAATTCAAGCGCCAAGCCCTCCATGCGAAAAAATTAGAGTTGACTCATCCTAAAACTGAGAAGAGAATGGTCTTCGAATGTGATTACCCAAAAGATTTTGAAAATCTCATCAAAACCTTTAAAGAAGACCAAAAACAACTAGAGGATTAATCATGGCTATTGTCAAAATTGATGGTTTATCTGTTGTGCAACCAACTTGGAATGCACCTAAAAACATCAAGGCTTTTACCACTACTCGTTTAGGTGGCAAAAGCAACATACCGTTTGACTCTTTTAACCTAGGTTTAAATGTTGATGTGAATCGTGATGCAACAATTAGCAATCGTGAACAATTGATTCAAGCACTGAAATTGCCTGAACCACCGCGCTGGGTTTCTCAAACTCATAGCACAATTGTTCATGATGTTAGCAAAATGGAAGCAACATGTGAGGCAGATGCTACTTTCACAACAGAGTCCAATCAAGTTTGTGCAATATTAACAGCCGATTGTTTACCCATTTTATTGACCAATGAACAAGGTTCCTTTGTCGCAGCAATTCATGCTGGTTGGCGTGGCTTATTGAATGGTATTTTGGAGAACACTTTAAAATCCTCACCATTTTTAGACCACACAACTATTGCATGGCTTGCACCTGCCATTTCACAAAAGGCATTTGAAGTTGGCCCTGAAGTGAAAGAGGCATTTTTAGACAGTGACTCTAGTTATGAATCTTTCTTTGTGGACAGCACAAGAGCTAACCATTTCTTTGCGGACTTATACGGCATTGCTCGTCAGAAGTTAGAAAAATTTGGCTTGTCAAAACAACAAATTTTTGGCGGTGAATATTGTACTTATACAGATACAACACATTTCTATTCATATCGTAGAGATGGCAAGGATTCAGGCCGACAAGCAACTTTGATCTGGATGGAAGGATAATCCTATGAAATTTACACATCAATTATCTATTGTGGCATTAACAGTAACACTCACTGCCTGCTCAACACTGCCACCGACAGCACCAATAACTGCATCCACTTATGCCAATGCAGATTACGCGAAGCGCATGCATAAATATGATTGGGTTGCAGTGCAAATCACACCACAAAAATCAGCGGATGAAATCGCTATTAAAGTTTATTCCCGTAATGATGTGAAAAAACGCCAAACTTGTAGCTATGAAGGCACAGCACAATGGAATGGCAAAGGTGAATATATCAGCAAAGAAAATCTAGAGTTCTCATTTGTAGATAATTCATTGGTGATTGCAGGAGAAGAAACTCCTCTATTCTACTATTGTTCTGGCGGTGCAAGCTTAGCAGGCACATACGAGAAAATTTAAAATTTCTGATCAATTAAAAAAGGCGCATACAGCGCCTTTTTATATTTATATTTTACGAATCAGCAACAAGCCCAATCATATAAAACATTAGAGAAATCTCTATTCTGCAAATTTTCTTCAGAGATAAAGAATTGCATTGAGCCACAGTCACCTAACATTACATCACCTACGCTATCCAACTGAAATAATAGAATAGTTCGATCGTCATTTTCACGACGAGGATCTGACTGCGTTAACATTGGGTATCCACCAATTGCATGTCCTTGGCATATTTCTGCCGCTTGGTCATACAATGCTTCCATCACATCATCTTCACTCTCTTCACCCAATTGATTTTCAGTATAATCATGAAGCTTTAAAAGATCTTCATTATTCAATGGTGAAACATTCAAAGATGGAATTGTCTGCTTTAATGATGAAGTGATGAGATAACTATCTTCCATACCTAACGCACCATAACAATCATCACCTATAATTTCTGTAAGCTCGTTAAATTCAACCAATGCAATATTTTCATTATTCTGGATAATTTCAGGAAAATAAACAACGCGATAACCTGTTTTGCTGAAAGGCTCTTTAAATTCTAAACCCATCAAATCATCTGCTGCATCATTAAAAAAACTCAACATACCAGTTTTTGGA
>JBEBSR010000078.1:0-5408 GCA_040394195.1 Wohlfahrtiimonas larvae | reverse complement strand
AATGGATGGTGTCCACATGCCACCTTCACAGAATTGATTAATAGTATTGATACCATCTTCTAATTTTACGTGTGGCCAATTTCTACGAATGATGGCTTCACAACCTTCCCCACCATTTTCCAATAACCAAGTCGTGCCTTTTTGCAAACCTAGTGCAAATTTACCTGCTAGATTATCTTCATCCTCGAACAAGGATTCCAAACCATAGTAAACACTCCAAGGAATCACGCCACCACGAACAGCTAAATCACAATATGAAAATGCAGCACCATCTGCGATAAATTTATTGGCCATATCAGGTTGCAATACAATGAAATCACCAAAGCCACCCAAAAACATTTCAATGATCATACTTGTAGAAAAATCATGAATGAAACGAATTTTAGAAGTATCAGCACCGCCTTCTTTCGCGCAGCCAGCAACTGATAAATAATGGCTTGCACCATCGCCACCTGAAACCAAAACTCGCTTGCCTTCCATTGCTTGCCAACTAAATTCATCAAGTTGCTTTTCTCTAGAAACAATCACTAAAGGACAACGAGATGCAATTTTAGCAAATGAATAATAATTTTGAATGCGATCCATATATACTAATGGCACCCAAATACCACCAACAACTACATGTGCTTTGCCTTGATTGACATCCGTTAAACATTGCGTCCACGGTGCTGGCACATACGATTCAACATCTAAACCAACTTCTTCAAAGAAACCTTGCTCTTTTGCCACGTATTCTGGCATATAATTCATGGATAAACCTGTTGCTGCAATCACAAATTTCTTCATCGCATTCCTCATCAATATTGAATAAAGATGATTCATTTATAACAAAGGTTTATTCGATAAGAAGCTACTATTATCAATAAATTGCTATAGCACTATATAATCATCGAATGACTACAGATTAACTAACTTTTTCTAATATTGAATTTTCAAATCACCATAAAAAAACCTCAGCATTTTTGGGCCAAGGTTTTTAATGTTTAGAATCTACAATGATTATTTTTCAACACGATAACAAGGTTGATATGTAGAGCCTGGCAACTTCATTCGACCTTGCTCAACAAAGTCATTCAACAACTCATCCACTAATCCCATTAATTCAGGATCACCATGCAATACAAAAGGACCATGTTCTTTAATGGCTTGAATGCCTGATTCTTTGATATTACCTGCAACAATCCCCGAGAATGCTTGGCGCAATGCCGCTGCTAATTTCTCTTTTGGCTGATCCTTATGAAGATTCAAGCCAGCCATATTTTCATGTGTTGGAATGAATGGTTTTTGTAAATCTTCTGACATCACCAATGACCAATTGAAGCAATATGCATCTTCACTCTGTTTACGGCGCTCTTTCACCAATGGCATCGCTTGCTTCATGCGCTGTGCCACTAATGTTGGATTATCAATGATGATTTCATAGTATTTCTGAGCTTCTTTACCTAAGCTCTTCTCAATGAAATGATCCAAAGTTTTAAAATAATTCTCGCTTTCTTTCGGCCCAGTTAAAACGATTGGCAAAATTTGATCTTTATTTTCTTCCATCATCAATATACTGAGCACATATAAGAATTCTTCTGCTGTACCAACGCCGCCTGGGAATACAATCAAGCCATGACCTAAACGAATGAATGCTTCAATACGCTTTTCAATATCAGGCATAATGATTAATTCATTCACTAATGGATTGGGTGGCTCTGCTGCAATGATTGAAGGTTCTGTAATACCAATATAACGGTTTGCTTCATGACCTTGTTGCGTATGACCAACTGCTGCACCTCGCATTGGCGCTTCCATCGCACCTGGCCCACAACCTGTACAAATATCAAAACGACGTAAACCTAATTCATGCCCAACTTCGCGTGCATATTTGTATTCGATATCGTTGATGGAATGACCGCCCCAACAAACCACAACATTGTAATCATAAGCAGCTTTCAATGCTTTTGCGTTACGCAATGTCATAAAAACGATATCTGTTGCAATCTTTTGGCTACCATATTTTACTAAACGTTTTTTGTCATAACTGCTGACAATTTCACGCATGTACAAAATGTCACGCAACACCGAGAATAAATTTGTGCGAATCAAACGCGTTAATTCTCCATCCACAAATACTGATTGTGGTGGGTTCATCAACTCAAGCTTAATGCCACGTTCTGTACGTGAGACCTTTGCTTCAAAGTCTTTATACATTTGGAATAAAATGCTCGCATCATCTGTTTGGCTACCTGTGTTCAATACTGCCAATAAACAATTTCTAAACAACTGATATAATTCACCATCCACGCTTTTAGTTAATAAATCACTTTCTACTTTTGATAATAAATCTAAGGATCCAGCAGGTGGATAGATATGATAATTTTTATTTTCTATACTCATTCGAGATTAGTCCTTATAGAATAGCCATTCTGATGTTTGTGTTGGGTTTTCACCCTTAAAGTAATAATCATTATTTGTGAACTGTTTTAAATCTTCCGCATTTTGAATATTATTCTCTGCAGCATAACGAACCATTAAACCACGTGCTTTTTTAGCATTGAAGCTGATCGTTTTATATTGTCCGCTTTTGAAATCTTTGAAGATTGGAGTGATCACAGGCACAGAAAGTTTAGCAGGTTGAAGCACAGAAAAATACTCATTCGATGCTAAATTAATCACGGCTGTAATTTTGTTTTTCTCAATCAAGCCATTCAAATATTGCGTCACTGAATCGCCCCAAAACTCATAGAGGTTTTTGCCTTTCACATTTTTAAGCGATGTACCCATTTCTAAACGATAAGGTGCGATCAAATCTAGAGGATGCAATGCGCCATATAAACCAGACAACATTACCAAATGGGATTGAACATAATCCATTTGCTCTTTCGTTAAATCATAAGCATTCAATGCTTCATAAGCATCGCCATTGAATAAGAAAATAGCTTCTTTCGCATTATCGTGGGTGAATGGCACAGCAAAATTACTATAGCGTGCAGCATTTTGTACAGCTAAATTGCCTGAAATTTTCATCAAAGATTCTAAATCAGGTGGTGATAATTCTTTCAAAACTTCAATGAGCGCTTCACTTTGTTTCAAAAAATGTGGCGTGCCATTACCTTCAAAAGGTGGCTTTCTAGTTTCATCGAGTTTTTTTGCGGGTGATAAAAGGAATAACAACATATTACCTCCGTGTGACGTATGAAAATACTTGATCTTGCCAATTCTGCAAACGATCAAAGCAGGGTTCTAATCGAGAACATTGCGTTAACTTAGCATAAACTAAACAAACAATTGGTACATATAATGTGCTCACAAATACATCAATCGGATAGTGCATTCCAAAACGAATGCGACTAATGATCATCAGAGCAGCCCAAATAAAAATGACTGACGTAATCGCCCAATCTCGTTTACGATTCATGGGTAAAATTAGAATAAATATCATTAACCATGTAACTGCGAATGCAGTATGCCCCGATGGAAATGAATAACCTACTTCCTTTGCCCAATGTTTCTTTAAATACATTGGCATGGCTGTATTATCTTCTACAGCTTTAGCAACAATTTCTGTACGTACAGATCGTTTCTCTTGATAAAAGTTATCTAAATTAACGCCCTGTTCTACCAAATAACCAGTATAAGGGCGCGATTCTTTATAAAATGATTTTAAACTTGTCTTAATAATTTGTGTGCTAATCAATAATACAAATGCAGTCGCAATAACAATGATCCAATCCATCTTGTTCCAAACGGCCCAAGACAAAACGAATACTAAGCTGATACAAGTCACTAAAGCATAGATTATTGCTGTGCCTGATTGAGTCACCCAAAATAAGAATTGATCTACACCATCAAAAGTATTATCTAGCTCCCACTGCCAATCTGCCAACCAAAGCACAATAGGAATTAAAATTAACTGCAATGTTGCCAATAAAATTAATAATAGTTTTTGACGGGATAAGGTTATCATTCTAATCCTACATATATTTTTGAAAGGGGAAAATTATAACACTAAGTCACCAAATGCTTTGCTTCTATATCAAAATACTCATTTAATACCGCAACATTTATATATTTTTATCTAACAATAAAAATGATTGATGTATACTATCGCACGCTTTTTCATCAACCCAATATCACAGGAGCGTATTATTGTGCAGTCTGTTAAAGATCTAATCTCTGGCATACAAATCTTATTTGTTGCATTTGGCGCAATGGTTTTAGTTCCATTGTTAACTGGCTTAAATCCATCCATGGCGCTTTTAGGCGCTGGCATCGGAACTCTACTTTTTCAAATCATTACTAAACGTAAAGTTCCTATCTTTTTAGGTTCATCATTTGCTTTCATTGCACCAATCATTTTCTCATTGCAAACTTGGGGAATGGGCGCAACGATGTTTGGTTTATTCGCAGCAGGTTTCATGTACTTTGTGTTCGCATTGATCATTCGCTGGCGCGGGATTGGCTTAGTGAATACATTGATTCCAGCTGTTGTGATTGGCCCTGTCATCATGGTAATCGGTTTATCTGTTGCTGTCACTGCAACACAAATGGCAATGGGTATTAGCGGTGGCACTGCCATCATGAATGATACATTAGCCATTTCATTATCCATTGCAACATTTGCTGTGACAGTGATCATCACAATTTTTGGCAAAGGCTTATTCCGTTTGATTCCAATTCTAGGTGGGATTTTTGCAGGTTATTTATTAGCATTGATTGCAGATTTAACAGGTTTGTCTGCATCATTGAACAATGGCCAAGAAATTCTTAACTTAAATGGCTTAATCAATGCTGCATGGTTTGCTGTTCCTGAATTTCATAAACCTGAAGTTAACTGGCTAGCTGCTTTATTCATGTTGCCTGTAGCGATTGCACCTGCGATTGAACATATTGGTGGCATTATGGCAATCAGCAAAGTAACGGGTAAAGACTTTACTAAAGACCCAGGTTTAGATAAAACCCTAGCTGGCGATGGTTTTGGTGTTTGTGTGGCAGGTTTAATTGGTGGCCCTCCTGTGACAACTTATGGCGAAGTAACAGGTGCGGTAATGATCACTAAAAATGATAATCCTAAAATTATGACTTATGCTGCGATCTTCGCAATTGCTATGGCATTCATGGGCAAATTCAATGCTTTCTTAAACTCTATCCCATTACCTGTAATGGGCGGCATTATGATTTTATTATTTGGTACAATCGCGAGCATTGGCTTAAAAACATTGATCGATGCAAAAGTTGACATCATGATTCCACGTAACTTAGTGATCATCAGTGCAACATTAATCACTGGCGTTGGCGGTTATACAATCAATATTGGTAATTTCCCATTTGCCGGTGTTGGCTTAGCTGCTGTTTTAGCAATTCTTTTGAACTTAATTTTGCCAGAGCCTAAAAACCAAGAAAATGAATCATCATAATTTTAT
>JBEBSR010000077.1:0-5846 GCA_040394195.1 Wohlfahrtiimonas larvae | reverse complement strand
AAACTAATCTTGAAAAATATTCCGAGTACTTAGAGCTGTTTTCTTTCAACTACATTTTCCTTCATGTCCAACATTATGTTGCATTGTTAAATAACATTTATATTTGGTAATGAATTATTAGAATTAAAGAAAAATCTGCCAATATTTATAATATTGGCAGATTTTTCTTTTCTCTAGAGCATTACATGGTTATGGCATAACTTTTTTAATATTATCCATTGCTTGAATACAAACTAATTTCAGCTTATCAGGCTGTTTTCTAAGATGCTTTATAGCTTGTGAAACATTCTTAGCCTCATTTTCTAAAGTAGATACACTATGAAAAACCTCAGCAATTGAATCGGATTTTTTATTATCAATTTTGATCTGTGCTTCTTTATGATATGCATCATACTCTATACATTCTTCGGGAATTGGTTCTCGCCTATCATAATAAAAAAACTTATAACCAATAATTGCTAATGTAATCAATACATAAATATAAGTTCTTTTTGACGTCATGATATCCCCACATCTTCTTAACATTAAATTTTCTATCGTTAATTCGTTATTGTTATAGATATTAAAAAAGCCCTTAGTGAAAACTAAGGGCTTTTCAATTTGGCGGAGGCGGTGTCCGCCCCAAGTTTATATTTAGAAGTCGTTTATCTAATGCTGAACTTTTGATACTTGCGTATTTTACTGGGTTTGAGCTATGTTTTTATCGTTCCAAGTATTTTGACATATACACTCTCTAGAGGGTACGGGAGAGGGTACAGAAAAAGGATGATAAATTATGGCTACTCAAACATTAACTGAAATTAAGATTAAAAATGCTAAAGCAAAAGATAAGTTATATCGTTTATTTGATGGGGCTGGATTATGCTTAAAAATTACACCTTCTAATAAGAAAGTTTGGGAATATCGTTATAAGAGTCCTGATACATTGAAAGAAGATACATTAGTTTTAGGTGACTACCCCACTTTATCACTGGCAGAAGCTAGAAGATTTCATAAAACAAAACGAGCAGATGTGTTAAAAGGCATTAATCCCAAACGCAATGATGAGCACTTAGCTTTTCCTTTTGTTTTTAAACAATGGTGGAACATTTGGTCTATTGGGAAAAATACAAAGTATGTTAAGCAAGTCTATAATGCCATCGATCGAAATTGCATGAAAACTCTAGGGCATCTACAAATTGACCAAATTAAGACTAAACATATTGTTAAAGCCTTGCAACCATTTGAGGATAGAGAAGCATTAGAATATCTTCATCGTACAAAATCTGGATTAAACCAGCTGTTTGATTTTGCAATATCAAGAGGCTTATGTGAACACAATCCATCTCGTGTTATTGTTCGCAGTGCTTTTAAAGCACATGAATCTAGTCATCATAGATCTCCTAGTCAAAAACAAATATATAGGCTCTTTGATTTTTTTGAAGAAGAACGCTACTCAATCATAACGCGTTTATGTACCGAACTAACATTGAGAACATGTACTCGTATTCAAGAAACTAGTAAAATTCAATGGTCTGAAGTTGATTTTGAAAAGAGAATTTGGACGATTCCTGCTAATCGTATGAAAATGAAACATGAACAAGTGATTCCACTGACACCACAAATGCTCAATATCTTTGAAAAAATGTATGCCATCAGCAAAGACTTAAAATATGTTTTTCCTGGTAGAGATTTAGATAAACACATTAATACCGAAACACCTAGAACAGCTATTCAAGGTTATGGCATTGATAGCACAGTTCATGGTTTTAGGCATTTGGCATCTATTTTATTGAATGAAAGTGGATTATTTCGTTCAGATGTTATCGAAGCTTGCCTATCTCATAAAGATAAAAACAAAATTAGAGCAACCTACAATAAAGCTAAATATCTTACTGAACGAAAAGCACTGCTAACATGGTGGAATACTATGCTAGATCAATGTTCAAATCGAGATAGAAATATTGAAACGATCAATAACGTATTGGCACAACAAATAGCATAATATAAAACTTGGATTCCCTATTTTACCCTTGTTACTGATGTTTCAAGTATCAAAGATAGGGAATCTCACTTTTTATAACAAAACTAGGAGCAAAAGAATTGGGCTGAATACACCCAAGACAACTAATAAACGTATATTATGAACATTATACTGAATACTAAAAATCTCCCTAATTAAAGGGTCTATATTTGACAGCATAGGTCACAATCCAGCCCGTTGGATTCGGTACATACTGCGTATTGTTCAATCCACCTGCTAAGCCAATCGGATCAAATGTGATGAATCGTGCCGTTTCAGGGTCATAATAACGATGTCGATTATAATGCAATCCTGATTCTTCATCAAAGTATTGCCCTTGGAATCTCAGCGGTTGTTTAATTTCATTTTCATGCTGTTCAAGTATGCCACCATAAGCCTTAAAGCTTGCTGACCAAACAATTTCTCCATCACTATTCATCAGCTGTTTTGGCGTGCCAAGATGATCATTCAGGTAAAAATAAGGAGTGGTTGTTTTGCCCTTACCTTGCAGGATTGCTAAAGGCTTAAAGGCATTATTATGCTCATACAAATAGGTGCGGTATTCTCCACCATAAGGTGAACCCACAGGATACAGCAATGCTTCCTCTTCATATTCTGCTAAAAGACGATCTCCTTGCCATAAAAAATGCGTGGTTTTTGTCTGCTTTTTCTGCTCTTTAGCTGTAAGTACTCTGCCATCTTTCGTGGTTGGTGTGATCCTTTTCTGGATTCTTCGCCCAAAAGCATCATATTGATACTCCGCAATTTCGCCTGTTTCATGATTCATCAGCTTGATTAAACGATGCAAACTATCGTATTCATAATCAAAAAGCGCTGTGTCATCTTTTCGGACTTGGGTTAAATTCCCATAAGCATCATAGCTAAAGTGTTTGTCCTTCTGCTGTAATAGTCGATTGCCTTTGATTTTAATATTAGCAAGATCTTTCTCTGTTAAGTCTGACCCCAATACATTGCCAGCTTTGTCATGAGTAAAGTATTCAGCAAAGGCATAACTGCTTTGTGTGGTGGGCTCTAAAACTGCTTCTGTTAATTGGTTAAGCGCATTATATTGATAACGGTTTTTACCCAATAAACTATCATTTAATTCTGCTAAATTCCCCGCGGGATCATAACGATAATGGCGCGAAGACAAAGTTTGCTGATGATTATGTTCACTCTGAATAATCTGATCTGTTAAACGGAACTGATCATCATATTTCATGCTCATGGACATCTGCCCAAACTGGCGTTGAGATTCTATCCCACCCAATTGGTGATGGTGATGAATCAGCTCATTGCCATTGAGATGAACTTTTTGCAAATGCCCAGAGTTGTAATCATATTGGATAACATTATCATCGGGCAGAATCATCTCCGTGAGATTACCCACTGCATCGTAACAATATTTCGTGGTGGCGTAACCTTGGTGTTCTGCCGTTAATCTGCCTAATGCATCATATTCATAGCTTAGGGGATGGTTGCCATCATCCACGGAAAGAAGATGCCCAAGATCATCATAAATGTATTCTATGGTTTGATCGGGCAATATTTTTCTCAGCAATTTCCCTAATGGATCACGCTGATAAGTGGTGATTAATGCATCCTCTAAAGTTTGATTTAAGACAATTTCTCGTTTTTCAGTGAGGAATCCATTTTTATCATAATCATACTCAAATCTTCTGTCATCAAAGGTGATCTCTTCCTTCACTAACCCATTAGGGTGATAGTTGATCTCATATGCTTCGCCCTTTTCATTGATGATGTGGGATAAAAAGTTTTTAGCATTATCATAGCGGTAGTGAAGCACACTACCGTCTGGCTTGATTTCACGGGCAATACGATAAAATATGCCATCATATTCATAACGAGTACGATTATTGTTGGCATCTTGGTGAAGCGTGATCGTATTGTATTCATTGTAACGATAATGTTCTTTCGTACCATTTGGGTGAATCACCTGTGTGATATTACCAATGCCATCGCGCAGGTAGCGAGTCGTTTTATTCAGATAAGTTCTGGCGATCACAAAGCCTTGATCATCGTATTGATAACGCAGCTCTGCACCATCTTCCCGCGTTTCTACAGTGAGCAATCCTCGTTGATCGTATTGATAAGCTCTTTCACTACCATCAGTAAATTTAACTTTGCTAAGTTTTCCTTCATCTGTCCAGCTATAATGCGTTTCATTGTCTAAAGGATCGATCTCTTTAATGCAATGGCCTTTATCATCATATTCATAATGAGTTGATTGAAAAATAGAGAGATCATCGCTCATTACACGTTTGCGCATGCAGTTGCCTTGGGAATCATAATCATACTCTGTGCGCAATCCATTTGGAGCAATTGTACCGATCAATTGCTGATGGCGATCATAAGCAAAAATTGTTTCATTGCCTAAGCCGTCAGTCTCTTTGATTCGATTACCATCTTGATCATATTCATACGTGGTAATCGCACCATCGGGATCAGTTTTAGAGAGCAATCTTGCAGTATGTTCATCATGCATATACTGCTCTGTACTGTTGTCTGCATTGATGACAAACACGCCCCCCATATCATCCCACTGAAAACGGACATCAAAATTAGGCAGATTACTCGTGTGGCGAATGGCTCTGACATTTTTGCCTTCGCCTTCCCATTCCCAATAAAACTCGGCTCCACCTGCTAAACGTCGCAAAGTGAAAACATGATCCTCTCGGTATTCATAATCTTCTTTTTGCCCAATGGCATTAATCGCAGATTTCAATTGGCCATTATCATGGTATTCATAACGCATGATTTGGCTAATATGTTGCCAAGGGTCATTCACTTCTATATTACGATGAATACGTACTAAATTTATCTCTGTCAAACGTGTCAAATATGGATCATTCTGAATGGTATCATATTTAAAACGCAACGCCTCACCACTGATTCGATTTTCTAAAAGAGCAATGCGCCCATCTTCAGTGAAGTGGGGATATAGACTGTTACCTTCATTATCTACTAATGCAAGAATTTGACACTGATTTTCAATATTTTTAATTAAAAGTCGATAACCTTGCATTATATCGGATGTGATAAAATATTCGTTATCAGCATCCCCTAGTGCAATTTCACAATTCCCAAGAAAGTTAGTATATTTTTTAACTTGGTTAGTTGGCAAGCGTAAGGCACGATTAATACCCTCATGATCTAACCAATACAATATATCATCATCTACTGTAAATGAATGATTTAGAAAATGCGACCAACCATATCCGAAGCAACTTTCTCTCTGGATACTTTTTGTCCTGTAATATCTTGTAAAGGCTAAATTCAAATTAGCCACTAATATAGCATCTTCACAATAGGTTATTCCTTCTCCTGTGAATAAATGCACATTCATATTATTTTCTAGCTCTAACCCCATTTTCTATGGCTCTATAATTGATTAATTACAATTAAAACTTTTCTCTAAAAACGGTAATCAACTGCGAATTCACCTAAATTTTCCATAGAAAATTTTGACACGCCACCATTTTCTTTATTTTTATCAAAATACATTGGCAAAAAATGGTTATACAAAATATCATCAGCAGTTTTTACCAATTCATCTCTAGATAAATTATATTTTTCGTAATAAGTTGTCGGGATTTTGCCAAATTTATAGCTATCTATTATTTCTTTTCCTTCTAAATCGCTATGAAAATAATTGATCTCCAAAAAATTTTTCTCGACATTATAAAAAAAACTATACCCTATTCTTTCATTTTTCAATAAAAAAACCACTTGAAATATCAATGGGGTTATCGCATCATAAGTCCAAGATATACTCTCAATGTTTTCAGACCAAAAACATTGCTCCTCAAAAAAATCCGTAAAG
>JBEBSR010000076.1:0-5990 GCA_040394195.1 Wohlfahrtiimonas larvae | reverse complement strand
ATTAATGCACGTTTTACTATATTGATGGTTTTTTTGGTGAGATTATTTTTCACTGTGTTAAAATTACGCACTTTAAATTGATTGGACATTGATATAGATGTTTGAATTAAATGGAAAAGAAACCAAAAATTACTTTTATTTAATCTGTATTTTCATCGCCGCTGTACTTGTATCAGCGTGCGCAAGCGCTAACACAACACCAAACTCTACATCCAAAAAGAGCACAAATAATAGCCGTACTGAAAAGCTATTGATTGATGACTTTGCTAAACATCGAAAGTTAGAAAAAGAAGTCAGTCATAAAGAAGTACAGAAGCACATTAAGAATTTTACGAAAGATCCTCGTATTTTTGATCATCTAGACTCAGAGCGTTTAGTGATTATGAGTTATATCTTAACAGAGATTAAAAAGCGTGATATGCCAGCTGAATTGGCAATGATTCCCTTAATTGAGAGTAGTTACAAGCCTGCGGCTTCTAATAAAGGCCAGTATGTTGGTTTGTGGCAATTTGGTAAACAAACTGCAAAAAACTTTGGTATTGATGTACAAAATAATTACGATGGACGTTATAGTCCTGCAGCTTCGACGAAAGCTGCTTTAGATTACTTAGAATATTTGAACAAAATGTTTGATGGTGACTGGCTGTTAACGATGGCTGCTTATAATGCAGGCGAAGGTCGCGTTTTAAGAAGCATGAAGGCTAACCGTAAAAAAGGAAAAGGTACTGATTATTGGAGCATTGAGTTGCCCCAAATTACACGAGCTTATATTCCTAAAGTGTTGGCATTATCTGAAGTGATTTCTGAGCGTGATAAGCTTGCGAGCATTGATCAAAATGATATTCCGCAACTCGTGCGTGTAAGAACAGATAGTCCAGAGCAATTGAAGAAAATCATCAAGGCTTCTGATGTACCTCAAAAAGTCATTGAGTTTTATAACCCAAATATTGCTAAACGTAATAGTGTGAAAGGGATTATGTTGCCTGAGACTGAGATTAAACATCTTAAAGGCGTGCCAAAGAAAGAGTTAGATAAATATATTATTTATGGCTCTTCTCCGAAAAAAACAATGAAATCATAATTCAAGTTGGATATTGTCTTATAGTTTTTCATGCGTACAATAATCGTTTGCTTAGAATCTATAACGAGATATTAACTTTATGAAAACAAGACAACCATCCGTATTGGGCGGTGCAATGATTGCAGCTGGCACAATGATTGGTGCTGGCATGCTAACATTGCCAATCGTATCCGCCGGCATGTGGTTCACATGGACAATTTTTATCATGTTGATCACCACATTCTTCATGCAAAATTCAGCAGAAGAAATTTTAGAAGTGAACTTGAGCTATCCAGAAGGCTCAAGTTTTCATACTTTAGTGAAAGATAACTTAGGACATTTTGCAACCATTGTGAATGGTTTATCTGTGGCATTTGTTTTGTATATTCTTTTATATGCTTATGTGGATGGTTCTGGTTCTGTTATTCAAAATGCCTTGCAAATGAATTTTGACATCGCAATGCCAAAAGCCATGGCAGGTTTAATCTTTGCTGTTGTGCTCTCAATTTTAGTTTGGTGGGGTGCTAAAGCTGTTGATCGCATCTCTACTATTTTAATGTTCGCAATGTTCATTACTTTGTTTGCAGCATTGACAGGCTTATTGAAATCTATTTCTATCCCAAATTTATTTGAACCATCGGGTGAATCTAGTTTTGCAATCTATGCATTTGCAAGTTTACCGTTCTTCTTAACATCTTTTTGTTTCCATGCAAGCGTGCCAAGTTTTGTAAAATACTATGGTCGTGAAGGTGGTAAAAAAATTCGTTCAGCCATTGCGATTGGTATGATCTTAACGTTGATTTTCTATGGCGTTTGGATGCTTGGCATTATGGGTAACATTCCTCGTATTCAATTTTTAGAAGTTGCACAAGCCAATGATGGTTTAGTGTGGCTCTTAAATACTGTGAATTTGTCTGAGATGTTCAGAACAATTTTGAAATTCTTCATGTTCTTTGCAGTTGTGACATCATTCTTGGGTGCGGGCTTAGGTTTGTTCGATTACATCGCGGATCTGTGTAAATTTGATGATTCAGCATTAGGCCGTGCAAAAACTGCTATCATTACATTCATTCCACCAACAATTTTGGGTATGAGCTTACCAGGCGGATTCATCGTGGCGATTGGTTTTGCAGGCTTATTTGCGGCAATTTGGTCGGTGATCATTCCGGGCATGATGGTGATTGCGCATCGTAAGAAGGCGGGCAATGATAAATCTGCCTTCAGAGCAATGGGTGGGAAATGGATGCCATACATTGTGATTATTTATGGTGTGATTGCAGCTGTATCACATTTGTTAGTTGAAGTTTTCCATTGGAACGCGCTAAACTTCCTCGCACCATAATTGTTGCTTTGCATTGATGAATTTAAAGGAGCCATCCATGAATACTACTCAACCTGAATTAATGTACTTAGATTTTGCTGTGATGATGCAATTATCAGAGTTGAGCCCAGGATTACAAACGTATTTGGATAAAGAAACTGCTGAAGAGATGAGCCGTAAAGTGACTGCATCGCTTCAACAGTTATATCCTGCGTTATCCAATGCAGGCGTTGTATTTGTGGGTGCAGGCTATCAAGTGGCGCAGATCATGCGCCCTAAATTTCCGATTTATCATGAGATGACGGAAGTTTCTAAAATTAACTTTAGACCGAATAACTTTGAGCCATCTATTGTGACAATCACTGCAAAAGATGGTGAGTTTTCTGTGAATGCGTTTAATAAAGATACTCAATCACCTGATCCTTTATATATTTTCCCAGCATTGTTGGTATTGCCAAAAAATGAAGCAAACCAAGCATTGGTGGATAATATTGAACAGACGATTTCTCAAGAAGGCATCGTGACTGAAGTATTAAGCCCAATGATCGAAAATGCATTGCAATGTAAAATTGCGCACATACACATGATCACATTGAGTGACATTAGCAGTTTTTATGCAACGCAGTTAATTCAAATTAACTTGGAACCATTGTGGGAAGTGATGAAACACATCATTTTCGATATGGGTTCAACATTCCAAGTATTGGGTAGTGGTCATTTGGTATTGTGGAACGGCCAAGAAGTTGTATTCATTGTGCCAGCGAAAGATATCTATACCGAAATCTTCGGTGGCAGTGAAGATGATTATGTGTTCTATAAGCAAACATTGAAACGTTTAAAATTATTGTTAACAGATCATGGCATTCAATTCTCAGAATTCGTTTCTCACGATGCAAAATTTTTCTTAACCACACAAAATTTAGAAAGTGCACTTAACTATATAAAATAGTTTAATAAATTTGAAATTAGCGTTGTGCTTTGAGCGAATTGCATTGATTCAAATGATAATTTGTTGACATAATTTGCTCATAAATTTCGCATATATCTTATAATTGGAAGGATTTATGAAATAGTATTCATAAATCCTTTGTTTTTACTACGATCACTCGGACATAAAACGGCCCAATGAAGACCTTCTATATAATATTAATCTTAATCACAATGGTGTCTCTATCAGATGTAATCAGACGCTTATTGCCTTTCAAAGTACCTTTACCACTCTTACAAATTATTCTTGGTGCAGCCATTGCATTCCCATCGTTTGGATTGCACGTGGAATTTGATCCCGATCTTTTTCTATTCTTATTTATTCCGCCATTGTTGTTTGCAGATGGCCGCAGAATGCCATTTCATGAATTCATGGAATCACGTTGGGAAATTATCAGTCTTGCACTATTTTTAGTTTTTGCAACGGTTGTTGGCTTAGGCTTATTCATTCCAACATTGATGCCAGATATGCCATTGGCAGTAGCATTTGCATTGGCAGCAGTATTGTCTCCAACGGATGCTGTGGCATTATCGGGTATTGTGGGCAAAGGCCGATTGCCTAAGAAAATGAGTAAAGTTTTAGAAGGGGAAGCATTATTGAATGATGCTTCCGCACTGGTTTCATTAAAATATGCTGTTGCCATTATTATGGGCACAATGGTGTTTAAAACCAGTAAAGATTACGCTGAAATGGGTGTGAACTTTATATTAATGGCGGGCGGCGGTGTTTTAATTGGTTTTGGTGTGACATGGTTTTATGTACGTTTGGTGCGTATTTTAACAAAATTAAAAGGTGATGAAACTGCCATTCAGATGATCTTCCTATTGCTATTACCATTTTTAGTTTATGTTGTGGCTGAACATTTGGGCGCATCAGGTATTTTGGCTGCTGTTGTTGCAGGGATGACCGTTACTTATAGTAATACAATGAGTACAGTTTCTATATCGATGCGTTTTCAGGCCAATAGTATTTGGACAGTTTTAGAATATTTATTGAACGGCATTGTCTTCTTGATGTTGGGCTTACAAATCCCAGGCATCATTGAATATTCTGTTGAGCGGGTTGCAACAGATAATGGTGTAGATTTATTCAGTTTGGTTTCGGATATCTTCATCATTTATGGCATGCTAATGTTTGTGCGGTTCTTATGGCTAGTTGTCATGAAGCATTTGCGAAAAGTATTACATTTGAAAAAAGGTTTGGTTTTTGAGCGCTTCAGTACAAAAGAGCTCATAATTATGACATTTGCAGGTGTTCGCGGAGCTGTGACATTGGCTGCAGCATTATCCATTCCATTGTACATCAGCACATCTCCCACATTTGTTTCTGTGCCTGCACGTTATCAAATTATCTTCATTGCCATTGGTGTGATTATTCTCTCTCTATTGGTGGCAGTGTTTATTTTGCCATTATTGCTCAAAGGTTTTGCTTTGGATAATGATGAAATAGAGCAAGAAATTAAAGTTGCAAAAGCAGCTATGCAACAAGTCGCTTTATCTAGCATACAAACATTGGAAACACGTTTAGTCAGCAATAATGAATTGAAGCTAGATCCACAGCACATTACAGATATTCATAATCATGTGGCGAGAGGAATTCGCCAATCCTTAGGAATTTCGGATGCTGAAACAGAATATTATGATTTGTTGGAATTGCGTTTCCGTTTAGCTGCCATTAGAGCTGAGCGTGCTGAATTGATGAGATTAAAATCAACACGACAAATTAGTGAGGAAACTGCTAATAAATTGGGATATGATCTCGATCTTCTAGAGACGATCTTAGCTGGTCGCGAAAAACAGAGTTAAAATTTAACAATTAGGTTGGTTAATGTGAATCAAAGTGAATATAAAAAAGGTATTTTTTATACCTTAGCGTGTTATCTCATGTGGGGAAATTTTCCACTGTATTGGTATTCACTGAAAATGTTAGGTTCCACACAATTAATGTCACAGAGGATTTTATGGTCTGTGGTTTTTGTAGTGTTGATTGTAACGCTTTTGAGAGAATGGAAATCTATACTCGCAATATTAACGCAGCGAAAAGCAGTATTAGTATTGTTCATTACTTCACAATTACTGTTCTTTAACTGGCTGACATATTTATGGGCGATTACAGCAAATCGAGTTGTGGATGCAAGTTTAGGTTATTTCATTACGCCATTATTCAGTATTTTTTTAGGGCGTATTATTTTAAAAGAACGATTATCTCATTCACAATCTTTGGCGGTTGGTATTGCGATTATTGGCATTATTTGGCTCACGATTGTGGGTAAAACAATCCCTTATGTAGCTTTAGGATTAGCTGTTACGTTTTCATTTTATGGCTTATTGAAAAAAGCTTATCCCGTTAAAACATTGCCGAGCATTGCATTTGAAACTTTCTTTATGTTGCCATTTGCTAGTGTTTATTTAATGTATGAATTTAGTCAAGGCACGTTAATATTTACAGAACTACCAACATTACCATTGGTATTGCTATTATTATAAGGTGCAGTGACGACGATTCCCTTATTGCTGTTTTCAGAAGGTGCAAAAAAGATTCCATTATCATTGATTGGGATTGTGCAGTTTGTTTCGCCAACATTGCAGATGATTAATGGTGTGATCTTCTTCAATGATCAT
>JBEBSR010000075.1:0-6836 GCA_040394195.1 Wohlfahrtiimonas larvae | reverse complement strand
TAGTCATCACTTTGCCAGCATATTATGGAGCCAATTTTTAATTCTAATAAACGTCTATCAAGCATTATATTGCCCTCCATTATATATACTCCTTCACTAATGCATTTCTAACAGAATCATTAACCCAAATTATTGTGGTAGGTTTAAGTAGCTGCGTTAGGTCGCAACAAATATATTTTTTCTCAACTAAAAACCAAATATGTGCAATTGCTTGGAGAATTCTTTGATCTGCTTTGAACAAACTGCTAGCCAGCCCATTTACTGAATGGGTGCCAAACTCATCTAACCTACTTAAGATCTGAAGCGTTTCATCATATTGAAAATCAGAGTTTTTATATCGTTTTAAGAATTGGAGATTAATGAGAAGTTGATCTCGAATACGAAATTCATCATATATTTTAAAATCCCACCCATTATCTTTAGCATATTGAAATCCTGCTTTTAACTTCGGTTTTAAAATATCCCAATCTTTTTTAAGTTTTTCTCTTGGCTTAACTTCTACTAATAATGGAGGCTGGCGTAATGTTGTCTCAAAGAATTGAATTAAAAAGTCTGGTGTGTACGTTGATAGATTACCTTTATTTGTTCGATATGGTATCTCTATAGGCTGGCAAACCACTTGCATAACGTTATCATTAAATTCAAGCTTCAATAATAAGTCACGCTCCAATGTAGACTCAAACCATATTGTATCTTGTTCTCTAAAAGCAAAATATCCTGAAACACTACCATATACTGATTTAGGTTTTCGTACTGGTTGAAAGTTATCTTTAATTAACATGATATCCTCTTGCAATCTTGTATAGCTTATTTTTGTAAAAATGTAAGTTATTAGAACCTAATTTTGTAAAAAGTTGAATGATCATTTGTAATAAAACGCATAAAAGCCTGAATTATTATCCAATAGTAGCGTTTTTTATTGTATCTGACAGTGGATCGAATCCTCGCCCCGGTGAAATTTCATTAGCGCACCACGGAGTTTTATTCCTCGATGAATTACCTGAGTTTGATCGCAAAGTATTAGAAACATTACGTGAACCTTTAGAATCAGGTGTGATCAATATTTCTCGTGCAACTTCTCAAGCCAAATTCCCTGCTCAATTTCAATTAATCGCCGCTATGAATCCTTGTGCTTGTGGCTTTTTTGGTGATAAAGAAAAAGCTTGCCAATGCAGCACAGATTCTGTGAATCGTTATCGTAACAAAATCTCAGGACCATTTTTAGATCGCATTGATCTACATGTAGAAGTGCCACGCTTACTCACATCAGAATTGCAAACAACTCAATTAGGTGAATCTTCTGCGAGTATGAGAGAGCAAATTGTGGCTGCAAGAAATATCCAAAATCAACGCCGTGGCAAACAAAATGCACTATTAACTGTTCGAGAAATTGATGAGGATTGTCAATTAGGTGCAAGAGAATTAGAATTAATGGATAAGGCACAAAAAAGATTAAATTTATCACCACGCAGTTTCCATCGTATTCTACGTGTTGCACGGACCATTGCAGATTTAGAAGCCTCAGAAAATATTAAGGCAACACATTTAACTGAAGCTTTAGCCTTTCGCGCAATGAATTTTTAATGTATAAATACGGATAGCTTTAAAACATATTAAACATATATATTTAGGAGTAACTATGGCAGAAGTAGAAAGTTTCACACTCGATCATAATATCGTCATTGCACCTTATGTCCGTTTGATCGCAAAAGAAGTTGGCCCTAAAGGTGACATCATCACAAACTTTGATGTTCGTTTAACTCAGCCAAATGAAACATCCATTGAAACAAGCGGCATGCATACATTTGAACATATTTTTGCTGATCTCATGCGCAATCAACTCGATGGCATCATTGATATTTCACCTTTTGGTTGTCGCACTGGTTTTCACTTGATTGCTTGGGGTGAACCGAGCGCAACAGAAGTTGCTAAAGTATTGAAGAAAACTTTAGAAGAGATCGTGAAAGATAGCTATACAATTGATAAAGTCCAAGGCATTGCTAAAGTTGCTTGCGGTAACTATAAAGATCACTCATTACATTCAGCTAAAGAATGGTCAAAAATTGTGTTAGAAAAAGGCATCAGCGATGATGCATTCGTCCGCAATGTAGTTTAACTGTTCTTCACTCATTCAAATTAGATCAAATCTCATGAAGCCAATTCATGGGATTTTTTCTTACATAATATTCAGATAAAGAAAAAGCGCCTAAAGGCGCTATTCAATTGTTAGTATGTTTTTGACCATTATTATTGCGTATTGTTTTTAGTATCTCCTCTGCGAGGTAGGAGGCAATCATAACTGCACAACATAATAATTACAATTTAAAACTTACATTTGTTTAATATAAATACAAAACATTACATTTTGATTTAGATCAAAGATTTTATGACACTTTTCTGAATTGCTTCAATGAAAACCCAAGCAAATGCAAGCAAGCGAAGTAGCCAATCACCGAAATAATCACAACCCCCATCAAGCCACATAAGCGCAACCACAAGGATGAATGAATCCAAAAATCACTGTATTGGCTTGCCCAGTATAAGAATCCAGCTAGGAAAATATTGGCAGGAATCACGACCCATAACTTCCCTGTCAACAATCGCCCTAATCTATAAATGCCCAAGTAATGCAAACCAAACATTAGTAACAATGCATTCACCCAAGCTGCAATAGATGTCGATAATGCTAAACCTGCATGTGCATAATATTTAACTAAAATGAACTGCAATACAATGTTCACAGCAATGGATACTAAACCAAATTTCAATGGTGTTTTTGTGTCTTGTCTTGAGTAATAAACAGGTGCGAGAATCTTAATTAAGAAATAGGCTGCAATGCTTGTACCGTATGTGACTAAGCTTTTTGCGGACATTAATACATCGTTGTAAGTGAATGCGCCACGCATAAATAGCAATGCTAACAATGGTTCTGCTAATAAGATCAAACCAATACTGGATGGAATTCCTAAAACTAACGCTAAGCGAATGCCCCAATTCACTGTTTTCTCAAAACCTTCTTGATCATTCGATGCACTTAAACGAGATAATTTTGGTAACACAACTGTGCCCAATGCAACAGCAACTGTACCTAAAGCAAATTCCACTAAACGATCAGAATAATATAACCAAGTCACACTGCCCGTTTCTAAGCGCGATGCTAATTGTGTATTGATCAATATATTGATTTGGCTACTGGATGATCCAATCAATGCTGGAATCATCAATACAATTACCTGCTTCACTCCTGGTGCACCAAAAGCAACTTTAGGCATATGTGTTAATAGTTTTTGTTGGCGAACGCTATACATCACAATAAAACATTGAATCACACCCGCAATCAGCACTGCATAGCCTAAACCTAAAATAGGCACTTGTAAGAATTGAACGCTCAAAAATGCACCAACGATCATCGCAATGTTCAATAAACTTGGTAATAATGCAGGCAATGCAAAGCGATCCAATGAATTTAAAACACTCGAATACATCGCCAACATACAAATCAGGAATACATAAGGAATCATGATCTGAACCAATTCAGATGTTAATGCAAATTTCTCAGGATCGCTTTTAAAGCCGCTAGCAAAAACCATAACTAATTCTGGCGCAAAAAATATTCCCAAAACTGTAATGGCAAATAATACAATGCCTAATGTTCCTGAAACTTCAGCAATAAATAAAGGTAATTGATCACGTTTTTTCTCATAATATTCACTGAATACAGGCACAAATGATTGATTAAAAGCGCCTTCACCAAAAAACCTACGAAAAAGATTAGGGATTCTAAAGGCAACGTTAAAAGCATCCATCATTGCTGTTGCGCCAAAATAGCTCGCAAATACCATATCACGAATTAAGCCTAAAATGCGTGAAACAAGCGTCAATGCACTGATTGTAAATAATGAGCCTAAAAGCCCTTTCTTATGTGTTTTTTGAGCGATTTCTGCCATGTTCGTCTTGCCAAGAATCAAAGGGCAAATTATAGCAAGATACAATCAAAATATTCGCTTTTTCACTTTATGCACAGTATTATGTATTCTTTATTTCTATATTAAAGTTTACATATGTTAGAACTATCATTAGTATCAGTTATTTGGTCACTATCTTTCTCTCTCATTGGCTTATTTATATCACCCTATGTAGATCCTTACTTAGCTGTATTGATTCGCATCCTATGCGGCATTTTGATCTTTTTACCTTTTGTGCGTAAAACAGCCTACCAAGAGATTAAAACACTGATGATCTGTGGTGCATGCCAATTTGGTTTAACGTATATCTTTTTATATCAATCCTTCCAATACATCACTGTGATCGAAGTTCTGCTCTTCTCCATCACAACGCCAATTTACATCGTAATGATACACAGCTTCTTTGAAAAACGATTTGCTACTCGAGCATTTGCAGCAGCATTTTTAGCCGTAATCGGCGCAGGGATTATTCGCTATCAAGCTATTTCACCTTCATTTGTGATTGGCTTTGTGCTAATGCAAACAGCAAACTTTGTTTTTGCATTTGGACAAACTTATTACCAACGCACACAAAAGCAATCCACTAAAAATTATCAAAACTTCTTTTGGTTCTTCGCAGGCGCATTTATGATTGTATTCCCAACATGGTTATTCTTGGGTACAACAAAATTCACCATGCAAACGAGTACATTATTAGCACTTTTGTATGTTGGCCTTTTAGCAACTGGGCTTGGTCAATACTTCTGGTTACAAGGCGCAACAAAAGTATCCGCAGCCACATTATCTGTAATGAATAACTTATTAATTCCTCTAGGCATCATCATCAATATTTTATTTGGTGGCATCATCGATATGCCTGTTGAGTTTACAATTGGTTCAACCATCATTTTATTATCTTTATGGGTTGCAAAATCACCAAAAAAAAGCCTGATCATGGATCAGGCAAAATAGAGGTGCATCAGAAACTATCAAGGGTTACATTTTCGGAGGAATCGTGATGGATTCTTCCGAATCATACAATGTGACATTCATCGGAATTTCTAATAAAAGGAAGCGGTTTTTTTTCAACCCTTCTACCACTAAATCATTCTTATCATCAAAAGCGATACAATCGCCCTCTGACAATTTGTGACCGCGCACTTTAATCTCACCAAAACAAACACGTAAGAACAAACCATTATCGGGATTCTTTTTGTGATAAGTCACTTTCTTCTTGGTATCAATTTGAGAAACAGCCACCCAAGCATCTTGATTAATTTGTGCTGCATGAGTTGTCGCTGAATCTGGCACAACAACATAGTGAAAATGGTTATTCAACATATCCATGTCAACAGAATGTAGGTGATGTCTTGGTGTTAAATCACGCTTTCTTGGCAATAACCAAATCTTTAAATAATTTACTTCTTCACGCGGTGCAGCGCTATTAATCGCATATTGAATGCCTGAACCTGTACTGATTGTAATTAAACTCTCTTTCTTCACAATACAACGATTGGCTTTACTATCCGTATATTCAATCGCTCCAGTTAATGGGATTAAAATAACTTCTAAGTCGCAATGATGCTGCTGACCAAATCGTCCTGGGCCAGTATAGTAATTACTATTTAGTAAGCGCAGTGTACCGAATTGAATGCGCTCAGGATCATAATAATCACCATAAGAGAAAAATCTATGGCTAGTTAAGGCACCTCGCTCACATACATTCAATTCATCGAATCTATAAACTAGATCTGTTTTCATCATTTCCTCACCCATTTATAATTTTTGCTTATTCTTATCCACAACACTAAGTGAAACTCTTCAATGAAGCTTAGATTGTAGCTTTATTATATTAAAATTAACATAAGTTAACATTTATTTTATATATCGAAAGGATGTTACGACTACTTATTATACCCAAAATATTTTCAAAAATATCTATATTTACATTTCAGTATCTTTATATAATATGTCATGAGTTAGATAACCACTGCAAATAAGGACTTTTATGACAAATATAATACTGGTACATGGGTTATTCATGCCTGGCGCTGTAATGATTAAGTTGCGTAATTTCTTTGAGCAAAAAGGTTATACAACTTCTGTATTCTCTTATCATACCATCAAAGAAACACCTGAGAAGAGTGCAGAAAAACTCAAAACTTTGATTGAATCTTTGGGCGATGACAATGTCATCATCTGCCATAGCTTAGGTGGATTGCTTACACAAAAAACATTATCTATGATGGAGAATCCTGAAAAGAAAGTACAAAAAGTAATTTCTATGGGTACGCCATGGCAAGGTGCTTCTATCTTAACTTTCATGCAGCAATATCGCATGGATGGCATTGTTGGCAAAAGCTTAGAAATTCTATTACCAAAGAGCAATAATGAATGGCTATTTCCTGATATTAGCTTAGGTTCCATTGCTGGTAAATCAACAATAGGTGCACGAATTCTCTTCGCACCAGGCAAAAAAATTCCAACAGATGGCACTGTGACAATTGAAGAGACTAAAATAAAAGGAATGACAGATCATACTATCATTCCTATTAGTCATACAGGCCTAATCTTTTCAAATTTGGCGGCGGAAAAGGCCCTGCAATTCATTCAAACAAATCGTTTTGAAGAAAAATAATTAAATTAATGATTTTTTTGTTCGTTGCGTGCTTTTAGTGCTTCTTCTTCTTTCATTTTACTAATAAAGAACCATCCAAGATAGCCACACATACCAATCATGAACAGTACACCTAAGATGCTATATAAAACTGGCATTGTAAACCAACCCATCTTTTCCCCCTTGTTAATAGAATTTATTGCAGGAACCACTGGGCTCAGTATAGCCCAGTGTTGAAAAGCCTCATTGATAATAATCAACTAAATTAATGTTTA
>JBEBSR010000074.1:0-8466 GCA_040394195.1 Wohlfahrtiimonas larvae | reverse complement strand
TGGTAATTCGATATGAGCGTTTTTTCTGTAAACCCTGCCACTAATCCTTCTAACGAATACTATTTGGCCCGCCAAAGTCAAATGGAATCAAATGTTCGTAGTTATCCACGGAAATTACCGTTGGTTATAGCAGAAGCTTTAGGTTGTTGGGTTACCGATGTGGAAGGTACTAAGTACCTAGATTGTTTAGCTGGGGCAGGAACATTGGCATTAGGCCATAATCATCCTGTGGTTATTAAAAGTATCCAAGATACTTTAACAAGTGGTTTGCCACTACATACTTTAGATTTAACAACGCCTTTAAAGGATGCTTTTACTGAGGCATTACTTGAACAATTGCCGGGAGGCAAAGAAGAGTATTGCTTACAGTTTTGTGGACCGTCTGGTGCAGATGGAACAGAAGCAGCAATGAAGCTTGCAAAAACTTATACTGGTCGTAATACCATTATCAGTTTTTCAGGTGGTTTCCATGGTATGACTCATGGGTCTTTATCCGTAACAGGCAACCTATCTGCAAAAAATGCAGTCAATGGTTTAATGCCAGGTGTGCAATTTATGCCATATCCGCATGAATATCGCTGTCCGCTCGGTTTAGGCGGAGAAGCTGGTATTGATGCTTTGACATATTATTTCGAAAACTTCATTGAAGATGTCGAAAGCGGCGTAACAAAACCAGCAGCTGTGATTCTTGAAGCAATTCAAGGGGAAGGCGGCGTTGTTTCAGCACCTGTGAAATGGTTAAAGAAAATCCGTGAAGTCACTCAGAAGCACGACATTGTGTTAATTCTTGATGAAGTTCAAGCAGGTTTTGGACGTTCAGGAAAGATGTTTGCTTTTGAACAAGCAGGAATTGAGCCTGACATTATTGTGATGTCAAAAGCGGTGGGTGGCAGTTTGCCTTTGGCAGTATTAGGTATTAAACGTAAGTTTGATGCTTGGCAGCCAGCAGGTCACACTGGAACTTTTCGTGGCAATCAACTGGCTATGGCAACAGGTTTAGCAACAATCAAAATGATCAAAGAACAAAACTTGGCGCAAAATGCACAAGAACGTGGTGATTTCTTACAAGCTGAATTGAAAAATTTATCTAAAGAATTTCCATGCATTGGCAATGTGCGCGGTCGCGGTTTGATGATCGGTATTGAAATTGTAGATGAAACCCAAAAAGCAGATCATATGGGATTATTCCCTGGCGATTCTAAATTGTCAGCGGCGATCCAAACGGCATGTTTCAATAACAAATTATTGTTAGAGAAAGGTGGTCGTAACGGTACAGTAATTCGTTTATTGTGCCCATTGATTATTACTCAAGCTGAGTGTGAAGAAGTGATTGTTCGCTTTAAGAAAGCAGTCGCGGAAGCATTAACAATGGTGAGAGGAGCTTAAATATGGCAGATTTTGCAGAACACCGTAAGGCATTGTTCTGCAATGATGCACAATCCATCGCTGACTATCAGTCAGCGATGGGCGAAGCAGTGGAAGCTGTTTCTGCATGGTTGCAAAACGAAAAAATGTACACGGGCGGCAGCATTAAAGCGCTCCGCAAAGAGATCGCGTTTCAACCTTCTAAAGAAGGCATGGGCGTACAAAAGTCATTGGATCGCATGGTGGAGCTTTTCTTAAACAAAAGTTTGAAAGTTCATCATCCACATTCATTGGCGCACTTACATTGTCCAACAATGGTCACGAGCCAAATTGCTGAAGTATTAATCAATGCCACTAATCAATCAATGGATTCATGGGATCAAAGCCCAGCAGGATCATTGATGGAAGTGCAATTAATTGATTGGCTTCGTCAAAAAGTTGGTTATGGAGAAGGGCAAGCTGGCGTATTCACATCAGGTGGCACACAATCGAACTTGATGGGCATTTTGTTAGCACGTGATGCTTGTATTGCTAAAAACTGGAAAGATGACAATGGGAAACCTTGGTCTGTTCAGCGTGATGGTATTCCAAGTGAAGCGATGCGCAATGTGAAATTCGTATGTTCTGAAAATGCGCATTTTTCTGTACAGAAAAATCTAGCAATGATGGGTATGGGTTTTCAATCAGTTGTGACAGTTCCTGTAAATAGCAATGCACAAATTGATACTGTCGCATTAGCGAAAACAATGGCTGATCTAAAAGCAGATGGCAAAATTGTTGCATGTATCGTGGCAACAGCGGGCACAACAGATGCAGGCGCAATCGACCCAATGAAAGAGATCCGAAATATTGCTGATCAATATGGTGCTTGGATGCACATTGATGCAGCTTGGGGCGGTGCTTTGATTTTATCGAATGAATATCGTGCAATGTTGGATGGCTTGGAATTGTCTGATTCTGTAACATTGGATTTCCATAAGCACTATTTCCAAACCATTTCATGTGGTGCTTTCTTACTGAAAGATGAAGCAAACTATCGTTATATGCATTATGAAGCTGAATATTTGAACTCAGCTTATGATGAAGAACATGGCGTGCCAAATCTTGTGTCTAAATCCTTACAAACAACTCGCCGTTTTGATGCGTTGAAATTATGGATGACAGTGGAAGCATTAGGTGAAGAGTTGTATGGTTCGATGATTGATCATGGCGTGAAATTAACACGTGATGTTGCAGATTATATTAAAGCAACAGATGGTTTAGAATTGTTGGTTGAACCACAATTCGCATCAGTGTTATTCCGCGTTGTGCCTGAAGGTTATCCTGCTGAGTTCGTAGATAATTTGAATCAAAACGTGGCAGATGAACTATTTGCACGTGGTGAAGCAAATATCGGCGTAACAAAAGTGGGTGATGTTCAATCATTAAAAATGACAACATTAAGCCCAATCGCAACTTTGGAAAATGTTCAAAATCTCTTGTCACAAGTTCAAGCAGAAGCTGATCGCATTAAAGATTCCATTGCGAACGGAACATATACTCCGCCAATTGCTTAATTATTATTAATTATTGCGAGTATTGAAAAGAGGATCTTTGATCCTCTTTTTTGTTAAGATTCAATTTTATGATTATTTAAATTGTAAGCTTTTGAGCCTTCTAATACTTTATTAAAGCTATGTTTTTCTAGTGATTGAATAGCATTTTGGTTCTATATATCGCATGCTGAAATTTTAAATTTAGGAAGAATATCTACATGTTACAAAAGAATATGAATTATCCATTATCAAAAATTATTGAATGGGCAAAAGGAATAATAATAAAATTTCCCAATAACTATGACGGTATGAATATAGATAATCAATATATTGACTTTAGATTATTTTATATATATTCAGATAATAAAAATGAAAGCAAACTAACATTAAACAATCATTATTTTTATGCAGATTATCCTGAAATAATAGAGGATGAAGAAATATATCCTGCTATTTTCTATGAAAAAAAATTAACTGTAATATATTCTGGAGAATCCTTTATGTCAGTAATTTGTTCAGTATATGAGCAAAAAATTGATGCTACAGATGAAGAATATGTGAAGGCGTTAAATTATTATTATGAAAATGATGACTTTTTAGAGTTTTAGTATCTTAATTATTAATGGAAGCAGCCACTTGGTGGATCAAAATGCACAAGCTCGATCACTTTGAGAAAGCTGTTAAAATCAAGCAATTGATCTTGAATGAGATGTAATTTATCAGTGTTAATTTCGTAAGGTTGTCTATACAGGTTTTGAATTAATATTTTTCATTCTCTCCATTTTTGGCAAAATCGGAGTAAATTGTCTAATTCTTTACCATCGTTTGGAAGTTAAACAATGAGATTACATAACATCGAAGATCAGAAGTCTTTAACACCAGAATTGGCGCTGTCATTTTTGAAAGAAGGCAATAAACGCTTTGTGGCAAACTTAAAAGCACACAGCAACTTGCTTGAACAAGTGAATGAAACGAAAGAAGGACAATTTCCTTTTGCGATCATTTTGAGTTGTATTGATAGCCGAACATCTGCTGAATTGATCTTTGACCAAGGCTTGGGCGATATTTTCAGCGCGCGTATCGCAGGCAATGTATTGAATGAAGATATCATTGGCTCGATGGAGTTTGCATGTAAATTAGCTGGTTCTAAATTGATTATGGTTTTAGGGCATTCTCATTGTGGCGCGATTACAGGCGCTTGCCATTGTAAAGAATTGGGGCATTTAACAAATCTTTTAGCGAAGATTCAGCCATCCATTGATCATGTGAAAGCTAATCATGCAGATTTGGATATTAAATCTAAAGAAGCAGTGGATATGGTGGCTTTCCATAATGTTGAATACACAATTGATCATATTCTAGAAAAAAGCCCAGTTTTAAAAGATATGTATGAAGGTGGTGAAATCGGTATTGTGGGTGCTTTCTATAAAGTAGAAACGGGCGAAGTTGATTTTGTGAAAGAGATGTTTGTGAAGAAATAAATATTAATTAATCTTTATATAATATAAAAACTTTGGTGTTTTCATTAGCACCAAAGTTTTGTTTTTATGGGTTTCAATAAACTCGTAATATAATCAGTCATATTCCCATTTTTGCCATAAGAATGTATGCTAGTGCCCGTTTTAAGATTATTTTAAATATTTAGTATAAATCAAAGAGAAAATATGGCATTAATTATTCCAACGATTAGAAGCTCTGAAGGAGCAATGACGGCAGGGGAAAAACGTTTCGCAGAACGTTTACAAGATAAATTAGATGATAAGACAATTTGTTGGTTCAATATTCCAATCAGTGGGCGCTATCCTGATTTTGTTGTATTAAATCCTAGTAAGGGATTAATTGTCTTAGAAGTTAAAGATTGGAAACTCGATAATATTGAGCGATTTACGACAAAAGAAGTCGAATTATGTATACCTAGTAAAGTGTGTGAAAATCCTTTAGAACAAGCAAAAAGCTCTCAGCATTTGATCACAGAAAAACTAGGGAAGAACTTTTTATCCAGTCGAAAATTAGCTTATGCTTCTGGAGTGGTTTTAACTAATATCACAAGAAAAATGTTTAATGGCGCAGGATTGAACAAAGTACTAGATGAAAAATTTGTGATTTGCAGTGATGAAATGTATGACACTGTGGATGATCAAGCATTTCAAGAAAAACTATGGAATATTTTACCTTTTAGTATGAAATATCCAATTGCAGATAATGATGTGCAATTTATTCGTGGCACGTTGTATCCAGAAATTTGTATTCCTATGAAACAAGCTGAATTGTTTGGTTCTGAAATTGTAGAGATTCAAGCACCTAAAGCAATGGGAATATTGCGTGTTATGGATTTACACCAAGAGCAAATGGCGAGAAGTTTAGGATCAGGGCACAGAGTCATTCATGGTGTTGCAGGTTCTGGTAAAACATTAATTTTAAAATATCGTGCAGAACATCTTGCAAAAGCAGTGAAAAAACCTATTTTAGTGATGTGTTATAACAAAGAGCTAGCCAAAGATCTTCATCGTTATTTTGATAGTAAAAACTTAACAGATTTGGTGCATACGCATAATTTTCATCAGTGGTGTTATGAACAATTGAAAACTCATGAATGTGAGTTACCACCTAAAAATGATAATTCTGATTTATATAGTGCAGATCTTGTTGCTTATATGCAGAAAAATGTAGAAGAAGGAAAAATTACCACTCATCAATATGATGCAATCTTAATTGATGAAGGACATGATTTTGAAGAAGATTGGTTCAAAATATTGATGCCTATGCTGAATGAATCTTCTGACACGTTACTATTACTCTATGATGATGCTCAATCTATTTATGGTGTTGAGAAGAAAAAAATCAAAACATTTTCAGGTATCGGTATCAAAGCTGTTGGCCGTACAACAATTTTGAAAGTCAATTATCGCAATCCTTTAGAAATACTTAATTTTGCCCAAAGCATTGCAGATAATTACGTGACAAAAGAAGATGAGGATGAAGATTCTATTCCTTTATTAATGCCTGAAAGTGCAGGGCGAATTGGAGTTAAACCACAGGTTTTACACATTGATCAGCAGGATAAAGAGGAAGAAGCTAAATCTATTATCAATGTTATTATTGATGAACATAAAAATGGTCGCCCTTGGCGAGAAATTGCTGTGATTCATCGCTATAAATTTATGAGTGACGCCATTCAAAAGTGGTGTAATTTTAAAAGCATTCCAATTGCTACAGAAAAAAATAATATGGATGGTATACGTTTTATTTCTATCCATTCATCCAAAGGTTTGGAATTCCCATTTGTATGTATTCCATCGATTGGTATGCCATATAAACATAATGGTGCAATAGAGGATGAAGCAAAATTATTATATGTTGCAATTACACGTTCAACAGATAAATTATTAGTGACATATCACGATGATTCAGTTTATTGCGATAAGTTGTCAATAACTGTTGATAAGAAGTAATAGTAGCTATTTTATGTTTAGATTTTTGTAATTTTGATTACAAGAGGACTTTTGATCCTCTTTTTTATTGTCTTAATTATCTATAAATTTTTATAGCATTATTCTTTATTAAGCTGAATGCCCCATTGATCTGCAATGTTTGCTAAATTATTAAGGGTTAACCAACCATTTAATTTCTCAACTAATTCCACATTGCCTTTTTGGCTCATGTAAATTTGTGAATTTTCGGTGCCTTCAAATGGCTTATCATTCGCAACACAGAAATTCGCAGGTTCATTGTGATGATAGTAGTTGCCTTCAATCATATCGGTGATAATCATATCTGCCGTTTTTTCACGAACCATTTGGATATTTTCGATGTTATTTGGCGTGCGTACAATCGTTGCTTTGTCTAGATGAGCATTCACAAAGCGTTCATTAGTGCCACCAGGATTGACAGCAACAACAGTAGAAGGTTGATTGATGGCTTCTAAAGTTTTTAAGTTCGGTGCTTTTTCACATTGTGTCATTGCAACTTTACCATCTGGAATTAATGGCTTAGTTAATAGAAAACGATCATTACGATCCTGTGTGAAGGATATTCCGCCCATGGCAATATCAAATTTATCCGCTTCTAAATCTTCGGATAAAGTTGGCCAGCTAGTTGCAACAAATTCTAATTTAAGGTTCCAGTCTTTGGCTAATACGGTTGCAACATCAACATCGTAGCCCACAAGCGCTTCATTTTTATAAAAAGCTAGCGGTGCATAATCACCAGGAACGCCAACTTTTAAAACGCCAGATGCTTCAATTTCATTCAATGGACGCGCATTTGCAGTTGTTAAGCTCAATGCAATGATTGAGGCTAATAATACTTTTTTCACCAACATGATTCCTCCCAATTAGTTATATATTTTCCTTTGAAACTTATAACTCTATATCAACATCCATGGGTTCTCACAAGCATTATTTGTATAGTGCACTAGTAGTTAATTGAGTTACCATTCTATACAATTACATAACATAGAAATTGTATTGGAATGGTTAAAATGAAAAAATACGCGATTTTAGGATTAATGCTAGCAATGCCATTGGCATCTGCAAAAACAGATGTGATGAAAGAAGCTTATAAAGAATATTCTGAATCAGAGATGTGTTATTTTGCGATGAAAGAAACAGAAAGTGGCACAAATCAATATTGCATATCATTGTATGCAAATGAAGCTGTGCCAAATGAAGCACAAGAAGGGCATTATAAAACCTACTATTTAGCCGTGGGTGATAACTTTGAAAAAGCACATGTTTTACAAGGTAACATTGGCTTAATCATTGAAGATAATGGCGAAGGCTTTGAGAGTAAAGTGATTGCACAGGAGTTGTTCATTGATGCAGGTTCATCAGGTTATGCGCCAACAGATTATCAATTTCAAAAAATTGGCTTCAATAGTTATGGTTTTGTGACTGAAACAGGTTATATGGGGCAAGGTATTTCTCAAGGTGGCATTATGGTTGTGGGCGATCATAATGGTAAGATTTTTAATTCTTATATCCCAACTTTTTATGATGATAGTAGCCATTATGCAGGTGGTGATCATGAAGATCTCAGCGATATGATCGAGGGAAACTATGAGTTTATTCCTAATGATCAGCAGAAAATGTATGACATTAAGATTACATTGAATGGTCATTATATTGGCACTGAGTTTAAAGATCAGTCTTTCATCATGATATTTGATGAGCAAATGCAACAATATAATATTCCAGAAAATTATCCATTAAAAGCTGAATTCTAAGTAGGATAATGAATTATGGATTTATATCATTATTAAATTTTGTGATTATGTTAATGTCTATCATTAGTTGAATAGCTCATTAATAAAAGGATAAAACGATGAAAAAGTTATTACTATCAACCGCATTAATATTAGGTTTTACAGCATCAGCAGCTAACTTAGATGAATTCAAAGATGAAACAGGCAAAATAGATATTGCTGGTGGAACAGCACACATTCCTGTGATGAAGCAAGCTGCACAAAATATTATGAAGGTGAATCCAAAGATAAAGATTACTGTGACTGGCGGTGGTTCTGGCGTTGGTGTTCAAAAAGTGGGTGAAGGCTTGGTTGAAATTGGTA
>JBEBSR010000073.1:0-8479 GCA_040394195.1 Wohlfahrtiimonas larvae | reverse complement strand
ATTGTATCACCTGGTTCAACAGGCTTTCTGAAACGTGCTTTATCAATACCCACAAAATAGTAGATTGAATTTGGTGTTGCATCTTCACCAGCAGTTTTATAAGCTAAAATACCAGTTGCTTGTGCAATTGCTTCTAAAATCATTACGCCAGGCATAATAGGTTTAACTGGGAAATGACCTGTAAAATAAGGCTCGTTATATGTTACATTTTTACGTGCAACTAATGTTTCACCTTCTACATAATCCAACACTCGATCGATCATCAAAAACGGATAACGATGAGGTAAATACTTCATAATTTCGTTGATATCAATAATTTTAGATTCAGACACAATCTCACCTTTTCCTTATTCTTCAAAGTCTATTTTCTTTTCTAACGCCTTCACACGACGATAGAGTTTATCAATTTGTTGTAATTGCACAACATTTCTGCGCCAACTACGATTATCTGTCACTGGCATTCCAGAGGAATAAACACCTGGTTCAACTAATGAATGTGTCACCATTGTATCGCCTGTTACCATTACACCATCGTGTAATTTAATATGGCCATTAATACCAACACCGCCACCAATCACAACATTATTACCAATTGTGCATGAGCCAGCAATGCCAGTAAATCCTGAAATTACAGTATTTTCACCCACCAAACCATTATGACCTAACTGTACGTGGTTATCTATCTTAGTGCCTTTCCCAACAAATGTATCTTCAATTGCACCACGGTCGATACAACTGTTGGCACCAATATCTACATCATCCGATAAAATCACACGGCCTACTTGTGCAATTTTTACATAACCTTTAGAGCTAGGCGCAAAGCCAAATCCTTCCGCACCAATTACAACTCCAGGATGCAATGTTACTCGATCGCCTAAAACACAGTTATAGCAAATAGTCACATTAGGATAAATAAAACATCCTTCACCCAATACTGTGTTTTCTTCAATCACAGAACCCGCTTTAATCACGCTATTGCTGCCAATTTTCACATAATCTTCAATGACAACATTAGCACCAATAAATACATTTTCACCAATAATTGCCGACTCAGCAATTGTTGCAGATGTATGAATTTGATTCGGTAAACTTGCTCTACGGGTATCAAATAAATGAGAAACATACGCCCAAGCTAAATAAGGATTCTTAGTAATTAATGCATTACCTTTATATTCCTCAGCCAAATCTGGAGATAAAATCACAACAGATGCTTCTGTTTCTTCTAAATATTGGCGATATTTCACATTATTGATGAAAGCAATATCACCTTGATGAGCATTCTGAATTGTTGCCAATCTCTGAATTTCACAATTACCATCACCTTGCAATACAAGATCATTCACATGTTGAGCAATATGTGTAAAAATTTCTGACAATAACATACTATTTCTCTAATTTTTGGCGCAGCACTTCTAAAATAGAATCAGTGAGCTGCAACTTATCGGATGCATAAATCATACCTGATTCTAAAATCAGATCATATTGGTTCTGTTCAGCATACTCTAAAATTGTATCGGTAATTTCTTTTTGCATTTTATATAATTCTTCATTACGACGAAGGTTATAATCTTGCCTAAACTCAGAGGCTAAACGAGCATATTCACGATCTAAATTTAACAATTTACGCTCGTATTCTTTACGCGTGCCATCCGTTAAATCTATTTCCATCGTTAAATCTTGAGCTTGCTTGACCTCTAATGCCAATGCTCTTAATGCTTCATCTTTCGCTGCAAATTCTTCTTGCAAAATATTTTGAACACCTTTGATACCAGAGTATTCTTCCACTAGGCGTGCCATGTCTACAACACCAAATTTCACTGATGGCGTTTGTGCTACTGCAAAATTTAAAACCATACTACTAATCAATATTAATAATATGGTTTTAATATTCTTCATCATAAAGATATCTCTCACTCAATTAGAACGGGATACCAACAGAGAATTGGAATTTTTGTTTACGGTCATAAGATTTAGATTTAATTGGATTAGCATAAGAGAATACTAACGGGCCAATTGGCGAGAACCATGCCATGCTTATACCCGCAGAATAACGTAAATTATCTGTTTTAAACTTATCATAACCTGTATTAATGCTAGTTTTCTCCAAGTGTTTACCCAGTCCATAAACTTGGCCTGCATCGAAGAAAATCGACCAACGCAGACTGTTACTTTCTGCAAAGCCAGGCACACGCATAATTAATTCAGCTGTTGCATTGACTTGTAAATCACCACCTGCACTTTGGTCATTCAGATAACGAGGGCCTAAAGTACCTGAACGGTAACCACGAACAGTTCTTAAACCACCTGAGTAGAAACGCTCATAGAATGGTAGACCTGAAGTTTTACCATAACCATAACCTTTTGCTAAGTCACCACGGATATTCAATACGAAATCATCGCCATCAAACAGTGGGTAGAAGCTGCTGTGTTTCGCGGATAAAATATAGAACTCATCTGTAGAACCTGGCAATGTACCGGAAACATTAAATGTATTCACAGAACCTTCTGTTGCAAATACAGTTCTATCACGTGTATCGCGTGAGATACCAGCACTAAAACGGAAAAGATTTTTCTTTTGTGTTACACGAGACCAATCATTATTCCAGTTATCATAACCATTACAATAACCTCCATGCTGTGTACTTGGTGTACATTTACCGCCCAATTCATCCACTATTTCAATCGGTGAATCACGCGTTGTTTTTAAGTTCACACGATCATAACCAACGCTAGCACCTAAGCTTGTAAACTCAGTCAATGGATAACCAAAGTTGAATGATAAGCCATAACCATCCATCAAGTAATCAGCGGTATAGCCATTTTTATTATCTTGGCGACTATAATGTGCTGAAACACCAGCACTTACACCACTATCCGTGAAATAAGGATTTGTATAAGAGATATTGAATGTTTGAGATTCATCATCTGTTTCAGCAGATACAGTTAATTGATTGCCTGTACCCATAAAGTTTGGTTGATCAAAGCTAATATTGAAACCAAATTTAGATTCCATACCATAGCTTAAACCAAATGTAATACTACCCGCACTACGCTCTTTTAACTTATACGTTAAATCAACCAAGTCTGAATCTACTTGGCTAGTCACAATGTCTACTTCTTCAACATATGGTAAACGCTGTAAACGCACCTTTGAACGTTCAACATCACTGGAAATAAATTGACTACCTTCCATTTGACGGATTTCACGGCGGAATACACCATCTTGTGTACGCTCGTTACCTTCAATATTTACACGGCGAACATAGATTTTTTCACCATTATCCACTGAGAATAAAATTTTAACAGTTTTTGTTTCTTCATCCACTTGTGGAATTGCATTCACTCGCGCTAAAGCATAGCCATCATCACCTAAACGATCTTGAATCGCTTTAACCGCTGCATCCACTTTAGATTTTTTATAGTATTTATCTTTATCAATATCCACCAATACAGTTAATTCTTCAAAAGGTACATGAGTATTACCTACAACTTCAAAATCTGTTATGCGATAACGATTACCTTCATGAACATTGATATCTACAAATATTTTTTCTTGATTTGGTGTAACAGATGCAATATTTGTATTCACTTCAGCATTGATATACCCACGTTCCTGATAGAACTTTTCAATACTTTCCATGTCTTCATTGGAACGTTTAGAATCATAGCGATCTGATTTTGTTAATAATGTCATCAAACCTGATTCTTTTATTTGCATCTGTTTCTTTAATTTATTACCACCGTAATTTTCATTACCAGTGAAAGAAATTTCTGCTAACTCTGCCGTTTTACCTTCAGAAATATTCAACTCAATGTTGACACGGTTTCTTGGCAACTCAATGACATTCACATCCATCTTCGCTGTGTACTTACCACGCTCTTCATATGCTTTCAGTAAGTTATTTTTCACAGATGCTAATTTTGCAGCACTGTAAGTTTTACCTTCAGAGAATCCTGCCATTTTCAGCATGTCTTTGAACTGTTTTGTTGAGACATCTTTATTGCCATTCACAAATACGCGATCGATTACGGGTCTTTCAACAACATTGATCACTAACACGCCATTTTGTTGACTAACTCGAACATCATCAAACAGCTCTGTCGCATATAAACGAGAAATAGTATCTTGAACATTACCTCGTTTAATATCACTACCATCCCCACCTAATTGTGAGAATACAGTACCTGCATTCAGCCTTTGAAGACCTTCAACTCGTACATCACGTACAGAATACGATTGTGCATAAACAAGTGGCATCGCTAAAAACAATGCTGTTGCAAGTATCGATTTTTTACAATTCTTGAGGACCATTATTATTCTCTAACACTATAAAATCAGAAGGCAAACTAGGCGACAATATACAGAATTTGAAGCATAATTACCACTCATTTAATTATTGGCTAAAACCATCGAACAACATCATATCCGATAACAATTGCCATAAAAATAAACATCATAACAAAACCAATTTGTAATACTATAATCTTGATCTTGTCTGAAAACTGATGCTTGCCCATTAATTTCTCTATTCCAAATCCAACTAAACGACCGCCATCCAAAACTGGAATAGGTAATAAATTTAATAAACCAATATTAATACTGAATAACGCTGCTAATTGCACAAAAAACACTAGGCCTGATGCTAAAGCTTGCCCTGCAATATTGGCGATACTCACAGGACCTGCCATTGTATTGATATGAAAATCACCTTTGATCATACGACCGATGAATTTAAAAATCATTGCACCATCATCCACAGTTTTTGTAATGGCAGCGCCAAATGCATCGATCGGACCTAAACGCTCTTTCGTCACTAAATTTTTATAAATTTCAGAGTTAACCGCAATACCTAGTTTTAACTGCCCTGATTCATCGACAAGTGGTGTCATACTGAATGTTTGCACTTGATGATTTCTCAACACCTCAACATTGATGGCTTCATCTGCTTTCAGCGTAGACACAACTTTTAATAAATCACGCCATTCATCTACAGGCTCTCCTGCAATGCTTGTAATTAAATCACCCTCAGCTAAACCACTATTGGCTGCACCACCATTAGCAACGATTACATCAATCACTGGCGGCAATGGCGGGAGATACAATGAAACGCCCAACTCTTTATATAGATTAGTTTTAGCATCTAACTGTAATGGACCACCAATATCCAACATAGTTTGTCGTGTATTACCATTACGATCATAAATAATTTCTGCTTGACCATCATCTAAATGCTCAATCATTTTTTGCATCATCATTTCGAAACTATTGACTTGGCTACCGTCAATCGAAACAATTAGATCACCACTTTTCAAACCCGCTTCTGCGAATGGTGTATTCTGCTCAGCCACTTCAATATAAGGTTTATATGCAGGAACACCATACATAAATAAACCCCATAACAATACAATTGCCAACAAAATATTAGCTAATGGGCCTGCAGCAACCACAGCTGTTTTCTGCCAAATTTTTCCTTGCTTAAATGGCATACCATTCAATGGCCCCTCATGATCTTTTTCATCATCCACAAATAGAACATAGCCACCTAATGGGAGAATGCTAATCGCATATTCAATACCATCTTTCCCTTGTCGGCTCCAGATCTTTTTACCAAATCCAATACTGAATTTAGTCACAGCAAAACCCAATTTACGCGCAACCCAAAAATGACCATACTCATGTATCGTCACTAAAAGTCCCATCAGAATAATAAAGCCACCAATGGATCTAAAAAAGGATTCTAACCATTCAATCATTAATTATACCTTCAACTTTTCAATTATTTCTTGTCTAATGAACTGATCAAACTCTATAATTTCTTCGAAACTGCTTAGCTCAGAAACAGTTAATTGAGATAAAAACTCTTCTAATTTTTTTGGAATATCTAAATATTCTATTTCATCTTGTAAAAATGCTTCCACCAAAATTTCATTGATGGCATTCATTGCTACCAAATAAGCATTACCTTTAATTAAACACTCTTTCGCAATTCTTAAACATGGGAAGCGCTCTAAATCTGGTTTAGCAAATGTTAAATCCATCATCTGTGTCATATCAACAGGCTTTTTACCTGATAATACTCGCTCAGGATACCCCAAAGCATGAGCGATAGGAATCGTCATATCAGGCTCACCCAATTGCGCCAATAAAGAGCCATCTTGATATGAAACCAATGAATGAATGATACTTTGAGGATGAATCACAACATCAATATTTTCAGGCGGCATATTAAACAAGAAATGAGCCTCGATAAATTCTAATCCTTTATTCATCAATGTTGATGAATCGATGGTCACTTTTGCACCCATATCCCAACGTGGATGCTTCAATGCATCTTCTTTTTTAATTTTCGCCATGTCAGCTAATGAAGAATTGCGAAATGGTCCGCCAGATGCTGTTAATACTAATTTAGAAACACCATCTAATGTTGCTCTACCTTGCTTATCTTTCGGCAATGACTGGAACAATGCATTGTGTTCGCTATCAATTGGCAACAAAGTTGCACCGTAATCTTTGACTGCTTGCATGAATAAAGAGCCGCCCATTACTAAGCTCTCTTTATTTGCCAACAAGATTGTCTTACCTGCTTTCACTGCAGATAATGAAGACAAGAAACCTTTTGCACCAACAATCGCAGCAACCACCAAATCAATTTCAGGTGCTTTCACAATTTCAGCAATAGCTTCTTCACCTACTAAAACTTCAGTCGCTAATCCTAAACTAAATAAATGTGTTTGTAATTCACTCGCAGCATCTGCATTTGCCATCACAACAAATTTTGGTTGGAATTCCTTACAAATTTCTAACATTTTTTGCACACTGCGATCAGCAACCACAGAATGCACTTGGTATTTCATTGGATTATTGCGAATCACCGTTAAGGTCGATGATCCAATCGAGCCTGTTGCGCCTAAAATTGAGACTTGTTTCATATCGCACTAAAATTCATTTGAAAAAGATAAAAACCGAACGTAAAGAATGTAGCACCTGCAATTAGACCATCAATGCGATCTAGCACCCCGCCATGCCCTGGAAATAAATTACCACTATCTTTCACGCCCGCGTGACGCTTAATTAAACTTTCATACAAATCACCTGCAATGGATAACATCGCAGCAATTAAAGATATCAAAATAAATGCAATTTTCTGCCAACCATTAAAAGAAGTTGGCAAGCAAGACATTACAATCAATGAAAAGATCATTGCAATTACAATGCCGCCAGCTGCACCTTCAATAGTTTTACCTGGGCTAATAGCAGGCGCTAATTTATTCTTACCTAATTTGCGACCAACAAAATATGCACCACTGTCAGCTAAGGCAACCAACCCGATCACATACAATACAAATCCATAACCGTAACCACCTGGTAATTCATGCAACATGCTGAGAGAGATATAAAATCCTAATAACATAATTGTTGATAAAACCATAGTAACTTCTTTAGAAACCAACCACTTCTGAGGTGATCTAATTTGTAAAAATAACAATAATGGCACAATTAACCATACACAAGCTGCTACTGCGCTAACAATTAATAGTAACGATGGTGTATTAGTGAATAAGAACAAATATGCAATAACCAAAAGAACGGTATTACACATCAAATAAGGCAAACGAACCGAGACTGGCAACATTTTTTTCCACTCTAAAACACCAATCAATGAAATGACCAACAGTGCAAATTGAAAAACCCCTGAAGGCAAAAATCTAATGGCCAATAGTGCAACTAACGCCATAATGCTGCCTGTGATAATTCGTTCTTTCATATTTATATTCTCACTCTTCTACAGCGCCAAAACGACGTTCACGTTCAGCATACGTTTTCAATGCTTCATTAAATTCTACTTCTGTAAAATCTGGCCACAAACACTCTGTGAAATAAAACTCTGCATAAGCCAATTGCCACAGTAAGAAGTTACTTAATCGCTCTTCTCCGCTCGTTCTAATCAATAAATCTACAGGTGGAAACTCATGCAAAGCCAAGCGTTGGCTGACCATAATTTCATCAATATCATCTAAATCAAACAGATCATTTTTAATATCTTTTGCAATTGCCTTACATGCTGAAACGATCTCTGCTCGCGAACCATAGTTCAAGGCAATGATTAAATCTAATTTAGTGTTATTTTGTGTTAGCTCTGCTGCTGCATGTAATTTTTGCTGCAAAAGATGGGGAAATTTTTGTGTATCACCAATAAAATGGATAGCAACGCCCGCATCATGCAATGCAGTCAGTTCTCTATCCAAAGTATCAATAAAAAGCTTGACTAAAAAACTCACCTCATCATCTGGTCTTAACCAGTTTTCTGTAGAGAAAGCATATAAAGTCAAAGCTTCTATATTATTTTCAATGGCAGCTCCAACCACTCGTTTAACTGATTTGACGCCTGCTTTATGCCCAACTGTTCTTGGCATAAAACGTTCCTTTGCCCATCGCCCATTACCATCCATAATGATGGCAATATGTCGACACACTCTT
>JBEBSR010000072.1:0-9696 GCA_040394195.1 Wohlfahrtiimonas larvae | reverse complement strand
AGGGTGAGACCCCTAACCTATCTGTGACTGATAGGTGGTATGACACGATGAACTGGATAAGGATATAATGTCACGCCAAGTAAACAGTAACACATATAAGTTAGTATATGTTAATTAAAATCCTTTTAATTTTTCACCTCTCTCGTACCCGCTCTAACTTCTATGTTTTACATTAGAACATTTACATATAGAAAAAATAAACTAAGATATTTCACCCTTAAGGTGAATTAACACCAAAAACCTGACTTAATGGGCTTTTGCTAAATTTACTTTAATCAAGACAATCTAAAATCAACTTAACAGAGGTGCTATGTAAATGCTCATGCTCTTCTGTCCAAAGGTTTGCCTCTACTAGTCTTTCTCGCACTGCATTGTAATCTTGTGATAAATGCACTTGAGTGGACAGAATAGCCGAATACTCTTCAGATGGCTGTATTTGCCTTAATAACTCCAAGAGCCTGTTTCTCAGCTTATATGAATCCTCAAGATGATAGATGTTATGTAGTATTTCATCTATTTTATCCGTCAACTCATATCTAGAGATTCGACGATCCGTACCATTCAAGTCAAAAACATCGATAGTCTTATCACCAAACTCACTACCATCTTTAGAGCGAAATCTATTGTTTCTAAAAGAAAGGTGCTCTTGAGGATTATCAATGAAAGGGTTTATGATTTCCTGCCTCATATCCAGATTAACCTTTTCACCTTTAAGTCCATTACATTTTTTACATGAAGATAATAGGTTGTCCCATGAAACAACCAAATCAGGATGATTAATCTTCGGATAAAAATGCTCAACTTCCATATAGCTGGATTTTTCAGAAACTCTAGATTCACAATAAACGCATTTACTATGGCTCTCTCCAAGTAAGGATTTTTTAATAGAGCTTTTATTCCATACCGATTTAATTTTATGGCCTTTATTTTTAGCTTTTTCAGATAAATCTCTTTTAAAGGCACTAACTAATTCTTGCTCTTTTTGGATAGATAAATAAGCTGGCTTCTCCCATTTTTCCAACTTAATCATATCTACTCCAGCCCTATCATTTCAAGCTGAAGCATTTTTTTCATATGATTATCGGGGTGTAGCATTTTAGATAATTCGCTGTATGCCTCTTCTGCGCTTCTCTTATCTCCATTCTCTAATGCTTGATTGAATTTTGCCATTTGACAATCATATGCAGCGCCTGATGTTGTTTTCATACCCATGACATCAGTTAATATCTCTTCAACAGTCCATCCTTGAAATCCATATTCTGCTGATCCAGAAAGTTCACGTTGATATATTTCAAAAGGCACTTTTTGGTCTGATGTCTCTCTTTTATCTAGCGCAATAATCTCATTATATTCTGCTGATTGAATAATATGAGGGCTATGAGTAGTAATAAAAAATTGCGCCTTAGGAAATTCTTGCTTAAGAATTTTGATAATCTTACTTTGCCATTCAGGATGTAAATGAAGCTCTATTTCATCAATTAAAATAATGCCTGAGTATTCATCAGCTTTGATATAGTTCTTTCCGTGCTTATATTCCATATCCATTAATATTCCTAGTAGGATAAAGAAAGCCGATTTAAAACCTGAAGACAAATATTCAAAATAAATTTCACCACTTTCCGTGTTAATCATTAATTCATGATCAGTATCTACTCTGCTAAAAGAATAGCCATTACTTAATGAGCTAATAAATGATTTTGCTAGGTTTAAATTATATTTTTGGTACTCATGCAAGTAATTTTTTCCATCAAATAAATCTCTAGAAATAAACCATGACTTTAAATCATCCTGCAGAACCCCTTGTGTAACATCCTTTCCATATAAATCATACAAGGGATCTCTTTTAATAGCATCTTCATACTTGTAATCAAATACTCTATTAACTTTTAGATATATTGCATTTTCTGAAGGCAGCTTTCTGGCAACAAAGCTATCTTCATATAGTTGAGAGGCATAAAATTCAGGCTGAAAAACATTGACTTTGTTGTAATATCGATCTTCCATCTCATTATTGCTATATAAGATATCGATCTCGCCATTGATGCTGCCATATCGTTTCTTAATAGAATATTTATCATGGTCAGAAAAAGCGAAGGCTAAAACATTAAGAATACCAGTCTTTCCAATACCATTTACGCCACAAATTATATTCATCTGTGAATTTAATCCATCAATTTCTATAGAAGGAATTCCCCCTACATCTAATATTTTAATACTTTTTATTTTCATACAAATTCTCTATCAAAAAATTAACAAAATAATTAAACATTAAATACTACAAACACTCAATTTACCTATCTCTTCAAAACACCGCCAGACCTTAATTGCTCTCCAAGCTCCTCTCTAACAATAACCTTAACTCTTCTTTCTGCAGCCTTCCCCAAAGTGGGATTATCTACCTCTATTGAACCATCTTTATGAACAATAACTGTAAGCTCTATTGCCTGCGGTTCCTGCTGAGCCTGCTGATACTGCATTGGAACAGATGCAGGCATTCCGCCAACTAATCCGCCGTTTGAAAATCCTCTTAATCTCATGTTTTCAACAGCATTAACGCCACCATGATTAGCTACATCTTGCTGAGAAAATACCACTTCGCCTTTGTGAACAATTCCTGCGGGTTCGTATTTTCCACCTATGCCAGTGTAGCCACCGCTTTCAAAGCCAACGACACCACCGTTAGCATAAACAATTCCGCCATTAGCTTTACCAGCAAAGGCGCTTCCAATTGCTCCCAAAATACCTCCTGCATCTTTCATGCCTGCCATTGCATTCACAATTGAAGCCTTAATTAATATTTTTGATAAATCTTGAAGGATTGATACTGTCATCTGCCTGAAATCGACCCGTGTGCCACTTGCAAAACTTGCAAACGAATCAGCCATACTATCAAAAGCAAACTTACTAGCTTCTGCCCACTGATCACGAACTTTTCCTGCTTCTTCAATAGACTTTCTAACGCCATCGCCAATGCCACCTAATGCATCATTTTCTTTAATCGCTCTCAATGCTTCAACTGCTGCTTTCTGCTGCAAAATCCCTGCTGTTTCTTCCTGAAGTTTTGCAATATTTTCAGCACTCATGCCAATGCTAAGCTCTTTCGCTCGTTTTTCTAGCTCGTACGTAAATGTTAATTGTTTAATAGCGTCTTGAGTTTTGCCAATCAACTCAATTTCAAACCTCATATCATCGAAATCTTTGCTGTAGTCATTGCTAAGCATTAAAATCTCATTGAGTTGCTTTTGGCTATCCAATGATTGAGCTTGAAGCATCAAAACTGCCTTTTGAGCATGTGATACTTTATACAAAGCACTAGACTGATTCGTAAACTCTAATGTTAGTTCTTTTGCAGCATTGTACTTACTAACATCACCATATTTCGCATATTCAAGGTTAAGAGCCTGTAAGCTACTCAATTCTTGAGAAAGTGATTTTAGTCTATCTGTGAATGGGTCTGATCTGCCTCCGCTTGATGATTTTTTTACCTCTTTATCTGAGGCTTTCTTGTCGTTGATACCCTCCAGTACCGTTTTGAACTTAACAAAATCTTGGATTGTTGGCTCTAGATCCAAGAAATCAGTAAGACGCTTTTCAGAAACAGTCAAGAATAAATTCTTGTACTCCCTATCAATGCTTGCAAGCGCATCAACTACGTCTTTAGATGTATTTACAAAGCCATCAGCTCCTGAGTTGTTCAATACGTTTTGAAATTCTCTTGCGCTTTGAGTTGTTTTGTTAATCAGTTGATTCGTTTCTATGAGTTCATTTCGCTTTACTTTTAGATCACGAGAAATGCGTGCAACCTCGTCCTCATCAACTTTAAATATACCCAAAAATCCACCTGATCTCTCTGAATTTCTAGCTCTCTCTAGGTCTAGAATCTCCTGCTGAATCTCTCTTGCTTTTTTTCTTAATTCTCTTGCATCGATATCAAGCTGCGCAATTTTAATCTCTTTTTGGCGATTATTAAGCTCACCAAATTTTTTACTTAATTCTGTAAGGTCACTGCTTAATTCTGATACCGATTTTCTAAGGCTAGATGTTTCACTTGCGGAATCCCTGCTCATTAATGCATAAGCGCTAAGCCCAATAACGGTAGATGCTAATAACCCAGCTGGACCACCAACAAGACTTAAAGCCCCGCCCAAACCTCTTGATGCTACTGAAACGCTTGCGGAAGATGCTGCCGCTAGCCTTGCTGTCGCTGAATAATTTGTTAAGCCTAGAGATGCTTTTGCTGAAGCATATTCATTTTTTAAAAATGCCCCCGTGTTTACAATCAATGATGTCGTTAGTTTCCCAGCCATTGTAACGCCTAACAATCCAGCAGGGATAAGTACCACATTTAAATTATTAGCAAGAAAGCCCACTGTATCGCTTAGCCCTTTTATTACCCCCGTACCATTGAGCAATTCATCCGCTAGCGACATAGATTCATTTCTAAGCGTTACCAATGATTGCTCAAATGTTACCGGCAAGCCTTTTGTCATTTCTTTTAAGCCTTCGCCTGCTTGGCTCATAGCATTAAAAATGATATCGCCTGTAATCTTGCCTTCTGAGCCTAGCTTTTTCAGTTCAGAACGACTAACTTTCATGTAATCTGCAATATAATCTAATAGAATAGGCGCGGCTGTCGATATTGATTTAAATTCATCGCCTTGTAATTTTCCTGCCCCCATGGCTTGTGACAATTGAAGTAAGGCGCTTGCTTGCTCTGTTGCATTAACACCACCAATACGCATCGCATTGTTGATAGATTCAGTGAAATCTAATATTTCTTTTTGAGTTTTACCATAAGCAGACATTGCCCGTGCAGTACGAGTATAGAGCTTTGTTGTTGATTCTAAACTTGCAAATGTACTATTTGAGATGCTGATTAATTCAGACTGAACCTCTTTTGCTTCTTGCTGGCTATTTGTTACAAGTTTAATTTGGTTGTTCAATATCGTCATTGAATCAGCCATGCCAATGATCTTGTTGGCTGTCTGAATAGATAAGTATCCAGTAATAGCAACTTTTAACCCATCAAATGAACTAATTAATGACCCATTAACTTGATTTAATCTATTAGCCTCTTCGGCTGCACTTTTCATGCCATCTTTTGTACGTGACAATGAGCGCACAATTTCGCCATTAGCATTGGTTAGATGATAAGCGCCCTGCGTGACTGTTAAATATGAGTTTGCCAACTCTTTTTGGCTCATTCCTGTCGTATAGGCAGAACGCTTCATGCTTTCTAAGCGCTTGAAATAATCACCCATACCCATGCCTGCCTGTTGTGCCGTATCACTCACACGTTTTAATGAAGCAATGACATTACCATTGGCATCAACAAGCGTATTTGCAGTTTGTGATACACGCAAATTTGAACTCGCAAGAACATCTTGGCTTGCTCCTGCAGCCTTTGCAACTGACTGCAATCCTTTTAGCGTTTTGTTATAAGAATCAAATGTCATTCCAAGCTTTTGCGCTTTCTTCTCGACATTCTCAGCCGTATTGGCAAGTTTTTCTAGCTCATTATCAGCCTGTGCAATACCTTTGGCTCTAACATTAATATACATTCCAATTTCTTCTGACATTGCTTTTCCTTTTGGCGTAAAAAAACCGCAATTAAGCGGTTGTGTTTAAGAGGTAAAAATATCCAATAAAGAATTTAAGCGCTCAGCTAAAGTTTAAAACCCGATTAGCTGCTCAGTTTTTTTGATAGTGTCTTCAAGTGAATGCTTTTTCCTATATTCTTCTATTTTCTTGGATATATAAACGATACTCAGTGTATTACTATTCAGGCTTTCATCTATAACGATATGATCCAAGACAGGGCTATCAATATTGCCAAATAAGTAAACATTAGGGCTTATCTCCTGATATTCCCCCCATCTATCATTGATTGCGTTTAATAGCACCAATCTATCCTTCGATAATTGAGTGTAGTCTGGATAAGAACGAGAAAATTGAATTTTCTCGATATTTCCAAATAATAACGTTGTCACCACTACCTGAAAAAAAGAATTGCTAGGAAGATTGTTATTTGACAGCACTCTTATATTTTCATCCGAAGAGCCTTTGTCATAAGGCATCTTTGCAGGGTTCAAATAACACCCAATCTTATAACCGCCAACCTTTTCATGCGGTTGATCGCAAGCAAACGACACGGACAAAGCCAATATAAGCCCAAGTAAAAATCTCATAATCCACCTTTGTTATTTGAATGAGAGCATAATACAACGGCAACGACAAAAACCCAACTTAATGGGCTTTTGAATAGGTTTAGTCTTTAGTCTTTATCTATAAAGATAGATCTAATATGCTATATTCCTTTAAACTTACAGCATTATGGTAATAAAACATGAAATATTCTAAGTTTGATATTGATTCTTGGGTGCGTAAAGAACACTACAATATATTTAAAAATTATGCACAAAATGCTTTTAGCATCACAGCAGAAATAGAAATCACTAAATTACTATCTTGGGTAAAAGAGAATCAATACAAGTTCTACCCAGCTATGATACACAAGGTTGCTACTGTGTTTAATAAACATCCTGAATTCAGAATGGCAGTAAAAGACAACGATCTAATTGTATATGAATCTATAAATCCTAGTTATACCATTCCACACACTCAACAAAAAAGCTTTTCATCTATATGGAGTGAGCATCAACATGATATTTTAGATTTCATTCAAGAATATAATCAAGATTTAAGTCTTTATGGAAATGACTTAAGCTATTTCCCCAAAGGAGAATTACCTGAAAATATTTTCTATATTTCCGCTCTGCCATGGATATCTTTTACAAGTTTTAGTATGCAGTTTTCTAGCCTTCAGAACCTATTTACTCCTATTGTAACTATCGGAAAATACTTTTCTAAAGACAATAAGACCTTTGTGCCTATTGCTATTCAACTTCATCATGCCGTTTGTGATGGTTTTCATGCAGGAATTTTCTTTAATGAGCTCCAAGAGTTATGTGATGAATTATCATAACTTGATCATGCTTTAATCTTGAATAGCCCCTTTTCAGGGGCTTTTCTTTTATCTCTGCTGTCTAATATTCCGCAGTGAATCTTCTAGTTGCTTATTATCACCACTCAGTAGATTTCCCACTGATTCCAATATGATGATAATTTGCTTCAAGTCTTTTGGATTAGTTTTGCGAACCAGCGAGTTGAAGAGCTTTTGTGCGTAGGCTTTATCGTCCATGACTGCCTCCTACAATAAATTGAGCTGCTTAAGTGAATTGTCTTGCTCCCAATATTCGCCACCCCAAGGAAAATCCTTTGGAATCTGTGGGATCTTGTCAGTCATACCATATTCTCTCAGAAGGCTTTTAGCTACACCTCGCCCATCTCTAAAACGATCTGTTAATGTTGCTCCCAATCGATTATTAAACTTTCTGAGCGCAGTTTCATACTCTTCAAACCAAACTGAAACCCAAATCATGTGAACAGCTAAAGCCACTGTATTTACTCTTAATGCATCTTCAGGATTGTAAGAAGAATATGGACGTTTATAGTTCAGCATTGCTAAAACTCTATCAAAATCCTTTTCAAGAATTTCTGTATAGCTTCTTACATTAAACTCAGTATGTAGAACTGGGTAAACTTCTTGCCAGCTAATGCCTTTATCACGACATAGGCTTTCAACTGCTTTACTGATTATTTCTGCTTGCGCTACGGAGATAGTCTTTTCTACTGAGTAATCAGGTTTAGTATGATTTTCAATTAAATCTAATACCCATTTTCTAAACTGTTTCGCAACTTCTGTTCGTGCAAACATTGCTATTAAATGGCATCCACGTAGAGAGAAAATTCTAGTTGATATGCTGCGTAAACTATTGTTTATACCGTTGGTCATCGTTTCAGTGACCAATGTCATTGATGGTGTAAACTCATCATGATTAGAATTGTATAAGTTTGCTACTGATTTATGATTTTGATAATCAAGAGCGCGTGCTAATTCCTTAGATGTAATCCAAACCTGATCATCTTCTTTGAATATTTCGATTGTTTTACCGTTAAATGATAATGTTTTCATGCTACTTACTCCTTTTCTTTTAAAAACCCATATAGGGCGATCGGGAGGCTGAAAAGTAGCCGTCAGACTACTGTAACGTATTTCCGCAAGGGTATTGTATTAGTTACCCTCCCGACCAAAGAAGTAATTTTTTGCTAACATGCACACACAAAGTACAAACGCTAGGCATAAAAATACCGCAATCTTTCGGGGTAGCGGTTATCCGCTGACGGTTAAAGGTTTTCAGACCTCTAGCTCATTTGAGCTAAGTAAATGATAGCTGAAATTGGGAGGATGTCAATTACTCGTGCCCAACTTCATCATAAAGTAAATAATCATACTCTCCTATTTCTAATAAATATGGATCATATTCAATACCCAAATCTTCTATTCTCATTCTTAATTTGTATCTTTCAAGCTCCTGTAGAGCATGTTCTATTGCATCTTTTTTATTCTTTTCACCAAAATATCTATTGAATACTGGGTAATCATTTAAAGACAAAAGCCTATCTAGTTGATTAAGCAACCCTTGCATTGTTAATCTTTTAGATTGTAACGCTGTTGACTCTGCAAACAATAAAAACTGCTCTGATAACAAATGGAGCCTGTAAAGCTCCTCTTCACCAAGGTAATTTTTTGATGTTTTTACCTCCTCTTTAGTTGGAATTCGCCCTTTTAATGAAACAAGTCCCATATTCTCAGATAAATGATCAGCTCGATCGTTAATCAGTTCTGAACTCACCATTAATGTCACTGCGTAATAAAGTTTATTTTGGATTAAAGCAAAAGCCTTTCTTATTTCTTCGGATTTTGGATCATAGTCGCTAGCACTTATTTTGAAGCATTCTCTTACTTTTGCATAAACTTGTTTTTCTTCAAAACGTAATTCACGTATCTTCTTTGCTAATTCATTCAGTTTTTCTGGTGATTCTCGCAATGCCTGTTCATTAATCGCATAACCTTGTTCGATATACGACTTCAGAATATCATTAGCCCATCGTCTAAATAGCGTAGCCTTTTTGCTGCTCACTCGATAGCCAACAGACAAAATAACATCTAAATTAAAATGCTCAATTTCTCTTGAAACGCTTCTTCCGTCTTCATTTCGAACCACGCGGAATTTCCGCGCTGTTGAATTTCTATCCAATTCTTCTTCATCAAAAATATTCTTTATATGTTCTTGTATGGTTCGAATGTTTACGTCAAAAATATCTGCAATATCTTTGGTGGTCGCCCAAATTTGCTGATCTTCATCACCGAAAATCATTTGTATTTGCTTATTGTTTTCTTTGTAAATCAAACTTGTTTCATTAGACATGCACTAGCCTCAAATATTTTATACAATCATTATCAATCCTGTTAGGCTTTATCTCAATACAAAAATCAGGTGACCTTAGCTCTATCTAAATTTAATATATATTCTGCTAAAACCATATCCTTAGATAATACAGAAAGAAGCCTCAAATAATTACTAGACATTACTTCTATCCTATTAATAATATCAAAATCTGGAAATTCCTTACACCCCGCCTCTTGAACTATAGCGCTGTTCATATTCCCGTGAACATAGAAACAGCAATATGAATAGAGTACATAAATTTTATCTGGCTCATTTCTATCATTTTTATTTAAACCATTTTTTATTTTACATAAGCCAAATTTATCATCATTAGTATCAATAT
>JBEBSR010000071.1:0-10089 GCA_040394195.1 Wohlfahrtiimonas larvae | reverse complement strand
TTTCCAAACCATTCAAAAAGCATCTGTTTTTGCACCTGAACAATATCCTAATCACATTGCATTAATGGGGTTCATGTGTGATAAAGGCGTTGAGTTGAATAAAGGTCGAGTAGGCGCTGCAACTGCACCGAATATCATTCGTCAAGGCATGGCGAACTTTGCTGATCATGAAGCATCTAAACCTTTAGTGGATTTAGGCAACGTGATTTTCCAAGGCGATTCTTTACCTGCTGTACAAACTGCATTTGCAGAACACATCACAGCTTGCCATCAAAATGGTTTACCAACTTTAGTGTTCGGTGGCGGTCATGAAACTGCTTATGCACACGCAAAAGGTTTGTATGATGCTTATCCCGATGCTCGCATTGGTATCATCAATTTTGATGCGCACTTAGATGTTCGTAAAGCAGCAACAGCATCATCAGGCACACCATTCAAACAATTGGCAGAAGAGTGCCAAAACAGCAATCGCCCATTTAACTATTTGTGCATTGGTGTGAGCCGTGCTTCTAACACAAAAGCATTGCTAGATACTGCCAATGAGTTAAACGTTAAAATCATTTGGGATACTGAATGCACTGAAGGCAATATTGCAAATCTCAACAATCAAGTGAATGCATTTTTAGCAGACTTAGATGTTGTGTATTTGACGATTGATCTCGATGCCCTACCTTTTGCTGAAATGTTTGCAGTATCTGCGCCAAGCACTTTAGGTGTTCGTACACAAATTTATCTATCATTGGCAGAAACCATCATCAGCTCCAATAAATTGAAAGCTGTTGACTTGGTTGAATACAACCCGAGTTTAGATCGTGACATGTTATGCGCTAAAACAGCTGCTCGCATTGCATGGCATATCTACAATAGCTGGGCAAATAACTAAAATAACAACCAGCTCAAAATATTATAAACATCACCTTACACACAGTTACGTAAAGTAGAGGATCAATTATGACTGTAATTAAAATTGACGGAAATAGCTTAACGCTTGATAACGTTGTAGAAGTTGCTCGTTTAGGAGCAACAGTTGAATTAACCGCTGAATCCATGAAAAGTGTTGATATTTCTCGTCAATACGTTGATGAATTGGTTGAATCTGGTGAAATCGTTTACGGTATCACAACGGGTTTCGGCAATTTCAGTAATGTTCACATTTCAAAAGATCAAGCCAAAGATCTACAACGCAACTTAATCATCAGCCATTCATGTGGCGTAGGTGATTATTTGCCAACAGATGCCGTGCGCGCAATGATGCTGCTTCGCATCAACAACTTGGCAAAAGGATATTCAGGCATTCGCTTGAGCACAATCGAAACTTTAATGAACATGTTGAATAAAGGTGTTCATCCAAAGATTTTTGAAAAAGGCTCATTAGGCGCGAGTGGTGACTTAGTTCCTTTAGCACACATGGTTTTACCAATGATCGGCGAAGGTGAAGCAGAATACCAAGGTGAAATTTTACCAGGTAAAGAAGCTATGGCAAAAGCTGGCATTCCTATCATTGAGTTGACATCGAAAGAAGGTTTAGCGCTTATCAATGGCACACAAGCAATGACAGCTGTGGGTGCATTGACTTGTTATGATGCCATCAAATTATTGAAAGCAAGTGATATAGCTGTTGCTTTAACAATGGAAGCATTGAATGGCATCACAGATCCGTTCATTCCTGAATTGCATGCGCTTCGTCCACATCCAGGGCAAGGTGCTTCAGCACAAAACTTGTTATCTTTATTGGCTAACAGCGAACGCACAACACATCAAGGCGACATTCGTGTACAAGATGCTTACGTATTACGCTGCGCACCGCAAATTCACGGCGCAAGCCATGATGCTATTGAATATGTTCGCCGTAAAGTGGACATTGAAATCAACTCAGTGACAGATAACCCAATCATCCTAGTGGATAAGAAAATGGGCATTTCTGGCGGCCATTTCCATGGTCAACCAATGGCATTGGCATTTGACTTCTTAGGCATTGCATTGGCTGAATTAGCTAACGTAAGTGAACGCCGTATTGAACGCTTAGTAAACCCTGCTTTAAATAATGGTTTACCTGCTTTCTTAACAGAACAAGGTGGCTTGCACTCTGGCTTTATGATCGTGCAATACGCAGCTGCATCTTTAGTTTCTGAAAACAAAGTCTTGGCACATCCTGCGAGCGTGGATTCTATTCCATCATCAGCAAACCAAGAAGATCACGTGAGCATGGGCACAATTGCTGCACGTAAAGCACAGAGCATCTACAAAAATGCTAAAGCAGTTGTGGGCATGGAATTGATGCTTGCAAGCCAAGCAGTAGATTTAAACAAGAAAGATGCGGGTAAAGCTTTGGGCACAGGCACAAAAGCTGCGTACGATACCATTCGTTCACAAATCCCAACTTTGACGGAAGATCGCGTGATCTATCCTGACATCCACAAATCAGCAGATTTGTTAGAAACAAATCTTGTGGACAATGTAGAGAAAGCTCTCGGCTTCTCTTTAAGCTAATCGCATAAATTATTAGCAAATTCTTATTATAAATATAAGCCTAACAATACCGTGTGTTAGGCTTAACAAATTTTTTCGTGCAAAAAATATCTTGCACATCCATTGGAGGATTTCATTAATGGCAACTCAACTAAAGAGAGGCTTAACTCCGCGCCATGTTTTATTCATCGGTTTAGGCTCCGCTGTTGGAACAGGCTTATTCTATGGTTCTGCCAATGCCATTCAAATGGCTGGCCCTGCTGTATTGATTGCTTATTTATTATCAGGTATTGCTGTATTCATGGTAATGCGCGCTTTAGGTGAAATGATCATGCACAGCCCAATGCCAGGCGCATTTGGTGCTTACGCAACAAAATATTTAGGACCACTGGCAGGATTTTTTACAGGTTGGACATACGTTTTTGAAATGGCATTGGTTTGCATTGCCGATGTGACTGCTTTCGCCATCTACATGGGCTTTTGGTACCCTGAAGTTGCACCATGGATTTGGGCACTTGGCATTACATTAGTTTTATGTGGCATTAACCTTTGCTCTGTAAAATTATTTGGTGAATTAGGCTTTTGGTTATCTCTATTAAAAGTATTAGCAATCGTTGCAATGATCTTTGCTGGTGGTTATATTTTATTATCAGGTATGGATACAAGCTCTTCATTAAACTCAGCACCTGCTATTAGTAATTTATGGTCTCATGGTGGTTTTGCACCGAATGGCATTTATGGCATCATCATTGCGCTCAGCGTTGTTGTTTTCTCATTTGGTGGCATTGAAACATTAGGCTTAACAGCATTAGAAGCTGAAAACCCTGAAAAAACTTTACCAATGTCCATCAATGTTGTGCCTGTTCAAATATTGCTCTTTTACTTCTTAGCATTGATGGTATTGATGGCATTATTCCCTTGGAATCAGATTGGCTTAGGCGCTAGCCCATTTGTGACAATTTTCAGCAGTTTAGGCATTGAGTCTGCCGCACATTTATTAAACTTTGTAGTAATCACAGCCGCTGTTTCTGCCATTAACAGCGATATCTTTGGCGCAGGTAGAATGATGTATGGTTTAGCAGAACAAGGCCATGCGCCTAAATCATTCAGCAAGTTATCATCAAGCGGCGTGCCAATTTATCCAATTCTTGTCATGTTCTTTGTCATGATTTTAGGTGTTGTTTTAAACTACCTTTTCCCTAAAGGCTTATTCTTCGTCATTGCTGCTATGGCAACATTTGCAACTGTTTGGGTTTGGTTAACTGTGCTGATTTCACAAGTGGCAATGCGTAAAAAACTATCAAAAGAAGAGATCAGCCAATTAAAATTCCCAGTGCCATTTTGGCCAGTTGGTCCTGCTTTTGCGATCGCTTTTATGATCTTTGTGATTGGCATTTTAGGTTATTACGAACCTGCGAGAAAAGCGTTGTATGCAGGCGGTATTTGGTTAGTCTTATTATTAACTTGTTATTATTTGTGGGTGAAACCTCATCAAATGCAAGGCGACAATGAACTCACCAATTTCAAACCTATTCAAAATGATTAATCATCATTAGCCTTGATATCACTATCCATAATCCACATAATAATATTTCACTATGCAATTTCTGCTGGATTATGGATTTTAAAGGGATGCTATGGAAAAAATTACATTTAAAGATTTAGTTGAAACACCATGGAAAAACGGCCAAGGCACAACACGTCAAATTGCCATTTACCCTAAAAATGCTGATATTTCTAACTTTCAATGGCGCATCAGTGCAGCAACGGTGAATACTGTTGGCCCATTCTCCAACTTTGATAATGTGACAAGAAGCCTTGCATTATTAACAGGCGATAAAATCACGTTGAATATTCAAGGGCAAACCGTAGAACTCCATCGTGATGGTCAACCTGTAACATTTAGCGGAACAGCTCCTACAGAAATGACAGATTGCCCTGCGCCTGCTTTAGATTTTGGCGTGATGACTAATAACAATTTTGCCAAGCATTCTCTTGTCCATGCTGACTTCAATGATGGGCAAACTTATCAGCGTAAATCATCCACAACACTCATTCTTGCTCTCAAACCTTGCCAGCTGGACAAAAATAGCCTAGATACATTCGATGCTATTTTATTATCAGAATCAGATCCTAATTGTGTTACTATTCACACACAAACTAGAACAGCACCATTATTGATTGCTGAAATTTCTGAATACTGTCCAGCGGAGCCAAAATGAAAGCTATAATTATCCCTGCATTATTACTCACATCATCAATAGCAACAGCAGAAGAGATCACATATACCATTGATCCCACGCATACAGCCACCGTATTTAGTTGGGACCATTTAGGCTATTCAACGCCAAGTGCTAACTTTAAAGCCATCAATGGTGAAATTGTTTTTAATGATGCCAATCCTGCCAAATCTAAAGTTAATGTGATCATTGATACTAAAAGCATCAATACAAACGTTGATATGTTTGACCTTAAACTACAAGGTTCTGAATGGTTTAATAGTACAGAATTTCCAACCATTGCTTTTGACAGTACAAAAGTTACGCCATTGGAAAACAATCAATACAAAGTGGATGGCGTTTTAACCATTAAAGGCATTTCAAAAGTCATCAGTTTAAATACAAAGCTTAATAAAAAAGCCATTCACCCAATGGCTGATGGTGAAGCGATTGGTTTCAATGCAACAACTCACTTTAATCGCTCTGATTTTGAAATGGGTGACTATATACCTGCTGTGAGTGACCAAATCAATGTGAATATCACTGTAGAAGCCATTGCTAAAGATTAATATTTATATGCACATAAAAATAGCGAATATTTTCATATTCGCTATTTTTTTATCTGTGGCTTTTCAACCTAACTACCTCTTCATGAGAAGAGACAATGCTAGAGACTATCTTCTAACTTTGAGTTTTTTAACTTTCTTTATTTTCTTGGCTTTCTTTGATCGTTTATATGACCAAAATAATCCGATCACAACCAATATTCCTATAAAATCAATAAAGTAAATAACTACTGGCCAGCCTTTCATTGGCGGCTCTCCATCTTTTAACTTTTGAATATCTTCCGCTGTGATTTTATCATTGTAATTCTGCCAATCTGCATTGTGCATTATGAAGTTCGTCAATTGAGCAATTTCTTCATTATTAAATTTATCTTTGTAAGATGGCATTTGATAAGCGATACGATCTTCATTATGAACTGATTCAGTACCTGATAAAATTACTTGTGTAATATTCAATGTGCGGCCTTGTTCACTATTACCTCGATTTGCTAACAGTGGCGCAACATTCGCAACACCTTCACCCTTAACACCATGGCAAGCAGAGCAATACTCTTGATACAATCCATAACCCACACCACTCTTATCAGTACTTGCCACACTTTCATTAATTTTCTCTGTAGGCAATTGAATCGAACGCAGATAAACAATCATACTACGTATATCTTCATCCGTTAAATAGCTCAAGCTGTGCGTTGTAACATCTGCCATTGGACCTGCAAATGCATGTTTTGTATTGCGCCCTTCTTTCAATAGACGAAATAACTCTTGGTCATCGTCTTCACGCAATGTTCTTAAGTTTGGCGCATACCAACCACCGAGCTGAGCACCTGATAAAAATGTTTCACTTGTTTCATCCAATCCCTGTTCAACCAATGTAACTGAACGCGGTGTATGACAAGTTCCACAATGCCCTAAACCTTGCACCAAATATGCACCACGATTCCATTCATCACTTTTTTCAGACTGAGGAACATATTTCATACTATCGGTAAATAGCGCAATCCAAATACTCATGGGAAAGCGCATATTCAATGGCCATTCTATATCAGCAGATAAATTTGGTTCTGCAATAGGCTGAACTTCATTCATAAAATAATCATACAATGCACGGGCATCAGCATCGCTCATTTTCGCATACGATACAAATGGCATCGCAGGATACAGTGGATCACCAGATGGCTTTTCACCATGACGAAGTGCTTGTTCAAAATTCTCGTAAGTATAATTACCAATGCCATAGGTTTTATCTGGCGTAATATTGGTGGCATAAATTGTGCCGATGGGCGAAGCCAAACCATGCCCACCAGCATAAGGTTTATTCGCATCATTGGTATGGCATGCCATACAATCGCCTGCACGCGCTAAATACTCACCTTGACTGATCTGTTTTGTATCATTCGCCCATACTAAATGGCCAAACAATAGCGATAATACAATGCTAATTTTATAAAAAGATAATTTCATAGCCATTCCTTAACCTTGCAATTCGCCAACAGCACGATAAGCTGCATCAATTGCAACATGTGCATAAGCGCCCCATTCAGAATCTGAATTGGCGATATAAATATTGCCCAAAGGCTTTTTAGCAATCGCCATTATTCTTTCAAAATCTTTCTCATTATCAAATAATGAATTGGGATAATACGCATAACCATGAGACCAGCGATTCACTGTAATGCCGATAATGTCTTCTTGCAGAAATCCATATTCACCAAACATATCTTGGAGTTGTTGGCGAATGATTGCTTCATGATCATCAAATGTCATGCCTAATAATTGAGATCGTCCCATTGCCGCTTGTTTGGTTGCAGGCAATCTGCTATTTGGCATTGTCGGCACATAAATCATGTGTACAACAATGGGATCTAAATCAGATTTTGCATGCTCATAGCCACCCATTGATACAGGGTAATTAAGCTTCACAGTACTATAAGGCGCACTTGGGCAATAAATATTAGATGTTCCTGCTTCTTGGAAACAGAACCAATTACTCAGTGCGACCTTGGTATAAACCAAAGGTGCTTTAACATTATGGCGCAATGCATTTTTTTGTTCGTCTGGCAAACTTGGTACAAGATAAGGAATCATCATGTTATAACACGCCATAATCGTTGCTTTCGCTCTTACTTTATGGGTTTTTCCATCTCGCAAATAGACAACATCAGTTTTTGTGTCATTCTCAACATTCACCGCATTGATCACGGTAGAATTCAAGCGAATACGAACGTTAGAACGCGGGCTATCTAATTTACTGTAATCAAATTTAGCCATTACAACATCTTCCATTGTATTGCCTTTCGCAACTGGTGGAATCAATTGGCGAACGATCAAACGAGCAATGGTTGCATTGCCATCAGGGAAATGATGGATGTATAAATCATCAATCGATGCTTGAGCTTCTTCATCTAATGGTTCAATACCCATTTTCTCAAAGCCTGGCAAAGCACATGCTCGTGCATCACTACAGCTGATAGCATCTATACCAACTGCCATAAAATCGTGCGTGGATTGCTGGAAAAATAGTACACCTTTTTCTGATAATTTAACTTTATCTCGTAGAAATTGGCTATAACTATGAGAAGCCAAGTAAGCCTCTTTCTCAGCAATTGTCATTTCTGCCAAATAATCAACTTCTTCTTTATGCAATTGAATAAGCTGAGCTTTATCATCATCACTCATTGGGAAATCACCAATAAACTCATGATATGTTAAGCCATTTTTCTGATTTTTGGGCACATCATCCGCAACACCTTGCCCTGGATCGCCGCTGACAATTTTGTTCACACCAAAATGTTTTTGATCAAAGAAAACTGCTTTGCTAAACCCACGCTTAGGATAAAAATTCACATCAAAATGATTTTCTAAACGTGTAAGATCAATACCTAATTTATGAATAAACTCTGTCGCTTCCTTGCTATAAACACTTCTCGGTGATTGCAAGGATTCACTGCCACCATAACTCATCAAAATATTTTCATCTGTCGAAAACTCGTTGCGCTTAGCATGGCCACCGAAATCATCATGATTATCTAAAATTAGAATCTTTTTATCCGCACCAAAACGCTCTATATACAAATGAGCTGCTGTTAAGCCACTAATGCCTGCACCAACGATGACTAAATCATATTCTTCTTCAATTTTTTCTGGCATCACAAATGAAGCACCTGCACGACCTAATTTATGTGCAGATTCAAATGAACCATCATGGCTACCTCTCAAGCCTGTCAACTTAGGTGGATAATATTCATCGCCCAATACCATTGTTTGAATATAATCCGATGCATTGGCAATTTGTTGCAAAGGAGTCACGCCCGCTGCAATTGTTAAAGCAACGCCGTTTAAAAAATCTCTACGAGTGATGCGCATAAAAACCTTATTATTAACCATGAAAATGCCTTAACATTTGCTACTTAAAAAAGCTAAGGCATCATATATAAACAGATCATTGGATATAAAAAAAGAGATCAATTGATCTCTTTTTTTATTCTTTTGTTTATTAAAGAAATTTTCTTCAAAAATCGTATGAACACACAGCATTGACAAGGTTTGATTAGCCCTTTGATTGTATTTTTAAAACACTCCAATCATAATCGATATGATCTAAAAATAGGCCTGAAGCTGGTGCTGTAATGCCTGCTTTTTTACGATCCAAGCTTTCCAATACCATTTTGGCATAAGAAATGGGCGCTTTTCCACTACCCACTTTCAATAAAACACCCACGATATTACGTACCATATGATGCAAAAATGCATTACCATGAACATCAATATAAATATAATCACCATCTTGACGAAGATTAATGGAAAATATTTCACGAATAGAAGTTGGTGCTTGGCATTCACTTGAACGAAATGCATTGAAATCATGCTCACCAATTAGATCATTTGCTGCCAACTGCATCGCATTAACATCCAAAGAATAATTAATGAATGTCGTATAGAAACGATCCATCACGGAGCGATATGGCTTATTACAAATTACATATTGGTAAAAGCGACCTTGCGCGCTGTATCTTGCATGAAAATCAAAAGGTGCGCGATAAACAGCATTCACACCACAATCTTTAGGTAAATGAGTATTGATACCGCGAATCCAAGAATCATCTGTACGTGCAGAAGTTGTTATAAAATTAACAATTTGATTACGTGCATGCACACCTGCATCAGTTCTACCTGCGCACATTAGATTAATAGAATGATTGGCGACTTGTTCAATCGCTTTAACTAAAACTGATTCTACAGAACGAACGGGTGGTGTTTTTTGTGCCTGCCACCCGTGAAAGCTTGTACCATCATAAGAAATTGATAGCACGATATTTTCTTCTACAGCCATTATTTATCGCGTACTCTCTTCGATTCAATGATTGATTTAGAGCGGCTCATTTCTTCAATGAAAGAAGTGCCACGCTTCAACGCAAGATTCACCAATAAAACATCCACAATTGCCAAGTCAGCCAAGCGCGAAATCATTGGAATATATTCTTTTGTATCTTCTGTTGCACCTGATTCTAGAACAACATCTGAAGCTTGTCCTAAAGGTGATTCTTTACTTGTAAAAGAAATAACTGATGCACCGTTTTCTTTCGCAAAAGCTACAGAATCTAAGATATCTTGGCTTCGCCCAGTATGAGAAACTGCGATCATTACATCTTTTTTCTTCATCAACGATGCTGCCAATGAATGAACATGGTGATCACTGAATACAGAAACTGTAATACCGACACGTAATAATTTTTGTTGAATATCCAACGCAACAACATTCGATGCACCATGACCAATGCACAGTACATTCGATGATTTCATTAGAATTTTTACTGCCTGATCAATCGCTTTAA
>JBEBSR010000070.1:0-10596 GCA_040394195.1 Wohlfahrtiimonas larvae | reverse complement strand
CAATTTGTCTTTATAATCTTGGTAAAGATATAGATTATTTTGCATCATAGTCTTAGCCTGCCATTTCAATGCCGCTCTTATCTTATGATCAAAGCGATCAATGTCTTGGCTATATAGTTTCACTAAAAATGGATCATCTGCTTCTATCAATCGCTCATTCAATAATGCATTGATGGTTTGATTCAATGCTTGCTGAATATTTAACTGTAATAGAGGCAAAGTTAAAGTGCCATTATGTGAGAGATTGGCTAAAAAGCTAATACGTTCTAAACGCTCAATACCTTTATCTCGATGACCTTGAGATAAATCTAGTACTGCATTTGCAGCGTCTAAGTCAATTAAACTGATCAAGCTCGTAATATCTGGATATGCTGCATCTGCGAAGCTATAAGGATGAAAATACCCTACTGATTTATTAATTGTGGATGAGATACTTTCATAACGTTTTCTAAGAATGCTGTTTTCTTGATTTAAAATCGCAATTTGCTCAGCATCATTCAACGTTGCCTGTATACAATTAAAATCATCATAACGATTACAAACATTAATTCTTTTGCGTCCATTTTGCTCTGTAAAAAGGTGATTAAACCTTAATAATTCTTCATCACCCACAAGATAATCATTCACATGTCGGATTTTTTGTTTAACGTCCCAATTCTCAAGCTCTTCAGATTTCATTTTTTGGCCTAATAGATAATTAGCCTCTGCAATTTTCCGACCAACTTCATAATAATCATCATGTGGATAGCTCAAGCCTACACCCCAAATGTACAAATTTTGCTCAAGATCACTTTTAGGCAATGGCTGAATCTCATAAAATTCAGCCATTTCTGGAGATAGTTCGATCTTTTTATTAACATCAATTTTCGCAAATGCAAATGCATTAAATGCGAGAAAAATGAGCATCATAAGAAATTGCTGTTTCATCATTGCTGGCCTTTTATCATTCATTGTTATACAGCGTCATCATTTTATATTTTACAACATCAGCCTTTCAAATATTACCTCACATCTATGAAAAAGATAAATTTCATGTAAAATACAATCATTATCATTCGTGCATGAGTTTCATTTATGAAGGACTGTTGCTAGCATGAGAAAATGGCATCTTTTTCTCATTCTCATTATTTTATCTGTGATTTCCCTATTTGTTGGTGACACAAACATTTCTGTGAGTGAAGTATTGCGCTTAGAATTAACTGAAAGACAGTTACAAGTATTCTTTGTGAGTCGAGTGCCGCGTTTAATTACTATTCTAATTGCAGGTGCAAGCTTAAGTATTGCTGGTTTGATCATGCAAAAGCTCAGCCAAAACTCATTCGTATCTCCGACAACAGCAGGCACGATGGAATCAGCAAAACTTGGCATTTTGATTTCTATGCTTTTATTTGCAAGCTCAGGCATGCTCGTTAAGATGTCTTTAGCATTCATATTCTCATTATTAGGTACATTCATTTTTATGAAAATATTGAATCACATCCGCTATAAAGATGTGGTTTTTGTACCATTGGTTGGCTTAATGTTTGGTGGAATTATTAGCTCCATTGCAACATTTATCGCTTATAAGCACGACTTGATTCAAAATATTTCATCATGGTTGATGGGTGATTTTTCGATGGTTTTAGCAGGCCGTTATGAGCTGATGTATTTGTCCATTCCATTGATGATCATTGCTTATCTCTATGCTAATCAGTTTGCCATTGCAGGGATGGGCGAGGATTTCGCAAAAAACCTTGGCTTAAAATACAAACAAATCATTAATATCGGCTTAGCTATTGTAGCGATGATTACCGCTTGCGTAATTTTAACCGTAGGTATGATTCCATTTTTAGGCTTAATCGTGCCAAATATCGTATCTTTATATCGTGGTGATAACTTACGAGATACGCTGCCCTACACTGCTTTATTAGGCTCCATTGTTATTCTCGTTTGTGACATCATTGGCCGTATTTTGATTGCACCTGCCGAAATTCCAATCAGCGTAACAATCGGTATTTTAGGCAGCACAGTATTCATCTGGTTACTCTTTAAAAAGGCATCAACGTCATGAGTAATCGTACAAAGTTAATTTTACTCTTGGGTTTAACCATTGCCAGCATTCTATTCTTTTTATTATTTAAGTTAGGATTGCATTGGGAATATCTCTTCAGCGATTGGGATAAATTCACAGAAGATTCTGCTTATGCTTTTAATAAGCGTTGGTACAAAATCATAGCAATGGTGATCGCAGGCAGTGCCATTGCCTTTTCCACTGTGATCTTCCAAACAGTGACGCACAATAGAATATTAACACCCAGCATCATTGGTTTAGATTGGCTCTTCTTATTAGTACAAACATTATTGATCTATTTCTTGGGCGGTCGTAATTACGCAATGATCAGCAATGAATGGATGTTCGCCATCTCCATTGGTACCTTGGTTGCATTCTCTGTAATTCTGTTCAAAATCATGCTGGGCAAAGAAGGTCGATCAGTTTACTTCTTATTATTGATGGGCATCATCATGGGCGCACTATTCAATAGTTTATCCACGTTTATGCAAGTATTGATTGATCCCAATGAATTCTTAATTGCACAAGATAAGATGTTTGCAAGCTTCAACAACGTACAAGTGAAACTCATTTGGTGGGCTGCTATCATCCTCGTTGTGACATTCATCGCTTTTATCCCATTCATTCGTTATTTGGATGTTCTATCTTTAGGGCGTGATCAATCAGTAAATTTAGGTGTTTCCTACCAAGCTGTAGTACGAATTTCTTTAGTGGTTGTAGCTATTTTAACAGCACTTTCCACCGCATTGGTTGGTCCAATTACATTTTTAGGTTTGCTCGTTGTGAACCTCACTTACGAAATTTTCAAAACCTATAAACATTCAGTATTAATCATCGGTTCGATTTTAGTTAGCGTCATGGCGCTTGCTTTTGGGCAGTTGATTGTTGAGCGAATCTTTACTTTCTCCACCACTTTATCAGTCATTATTAATTTCATTGGTGGGATTTACTTTATCTATTTACTATTACGAGGAAGCAAATAATGGTAGAAGTTAAAAATGTTTCCAAATCATATGGTCAACGCAAAGTCGTTGATAACGTTTCCATCACGATTCCATCGAATAAAATCACTTCGTTGATTGGTCCAAATGGCGCAGGTAAAAGTACTTTGCTTGGCATGATGAGCCGTTTATCAACACCAGATCAAGGTGAAATCAGCATTGATGGTCAAAATATCAAAAGCTGGAACAATGATCTTTTGGCACAAAAAATCTCGATTCTTAAACAAGCAAATCACTTGAATTTACGCATTACAGTGAAAGAGTTGGTATCGTTTGGCCGCTTCCCACATTGCAAAGGTCGCTTAACAAAAGAAGATCAACACTATATTGATCAAGCGATTGAATATATGGGCTTAACGGATCTTCAAAATAAATATATTGGTGAATTAAGTGGTGGACAAAGACAATGTGCGTTCATTGCCATGGTGGTTGCTCAAGATACAGATGTGATCTTTTTAGATGAACCACTTAATAACCTAGATATGAAACACTCCGTAGAAATTATGAAAGTGTTACAAAAATTAGTGCGCGAGAAGAATAAAACGATTGTCGTTGTCATCCATGACATTAACTTTGCATCGTGTTATTCCGATCACATAATAGCCCTCAAGAATGGCGCACTCGTTCATGAGGGAGAAACAGGGAGAATTATCGATTCTCATGTCTTAAAAGATATTTACGACATGGATATTCCGATACAGTTAATCAATGATCAACGCATTTGCGTCTATTTTTCTTAAAATCCGAAATTGAAGGAGTTAGAATGAAGTCATTTAAAAAAGCAGCAATCGCTTCAACGTTAGTTCTCTTATTGGCAGCTTGCGGTAACGATAAACCTGCTGAAAATACAGCAACACCAACGACAACAGAAACTCAAACATCAGCGCCAGCAACTTCTGCTCCTGCAACAACTGCACCAGTGACAGAAGCAAAAGCTGCAACAATGACAATTAAACACAATGCTGGTGAAACTGTTGTTAACATGAATCCTCAGCGTGTTGCGGCATTTGACTTTGGTTCTTTAGATACTTTAGAAGCATTGGACGTTGAAGTGATTGGTATTCCAAAAGCAAATATTCCATCATACTTATCTAAATATAAAGATGATAAATATGCTAACTTTGGTGGTTTGAAAGAGCCTGATTTTGAAGCTGTTTACAAAGCAAAACCTGATTTTATCGTATTATCAGATCGCCAAGTGAACTTGTATGATCAATTCTCTGAAATTGCACCAAGTGTTAACTTCAATATCGACATCAACAACTATATGACTTCTTTAGAAGATCATACAATGGCTTTGGGCAAGTTGTTTGGCAAAGAAGATACTGCAAAAGCACAATTGGATGATTTAAAATCTCAAATCGAAGCAATCAAAGCACAAACTCAAAATATGCCAGATCGTGCAATTATTGTATTAGCAAATGATGGTAAAATCAGTGCTTATGGTCCAGGTTCACGCTTTGGTTTCATTCACGATACTTTAGGTTTCAAACCTGCTGATGATAAAATCGAAGTATCTCGTCATGGTCAAAACATCACATTTGAATATGTAATGAACTTAGATCCTGAATACATTTTCGTAATTGACCGCAGCGCAGTTGTGGGTAACAGCGAAACAGCAGCAAAAGATTTGATTGAAAATGACTTAGTGAAAAATACTAAAGCATTCAAAAATGGCAAAATCGTTTATTTAGATCCTAATGTTTGGTACTTATCAGGTGGCGGATTGAAATCAACTCAATCAATGGTGAATGATATTAAAGGTGCTTTAGCACAATAATTCTTCCCTGAATTGAAAAAGCCTCTGATATCAAATATCAGAGGCTTTTTTATATCTCAATTATTTAGAAACTTGAAGCTTCTACCTTCCATATAATCTTAAAAGACGATGAGTATGCAATTACGGTACTAATGAATAGTCAACATTAAACAATCGGAATGTTGTTAATGGGCTATCCACATCATTGAATGTCCAAGTCATTTTAATGCCAGAATCCGCTGGCACAACAAGCTCTTTGATCTCTTTTAAAGATTCATTGGATGCAAAATGTGCAATGCCGTCAGAATTCAATGCAATCAATTCTAATTTTTTCATCTTGCGATTAAATTTCACAGGCTTTTTGGCTGTATTCTTTAAAATCGCGCTCACAGAATATGAGTTATTTTCTAATGCTTTAACTTTTACATCACTCACTACAAGATATTTTCTCAAGCTTGATGCATCTGAAACCTCATAGCTATTTTGCATATCATCAATAGTATTCATAATGCTATCACCAGCTTTATCTAAACCTTCTTTAGCATCTTTCGATAATTCACTCGTTTTCTCTTTTGTAACATCCCAGCCATCTTTAACACCAGTGCCAACACTTTCAGTCATCATTTTAAAGCCCTCTTTAAAACTACCTGCTTTCTCTTGTGCCGTTGCGATGCCAAAAACCAAAGCCAAACTACTCAATAATACTAATTTTTTCATGGTATTTCTCCCATATGAATTCAGCCTTATGATACACAAAAGCAATGGCTCATGACCATTGCTTTTCATTGTGCTTTAAAAATTTTATGATTTAGAAATAATTTTTCTTACGGAAGATCATAGCAACCACAACGCTCATCATAACCATCACACCAATCAACACTGCAAATGCTTCTGGTTCATCTTGATATGGCAATGGCACGTTCATACCATAAATGCTCGCAATCATTGTCGGGATGGATAATACAATTGTTACAGCTGTTAATAACTTAACAACATGACTTACGTTATTTTGAATAATGTTGCCATAAGCATCCATCACGTTATTGGAGTTCAACTGATTGATTTCAGTCACAGCATAAGCTTGTTCCAATTCCACTAATGCATCTACGAAGATTTCACGATCATCACGATGCATTTCCAAGGCACCATATTGTTCAATTTTTCGCATTGTGTGTAACATTTGTTTTAGAGAAGTTGCCATATAGAGCAAGCTTTCATTCAAATACAATAATGTATACAGCTCAGGGTTGCGATAAGAACGAGATAGTTCATCTTCAGCTGCTGTAATTTCATGCTCAATTTTCTGAGTCAATACAATGTAATCATCCGCTGTTTTATTCAGAATATTCAGTGTATTTTGCGTGTGATGCGCTGCCCCAAAATTCAAATTTTGACTCATGAAATATTTTGCTGTGAATGGTGTTTCCTCTTGGCAAACAGTGATGAAATGTGTGCCCGTCAAAATGATTGCAAATGGAATCGTACGATATTTCACATCCAACCCACTGTGTTCAATATTTGGATCATTGTATGGTAAATGAATGATGAATAACTGATCTGTGCCTTCGCTTTCAATTTTTGGGCGAACATTAGTATCAGTTGCTTCTTCCAAGAAATATGTAGGCAATGATAATTCTGCTGTGAGTTTTGCAATTTCATCCGCCGTCGGCGCAATCATTTCAATCCAGTTGTTTTGTGTCAATGCATCTACTTTTGTGAGTTCTTGGCCTGCATTGCGGTTATAAATTGTCATCATAATTATGTTCCTCATTAATTTTATTGTGAATGATTGGTTTTACATGCGTAAGTATTTTTTCTTATAAAATACAATGAGTAACACTACGCTGATTACAACCATGCCAACGCCAACAACTACCGTTGAAATAGGATTTTCTTCACCTGGCAAAGCCACATTCATAGAGAAAATGCTACCAATCATTGTTGGAATGACCATCACAATTGCTAATGTTGTGAGCATTTTTAATACTGAGTTTAAGTTGTTATGAATGATCGTTGCATAAGCATCCATCAAGTTACTTAAACTTTCACGGCGCATTTCAATCACTTCTGCTGATTGCTCTAAATCCACCAAGATGGATTGCAAACGCTTACGTTCATCTTCATGAATTTTGAAAGTATCACCATCTGCAATGCGCTTATATAAAATTGCCATTGCACTTAATGCTGTGGAGAAAAACACCAAACTTTTATTTAAGTTAATCAAGCCAAATAGCTCAGTATTGCGATAAGAAACACGTAACTTCTTCTGCAAATCGCCCACTTGATGATTCACTAAAGCCAAATGATCCTCATAAGATTCTGAAACAGCTTTGAACAGCAATAAAGAAATTCGCGTTTTCATATAGCTTTGGAAATCACCATATTGCCCTTCGATCACTTCTTTCACAACATTCAGTTCTTCACGGCTCACGATCACTAAATGATCCTGTGCATGAATGATGCCCATTGGTACAGTATGATAAGGCGCTTGCTTTAAATCTTCAGCAGCTTCTACTTTTACAGGCACATTCAAAATCATCAATAAACCATTGGCATGTCTTTCAATGCGTGGTCTTTCATCTTTATCCAACAAGTTGCTGAAAAAATCTGTTGGCAAATCTAAGATTTTTGCCATAAATTGAATTTCATCAGTTGTTGGGTTAACCATATTGATTAAGCTGTTATGCTCAATTGCATTTGTTTGGGCCAATTGGCCATTCATATCACTTTTGTAAATTGTAAACATGTTTTCTCCCCACAACTAAATATAACGACGCACTTTAAAGAATGAAATCACAGCAACTGCAATTGCAACTGTGATTCCTGCCAATGCAGCCAAAGCATAAGGTTCATCTTGGAATGGCAATGGCGTATTCATGCCATAAATGCCCGCAACTGCCATTGGAATGGCTGCGATTGTGACAAAAATGGTTAAGTATTGAACAGCCAAGCTCAGATTATTTTCAATGGCTGCTGAATAGGCATCCATCAAGTTACGTAAATTTGCATTGTAGATTTCTGCTTTCTTTTGCGTTTGCTGATTTGCCACAATAATGTCGATCATCTGAACATCAGTACGATGATCACTTGCTAGTAAACGCTTCTTCGCCAAATCATCCAAAATGATGCCATTGTGTTTCAATGAACGAATGAAGAATAAATAGCTTTTATTATTATTCAATAAATCAAATACTTGCTTATTGCTGATAGAAACTTGTAAGCGGTGTTCCACTTCATCCACAATGTCACTGATTTGAGCAATTGAAATTAAGAAATAACCTGTGGTTAATTCAAAAATACGATTCACAAAGCTTGTCACACCCATTGTAGAAAATAATGCAGCATATTCCTTTTGCATATCTTCCAAAATTGGATGTGCTTGATCAGCAATCGTAATCACAACATCACCAATCACAATGATGGATAACTTCATGATGGAGAAAGGAACTTTTGAGCTTGCTTCGTTAGCAATGGGCAATTCAATCACAAATGCAAATAGATCAGAATGGCGCTCGATCGCCGTGCTGCGTTTATCTGATTGATGCATATTGAGCATTGAAAAAGGAATCAAAAAGTCTTTAGCGATACGCTCAAGCTCATTCTGACTTGGGTTAACAAGCTGAATCCACAAATTGTTAGAAGGTTTAACGCGATTCAACTTATCTTTTGCTTGTATATCAAATGTTTTAAGCATAGATAACCTCCGAAATAACAGTATTAAAGCCAAAAAAAATGCGCCTCTAACGAAAAGAGGCGCATGTGTTATTCTTTTGGCGAACAAATACATGTCACACGAGTATCTCTATAAAACACGCACACAAGCACGCACATACAGTGATATCTACTTCCCTCAAATCGTTGAGTTTTAGCACTGTACGGCATAAGACGTGAATAAATATTCACTGCTAGCTACGTTATAAACCACCTTAATTCGATAGTTTCTGTTCAAACCCGTTGGCGTCTTTGGACGTTTCTGGGCAGTAGCATGTCTCCGTACAGGAGCCTCACCTAACGAGGTTAGATTTGCAATCAGGGCGCATTATAGCCCATAAAATTTTTATGGCAACCCTTAAAACTGTAAATATATTTTAAGCCGACACTGATTCAGTAACAGAAAGCTAGTAAACATCTCATCCCATTTGATATATTTCTCATCTAAAAATTATTTTCTTACAAAAATTCAAAACATTGATAGAATCACAGTTAATATCAATACATTAAACACATATTTTGTATAAAACATTATAATTAGCTCTTCATAATTTTTAACCACAACTGGTTTTTATTGTTTACTTCAAAACAAATCTGCATAAAAAGCATTCAAAAAAACAACTAGGATATACAAAAATCTATCGCACCTAAGAAAGGTATTTTTTACATTTAATTTCTTTTATTAATATTTAACTTTCAAGCCATTCTGGCTATTTGTCTAAAAACGTGAAATTGTTGGAATATAGATCCATAAATCGATCAAAATTATTCTAAATTCAGAACACTCATTACCATTTTTTTTGCTATCTCATTGTTTTATTGCTTGATATAGTATTTCTCATCAAGTTATTTATATCTTAATTTTTGGAGATTATCCTTATGAAAAAACTCGTATTATCAGCTTTAGCAGTTTCAATGTTTGCAGGCGCTTCAATGGCTGCGGATTATAAATTAGATCCAATGCATTCTAATGCTCGTTTTAACATTGATCACTTTGGTACAACAACAAATCATGGTGGCTTCTATAACATCGAAGGCCAAGTATCTTTTGATCCTACTAAAAAAACAGGTTCTGTAGAAGTTATCATTCCAGTATCTTCATTAAATACTGGCGTCGAAGCATTTGATAACCACATGAAAAGTGCAGATCTTTTAGATATTGCTAAATTCGCAAATATCACATTCAAATCAACTGAATGGGTTTTCAATGGTGATAAACCTGCTGAAATCAAAGGCGAATTAACAATGATGGGCAAAACGAATCCTGTAACATTGAAAGCAACTAAATTCAGCTGTTATGACAACCCAATGTTTAAAGCAGAAGTTTGCGGTGGTGATTTCACTGCAACAATCGATCGCACACAATGGGGCGTTGATTTCTTGGTAGATATGGGTATGACAAAAGATGTTGTATTACAAATCCAAGTAGAAGCAGTTAAACAGTAATTTTTCCATCCCCAACTCTCCCTTACCTCTGATTTTGCCCCCAAATATTTGGGGGCTTTTTTTGTTCTATTATTGAAATAATCATAAATGAATATGTATTATCATTCAACTAAAAATGATACTATGCGCTCATTCTTTATAGGAGCATTCTATGTCACGTAATTTTCTAGTCTATGGCGCAAGCAAAGGGCTTGGTAAAGCCATCATTGAATCGATACCCTCTGAACAAGACAATACTTTTGCAGTTGCAAGAAATTCTTCTGAAACTTGTAATAAAAATATTCGATGGATATTGGCTGATCTCAGTAAAACAATCGAGTCGGTTGCTCAAGTTACAGAAACTATTCAAAATGAAGCGATAGATTGTTTGATTTATAACGTTGGTATTTGGGAATCTACAGCTTTTTCGGATGAATATAATTTTGAAGCAATGTCTCAACAAGAGATTTTAAACATGGTGCAAGTGAACATCAGCGCATGTTTATTACATATTCAAGCGTTATTACCTAACCTAAAAAAAGCCGATCAGGCAAAAATCATCCTCATTGGCTCTACTTGGGGTTTAGATAATCACAATGGTTGTGAAGTTGTATTCTCTGCATCTATATATGCATTGCGTGGTATTGCTC
>JBEBSR010000069.1:0-10861 GCA_040394195.1 Wohlfahrtiimonas larvae | reverse complement strand
TAGAGTTATTAGAGTTATTAGAGTTATTAGAGTTATTAGAGTTATTAGAGTTATTTTTTTGATTAAATTGATGAGAATATTTTTTAATATGTTCATCATATCTTTGTCTAGACTCTTTTACAGCTAGAGTTGAATAAATAGATGAGAGCTTGTTCATTTTTTTTAATCGTTCTTGAGCATTTGGAATTAATAAATATTGTTGGATCAGTTCTTGATACCGCTTATGGATTAAAGAATCACTTGCATTATGTGGAATGCCAAAAATGTCATAATAGCTTTCAATTGATCCAGACTCCCTATATGTTGATTGATTAGAAGAATGAGATTGTTCTGATTGTTTTTTCGAGTGTTTATTATTAGATTGATGTGTATATGCCTTTGATGAATTTTGATTGTTATGTTTGTTAGTTGTTTGCGTATGAGATTGTGTTGAATGTTTTTCATTATCTAATATCCATTTATCATGTTGTGCTTTTAGTCTTGGATCAGATAATTCTGCATAAGCAGCATTAATTATTTGCATAATTCTTTTGGCATCAAGGCTGGGGTTTTTATCTGGGTGATATTTGCTAGCTAGACGTCGATAAGCTTGTTTAATTTCATTTGGTGTTGCTGATCTAGAAATTTTAAGATTGTCATAGTGAGTGCGAATTTTTTTCATATTAGTATTTATCGTAATTATCTCTAGTTACAATCGGAGGTTCAGGTGAATTTTTTTGGCTGATATCATTGCGACAAAGGAAGTAATGCAACCAAAAGTCAATAAAAGCAACTAAGCCAGCTATAATAAAAATCTGTTTGTCTTGAATGTTGAATTGCATATATTGTAAAAAAGTATCAATAATAGTTTTGTCATAATAAATAGATAAAGATATATATAATATACACCAAGAGACTAAAGCTGTTTGGCAAGCATTAATTTTTATACAGACTCTGTTAAACGAAGCCCAATACTCTTTAGGTTGAATGCTTAATTTAGATAATGTTTGGACTGCGGTTTGGCTTATTGGCTCAAATTCATTCAACAGTTCAGATATTTCTTTGCCTATATTGCTTCTACGATTATATGAGCCATCTCGATTTTTTAGTATATTATGTTCAGATGCTAGAGTATGGGCTCGTTGAATTTTAAAGTTTGCGTGGCGAGCTAATTTATCATTATCTATAAATAATAGTTTTTCTTCAGTAGATAACCAATAATCATTTATAGATTGACCTTTTGAGGTTAGGCGAGACTTTTTTATCGCTAGAAATGTTAAATAAATAAGTAAAAAAATTGGTAAATATATTATAAATAATAATGTAAGAGTGACGGTTATTCCCAATAGTATTAGAAAAAGATTTGATTGTTGTTTGCGATTATTCATTGGTTATATTAGTTTTTGTATAATATATATTTTGAAAGGTTGTAAAATATTATGAGGTTGAGCTGCAGTATTATGACGCATAAAAAATAATTTGTCTGGTGTATCTATTGCAGAGGCTGTTTAAATTGACTATAACAATACTATTTGCACACATAAATTAGTATCAATAGGGAAAGGAAATGGAAGATTTAAACGCGCTTTTCGCCAGCAGAGTTGTTGGTGCACAGAGTTCAATTGTTCGTGAATTATTAGCATTCAGTAAAATGCCTCACATTATCTCATTGGCTGGCGGTATTCCTGCTGCAGATATGTTTGATCTTGAAGGCATTGAAGCGGCAACGCTCGAAGCGATGAAAATGGGTGTTTCAGCGTATCAATACAGCGTCACAGATGGTGAGCCTGAACTGCGTGAACGTGTTACACATTTGATCGCAGAGCGCGGTATTGAATCTGATAAAGAGCAAGTTGTGATTACAAGTGGCTCACAACAAGGTTTGGATTTAGTGGCTCGTACTTTCATTGATGCAGGTGATGTTGTTTTGGTTGAACAGCCAACATACTTGGCAGCAATTCAGGTATTCCGTATGGCAGGTGCTGAAATTGCTTCAATTAAAGGTTCAACAGAAGGTTTGGATTTAGATGATCTAGAAGTACAAGTAAAAGCACTCAAAGCGCAAAATAAGCGCATCAAAGCATTGTACATCGTGCCAACATTTGCGAACCCAACAGGTTCAACAATGAGCGAAGAAAATCGTGTACGTTTATTATCATTGGCTGTTGATTATAACTTTGTAATTTTAGAAGATGACCCTTATGGCGAAATTCGCTTTGAAGGCGATCGTGTACCATCTATTTATGGCTTAGCAAAGCGTACAGAAACAGGTGAAGATCATGTTGTTTACTTGTCTTCTTTCTCTAAAATTTTAGTTCCTGGCTTACGTTTAGGTTTCATTGTTGCTGATAAAGCGATTCGTGAAAAAATTGTATTGGTGAAACAATCAGTAGATTTACATACGCCAGTATTACCACAATTGATTGTTGAAAGATATTTGGCAAGTGGCCGTTTGAAAGATCGTATTCCTGCAATTTCTTATACTTATGGTCAACGTTGTGACTCCTTAATGAAAGCTTTAGATGAGTATGTTGGCGAAGATTTAGAATATCAAAAACCAGTGGGCGGTATGTTCTTGTGGGCACGTTTACATAATGGTATCAGTGCAACAAAACTACTTAATTTTGCAAAAGATGCAGGTATGGTATTTGTGCCAGGTTCTGCTTTCTATGCAGAAGGTGCCGATGATTCAACATTGCGTTTATCATTTGCGACAGTGAATCCTGAAGGAACGATAGAAGCAGCAAAACGTTTAGCTGTAGCAATCCAAAAATATAAAGAGAGTAATTAATAAAATTAATCTTACAAGAACCTGCTTTTTAGCAGGTTTTTTTGATTTAGATTATGAAATTACGTGCTTTTGAGTAAATATTATATAAAACCATATAAATTCCATTTCTTTATATTAAGATAAAAAATATTAATGATTTGTGAGAATGTTTCTCAACTAATGCAAAAGGAAAATAGGAATGAAGTATAAAGGTTTTACATTGATAGAATTGATGATCGTTGTTGCGATTATGGGAATCCTTTCAATGTTTGCAATGCCTGCCTATCAAAATTATACAAAACGTACATACATCTCCGAAGGTTTAGCATTAGCAGGTATTGCTAAATTAGCAATTGTAGAAACTGTCGCTGCAACAGGCGTTTGGCCTTTATCGAATGAAGAAGCAGGATTACCGCCCGCAGAAGAAGTAATTGGGCAAGCTGTGAATGCGATGGGCATTGTGAGTGCTCAAAATTTTGGAGGCACCAAAATTTCTTCTATAGTGATTCGTTTTAATGAAAAAGTTATTGAAGATTTGGTCATTTCACGTGACCCAACAAATTTTAAAAATGCTGTGGTTATTGAGCCCAAATTAGTAGGTGATGTCGCGCAGTATGGATCATACCAATGGAAATGTTTTGCTTATGATAAAGAGAGCATTAAAGTCCAGTGGTTGCCAAGTACTTGCCGCGAAGAACTGAATGTTTAGCACATTATCACTCTTGCCATTGCAATAATAATTTTCCTTGATTATACTTTTGGCTTCACTAGAGGTGCTGTTGTGAACAGCTGAGATTGAAGTAAACTTCGGGACTCTTATGACCTGATCTAGTTAATACTAGCGGAGGCAAGTGTTCATGTCGCTCATCTCCGCAATGGAGAATTATGTTTCAAATACATGCAGTGACGAATGATCAATCATCAGAATCCATCGAATCTTTAAGCGAACGCATTATTGTTTTGTCACCGTTTGTGGATTTTATACAGATTCGTGAAAAATCTCGTTCACCACAATCCATTGCGAAACTCATCGAGCTGATTTCAAACCATGTGGACACAGCCAAGCTAATCATCAATGACAGGGTGGATATTGCGCTTGCAATGGGTTTATCACGTGTTCATTTGACGGAATCAAGCTTATCGTTATCTCAGTTACAAAATGTATTTCCCTCATTAAAATTTGGGCGATCTTTTCATGCTGTTGAGCCTATCCTTTCACATTTACACGATTATGATTATGGCTATATTGGTCATATTTTCCCAACCGCTTTGAAAACATATCCTCCTTTTGGTTTGGTGCAATTGCAATCATTGGCAAAAGTGCGAACACAGGGGCGATTGATTGCCATTGGTGGCATTGATGAAACGAATATCACAGAAGTTGCACCATTGGTTGATGGTATTGCTGTGATGTCAGGTTTTTTTGCGAAATCCATTGAAGATAGCATTGCGCATGCTCGCAATCTTCGTTCATTGGCAGAGAATGCCATTACTGAAAGGAAATGATATGGAAATTACCGTGAATGGTGAAGTGATGACATTGTCGGATGATGTGAAAACGGTCGCTAATTTAATTGCATCGTTGGACATTGCGCATCGCAAATATTTTATCGTGGAAAAAAATCGTGAAGTGGTGATGAAAGAAGATTATGAAACAGAATCTGTGAATCACCAAGATTATTTTGAGATCGTACATTTTGTGGGAGGTGGTTAAATGACATTAAAAATTGGTAACTTTGAATTCAATTCGCGCTTATTTTTGGGCACAGGTAAATATCGTTCATTTGAAGAACAAAAAGGTGCAGTAGAAGCGAGTGATTCACAAGTCTTAACATTTGCAGTGCGCCGAATGAACATCTTTGATGATAAACAACCTGATTTATTGGAGCAGTTGGATTTATCTAAATATAAATTGCTACCTAATACAGCAGGCGCAAGCACAGCGGAAGAAGCGGTGCGCACAGCAAGATTGGCAAAAGCATCAGGCTTATGTGACATGATCAAAGTTGAGATCATTGGTTGCCCGAAAACATTATTGCCTGATCCTGTGGAAACATTGAGAGCAACAGAAATGTTGTTAGAAGAAGGTATGACAGTTTTAGTTTATACATCGGATGATGTTGTGCTTGCACGTAAATTACAAGAATTAGGCTGTCATGCAATCATGCCAGGCGCTTCGCCCATTGGTTCAGGCTTAGGCATTGTGAATCCTTACAATTTACATTACATCATTGATGATGCAAAAGTGCCTGTGATTGTGGATGCTGGTTTAGGTACACCAAGTGATGTGGCAATTGCGATGGAAATGGGTGCAGATGGCGTATTGTTAAATAGCGCAGTTGCATACGCACAAGACCCTATCAAAATGAGTCGTGCAATGAGTTTGGCTTGCCAAGCAGGGCGATTGGCGTTTGAGGCTAAACGTATGCCGAAGAAATTGACTGCGACAGCAAGTAGTCCATTAACAGGATTGATTGGTTAATATGGCAAATATCTCGATTGATCCAAGGTATCATCGCTTGGCACGTTTTTATCGTATGCAGAATGTTGGTGTTCAAAAGCTCAATGATGCAACTGTGGTGATTTTAGGTTGCGGTGCTTTGGGTAGCCAACATGCAGAAACTTTGGCACGTTCAGGTATTGGACATTTGATATTGATCGATCGAGATTTTGTAGAGCTGACAAATTTACAGCGCCAAACGTTGTTCACAGAACAAGATGCAGAATTGTCTCTGCCCAAAGTGATAGCCTTAAAAAATCACCTAGCAGAGATCAATTCTACAATCCAAATCACAACGCATATTGCTGATGTTTCAGGTGATAATATTGTAAATCTAATCAAAGATGCTGATTTATTATTGGATGGTACGGATAATTTAGCACTTCGAATGTTGATCAACGATGCTTGTTATCAACTGAATATGCCGTGGATCTTTGGCTCAGCTTTAGAAAGCTATGGCATGAGCCACAATTTTAATTTCCCACATTTACCTGAATTGCCATGTTTACGTTGTATTTTAGGGGCGATTTCTTTAGAAAGTGATGATACTTGCAGTTCTGTGGGTGTGATTCAACCGATTTTACAGTTGATTTCAAGCATACAAACCACAGAAGCAATGAAGTTCTTTGTGGATGCTGAAAGTTCGAGAGATGCACTGTTTACAATGGATTTATGGGCTTCACGATCACAGAATGTGAATTTGTCTAAACTTAAAAGCTCTAATTGCCCAACTTGTGGTAATCATCCTATTTATCCATCATTACAAGAAAAAAAGCGAGAAGCGCAGCGCTTATGTGGTGACGGCTCTGTGATGATTCGTGAGGTTGAACCTTTGGATTTGGTGCGATTACAAAGAAAATTATTACAAGACAATATCAAACACCAATTTAATGAGTATTTTTTGAATATCCATCTTGAAAACCATCGTGTGATTTTATTCAAAGATGGTCGCGGGATTGTATATAACACTAGCGATATCGATGAAGCACTAGATGTATATCAAGAAGTATTAATAAATGTAAAATAAAGTATCATTGGATATTTATGCAACATACCAGATTTGTTATTGTATCAAGCATTCTAGTAGCATTTGATAGTAAATAAATATTATATGATTATAATAATCAAACTAATTTTATTATATTCATAATTATTAAATAATCAAAGTATGGAGCCTAAGATGATACTTCAACCCATTAAGCCGCTGCCCGCAATAGTTGCAACAGTTTTAACTTTATTAATTTGGTTTGTTGTTCCTGTTCCAGAAGGAGTCAGTGAGAATGCATGGCATCTACTAGCACTTTTTATTGGTACTATTGCAGCGATTATAGGTAAAGCTTTGCCAATTGGTGCTGTTTCGGTGATTGCGATTAGCTTAGTTGCAATCACTGGTGTGACTAATCCTGGTGATCCTAAAGCTGCATTAAGTGATGCCTTGAGTGGTTTTTCCAACGATTTAATTTGGTTGATTGGCATCTCAATTATGGGGTCAATGAGCTTAACTAAAACAGGCTTAGGTGCAAGAATTGGTTACTTCCTTATTTCACTTGTGGGTAAAAGAACCATTGGTATTGCTTATGCTTTAAGCTTTGCTGAATTATGTTTGGCGCCAGTTACACCGAGTAATACGGCGCGTGGTGGAGGAATTATTCACCCAATTATGCGTTCCATTGCAGATAGCTTTGGATCAACATCTGATGAGGGTTCTCGTAAGAAAATTGGTCGATACTTGGCATTGGTAAACTACAATACGAACCCAATTACGTCAGCAATGTTTATTACAGCAACAGCACCTAACCCATTAATTGTGACATTGATCTATCAAGGCACAAATTCAGAATTTCATTTATCTTGGGGAATGTGGGCAATTGCAGCATTTGTACCAGGTTTGATTTCTTTATTAGTCATGCCTTGGGTGATTTACTTTATTTGTCCACCTGAAGTCAAGAAAACACCAGATGCACCAAACTTTGCAAAAGAGCGTTTGAAAGAATTGGGTCCATTAACATTACCTGAATTAATTACATTAGGTGTATTTTCACTATTATTATTAATGTGGGCAGGTGTACCTGCGATGATTTTTGGTAGCGCATTCATTGTGAATCCAACAACAGCTGCATTCATTGGGTTATCCATTTTATTGATTTCTGGCGTATTAACTTGGGATGAAGTGCTTAAAAATAAAGGCGCTTGGGATACTGTGATGTGGTTCTCTGCATTAGTGATGATGGCAACCTTTTTAGGTAAGCTAGGTTTGGTTTCATGGCTCGCTACAGTTGTGGGTACAGGCATTGGCGGATTAGGTTTAGGTTGGATTTTAGGGATGTTATTCTTGGTTTTAATTTATGTTTATACACACTATTTCTTCGCAAGCACAACAGCACATATTACTGCAATGTTTGCAGCATTCTTCGCGGCAGGCATCGCATTGGGTGCACCACCAATGTTATTAGGTTTAACATTGGCATTCTCATCATCCTTAATGATGTCATTAACGCATTATGGTACAGGCACAGCACCAATTATCTTCGGTTCAGGTTATGCGACATTAGCTGAATGGTGGAAAGTTGGTTTCGTCATGAGTGTTGTGAACCTTGCGATTTGGTTCTATATCGGTGGTGCGTGGTGGAAAGCTTTAGGCTATTGGTAAGAGATAAATAATTAAAATCAAAAGGTGTTTTTAATAAAAACACCTTTTTTTATGGGCTGTAATAAAGCTGTCACAAAGCATTTATATAATCGCGCTATCTACTACAGGAGCGTTAAAATGCGTTTAAAACAGACTTTAGTTTCATTGGCTTTATTATCCAGTTTGAACTTTGCTTGGTCGAATGAAATTGTGATCGATCGATATGAAGTAGCATTTCCAGAACAAAAATCCGTTGCTTATCAAGGTAAGTTTGCCACAGCATTTCCTGAAGGATTGCCAATTGGTATTGGTTCGGGTTTGTACTTTATCGGTGAAGAGAATGGCGAGTTGAAGTTTGTGACGGTGACAGATCGTGGCCCAAATGCAGATTCTCCAAAAGTTGATGGTACAGAAACGAAGATTTTCATTGTGCCAAATTACACGCCATTGATGATGGATGTGACGGTTGGCAAAAATGGCGCAATTGCAACCAATGCTCGACCATTGCATGATGATAATGGCAATATTTCAGGTTTGCCATTGCCAAAAGGTTTGGTGGGTTCAACACACGAAATTCCTTTAACTGAAACATTAGATATTTTAGAAAGCAAAACGAATGGTTTAGATGTTGAAGGCATTGTTGCCGATGGCAATGGTGGTTATTGGTTAAGTGATGAATATGGCCCTTTCTTAATTCACATTGATGCGCAAGGTAAAATTCTAGAGCAATTAGGGCCAACTCCGAACGAAGCTGAGAAAGGTATTGCGACAGGTTTGCCAAATATCATTAAATGGCGCCAGCCTAATCGTGGTTTTGAAGGTATTGCGAGATTACCTGATGGTACGATTGTTGCGCCTGTGCAAAGTACTTTAGATATTGATGGTAAAACAGCGAAGAAAGCAGGTTTCACAAGATTAGTGAGCTATCATCCTGAAACTAAAGCAACTAAAATGATCGCTTATCCAATCGATGTGGATGCTTATGAATCCCCGAAAGATGCGAAGATTGGTGACATCGTTGCATTGGATCAAGATCGCATTTTGATCGTGGAGCAAGGCAAAGATAAAAATGGTGAAATGCGTAATTTAGTTTATGTTGTGAATATGAAGAACGCTTCTGATCTTGCACAATTTGATGAAAAACAAGCGCCAGAATTCAATACAATGGCGGAGTTGAATCAGCGTGGCATTCAATTAGCTGAGAAAGAGTTGTTGATTGATCTGCGTGAATATGGTTGGAGACAAGAAAAAGCTGAAGGTTTGGCGCTCGTGAATGATCACACAATTGCACTCATCAATGATAATGACTTTGGCGTACAAACAACATTAGTGAATCCTGTTGGTAAAAGCAAAATGAAAGATTATTCATTGAATGGTGATAAGCAATTGATGCTAGATGGCAAAGTTGTGGATACAACAATCGCAATTGAACCATTGCCAGCACCTGATAATATCAGTGATTTCTGGGTGATTAAGTTTCCCGAGAAAATCTAAGGATTTGAGAAAATAAAGAGCAGCTAAATGATCTTTAGCTGCTTTTTTATCGAGTTAATTTTCTAGTTGTGCAGCCTTTAACTTTCGCCACAATGTTGTACGGCTCACACCTAAATAATTGGCAATCGCTTGTTTATCACCTTTGAACTGCTTTAATAATTCACGTAAATGCTCTTCCTCTGATTGCGTTTTAGATTCCAAAGGATTGTTATTCATTTCATCACTATAAATGTAGCGTTCATCCGATAGATCTAATATCAACTCATTTGAAGGTAATTGGCGTGGATTCGCTTTGAGATAAATGGCAATGCGTTCCATGATATTACGCAATTCACGAATATTACCTGGCCAGTCATAATTTAATAGAGAATCATCACAAGCTTGTAATGCTGTCATATATTCTTGGCGAATCGGCATGTTTAATGAAGTTAACGCTTGTCGTAATAAACTTTCAGCAAGCAGAATGATATCGCGCCCACGTTTACGTAATGGTGGATTAAAGATACGTAATACACCCAAGCGATAGAAGAGATCAAGTCTGAATTTTCCTTCTTTCACCCATTCATCTAAATGAGCATGGGTTGCTGCAATGATCTTGACATCCACAGGGATTGGGTTATAACCACCGACGCGCACGATGCTTTTTTCTTCTAAAACGCGGAGTAATCGATTTTGCAGTGATAATGGCATTTCACCAATTTCGTCTAAGAATAGTGTGCCGTTGTGTGCGATTTCAAAAACGCCTGCTTTACCACCACGGCGAGAGCCTGTAAAAGCACCATCTTCATAGCCAAAAAGCTCGGATTCCAGTAATGATTCAGGGATCGCACTACAGTTGATGGCGACGAAAGGGCGCTGTTTTTTACCTGTTTTATGTTGAAAGTGAGCAGTGTATTCATGATGAATTGCATGGGCAATGAGCTCTTTCCCTGTACCGCTTTCCCCTTGAATCAATGTAGGTGCGGGTGTTTTTGCATAGAGCATAATGGCAGAGCGCACGCGCTCAATGCTTGGAGAGAACCCTTTAATATCATTGAGGTGATATTTTGCATGAAGCGAGAAATTATTTTCTTTTGTGTGGCGATCACGCAATGCCATGGATTGTTTCGCAATTTTAATCGCATTTTTAAAAGCATCACGAATGCTATCAGTGGAATATAAAAATACAGATGGCATATTTGCCAATCTGCATAGTTCAGTAATCATTCCAGCACCTACAATCACACCAATGCCAGCTTGTTTCATCTCATTGATCATGATCTTGGCATCATCTTTCGTGTAATAAGTGCGTTCAGTGATATTGATGTTGAACGCATCACGGAATTGCTCTAAAGCGGGGAAGGGTTTTCTGTAGCTGATGATCCCGATTTGTGAGCTGATCATTTTGGCGCGTGCGAGTGCATGCATTAAATCAAAACCACTCTCTTTCACTGTAATTACGGGGATTGAGAGGCGATCTTTTAAATATGCACCGTTAGATCCTGCGGCA
>JBEBSR010000068.1:0-12159 GCA_040394195.1 Wohlfahrtiimonas larvae | reverse complement strand
CAAACAACAGGCTCAATCTGTTTTGAAGCTGTATTTGGTGAATCTTTACGTTATCAAGCAAACCAAAGTGGTTTCTTAGTGAATATCAGTAATGATGCTTGGTTTGGTGATTCTTTAGCACCTTGGCAACATTTACAAATCGTACAAGCACGCGCGATTGAATTTGCACGTCCAATTGCTCGAGCAACCAATACAGGTTTAACAGCTTTCGTTGCCGCTAATGGCGAAGTAATCGCACAAGCTCCACAATTTGAAGCAACAACATTATCAGCTGCGATTACAGGTAAAAATGGCTTAACTGCGTATGTGAAATATGGTGATAATCCTTGGATCATTGTGGCAAGTGCGCTATTTTTATTAACCATCATTTTATCGATCAAAAATCGTAAAAATAAATACAGAAGAAAATATTAATCTTTAGGATTACCACCATGAAAAATAAAATCATATCATTATCTTTATTATTAGCAGGTTCATTACTTGTTAATGTTGCTTTAGCAGATGATTTCACTATTCAAAATGATTGGCATTTTGCAGGTTTAAATAAACCAGTGAAACAAATTACTGTGCAAGAAACTCGTGAAGATGGCGAAGAGTTACAAAAATCCCAAACATCATTCAATGAACAGGGATTCATCACAGAGATCATTTATGACGATTCTTTGAAGCAAACTTTCGAGCCTTATCAAGGTAAAGTACGTAATATTGCATTTGTATACGAAGCTGAAGGCGAAGAACAGCGCCAAGAGCTAACCACAACTTGGCTAGCAGAGAATCACGTTCGCTTTGATGATGGTGATTTAGTCATTGATACATTTTTTGATTCTGAAGGCAAAGCAACTCGCCATGAACTATTCATGGATAGCACAACAAAACCTGATGAAATCACACAATATCAATATGTTGATATGAATAATCCGAAGCTAGAAATTAAAGAAAACTATGTATTTATCACCAATATAGAGTTTGATCAATATGGCAATTGGATTAAACAAAAAGAAGAAAAAATAAATGATAAACCTATGATACGTACAAGAATCATTGAATACTTTCCATAATTTTCCAATTACTCACAACCTTTACATTCTCTGTACAAATTACAAAGGTTAATTCTATATAATGTCCGCAATTCCTATTTAAGAACAATTCTCTTTCATGAAAATCAAAAATACTAAAACAGCGATCTTCACATTGATCGCCCTCGCAATTATTGGATTCACTATCTATCAAAAATACTTCACTCAAGTGCCCATTAGCTATTTAACTGAATCTGTTAAAAATCAGGATCTAGAAGTGACTATTTTGGCTGATGGTAAATTAGAAGCATCGCAACAAGTTGAAGTGGGCGCTCAGGTTTCAGGGCAAATCAAAAAATTGCATGTTGATTTAGGTGATGCGGTTAAAAAAGGCCAGCTCATTGCAGAAATTGATGATTTACCACAATTGAATGCCGTGAAAGATAGCGAAGCACGTTTAAAGAATGTTGAAGCGTCTAAAGTTGCAAAACAAGCACAAATTGTCAATGCTCGCATTACATTACAACGCCAGCAAAATTTGATTCGCCAGAAGGCAACTACCCAAGCAGATGTTGATATTGCCGAAGCAAATTTATTGGTTTTAGAAGCAGAGTTAGATGCATTAGATGCGCAAATTGCCCAAGCTAAAATATCCTTAGATACAGCACAATTAGATTTAACTTATACAAAAATCATTGCGCCCATTGATGGCATTGTTGTTGCAACTGTTGTTAAAGAAGGCCAAACGGTTAACTCAGTACAAACAGCGCCAACTATCGTGAAAATTGCTGATTTAGATACAATGAATATCAAGGCACAAATTTCTGAAGCAGATATCACTAAAATTCAACCTGGTATGACTGCTTACTTTACAATTTTAGGCCAGCCTAAAAATCGTTACCCTGCTCTATTAGAATCCACTGAGCCTGCACCAGAAAAATTCCAAACAACAACTGGTAATACAGCAACCACTGTGAGCACAGAAGCAATTTATTACAATGGTATTTTAAAGGTTGATAATAAAGATCATCTATTCCGCATCGATATGACAACACAAGTTTATATCGTGGTGGACAGTGTTAAAGATAAATTAGTCATATCCACCATGGCAACTAGATTTAAACCTTCTAACATCGATATACCTAATGATGACAACCAATCCAAAGATCGTAAAAAACGTGACAATAAAGAAGCTTATGTTTGGGTACTAGAAAGTAATGGATCAATTTCACCCAAAAAAGTAATATTGGGCATCAGTAATAATATTTATACAGAAGTTATTTCAGGCTTAAATGGTGATGAACAAGTTGTTCTATCAGAATCTTTTGGTGATGCTAAAGCAGGTCCAAATCGCATGCCACGCATGAGGTAAGATCATGTCATTAATTGAGCTCAAAAACATTACCCGATCCTTTCAATCAGGCGATGAAACTGTCCAAATCCTCAAAGGTATTAATCTCACCATTGAGAAAGGTGAAATGGTTGCGATTATCGGTGCTTCAGGTTCTGGTAAATCAACGCTAATGAATATTTTAGGTTGCTTAGATCAGGCATCTTCTGGCGATTATCTATTCCATAATGAAAATATTGGCCAATATGAAGATGACCAATTGGCTAAATTACGTCGTGAACACTTTGGTTTCATCTTCCAACGTTACCACTTATTATCAACACTCAATGCTGAAGGTAATGTTGAAGTTCCAGCAGTTTATGCAGGATTTTCACCTACACAGAGAAAAAACCGTGCGAATGCAATATTAATAGCCTTAGGATTAGAGGAACGACTCAGCTACTATCCAACACAGTTATCAGGCGGACAGCAACAGCGTGTTAGTATTGCTCGCGCTCTAATGAATGGCGGTGAAGTTATTCTTGCCGATGAGCCAACAGGTGCTTTAGATAGTGAAAGTGGTGAGCAAGTTTTAAAAATCCTTCAGGAGCTGAATCAAGCTGGTCATACTATTATCCTTGTCACTCATGATAAGAATGTTGCCAATCACGCTACTCGAGTGATTGAACTGAAAGATGGTGAAGTCATTGAGGATCGTAGCAATACGCCACCGCCCATTCCTGAGGTTCAAGAAGCACCTGTACAACTGCCTCAATTAAACAATAAACGTGGCACAGAATGGTTACTGCTATTAGATCGCATCATTAATGCATTTAGAATGGCATTGATCTCCATGTCCATGCAACGTATGAGAACATTTCTAACCATGCTTGGCATTATCATAGGTATTGCTTCCGTTGTACTTGTGATTGCACTTGGCCAAGGCACAATGAATCAAATCCTCAGCAATATCAATTCAATGGGGACAAGTACACTAACTATTTATCCTGGCAGTGGCTTTGGTGATGCTCGATCTGGCCGTGTACGAAGCTTAACACCCAACGATGTTAGTTTTTTAAGTAAACAGTCCTTCATTAAAAGTGTGACACCTGTTGTTAATACCAATGCATTGGCACGTTATGGCAGCCTAGAAAAAAACGTTTCAGTCATGGGCGTTGGCACACAATATTTCGAAACGGAAGGCTTTACGCCATCAGAAGGCATTTTCTTTGATGAAGAAGGCGAAGAACAATTGAGCCTAGATGTTGTAATAGATGAATCAACGCGCGATGAATTATTCACAGATGGTACAAATCCAATCGGTGAAGTGATTACACTCAATCGTTTACCAATGCGTGTAATCGGCATTGCTACATCGAAAAATCAGCGCTCTGGTGGATACAGCAACTTAACAGTATTCATTCCTTATTCAACCGCAATGAAGCGCTTATTAGGGCAAAGCTACTTACGTAATATTACTGTCACAGTTCAAGATAATATTGATATGAAGCTCGCTGAGCAAACGCTCACAAGCTTAATGACACAATTGCATGGTGCAAAAGATTTCTTTATTTTTACGGCAGATTCTTTTAAAGAATTAGTGGAAGAGACAACCTTTGTGATGCGTTTCTTAATATTCTCTATCGCTATGATTTCATTGATTGTTGGTGGGATTGGCGTGATGAATATCATGTTGGTTTCAGTAGCTGAACGCACCAAAGAAATTGGTATGAGAATGGCCGTAGGCGCGCGTAAAAGTGATATCTCCATGCAATTCCTCATTGAAGCCGTATTAGTGTGTTTATTGGGTGGTTGTGTTGGAATTTTAGTGGCTTATGCAGCCGGTTATGCCATCAATCAATTAGAATTAGATTTAACTGTAGGATTCTCATTGATATCCATTGTTGTTGCATTAGGCGCATCCACTGCTATTGGTGTGGTTTTCGGTTACTTCCCTGCTCGCCGTGCCGCACAGTTAGCACCTATTGAAGCATTAGAAAGATCATAATCAAATCACTTCAAGATTCCCACAAATAATACAATCCCTTCTTACGGAAGGGATATTTTTACAGGTGGCTTTTAAAACTTGTAGCCCTATATAGCAAAAAGCTCTCTTCCATTTGGAAGAGAGCTTTTCATATAATTGAATCTAATGAATCAGATTAATGCAAAAGATTAAGGTTTAATCTTTGCAGAAACAGATTGGATATCCAATACTTCAAACTGATGAGGTAAACCCCATTCGCTGACATAATTATCACCAGCTGTAGATTGAATTCTAAAGAAATAAGTACCTGGTGCTAGGTTTTCTACAAAAACTGTATTTTCAGTTAATGAATGTTCTAAAATAATTTTCTCAAATTTTGTACTGTCAGAAATTTGAATCAAGTATTGTGCCCCTGCTTCTAATGGTGCCCATTCCAACTGAACATCTACAGTTTTAACGTTTGCTTTCTCAAGATTCGGATCTTCTAATAAGATTCTAAAGTCTTTAGTTGCCGAGAAAGGACCACGCATGCCTTCTGCATCAATAGATGCAACGCGCCAGAAATAAATACCAGATAGCAAATCTTCAGGTTTGTAAGTTGGTTCAGCTAAGTTATCTGCATCAATTACGATATCTCTAAACTTATCGTCTCTTGCCACTTGTAGATAGAAAGTCTTCGCCTCATCATTCACTTTATCCCAGTTAAATGTCAGATTACGCAATAAAACCTTTTCATCTTGAGCTGGCGTTGTTAGTACAGCAGCAAATGGACGTGCATTTAAAATAAACTCATAAGTCGCAGGCTGGCCTGTTACACCATTTTGATCAATCGCACTCACCATCATTTGATAACGACCATCTGGTAAATCATTACCTAATAAAACATTGCCTTCTGAACGCATGCTTGATACTGCATCTTGTTCATCACTGCCGACAGGAATAACTTTTGTTGCATAGCCGACAACACCATCTACCGCTTCAACATCAATCTTAATTGGTACAGCTTCAATTAACTGTGGGAATTTTGCAAATACTGGCGGTGGTAACATTTCAACTTGTTTTGCATCACCATCTTTTGAAATAATAATCGCTTGACCTGCCAATAATTCAGCAGCTGATTCACCTTCTTGTGCTCTCGCGGCAACTTTACCTGATACAACTTCTGTCACACTATCATCATCTTCTAAACCCATGCGGAAAACTGTACCACGAACAGACGTTGTCGCTGTTGCTGTTTTCACTTCATAGTTTGTATTAGAAATAGGGCTTGAATAAACACGGTTCTCTAAACGGCCTTTGTCCAATTGCAATTTAATATCACTCAAAGAGCCATCGCCTAACGCAATCAAATCATTCAAAATCAATTCACTGTTACTTTGTAATAATAAGCGTGAACCATCTTTAAATAAGATCGTTGCCAAACCATCATCACTCGTTAAAATTGTGTCACCTGTAGATAAAATTAAACTATCTTTTTCTGTAAAATCTTTACCAAACTCTAACGTTTGCTTTTCACCATTGATGATTTTAACACCACCAATCGCATTCACTAAAGTCGCTGTGGATTGGTTAACTTTCAACCATTTTCTAGGCACTTTGATCAATGTGCCTGGCTCAATGTAATCATCATTCGGTAAATGGTTAATTTTTTTTAATTCTGTCCATAATTTAATATTATGCAAATGGCGCTGAGCAATATTCCATAAACTATCACCTGGAATTGTTTTATATAAGAAAATATCGTCATCTGCTTGCGTTTGATCTACCTGTGCCGAAGCAACAGAAAATAACAACGCAAGTGCTATCATGGCTTGAAGCCATATTTTTATTATCGTTCTCATGATATTGATCCCTTAAACAACATTGAAAATTATTTTTATCTAAACAATAAAGCTGTTAACAAGAAGTCTGCGGCCAACACTAATAGTGAGGCTTTTACAACTGTTGCTGTTGTTGAATTTGCAATGCCACTTGATGTTGCGCCACCGATTAATCCTTCACGCAGTGCGACTAAGTTACATATTAATCCAAATACAATGCTCTTAATGATAACACCATTGAAAATCTCATCCTAAAAAACAACAGCCGCGTGCATGTGCGACCCATCACCACCGCCATCTAATCCTAAAACATCTACGGCAATGTAATAACTACCTAAAATGCCTATATCTGAGAATAAGATAGTTAATATCGGTACAACAATGATGCCCGCCATCAATCGTGGCAATAAAATATTACGGTTTGGTTCAACTGCCATCATTTCATAGCTTGACCACTGCTCTGTTGCACGCATTAATCCGATCTCTGCCGTTAACGATGAACATGCACGCCCTGTATATAACAATGCTGTGAAAACAGATGCTAATTCACGAAATAACGCTAATGCTGTGACTGTGCCCACAGATGCTTCTGCACCAAAACGCACCAAAATCACATAACCCTGAAATGCTAAAACCATTCAAATGAACAATCCCGACAGCAAAATAATGGGTAACGATAAGATACCCAACTGATAAACTTGGCGAACAAATAAACTTGGCTTTTGAAATAAATAAGTAAAGTGGCGAATGATGGCAAAAAAGAAAACGATGCTATCACCCAAAGAACTTATGAGTTGTATTGTTTTTTGTCCAATTGCTTCTATAAACTTCATGATAATAATTCATCCTTCAACGCTGTCGTTGGTAGATTAAATGGCACAGGGCCATCCGACAAACCTTGAATAAACTGTGTTACCCAAATATTTTGATCAGCTTTAATATCCTCAGCAGTACCATGCGCAATAATCTTGCCACCACTTAAAATATAAACGTAATCAGCAATACTTAAGACTTCTTCCACATCATGAGAAACAATGATGCTTGTTAAATCTAAAGCATCATTCAGATCTTTAATTAAACGCAATAATACACCCATAGAAATAGGATCTTGGCCCGTAAAAGGCTCATCATATAATAATAATTGCGGATCTAATGCGATTGCACGTGCTAATGCAACACGTCTCGCCTGCCCTCCTGATAATGAAGATGGTTTCGCATCTTTCAATGCACGTAAACCCACCGCTTCTAATTTCAGCAAAACCAATGTATTAATCAGCTCTTCTGATAGTTTAGTATGCTCTCGCAATGCAAATGCAACATTGTCAAACACTGACATATCTGTAAATAAAGCACCTGATTGAAACAATAAGCCCATCTGTTTACGTAAATCAAACAACTGATTACGTGATAATTGCTCTAGATTTTTTCCCATCACAGTGATTTCACCAGATTGCGGCAAAATTTGCTTTGTCATTAATTTTAATAATGTGGTTTTGCCAGTACCTGAAGGCCCCATTACTGCTGTAATTTTCCCTTTAGGAATAGACATAGAAATATTATCAAAAATGATGCGCTGTCCAAACGATAGCGAAACATCTTTTAAGCTGATCATTTCAGACATTAAGACTCCTAACCTTGTTGCTTCAAGAATGCTTTAAATTGTTCGATGATTCCTACAAAAGCTTGACGATATAAATCCATTTTAACAGCATCATACTCTGTATTGTTACGCATATTATTTTCCAGCGCCGTCGCTAACTTAACAACATCTGATAATTTCACAACATTCGCATTCCCACGCAATGTATGAGCAATACGAATTAAATCTTCATAATTTTTCGTATCCATTGGCTGATTAATACGCTCATTAAATTCAGCTTCTAAACTATGTAAATCATCAGTAAAAGCATCGATAACATCTTTATCAAATGATGTTGGTTCCGACATATTTTCAACTATTTGTTGATGCTTTTGTAAAATTTCTTTAGCACCACGGATGACATCATCAGCAACTTCACGGTTTTCAAAATTCATGTTGCTAATATATTCAATGGCTAAAGTGACTTCTAACAAATCTTCTTTAGACAGAGCTTCCAACATAAACTCATCTACAAAATAACGCGTTAAACCATGCGATACAGACAATATGCTTTCTGCTTTCACAGTATCAAATAAGCTTTGTTGTAATTTTTTCAACTCACCAGAATCTTTAGTATTAGTTGCCTGCTCACGAATTTTGCGATATTGAGAAATGAATAATTTCACAGCCGATTGTTTAGCACTAATGTAGGCCCAGTTTTTTGTTTCATTATAAGACAAAGGCACAGTTTGGCTGCGGCGAACCCACAAATTAGACAAGAAATTCTCTAATACCCAAAATTGACTCACAATCTCATTGAACTGGACATTATCAACAGGGACCACAATCAATTGACGAAATGATTTCAATAAATCATCTGTTAATAGTGATAAACGTTTTAAACCCATAAATTTAAGAACATTGGATAAACGCTCTAAGAATGGTAAAGAATCTTCTAAACGCAAACGCTGAGCATGATCTAAATAAACTCGCTCCAATTGTTCATGAATTTTCACTAATTCATCTTTGAGCGCTGCACCAAAACGCTTATAAACCAATGGTGAAATTGAATAAACATCTTGCATCAAGACATTATTTTCAATGAAATCTGAACCTTGATCTAAAGTACGAATCACTTTCACTAGATCATCACAGACATTTGCATCAAAATTTTGCTTAGCCAATAATTGAGATAACCGCCCATCTAACTGAGCTAAAATTCTATGCGTATCTACACCAAAAATTTGTTGATTTTTCAACAATGCTTGCACATAAAAAGATAATAGCAACCAATCTCTTGCATTCAATGTAGGTAAAACAGCTGTGATATCACGGCTCAAAGCATTCAAAGCATTCAATGGCACAGTTTTATCAGAATTTTTAATAAGCTGTAATAATTGACGCTGGTAAAGTGTGCGCAAAACTTTTAATAAAGTTACATTCACTTCATCTGAGGATTGTTCTGCATCCGCATCATAATCTGCTGCAATTTCAGCTTCTACAATCACACCTGAATCTGCATAATCCTCTATGCTTTGCTCTAAAATTAAGCAATATCGCAATAGAAAATTTTCAGCTGCATCTTCACCAAAAGCAGAAAGCTCTGGTACACGCTCCAATGCTTGCTGTGTATAGTTGGTTGCTTTTTGCCAATTTAATACAGAAAAAATATTAGATATTTCTTCTAATGCAACACTAATATTATCTTTTTCTTGTTCTTCATCATCAGAATTTTCTAATAATGTCTCTAATGTATTGCGCAGGCTTTGCACAATATTCTTCAATTCTTCAACCACTTCTGCATCAGTTAGTTCAATTACATTTTCACTCATTATTATTCCTTCAAGTCTCTATTTAACTGATCAATTTCTGAAATAATTAACATCAATTCTTGTTCAACTTCACGATAAGCAACGACAGAATCATTAGTATTGCTCACAACATTTGAGAAAAATTCATCAATCAACAGTGAGCATTGTTTCATATTCATCAATTCTGCTTTACGGTCTGTAAAAAATTGCAATTGCCTTTTTAAAGTCGTGCGTAATTCTTCCAAATTCATGCTTTGTCCATCTTGTTTCAATAGAGCTAAGTCATGTGTAAAAGCTTGTTCTAAATATTCATAAGTACGATCCATATCTTTCACAAGGTGATTAAAACTTGTCGCTGACTGACGAACTTCCCTACCCTTGCGAAGAATACGATCACTTTCATTATTCAATGATGCAACAATCTCTAATTGAGGCAATAATCGATTACGCAACACAACAAATCGCTCTACAATCACCATTACTTCATCAATTCTTTGTCCTCTAGCATCTTTTTCTGAAACAAGGGATAGGCGTGATTTATTTAGTCTTAAAAATAAGAATGAAAAAATAATAAAGAATAAAACCGTGCCAATAGATGCCACTAATGAAATCAAGAATACCGATTGATTCGTAACTTTGATATATTCCTGCTGAGTCATATAGGCATTATCAATGGTTGACTGCAATAAACTCTGAATATGATCTTTTTCTTCTTGTAAACGAGTTTTCATTTGGTTCAACATCACAATTCCACTAGCATCCTTCACAAGATTAGAAACATCTCTGGCTAGTTGATTGAATACAAACTGTGATTCAATAATATTCTCTTCTTCCAATGTCCCCTTAATGCTTTGTACAGCATCAGCAGGTGAGCCCATAACTAAAACATTTAGGCCTTTTTGAACAACAGACAAGCTGTCTGTCAATTCCGAAATTGTTTTAATTTCTACTTGTGATTGACTATTAATCACGCGGTTAATATTAGCATGCAAACGCACAACAGAGTTTGCCAACTGATCAATATAACGCACCGTTTCTAAGCTAACGGACCGAGCTTCTGATAATTGATTCGATACTGATGATAGATTTTGATACAACGATTGACTTGCACTATCTACCCTCAATTTTAACTGAATGGCATCATTCATGGTATCCAAAGCGATCGTTTGTTCAGAGAGTTGTTTTTTAAAACCACCCCAAATTAATTGCACATTGCGTGCATCATCGCCCGTCACACGATTCAAGCTGTCCGTTACACTTTGAATTTTCTCCTTCAATTGTGCTTCATTTAAACGGCCACCTTGTGTTTGCACGCTGATATAGTTATCAATATCTCGAATGGCATCGTATGCTTGAGACAAATGCTCAACATTTTGGTTCGTTTGATATTTTGGCAAACTGATGAATGCGAAAACGATAAATCCTATCAATAAAACACCGAAAACAAAGAAAGTTACAGAGAGTTGCTTTCTTTGTTTTTCATAAGGATTACGAACTGGCTGGCTAGCAGTGATCACTGCTTCACTCTCTTCAATCACTGAAAAATCCTTTATTATTTAAATTTTTCGATTACGCTGATTAAATCATCACGAGTAAATGGTTTAGTAATGAAGGCATCACAACCTGCCAATTGCCCACGCGCCTTATCAAAGGCACCATCTTTACTGGTTAACATAATCACTGGCGTCTTAGACAGCTCTGATGGTGACCCTTTAATGATCTGACATGTATCATAACCATCAAGATTAGGCATCATTACATCCATAAAGATTAAGTTAGGTTTTACTTCCTCTAAATGAGACAAAGCATTAAAACCATCAATCTCTGAAACAATTTCGTAACCTTCTTTAGATAAGATTAATTCTGCTGTTTTACGAACAGTACTACTATCGTCAACTACCATGATTTTAAAATTATTGGCCATTCTTATATTCCATTATCTAACTTGCAGAAAAACTATTGTAGTGGGACATTATATCTATAATTGTAACTTTCACTACGCCTTTTCTTCAAATTTATCACGCAAATATCTAAATAACAAAGTTCTACTACGAGATTTACCACCTTTTTTGATCTCATTAATAGAATTGCGCACTAATTGACGCATATATTGAAAGTCAATTCCTTCCAATTGCTCCACAATTTCATCATTCACAGAAGCATCTTGATTGAGCAGGCGTTCAACTTTATTCTCAACCCATTTTTCAACCATTCTCTGCTGCTCACTGCCTGAGCGTAATCTCTCTAATCGTTTAGACAAACGATCATAATCTTCATCATCGAATTGACGCATCAATTTGCCAAGTAACTGCTTTTGACGCTTCAATGAGGAATCACTTTTCATTGATTGAGCCAATACCACTGCTTCAAACAATGTGATGGGTAAATCCAAACTTTCTAAATCACTTTTGGATAGCTGAATTAAAGTACCACCCAACTCTTGCTTAGCCTCTGCTTCTCTCTTCAATTGGCTCTTACTTGGACCATAATCAAATTCATCTTCATGCATGTTTATTTCTCCTCATAGCAAAAAGCCTGCAACAATGTGCAGGCTTCTAAAATTGGCGTCCCTACGGGGATTCGAACCCCGGTTGCCGCCGTGAAAGGGCAGTGTCC
>JBEBSR010000067.1:0-12351 GCA_040394195.1 Wohlfahrtiimonas larvae | reverse complement strand
CTCGTCGGGCTCATAACCCGAAGGTCGTTGGTTCAAATCCGGCTCCCGCAACCAAATATTAAAGCCCTCATGATTTCATGAGGGCTTTTTTGATTCTGTTAGATTCGTTTCTTCTTTGGCATTAACGTTAAAGCCATACCGCCAAAAATTAAAATAATACCGATCCATTGCTCAATGGATGGTGCAAAGCCTGTGATAAAGATATCCATCAGGATCGCAACTAATGGGTCCAAGAAAACTAGAATCGCGATCAATTGAGTGGATAAATGGCGAATAGAATCAAAGAATAGATAGAATACGATGCCAGTATGCACAAAGCCTGTGATTAAAATATAAAACCAATTCATGCTTGTTAAATTATCAAAGGCAGAAAAATTCACGAAAGGAATCAATAGCAATGCGCCAAAAGCCACTTGAATGGTTGTAATAGCGTAGGAACTTGCATATTTAAAGCCTTTGCCTGTTAATGTTAAAAGCGCATAAAATAGGGCAGAGAGCAAACCAAAAACCAAACCTTGTGAAAAGAATTCACTCACAGAAGATGTACGATTGATCTCTGCAATGGCTAATGTCCCAATGAAACATGCCAAAATTGCAATCATAGGAATGAGCGTGAGTTTCTCTTTATATATGAATGCACCTAATATCATCACAATCACGGGTGCTAAGTGATAAATGGAGATGGCAACAGTTACGCCAGACTCTTCAATGGCTTTGAAGAAGTAAAGCCAGTTGAGGATTAAGAAAATGCCACAAACTAAAATGCGAAAGACTTCGTTTTTATTCCAATTTTCACTGCGTAATCTACCTGAAGCCCACCAGAAAAAACCTAAAAATACCGTAGCACATACACATCGAATGAATACGAGCTCTAAAGCTGGCACGCCGCTTCGTTCTGAGAAGAATCCCACAGAGCCAAATAAAATCATCGCAATGGACATTTTAATCACAGATGGGCGATTATTGAGTGTATTTACTGTAGCGATCATAGGTGAGATTTTCTTTGGGATATAAATGAGCGTGAAAGATTTATATTAATGATTTTTTCTAAAAAGGCTAGGGGAATAAAATGCTCAAAACAGTGTTTAAAATAATATCTAATGTCTATTTTTGAATTATAAAAAGTATAGGAAAAAAAACTTTTTTGTAAATTGTAGTGGATATGTAAAAATAAATCTTTGATTAATTATATTAATATCAATATGTTGTTTTATTGATAAGAATTCTTCTTATGATTGTTTTGAGAGAAATCAAAAAAAAGCTATTTTTATTTTTATTTTGTAGTACTCTTACTGCCTTGTAAAAATATTAAAGCAAATTTTTTGGAGGATTCATGTCGTCGAACAGAGAAAGCTGGAGTAATCAGCTGCTATATATCTCGACTGTTGCAGGTGCAACCATTGGTTTTGGTGCAACGTGGCGTTTCCCTTATCAAGTTGGGCAAAACGGTGGTGGTGCCTATCTTTTAGTCTTCATCTTAGCGATGATCGTATTGGGTGTGCCAATGTTGATGGCAGAACATGTGATCGGTCGTCGTTTACATACAAATACAATTGATGCATTTGGTCGAGGTAAATTACCAAATCCTATTTCTAAATGGTGGAAAGGTATTGGTGTTTTAGCAATCATTGGTGCATTTGGTATCTTGGCTTACTATATGGTTTTAGGTGGCTGGGTATTTGGCTACATTGCTGATATTTTGATGGGTTCAATTGATCTATCTAAGCCATTAGCAAACGATACAATTGAAGAATTCTTTAAAGGTTCAATCACTAACTCTTGGAAAATTTCTTTCTATACGTTCTTATTTGTAGCGATTAACTACTACATTTTGACTAAAGGTATTATTCAAGGTATTGAAAAGTTAATTTCTCGTATTATGCCATTATTCTTAGTGATCTTAGTTGTGATGGTGATTTATGCATTGCAGTTAGATAATGCGATGGAAGGCGTAAAGTTCTATTTGATTCCTGATTTCAGCAAAATCAATGCGAATATTTTCTTACAAGCTTTAGGTCAAGTATTCTTTGCATTGAGCTTAGGTTTCGGTGTAATGATCACATTGTCTTCTTACTTAAATAAGAAAGAAAACATGGTGAAAATTAGCTTAATCACAGGCGTGATCAATACAATCATTCCATTGATGTTAGGCTTTGTAATTTTCCCAGCATTGTTCTCAGTAGGTATGGAACCTTCAGCTGGTCCAACATTAGTATTCCAAGCATTACCAGTTGTATTCTCTAGCATGCCATTTGGTACTGCGTTTGGTATTGCATTCTTTGTATTGTTGATGTTAGCGGCTTTAACAACATCTATTACAATTTATGAAGTGATCATCACAACATTGGTTGAGAAAACACCAGTGAGCCGTAAATTTGCAACATTCATCACATTGGCTGTGATCTTCTTATTGGGTAACTTGCCAAGCGTATTGTCTGATGGCCCTTGGAGCAATGTTCGTATCTTTGGTATGTCGATCTTTGATGCATTCGACTTCATCAGTGCTAACGTATTCTTTATCTTAACAAGCTTCTTATCATGTATCTTCATTGGTTTTGTATTGAAAAGAGCAGCAATGTTAGAAGAAATTACAAACGATGGTGCAGTGAACAACAAATTAGCCGTTCCTTTATTCTATTACATCAAGTTCTTTATCCCATTGTTGATCGCAGTGATCGCAGTGATGAACTTTGTGTAATTAATAATGTAACTACCTAATAGGCTCCAATTATGACGATAATTGGGGCCTTTATTTTTTGAGGAAAATATATGCCACATGTAATCATTGAATGTTCAGAGAAAGGTTTGGTTAAAGATTGTGATCAATTGCTGTTAAGCGTGAATCAATCTTTATTGGATACAAAAGAATTCGTTGCAGCAGATATTAAAAGCCGTTGTTATGTTCCTGATTATATTTTATCAGGCTTAGATAAATCAGAAGATGCTTTCATTTCTGTCAGCTTAAAAATCATGCCAGGGCGAAATGATGCTGTACAGAAAGATATGGCAGAACGAATTCTAGCCGCTGTAAAAGCTGAATTGTCTAACAGCAATGGTAAAAATGTGCAGATCATGGTGGATGTGACGGAGTTGAATGTGAAGCAATATCATAAGATTACTGTTTAATTATTAATTAAGCTGTATATGATGTTATGTAGTCTAAGCATAAGAGAAAAATAACATGGAAGAATTAATTATTAATAAAGTGCAGTTGAATGATATTAGCCAACTACAAGAAATTGGTAGGGAAACGTTTTATTCAACTTTTGTGGATACATGTTCAGCTGAAGATATGGCTCAATATTTGGAAGAAGGCTTTTCTATGGAGAAGCTTACTGCTGAATTGAATGATCAAAATTCTGAGATTTATTTTGCTGTATTTAGTGGCAATGTTGTTGGTTATTTAAAGCTTAACTTTGAATCATCACAAACTGAGCTTCAAGATAATCAAGCGATGGAAATTGAAAGGATCTATGTGTTAGAAGCTTTTCAAGGAAAAAAGGTTGGGTTAGCACTTTATAAAAAAGCGCTACATATAGCGATTGAACGAGCAATGCAATCTATATGGTTAGGTGTTTGGGAAAATAATATGAAAGCATTGAGCTTTTATAAGAAACAAGGGTTCATTGAATTTGATCAACATATTTTTAAAGTCGGAAATGATGAGCAGATTGATCTATTGATGAAATTAGAGCTACCTAAAAACTAAAAAAGCTCCCAATGGGAGCTTTTAAAATGTCTTAAATATTGCTCAGATTATTTATAACGAGAAATATCTAAACCTTCAGTATCAATTTCTGGTTTATTACCTGAAATGATGTCAGATAAATATGCACCTGAACCACAAGATTGCGTCCAACCTAATGTACCGTGACCAGCATTGATGAAGAAGTTTGTATAATCTGTGCCACCGATGATTGGCGTGCTGTCTGGAGTTTTAGGGCGTAAGCCAGTCCAGAATTCAGCTTTTGGTAAATCACCACCACCAGGATAGAGATCATTCGTTACGAATTCTAATGTCTTACGGCGCTTAGGATTCAAAGTTAAGTTATAGCCTGAAATTTCAGCCATACCGCCAATACGAATACGATTATCAAAACGTGTGATCGCAATTTTGTATGTTTCATCCAAAATTGTCGATGTAGGCGCTGATGATTCATCAATGATTGGCGCAGTTAATGAATAACCTTTCAAAGGATAGATCGGTGCTTTGATGCCGATTTTCTTCAATAAGAATGGTGTATAAGTACCCAAGCAATCTACAAAAATATCAGCAGTATGCACAACGCCATTAGCTTTAATGCCAGTGACTTTATTATGTTCAACTAAGATATCTTCAATGTTTTGGCCGTACTTGAACTCAACGCCCATATTCGTTGCAATTTCAGCCAAGCGATTTGTAAATAAGAAGCAATCGCCAGTTTCATCGCCAGGTAAACGTAAGCCACCAGCCAATTTATGGACAGATTCTTTCAAGCCTGGTTCAACTTTTAAAATGCCATCTTGATCCAACACTTCATAAGGTACATTGAATTTTTCTAAGATTTCAATGTCAGCTTTAATGCCTTCCATCTGCTTAGCTGTTCTTAACACTTGAGTTGTACCGAGTGATCTATTTTCGTAATAGATACCAGTATCTTTTCTCAATTGAACTAAACAGTCACGGCTATATTCAGACAAGCGAACCAAACGTGATTTATTCACTGTGTATTTGCTACTTGTACAGTTTAAAAACATGTTCCACATAAACTTATACTGATTTAAATCAGCCGTTGGTCTAATCGCCAATGGTGCATGTTCTTCTAACATCCATTTGATTGCTTTCAATGGAATACCCGGTGCCGCCCATGGTGATGCATAACCTGGGGAAATTTGTCCAGCGTTGCCGTAGCTCGTATCTAATGCAGGGCCTTCATGACGTTCGAATACAGTCACTTTGTAGCCTTTTTTGGCAAGATAATAAGCTTGCGTTGTCCCAACGACACCAGCACCTAAAATGATGATGTTCATGAATCCTCCTAAAATTTTTAAACTGATTTAGCAATGAAAGCGTGCACCACTATACAGGAGATCAAGTGGTAGAATGTAGTTGTTTTGGAGTGTTTATTGCATCTTAATTGCTATTAATACTGATTCAGTCAAAATTGGAATGATATTGAGTTAATTTGTCACCTAAAAGTATGATTGTAGTCTCCGTATGAGTTTGTTATCTTGGATGTTTCCTTAAATTAAAATTAGGAGCAAAATCATGTGCTTATTTGTTTTTGATCATTGTCCGTTTTGTGTGCGAGCTTTGTTAGCTGTTGGTTTAAAATCATTACCTGTTGAAATTCAATATATTTTGGAAGATGACATTGAAATGCCAACTAAAATGATTGGCCAGCAAATGGTGCCGATTTTAGAGTACGAAGCAGGGAAGTTTATGCCAGAGAGCTTAGATATTGTGAAATATCTCGATGCTAGTTTTGGTAATGCAATTTTTACGGAAACGCAGAATCCTAAAGTTGCAGCTTGGATTGATGACAATTTCGGTAGAGTGAATGAATATGTGATGCCACGTTTTGCTGAAATGAGTTTTCCAGAATTCGAAACAGCAAGTGCACGCAATATGTATATTACTCGTCATGAAGAGCGTGTTGGCTCATTTGCTAGTTTATTGGCAAAATCTGATGAATATAAAGTAATGATTGAAATGGAGTTAGAAAAACTTGCTGAATTTGTGGATTTAGCGCGTGTTCAAGGTCATAAATATTCATTGGATGACATTATCCTTTTTCCATTATTAAGAGCTTTAACATGCGTAAAAGGTTTAGAGTTTCCTGAAGCAGTTCAGCAATATGCAGAGATCTTGGCAAAACAAGGCAATGTGCCACTTTTTTATGATCAAGCTTGTTAAAAATCAATCTATAAAAAGAATGAAACAGGAAATTACGATATTAATACTCATTTTGAGTTATCCTATTGCCCGTTAATTGTTTTTAATAAAAATGTTGAAATCAATGGCCGATTTAATCCAATGGATGAATCGGTTTTTGTGATTGATTGGGTAAGGTTTGATTTATGAAGAATAAGGTTTTAGGTAGTACCTTAATTATTGCAGGTACAGCAGTTGGCGCAGGAATGTTGGCAATGCCATTAACATCTGCCCAAATGGGGTTTGGATTAACATTATTATTATTAACATTGTTGTGGATTTTACTAACATTTACGGCAGTGCTTTATGCAGAAGTTCATCAATACAATAAGAATGATGCAGGGATCGCTAGTTTAGCTGAGCAATACTTTGGTTCTGCAGGGCGTCTATTTGTGAATTTTGTTTTGCTATTTTTTATGTATGCAGTATTAACAGCTTATGTAACAGGTAGTGGAAGTTTGCTTTTGGGTATTTTGCCTGAATTTGAAAACTCAGAATTGATGCAGAAAATATTATCATTAGTATTTGCAGTTGGTTTAGGTGCAATTATTACTGTTGGTATTTCAGTTGCAGATGTTGCTAACCGTATTTCATTCACGTTGAAGTGCGTTATTTTTGTGATCATTCTGGCCGTTTTGCTCAATACCGTTTCTTTTGAAAACTTACAGGCTGCGCCAACCAATAATTTGCTATTTTTCTCTGCAATGCCAGTATTTTTCATGACATTTGGTTTTCATATCTGTACGCCAACCATTAATGAATATTTAGAAGGTGATAATCGTAAAGTCAAATTATCATGTATTTTAGGTTCTACAGCCATTTTTATTATTTATGTTGTATGGCAGTTTGCAACACATGGTGTATTAGAGCAATCAACTTTGATTAGGGTTTTAAACGAAGAACCCAATTTGAATGGTTTAATTGAAGCTTTTAAAGTCACAACAGGCAGCACCGCAATTAGTGAGATGGTTCGCATATTCTCCTTGTTAGCTTTGATTACATCTTATATTGGTGTTGCATTGGGCTTATCAAGTGCAGTGAAAGATTTATTGATGCATTTTAACTTACGACATGATCGTATTACGATTGGCTTAATCACATTTGTGCCACCCATCATTGTAGGTTTTACTTATCCACAAATATTCCTAAGTGCATTTGCATTTGCGGGCATTATTTTTGCTTTTATTGGTGTATTTTTACCAGTTGTTTTAGCTTATAAATCACGTAAGGTTTATCCAAAAGGTGAACATACTCGCGGTGGCAATTTATCATTGCTATTAGCAATGATTTTTGCAGTAATTATTGTGGCTGCTTACATCTTATCTACTTTTGTTAAAGTATTACCATCTGTTGTTGGTTAATATATGTTGGATATGAATGCATAAAAAAAACCTCAGCTAGACTGAGGTTTTTCATCATGTGATGATCAGATTTAATCAGCTCGGCCTAATTCAAAAGTATTGATGACAAGAATGCCATTATCTACAGTGATACTCAGTGATAATGCTTCATGATCTTCATAATGTTCATCTTCGGCATCCTTAAAATTTGCATCAAAAATTAGATATGCCCAACCAACTTGGCTTGCTTCATCAGGTGTTTTTTCTATGGATGAATTTGTAGAGTCATATGTCATAGAGATAATGCCTGAAGTTTGAACCCATTGATCAATGTCGTAAGTAAAATCTTTTTCTGTGTGGTAGCCTTTATATTGAGGTGACATCAAATGATAAGCATCTGTATAGTTTTTTATGCTGATGTTATGTCCAAATGAATTGGCAAGATTTTGAATGGCACTTAATTCTATTGTTGGTTTTTTATTATCTGGTGAGCAACCTGCAATCACAAATAGGATTAAACTGAATACGAGTAAATATAATTTCTTCATAAAGCTCCATGATTATCTTTGTTGTACAGTTATGGATGATAATATTTAATTAGAATTATTTCAGAAAAAGAAAAACCTCATGGAATTCTCTAGAATATTCACATGAGGCTTGTACTGAATAGGTATTAATACAAATTAAGATGCCATTTTCATTAAGATTAATCCGCTGAAAATAAGTGTTGCTGCAAGAATTCTTAAGAAAGTCATTGGCTCACCTAAGATCATAATGCCAACCACAAATGCGCCGATTGCACCAATGCCAGTCCAGATCATATAAGCAGTGCCAAGTGGTAATGTTTTCATAGCAAATGCCAATAAGCCGAAGCTAACGATCATAGCAACAATAGTGATGGAAGAATAATAGAGAGAAGTGAAACCATTCGAGAGCTTCATAGTATAAGCCCAAACAATTTCAAAAAGACCAGCAACCAAGAGAGCAAACCAAGCTAACATAATAATATCCTTTATGTTGTATCTAGGTCGTCCCAGCAGATTTAAAGCTTTAAAATAGCAGATGAGTCGTCTCATCTGCCGAATAATATAAAGAAAAGATTAGGTTAGGTCAAATATTATTGGTGTAAACGATCAAAGCCTGCACGTAAATCTGCTTTTAAATCTTCCACGCCTTCCAAGCCAATTTGTAAACGAAGTGCTAAGCCATTTGGATTCCAGGCAGTCGCAGTACGATAGCTTTGGCAATTAAATGGTGTGATTAAACTTTCAAATCCACCCCACGAAAAACCCATGGAGAAAAGTTGCATGTGATCTAACATATTAGCTAACTTGGATCTCTCAATTTCTGGTTTTAAAATAATAGAGAATAAACCTGAGCTACCTGTAAAGTCACGTTTCCAAATCTCATGGCCAGGGCAATCAGGCAGAGCAGGGTGCAATACTTTGGCAACTTCAGGTTGAGTTTGTAGCCATTGAGCAATGTCTAATGCTCGTTGTTCTGCTTCTTTTAAACGAATATGTAAAGTGCGTAATCCACGAAGTGCTAAGAAACAATCTTCAGCACCTGGCAACATTGCAAACAGATCATAAGTTGCACGCAATGGTTTCCACCATTTTTCATTTGCTGAAATCATGCCGAGTAATAAGTCAGAATGTCCGCCTAAATATTTTGTGCCTGCTTCAATGGATAGATCGCAACCATGTTTATGTGCATCAAAGAATAATGGCGTTGCCCAAGTATTATCGATGATTGTTGCAATGTTATGTTCTTTGGCAATTTTCGTTAACACAGGAATATCTTGTACTTCAAATGTTTGCGAGCCAGGAGATTCTAAGAATAATACAGTTGTATTGTTTTTAATTAATGAGCGAATATTTTCACCAATCATAGGATCGTAATAAGTGGTTTCTACATTCATTTTCTTTAAGAATTGATCGCAGAATGTACGGCTTGGTGAATAGACAGAATCTGGCATCAATAAGTGATCACCAGCTTTCAATGTCGTCAATAAAGCTAACGCAACTGAACCTAAACCTGATGGTGATAAAACTGTGCCAGCACCACCTGTTAAAGTTGTCCATGCTGTTTCTAAATCACGAATCGTTGGTGTGCCTGCTGTGCCATAAGTGAAAGTAGAACGACGGTGATCTAAATCATCTAATGTTGGATAAACCACTGTAGAACCACGATAAACAGGTCCATTCACAAAACCCATCTGTTTAGAAGGATCTCGACCCAATTGTGTGAGTTTTGTTTCTGTTGAAAAGCCGTTGTTTTTATCATGATTCATAGTGATCTCCAAAATATGATGTGAGCGATCTTCACTATAGCAAAATTATATCTCGATATGTATAGTTAAAATATAACATATATGGTTTAAATGTTATTAGGAGTTAAGCAGTATTTAGTCAAAATATTTATAAAATACGCTCATTTTGTAATATAATATTCGCTTTGCAGTTACATAGAAGAGATAGATAAGGAAATACGATGGAAAATATAGTCGTTTTAGATTTTGGTAGCCAATACAATCAGTTGATCGCGCGTCGCATTCGTGAAATTGGTGTTTTTTCCGAATTAATTCCTCATACAACGACTGCAGCAGAAATTCAAAAATTAGCACCTAAGGGAATTGTTTTATCTGGTGGCCCAAATAGCGTTTATGCAGAAGATGCTTTCAAAATTGATATGGAAATTTTCAATTTAGGCATTCCAGTGTTAGGCATTTGCTATGGTATGCAGTTAATGTCACATTCTTTAGGTGGTAAAGTTTCTAAAGCTGATCATAGTGAATATGGTAAAGCAGTGTTGAAACACACGGTTAAAGACGCATTATTATTGCAAGGCCTGCCTGAAGAACATACAGTTTGGATGAGCCATGGCGATTTAGTAACAGAAATTCCAACAGGCTTTGAAGTGATTGCAACAAGCAGTGATTGCCCAATTGCAGCAATGGAAAATAAAGATAAGAAATGGTTTGGTGTTCAGTTTCATCCAGAAGTTCAACATTCTGAAAAAGGCTTCGATTTATTGAAGAACTTTACATTAAATGTGTGTGAATGTGTTGGCGATTGGAAAATGGAAAATTTCATTGACCAACAAATCAAAGCAATCCGTGAGCAAGTAGGCGATAAAAAAGTATTGCTAGCATTATCTGGTGGTGTGGATTCAAGCGTTGTGGGCGTATTATTACAAAAAGCAATCGGCTCACAATTGACATGTGTGTTTGTGGATCACGGTATGCTTCGTAAAAATGAAGCTGAAGAAGTGATGAATAACTTAAGTGGTAAATTTGGCTTAAATATCATTAAGGTGGATGCAAAAGAACGTTTCTTGACGAAATTGGCAGGTGTTTCTGATCCTGAAACTAAGCGTAAAATTATTGGTAATGAATTCATTTATCTATTTGATGAAGAATCAGAAAAATTAAAAGATATTGATTTCTTAGCACAAGGTACTTTGTACACAGATATTATTGAATCAGGTACAGCAACAGCGCAAACAATCAAATCTCACCACAATGTGGGTGGTTTACCTGAAGATATGAAGTTCAAATTAATCGAGCCTGTGAATACTTTATTTAAAGATGAAGTGCGTTTATTGGGTGAAGAATTAGGCATGCCAGCACATTTAGTATGGCGTCAACCATTCCCAGGTCCAGGTTTAGCGATCCGTATTTTGGGTGACATCACAGAAGAGAAATTAGAAATCGTACGTGATAGTGACTTGATCCTACGTGAAGAAATTGCGAAAGCAGGTTTGGATCGTGATATTTGGCAGTATTTCACAGTATTGACTGGCTTGAAGAGTGTTGGCGTAATGGGTGATACTCGTACTTACGATTATACATTAGCAATTCGTGCGATTACTTCTGTGGATGGAATGACAGCTGACTTTGCACGCATTCCATGGGATATTTTGCAGAAAATCTCAGTGCGTTTAGTGAATGAAGTAAAACATGTGAACCGTATTGTTTATGATATTACGAGTAAACCACCAGCAACAGTTGAGTGGGAATAAATTCATGAGCTAATGGCTCATAAGTAACAGTAAAACCATTGGTTTGTGGATTCTGCCAATGGTTTTTTTATTAAGGAGAGAGTTGTTATGTGGTTGTATTATGTCATTGGCACAATTGCTACGGTTTTGTATGGCTTTTTAGCTATTAGTGCTGTGAAGCAAGGCGGAAAATATTCGGTTGAGCGCGGTAGTTCATACAAAAAAGGTATGGTTTTCCCAGCGATCATTATGGCAATTCCACCCATTGCCATTATTGTGGTGCAGTTACTTTAACTCTATGAGAATCATGGCTTTGAGTTACTCAAAGCCAATATTACAAGTGTTATGAGCAGGCTTCTGCATCACCAAAGCCATCACAAGAGATAAAGTCAGTATCAATTTCTTCACATACACTTGGTGCGATGATTCTAGGCATAAAAATGTAATAACATTTCCATTCGATACTACCGCCATTCCAGCCAGCACCATTGCCTAATACACGCTTATTGCTTGTTACCATAGGTGAGGCAATTAACATGATTCTTGGTTTTTGGCTAGGGTCATTGCCCCATTTGGATAGCCCGAGCTTCTCTTTGGAATAATCAATGGTAATGCCCATAGGCGCCCACCAATTACCAATCATAATTCTTTCAGTGGCATTATGTGAAAATGATGCAGATGGATCGACGCCATATGCAGCATTATTATCAAACAATTGATTATGATTTGAATTTTTATATTGAAATTTACCATTTGTTGAATAATATTCCGTCATGCTAGTAATAGCAGGCTTAGCTAAAGAGAGACCTTCTGCAACATAAGTTCTAGCAACATATTCTTGATAGGATGGTATGGCAATCATTGCAAGGATGCCAATAATAGCAACAACAATCATCAATTCGATTAAGCTAAATCCTTTATTGTTTTTCAAATCTATACCTCATTATTCTTGGATGTATCGGTTAATTGGTAGAAATTGTATCAACAATTAAAATTGGGGTAAATAACTTTGTTAATTTTTGTTAAGGTTATATTGAGTAGTAGCATATAATAATTATTAAATTAAAAAATAAATATTTACTCCAAATAATAAAT
>JBEBSR010000066.1:0-12925 GCA_040394195.1 Wohlfahrtiimonas larvae | reverse complement strand
CAACTCTTCTAAAATTGATGCAAGGCTATCGTAAATTTTAGGCGCTTGTGGCGTACTATTAGTATTCATTGCAATTTATGGCTTAGTTACTTCAATACGAGCATTGCTGTCATGATTCAATACTTCATAAACTTCTTCACGTGAAGAATAAAAATCCAACTGCCCTTCTATCGGTTGGATTTTAGCACGTGCTAATGTTTTCAAAGGTTGGAATGGAACATTACAAATCATAACGCGCTTACCTTCATCCAAATCTTCCATAAAACGCGTGAATGCTTGTAACCCACCCACATCTAATAAAGTCACATGATCCCAATCTAGAATAATGGTTTGGTAATGATCACTCAATTCAGATAATTCACTGAAAATGCGCTCTGCTGCTGCAAAAAACAGCGGCCCTTGGATTGTATATAAAATCTCATTCTCATCAAATTGCTCACAATCTATCTCTGTAAGCTTAGTTAAATCTGCGATATTTTTCATAAATAATAGCGCAGCAAACACAACACCAATTGAAATCGCAATGATCATATCAAAGAATACAGTTAAGAATAAGCAAACCAATAAAACTGCAATATCACCTTTGGGTGCTTTTTGAATGATATCTTTAATCTTTCTTGCTTCACTCATATTCCATGCAACCATGAAAAGCAATGCAGCCATCGCAGCCAATGGTAAATATGATAAATAACGCGCAAAAAATAGTAGCGCAGCCAAGACAAACAAAGAGTGTACAATCGCTGAAACTGGCGATGTTGCACCTGCTTTAAAATTCACTGCTGAACGAGCAATTGCTGCCGTTGATGTGATTCCACCAAAGAAAGGCGCCACAACATTACTCAAACCTTGCCCTAACAGTTCACTATTAGGATTATGTTTTGTGCGTGTCATATTATCCAAAATCACAGCGCACAATAATGATTCAATTGCGCCTAAAACCGCCATAGAAAATGCCGCAGGTAGCAATGCTGATATATTCTTCCATGTCCATTCAAAGCTTCCTGTTTCTGCGGGGACGTTCCAAGGCAAAACAAATGATGGCAAAACAGGCGGAATGCCTTTACCCTCATCACCATTGGGTAGAAGATAACTAAATTTACTACCGATTGTCTGAATATCATGACCAAACCATTGATAAGCTAACATCACTAATACACCTGCAATAATTGCTGGCAAATGCCCTGGAAAATTAATTTTAAGCTTAGGCCAAAAGATCAATACACCTAAAGTTGTAATACCCACTAAAGTGTCGCCCCATTGCAATGTTGGGAGTGAATTGCCAACCATCATAATGCGCGTAATAAAATCATCTGATTCCACAGCTGGCGTTAAACCAAAGAAATCCACAAATTGCATACTTGCAATCGTAATGGCAATCCCTGCCGTAAAGCCCAACGTGACAGATAATGGAATATATTCGATCACGCGCCCTAAACGCGCTAATCCCATAATCAACAATATAATGCCAGAAAATAATGTTGCGACCAATAAGCCCTGTAAACCGAATTGCTGAGCAACGGGAAATAATATCACTACAAATGCAGCTGTTGGCCCTGAAACACTTAATTTAGAACCACCTGCTAACGCAGCGATCATTCCTGCAATACCTGCTGTATATAAACCATATTGAGGCGGCACACCACTTGCGATCGCCAAAGCCATTGCTAATGGAATAGCGATGATCCCAACTGTAATACCCGCAATGATATCTCTCATAAAGCGATTCCATGAATATCCATCTCTAATGCAAGCATTATAAAGCGCAATACCTATACGAACCCGCGTGATATAGTTTCTTCTCAATTAAGCTATCCTCATTATTCTTTATTTATATTTGATTAAATCTATTTAAATCTTTGGCCTTAAGGCTTTAGCCCAATATTAATAAATAAATTTACAAAAACTTTAGCTTATTTATGATAACAAAAAAAGCCCCGCATAAGCGGGGCTTTTCAATGAATTTTGTTTTAGAGCAAATTACTCTGCAACAACGTTCACTTGAATGTTTACGATTACATCTGGGTGCAATGTTAAAACAACTGCGTGCTCACCAATGCTACGGATTGAACCATCAGCAATGCGAACATCACGCTTCTCTAACTTAACGCCAGCGTTTGTAACAGCTTCAGCGATATCTTGGCTAGTTACAGCACCGAATAAACGGCCTTCTGTACCTGCTTTAACTGACATAGTGATAACGATGCCATTTAATTTTTCACCACGTGAAGTAGCATCTGCCAAAATTGCAGCTTGCTTAGCTTCTAACTCAGCACGTTGCACTTCTAATTTCGCGATGTTTGCTGGAGTTGCTTCAGTAGCTTTACCTAATGGTAATAAGAAGTTACGAGCATAACCAGATTTTACTTCAACTGTATCACCAAGTTTACCCAACTTGTTGATTTTTTCTAATAAAATAACTTGCATGATTGCTCCTTAAAATTAATGCTGATCTGAATATGGAAGCAATGCAATGTAACGAGCGCGTTTAATCGCAGTCGCTAATTGACGCTGATAGCGTGCTTGCGTACCAGTTACACGACTTGGGATGATTTTCCCAGTTTCAGTAATATAGTTTTTTAAGGTATTGATATCTTTGTAATCAATTTCTTTTACGTTTTCTGCTGTGAAACGGCAGAATCTTTTGCGACGGAAATAACGTGACATATTAAAATTCCTTTAGTTAAATGATGTGATTATTCTTCATCAGCAGCGTCTGAAGATTCATCGTTTGCACGATCTTCACGCTGTGGCTTCATCAATACTGATGGTTCAGTGATAGCTTCTTCTTTCTGAATCGCCATGTGACGTAAAATCGCATCATTGAAACGGAAAATGCCTTGTAATTCTTCAAGAGCAAGATCATTACATTCAATGTTCATCATTACGTAATGAGCTTTGTGTAATTTTTGAATTGGGTAAGCCAATTGGCGACGGCCCCAATCTTCTAAACGGTGAATCTGACCACCTTCATTAGTAACAACTGAACGGTAACGCTCAATCATTGCTGGTACTTGTTCGCTTTGATCTGGGTGAACAAGGAATACAACTTCATAATGACGCATATTCATAATTCCTTATGGATTTATTAAACAAATAAAGTCTTCAGAATTTTCTGTAAGACAAGGAATGTATTTCGCTAAAAATACAAGCGCTGAATTATAAGCTTTCTGATTTTAAATTGCAAAGCTTATATAGAGTTTCGCCCATTTTAATAGCAGAGCCTTCTTTTAAAACTTCATTCAATGCAATTGAAGCATTTTTTTCCATCAACACAATCGCCGTTGAACCCATATTAAAGCGCCCCATTTCAGCACCTTTATCCAATTCAATTTCGCGATCATATGTTTGATAATCAATCACTCGGCCATAAGGTGGTGTAACATCTCCGCCCCAAACTGTTGCAATACTTGAAACATTAATTGCACCCACAAGAATCAAAATCATCTTGCCATATTCAGTTTCAAACACACATACATAACGCTCATTTTCTGCAAACAATGTAGGAATCTGTGCTGCTGTTTTCAATGAAACACTGTATAACTTACCTGGTACATGAATTGTACGAAGCAATTTTCCTTGCAATGGCATATGCACGCGATGATAATCCGCTGGCGATAAATAAACAGTTGCAAAGCTACCATCTTTAAAATCTTGCGCTAATTCAGGATCAGCAATCAAGCTTTCTACTGTAAAGTTATGTCCTTTTGCTTTCACAAATTGTGTATTTTGCAATTGACCACAAGCTGCAATTTTACCGTCCGCTGGTGAAACTACTGGCGATTCTGCAATAGGTCTTGCATCTGCTTCTAATTGACGAGTAAAAAATTCATTAAACGTTTTAAAATCATCTGGCGAACTATATTTACTCTCTTCCCAATTGATTGCATACAACTTAGAAAAGACTTTGATGAATAAATTTTTAAACCAAACTGTACGAATTCTTGTGAGCTTACGAATACACCATGAACTCAAACGCTGCGGTAAAAAATACTGAATTGACATAAATAATTGCCCTTTAAATTAACTTAGTTTTTCTCATTATACCATTTACGCGCAAGCTCTAGCTCTGCTGCCGTATCAATGCCCACTGGCGGAATAGTATCCATATGTTCTATTACAATTGAATAACCATTCGATAAAGCACGCAATTGTTCTAAAGATTCTGATTGCTCCAATGGTGATGGTTTTAATTTTGGATACTCTTTCAAAAAGAATGCGCGATAACCATAAACACCGATGTGACGCAATGGCTGTACATTTTCAGGTAATTCGCCTGTACCTTTTTCTATACCACGAGGAAATGGAATCGGTGCACGAGAAAAATACAATGCTTCATCCAAATTGCTATGTACAACTTTCACAACGTTTGTATTGAAAAAATCTTCCCAACTATCGATACGCGTTGCTAAAGTGCTCATTGCAGCTTTTGGATAATCTGCCAATTTAATCGCAACTTTCTCAATGAATTCATAAGGTAAAAATGGTTCATCACCTTGCCAATTAACGATGATCTCTTCATCATCAAAGCCACAAATTTTCGCAACTTCTGCTAAGCGATCTGTGCCTGTTGGATGATCTTTCGATGTCATCACAACTTCTGCACCCACAGATTGCATGTGATCAAAAATAGATTGATCATCTGTTGCCACAATCACTTTAGTTGCATTGGCAGACATCGCTTGGCGCCAAGTATGCTCAATCACAGGCTTATCACCAATCAATAGCATCATTTTATTGGGTAAACGTGTTGAATTTAATCTTGCTGGAATCACAATCGTAAAATTATTCATAAAGAACCATCATTACAGTTTAAATAATAAAGCTGACATTCTATCAGAGCGACATATAAAAACAGTAAATTGATGACAAGTATGTAAATTATACAGTTTCACACTTGACTTACGCACAACCAATCTATAGATTCGATAGAAACTGAGGCAATTAAATGTCAATAGTTGTAAACAGCATAAATACTGTAACTAATTGATATGGAAAATTTATATTTTTCTGATCAATTAATGAGCACTCTATTGACCTCAAATAACCATGCACCTTATGAGATAGATTTTTTGATTATTCACATAGTTATCCACAGTTCTTGTGGAAAGTATTTTGACTAATATTTAATCATTTATTGCAGTGTATTAACTATACAAATACAGCATCAAATTAACTATTTTTATAGCATTACCACTTAGTTTAAATATTCTTATATACAATGTCATTTTTGCAAAAGAACTCTAAATATGAAAAATCTCGCAAACCTTTTCCACAATCATCCTGTTGTTCCAATTGCGATGATTGATAACATCCAAAATGGCCTAAAATTAGCAACAATTTTAATCCGTGAAGAATTACCGATTATTGAAGTAACGTTCCGCACGAAAGAAGCATCAGATATCTTGAAAGCCATCAAAGATCATTATCCTGATTTGATTGTTGGCGCAGGCACTGTATTAAACCCTGAACAGGCTAAAATCGCTTTCACATCAGATGCTGATTTCTTAGTTACACCAGGTTGCAATCCTCGCACAATTCAAACAGCACAAGATTTAGGCATGCCAATTTTACCAGGCGTAAATAATCCTACTTCAATTGAAATGGCTTTGAATTACAACATCACAACCATGAAATTCTTCCCTGCTGAAGCTTCTGGTGGCATTCCTATGATCAAAGCATTGATGGCACCTTATCAAGAAATCCAATTGATCCCTACAGGCGGCATTAATCACGAAAACTTCCAAAGCTATTTAGCAACAGAGCGCGTAGTTGCTTGTGGTATGAGCTGGATGGTGGATAAGAAACTAATCGAAGCTGGTGATTGGGATGAAATCACTCGTCGTGTTCGTTTAATTAAAAAGCTAACAGCTAAGTAATTGCTCACCACTGCTTTCAAAAACTAAAATGCTTAATGACAATATTAAGCATTTTTTTATTGTGTTATTTTTGTTGCAATATTACACGACACATTGCAGGCATAACTTTTGGTACGGGCTTACTTTTTGAGACTACTGGCTTTTTAATACCCAAAGCTAAATCCGTTTGATCTTTAACCCAGTTTTGTAAATCTGCATCACAGCCTGATGTTTTAGCAACTGGTGCTTGCGGCTCACAATCTTTCTGCCCTTTGGGACAAACTAAACGCACATGGAAATGTGAATCATGCCCAAACCAAGGACGAACTTTGTATAACCAACTTTTATCTTTTTCAGTTTCACATAAATAAGCTTTAATCACAGGATTCACAAAGATTCTTTCTGTTTTAGGATACAACGCAGCTTGATGAATCAAATCACGATAATAAGGCTGCCAATGTTTAGAAATCGCACCTTTTTTACCATCCACCAATGATGGCGTTACCAATCCTTCCCTTTGCTTTTTCGTTAAACCTTCCCGGCCAATCGCATCAAACCAAATATCAACATCTAAACCAATTTGATGACTTGAATGCCCAAAATTCATCGGCCCACCACGAGGTTGTGATAAATCACCCAAAATTACAGTTTTATTTTGAGTTTTAGCATATTGCCCCAATGATTCAATGAATATTAACAATGATTCATCACCATAATTACGGTTACGGCTTGGGCGTACTTGTTGAAAGCCATCGCCATTAATAGGAATAGTCATACCACCTGCAAAGCAACCATTAGCATAACTGCCATAGATTTTAGTTGTTTCATTAGTGGGATTTCTAACGGTATGCCAATTTTCAGCCAATGCCATTGGGCTTGTTATTATTGTTAAGACCGTCAAAGTTTGGATGAGTTTCATTATATTTATTCCAAAAAAAATCTGCCATGAAATGGCAGATTATCATACTTATGTATTTACTCAATGAAGATTAAACTAATGTTTTAATCCATTCATCACGCTCACCTTCTAAGAAATCCACCATCGGGATTTCAATCAAAGTATAAGCACCACTTTGCAAGCGAGTTGCTGCACGGCCACTTGAAACCATAACTTGCGCTGTCAATGCAGGGTTATCAATTGACATTTTGAACATAAAGTTTTGGTTGCCTGTTGAGCCTGAAACACCTTTACGCGTTAATTCAACACCGTGACCAACATCTTTCAATGCATCCACATCATCCACAAAACGCACATGAGTTTCATCATTGATGAAGTAAGGATCAGTTTTGATTAAGTTTTCAACCACGTCACGAATTGCACCATCCGCCAATTCAACATATACCAAACGGCGATGAACACCTGCACCTGTTGGCATTGTCATAGATAATGCATTTTTAACGCCATCAATCGCTTTAACAGCCACTGTATGCCCCATGCTCATGCCTGGGCCAAAGTTTGTATAAGTCATACCGCGTGGCGCCATTGCAATTAACATTGCACGTACGATTGAATCTGTACCTGGATCCCAACCTGAAGAAACAACAGCAACTGCATTATATTTCTTCGCAACTTCTGCTAATTCAGTTTTAACGTCTAAAATATTAGAGTGAATATCATAGCTATCTACAGTATGAATACCTTTAGCCAAGAATTCTTTTGCTTGTTTAGGTACTTCACGCGTTGGGATTGCTAAGAATGCTACGTCAATCTTTTCGCTAAACTCATCCACCGATTTCTTCACTTCTAATTGCGGATATTCTGCAATTGGCTCACCACTGCGGCGAATCGCACCCACTAAGTTGAAATCATTTGTGTTTAACAAAACGTCGATAACTTTTAAACCTACGTTACCAGAGCCGACAACAATAGCATTGATTTTATTCATCTAATTATGCTCCTTAAGCAGTAAAACTAATTTGAATCCACAATAAGTTGTTTCATCATTTCAATGTGTAGAGATTCAGTATTCAAACAAGGAATGAATTGATAATATTCACCACCCTGCTCCATAAAGTAATCTCTATTCTCAACACCCATTTCTTCAATGGTTTCTAAACAATCCGCACTAAATCCTGGGCAGAATACTGCAATACGTTTCACACCTTGCGATGGCAAACTTGGCAAGTACTCAAATGAATATGGCTTTAACCATTCGATTTTACCGAATTTAGATTGGAAAACTGTTGTAATCTTAATATCTGAACGACCCAAAGCTTCTGCGATCAATCGAGTTGTTTCCACGCATTGTTCATAATATGGGTCGCCCAAATCATACGTTCTTTTTGGCATGCCATGATAAGACAAAACTAGCTCATCAATTGTGGCATTTTCTAAAGCTCTTTCAATCTGAACCTTACAAGCTTCAATGTATAAAGGATTACGATAATAATCACTCAACATCTGAATCTCAGGAAAATATCGACGCTCTTTCAAAGTTCTTGCAGCACAGTCAAAAACAGTCGCTGTCGTTGCAGCACAGTATTGTGGATACAATGGCAAAATAAGAATTTTATCCACTTTCTTAGCCAACAATTCATCCAAACCTTTTTGAATGGATGGATTGCCATAACGCATTGCCACAACTACTTCATAATTCTCTGGCAATACTTTTTCTAATGCAGCAGCCTGATCTTGAGTAATAAAAAGCAGTGGTGAACCACGATCTGTCCAAACTGTTTCATAATTTTTTGCAGAATCTTTCGGTCTCGTTGTTAACACAAATAAATTTAAGATAAAGAACCAAATATATTTAGGTACTTCGATCACACGAGGATCACTCAAAAATTCTCTTAAATATGTTCTAACATCTTTAGTTGTTGGAGATTCTGGCGTGCCTAAATTCACAAGCAATACACCAATCTTACGCTGAGACATTCCTAATTCCTATGGTTGAATCTAAAGAGAACCATTATGCATAAATAAATGTAAATGTGAAACATTCTCATATCATATTTATCAATTAGTCTGATTCACAAAACAGATAACAAAAAACCATCATACAATGATGATGGTTTTAATGAAATCTAAAAGTTCAGTCAATCGCTGAACTTTAGCTTTAATTAGCCTTCTTTTTTAGCTTCTGGCAATTTAATTTCCAACGCTAATTCTTTTAATTGCTTAGGATTCGCAACTGATGGTGCATTCGTCATCATACATGAAGCTGTTTGTGTTTTAGGGAACGCAATCACTTCACGGATAGATTTAGAATGTGTCATCAACATAATTAAACGATCCAAACCAAATGCCAAACCTGCATGTGGTGGCGCACCGAACTTTAATGCATCTAACAAGAATGAGAATTTATCTTCTGCTTCTTCTTTAGAAATACCCAACAAGTCAAACACTTGATATTGAACTTCTGGCTGATAAATACGAACTGAACCACCGCCCAATTCTGTACCATTCAATACCATATCGTATGCTTTTGCTACTGCATTTTCTGGATCATTTTTCAATGAATCAATACCATGCTTTGGTGCTGTGAACGGATGGTGAACTGCAACGTAACGTTTTTCATCTTCATCATATTCAAACATTGGGAAATCAACAACCCACATTGGCGCCCATTCACAAGTCAATAAGTTCAAATCTTCGCCTAACTTAATACGCAATGCACCAATTGCATCGTTAACAATCTTAGTTTTATCTGCACCAAAGAAGATAATATCATTATCTTTCGCATTCGTTGCTTTGATTAAACCTTCGATTGTTGCGTCATCCAAGAACTTAGTGATTGGTGATTGTAAGCCTTCACGACCTTCAGCCAAGTTATTTACTTTGATGTAAGCCAAACCACGCGCACCATAACGTGCAACAAAGTTTGTTAATTCATCGATATCTTTACGAGATAATTTATCCGCAGAATTAGGTACATTCAATGCAACAACACGGCCTTTTGGCATGTTTGCAGCTTCACGGAATACTTTAAATTCAGTGCTCTTCATCACATCAGTCACATCAGTAAATTCTAATGGAATACGTAAATCTGGCTTATCTGAACCGTATTTGTATGCAGCTTCTGCATAAGTCATCACTGGGAATTCAGCAGCTAAATCAACATTGATTGTTTGCTTGAATACTTTGCGAATCATATCTTCAGCCATCGCCATGATGTCTGATTCTTCTAAGAATGAAGTTTCGATATCGATTTGTGTGAATTCAGGCTGACGATCTGCACGCAAGTCTTCATCACGGAAACAACGAACGATTTGATAGTATTTATCAAAGCCACTCATCATTAAAATTTGTTTGAACAACTGTGGGCTTTGTGGCAATGCAAAGAATTCACCAGGATAAGTACGTGATGGCACTAAATAGTCACGCGCGCCTTCTGGTGTTGCTTTTGTCAAGAATGGCGTTTCGATATCCAAGAAACCTGCATCATCCATGTAATCACGTACTGCGCGAGTTACCTTTGAACGCAACATCAAGTTACGTTGCATTTTTTGTCCACGTAAATCTAAATAACGATATTTCAAACGAACTTCTTCTGAAGTTGCTTCATCATCCACTTGGAATGGCAATGCTTCTGATTTATTTAAGATTGTTAAACCTGTCGCTGCTACTTCAATTTTACCTGATACCAATTTTTCATTAAACATATCAGCAGGACGCATGCGAACTTTACCCACAACTTGAATCACGAACTCATTACGAATACGCTCAGCTTCTTTAAATTGATCAGCAGGTGTAAATTCAGGATCGATAACGATTTGAACGATGCCCTCACGATCACGAAGATCGATAAAGATCACACCGCCATGATCACGGCGACGATGAACCCAGCCCGTTAAAGTTACAGTTTGATCTAAAAGAGCTTCTGATACCAAGCCCGCATAATGAGAACGCATCATAATTAAGATTACCTTTAAACGTTTTTTAAATTAAATAAGTATTTCTAGAAATAGGTGCACAGCAAAGATTAAGACGAGCTTGAATCTTTGTTGGCTAAATTCTTCTGGTTACTGGTTTTGAAATCAGTTTCATACCAACCTGAACCTTTCAATCTAAAATTAGGTGCTGTCACTTGCTTAACCAAACGCGGTTCCTTGCATTCAGGGCATTCAGTTAACGGTTCAGCAGAAATTTTCTGTAATGCTTCTAATTCGTGACCACAGCTTTCACATTGATATTGATAAATTGGCATGTTTTCCTCAAACAAACTTACAACACAACAAAATCCGATAATTATACTGAATTTTTCAGTTCTTTTCAGTGAAATTATCAGATCTTTTTAATGTATTGATATTTAAAAACTACTAGAAACAAAGCTATTTTATTAAATACCATTCCTCATGATAAACTCTAAGCCATAAATATATCCTCTATATAAAACTAAGGAGCAAGACTTGCCTTATCATACTGACGAAAGACTTAAATCATACTTGGATACTAATCAGTTACATCGTGAGCAAATGTGCAGAGCTATTTTAGCAATAGATCATAGATATACAGAAGTACATCCTAGGCACCCAAGAGGTGGTCGAGATAAAGGCAGAGATATTCAAGCCATATATAGAGAAAATCAAATTGCATTTGGCGCTGTAGGATTTATTAATCAGGCTAACGATTCTAATGAGCAGAAAAAACTGTTAATAAAAAATTTTTAAGTGATTTGAAAAACGCCATCTCTGCCAATCAAACATTGGAAGCATTTGTATTTTTTACTAACATAAACCTTACATTAGGAGAAAAAGAAGCCCTAATTAATTCAGCTAAATCTTCAAAAATACATCACTGTGAAATTTTTGACCGAGAAAGACTAAGGATTTCATTAGACAGCCCTGATGGTTTTTCTATCAGATTTCAATACTTAGATATTCCATTATCAGAACCCGAACAAGCTAGTTTCTTTGCAAGATGGGGAGATGATATACAACAAGTTATATCTACAGGATTTAAAAATATAGAAAATGGAATCAATAGACTGTTATTTTTAGAAGAATCACAAAATCCCCTACATCATTTCAGCATAGCGTTAGAACTCAAAGAAAAATATACAGCAAAAGAAATAGGTCATTTTAGAGCATTTTGCTCCTTACACCTGAAAGAAATAAAAAAGAATATTTTTGAAATAGATTTTGGCTCATCAGATAAAGCACATAGAATAAGATTAGATAACAAAAAATACTTGAATACAACAGATCTACCAGGAATTGAACATGGGATTTCATCTGGGCAATGGGAATACCATATTGATTTAGATAAAGAAAATTCAGCCGAAGAAGATGAAAAATATATTCTTGTTGGTAGTAGCTCATCTATTGGACAAGATTCTATAGAGTTTATTACTATATCTTATCAGAAAGATGCATTTATCCGATTTTCTCCAACAATTTCACTAAAAGATTTTGATGAAGCACTATTCATGCCCATAATCAACAAATCTTTAGCTGAAAAAATTAAATCTTTTCATATTTATTCAGATGGATACAAAATACAAGAGATTAATTTTGATGAGTTTGAAATAGATGAGAAAAATTTTAACCCCAAACTTCCTATCGAATTTTCGGATATAGAGCTAGGTGATCCATGGGTTAGAATAAGGCCTAGCAATTTTGCATCAACATTTACAATAAGTTTCTTTGACAAAACCCCAAAAAGAATGCATTCACCAGAACAAGTAGAAAATAGCCTAGAGCAACGATATAAAAATTCTAATACTAAATAATCTCTACTAATATAAAAAACCCCAAAAGCTATATCAACATTTGGGGTTTGCAATTCGTGAGAATTGAAATTAGTGAATTTTAAACTTATTACGGCTATCGTTCACTTGTTCTCTTAACAATTTACCTGGTTTGAAATGAGTTGCGTATTTACCGCTCAATTCAACTGCATCACCAGTTTTTGGGTTACGACCAATTTTAGGATCGCGATAACGCAAAGAGAAACTACCAAAGCCACGAATTTCAATACGATTGTTCGCAACTAAAGTATCACTCATGTGTTCTAAGATAAGCTTAACACCCTTTTCGATTTCCCCCGCTGGAATACGTGGGTATTTTGCGCTTAACTTTTCAATTAATTCTGAATTAGTCATTCAATAAACCTCTTTTATACACTGACT
>JBEBSR010000065.1:0-13014 GCA_040394195.1 Wohlfahrtiimonas larvae | reverse complement strand
GTACCTAAGAAAATATCTGTAATATCACGACGGCGACATTTCGCACCATTTAAAAAATAAGTACTTTGCCCTGATCTTTCTAAAATGCGCTTGATGCTGATCTCAGTAAATGTTGACCATTGACCGCCAACTCTGCCATCTGTGTTATCGAAAACTAACTCAATGCTTGCAAAGCTTGATGCTTTTCGGCTCGTTGCGCCGCTAAAAATCACGTCTGTCATGGATTCACCACGCAATTGTTTTGCGGATGATTCGCCCATTACCCAACGAATGGCATCAATGATATTTGATTTTCCACAACCATTTGGCCCAACAATCCCATTCAAGCGATCTGTGAGCTCAAAAACAGTATGATCCACGAAGGATTTAAAACCAGAGAGTTTAACTTTACTTAGATACACAAGCGACTGCCAATAATTTAAAGGAGAGTATTATCAAGCCTGAGAAAGCTGAATGCAAGATTGATTATTAACATTTTCTGCATGCTAACCACTTGATTTATTATAATTTAGGGATATTATGCAGGAATAAAGTTTACAATATAAGGAAAATCGCCATGAAAACATGGATAAAAGAAGAAAAAATACCATTGTTATTGGCTACCATCTATTTAACCATTATGATTATAGTTAAGATGCTCATCTTACAGAATCGTATTCTGCCACACGAAAGCTATCTATTACAGAGCTATTCTGTTGTATTGGTTTTAAATGCATTCATTGAATCTGTATTCTTATTCATTCTTTCGTCTTATTTAACACAAAGATATCAACTCAGAACCTTTAATCTCAAAAGCATTATTTACATTACAATTGTGCCTATTGTGACATTTTTTGCATCACTATTATTACAACTCTTTCAATTCTCTAGTTTTACATTAATAAACCCTAATTTTTCACCAGCATTAAGTGCCATCGCTGCATTTTGGTCATATTTATTATTATTGGTGGCATCTATTTATTGTTTAGCCTTACCAAATATTTGCTTCTTTCAATGGCAGAAAGGTTTTAACTCCGATGCAGGGCAAGTCAAAAATTTCCAAAACCACCAAAATATTTTATACAGCACAATCATCTTTCTATTTATTTTAGCGCCATTAGTTGTGTCTTATGCACTAATGTTCACTGGCTTTACAATCATAGTTAGTTTATTACTAGCATTGATTGGTATTACCATTTCTCTCACTTATTTATATTTTTGGCACCAAAAAGCTTTAAGCCAACTGAATAATCAAGCTTTAATGTTAAAACATCTTCAGCGACTCGCATTAACATTCATTATTGGTTATGCGCTCATCACAACTGTGCTATTAGCATTGGTTTCATTATTACCTGAAACATTCTTATACATTAGCCTTGCACCATTGGCAGGTTTAGCAGAAAAAGCGGGATTAATTTGGACTTATATTTTAGGCTTAGCATGCTTTGTTGGAATGTTTTATTTATCTGATGATCCTAGATATAAAACATTTCATGCTTTAGTCTTTATCATCACAGCTGTTGGCGTTACGCTATTTTTATCCATTCAAGGTGGCACTTGGGGATTTTATGTTGCATTGCACATGATCGGCCCTGCATTATTTATGTTGAGTGCATTTTTATTAATTTTGGGCGGATATAGCAAATTGATATTGAAACAAGCGATGCCATCACATCGCTCGGATACTTAAATCTTTCGACACATTAAATTCTTTTTTTCTACAACTTCGTGATCTTGAGCCAATAAAGTTTGTTCGTTTCCTCTTACAGGCAGATTAATCATTAATAGAATGCCAATGAAAACAACAACCGTTAATAGCTCAATAAGTGTTAAACTATATTTCATAAATAATTTTTAAAAAACCGACTTAAAATTCCTGCTACTACTTAATATAGTATATAAATTTTTATTATTGGATTCATTGGGAGAACTTTATGTATAAATTTGTATTTTTTGTCCCAGATTCTCATGTCGATCTTGTAAAGAATGCCGTTTTCAATGCTGGTGGCGGTAAAATTGGTGATTATTCTCACTGCTCATGGCAAACACTTGGTACTGGGCAGTTCAAGCCATTGAAAGGCAGTAATCCCTATTCTGGCACAGTAGATGAATTACATACTGTACCAGAATGGCGCGTGGAATTAGTCGTTGAAGAACCACTCATGCAAGCAGCAGTGAATGCAATGAAAGAGGCACATCCTTACGAAATGCCTGCTTATGATGTGATTAACTTAGAAGATTATTAGAATTCTAATGAGTTTTCAAAAGTCTTCAAAAAGTGCCTTGCCAAGCCAAGGTTGGATTTTTTGCGGTCCAAAACTAAATATAAGAAAATATTAGGTTGTTTCACCAATGGTCTAATCAAGTGATATTCCTTACCAAGGCTGATCAGGATATCTTCGATGACATCATCCAACTCTAGGAGTTGTACAACTCTTCTTTTCGTATTTAAAACTGCAGCATTTCCATCTGAAGCCAGCTCAATATCTATACCAGAACCGTACGAAGCTAATGATAATCTTGTATTAGCATCTACCAATGATGCTGCTTTAAAACCTTCTATTGCTGTTAAATCAGACAAATATGATTTACCCATGTTTCACCTCATTTAATTGTAATTGTTAATGCATTATTTTTGTGATCGCTTATAAAATATTAATTTTTACAAAGTAGAGTTAATATTGTTAACGTTTTGCTATTATAATCTACAAATTACATGACAGTCATATAAAATTTAACTATATTTTGACATAGATTGCCACCGATATTCATCGTAATTTAGCATATTGGCTCTTGAGTTCATTGGCGATGTTATCAATCTCAGGAAACATTGTGGAATTAGATATACCTAATATCTTTAATTCATCCAAAATCTTCTGCTTTTCACTGCCCTTAATAATGATTTTGGCTTTCTGGCTTGAATTTTGATCTTTTAGAATTTCATTTTTACCATCTTTCATACAGAGTTCTCCGTACATCTTTGGATCAACAATTGGAGTTGCTGTTTTATCGCTTACTGCATCCTTAAAACCAAATAGCAAAAATGCTCCTTGCTGAGCAATCAGTCGTGGATTATTTTGTTTAGGCAACACACATTGGATTGTCCGTATATCCTTTGATTTTATTAACTTCTCATTAAAATATGGTTTATCCACTTTCATTTTTTGACAACATTTATTATACATATCAATATATTCATGCTTCTCAAACTGCTCTCTAATATAAGAAATGATCTTTATTATTGCTTCTTTAACTTCTTCTAAGCCCATATCTATATAATGAAAAGTTTCATAATCATCATCACTCAGCTGATCTGAGCTTTTAATCCATAATGATGATTCTAAGGTTTGTAACAAACCGAAAATATAGGTATTTAAACTTCCCAATAATGATTCATAATTTTCGTCATCCAATGTTGGGCAATTCTTTAAAGCTCGTGACAGGTATTCAATCTGATTTTTTCTAATAAGATTTTGATCAAATAAATAAGCTATCTCCATTTTTGTTTTCTGTTCTACTATTATTAGATCCTCCAAACACTTTGCATATTCTCTTTCTAACTCTTGATAGATATATAAATAAATGTGTAATCCAGTATTTGAATTGCATAAATTTGATAACAAACTCACACGATCACTTTCATAATTTCGGATATCATTTTTCTTAATATGATAAGAAATCAGTTGTCCATCTTCTGAATTAGAACCATTTGACCCACCACAAGCAAAATACAAAGCTACCAATGGATTCGAAGTAATATCTAATAAACGTGTTGGGTAACCATAGTGTTGCATCATCACAAGATGCTCGAAAGTTGTTTTGCAATCTTTGAAATACTCAGGGCATTTTGCTGTTAATTCATAGAACATTTTATCTTCATTTTCTATCCAGTTTTTATTTCTATAAATTCCAGGATGATCATTACTTAGCTCACTAAAAAAAGATTTAGCTTTTTCCAAGCTATAAAAAGATTTTTTTATTGTTTCATTGCCAATTATTAAACGAGTATATTGTTGAGCTATGTATTGTGGTTTAGGCTTATATTCTAATGAAGGGGATTTGAAATACACTTTCTTAGAAACACCACGATAAAAAAGCTGGTGATCTTGATCACAATAAATTTGCTTAACTGCTTCTAGAAATTCTGAAACTGAACCAACTTCAATGCGATTCTCTAAATTCATAATCCTGCCTTATCTCACTATTATGATGATTAGATTATCAATATTTTAATAATAATGAAGCATAAAAAATCCCCTGATCAAAAAAATCAGGGGATTTTAGGGCCTAATTTGATATTACCTAACGTCGACTTCGCTTTCTGGTTGATGTGTTACTTGTACAACATATGCTTTTTTAATGCTATTCAGTGGTGGCTCTTCTATTCTTTGATTCACTGGCATTGCCACCATTGCCAATATACCTATCAAAACAAAAACTATTAGTAATTCAACCAGAGTAAAATTATTTTTCATAATAATTGTCTCTCCGTTTTATCTAATCTATTTACTATATTTTTTATTGCCTTGTTTCTATTTTTATTTCACATAAATAAAATACTACACAAATATACTCTTATGAAATTTATTTTTTAAATATACTAACAAAACTTTATTTATTTAACCATTACCCTTAACATTACTATTAAATATAATTAAGTCAAGACAATGGATAACATATACAATTATTTTAATAAAATCTTTACGATGTATAAAAAAATAGAGCCAAATCAATATTTGGCTCTATTTGTCTTAAAAGAGATGAATTAATTTAACATTGTGACTTATTAATCATAATTTTAATGATCTGTGCATCTGTCTGTTTCATTCCATCTGAAACTAAACTGCCTAAGTTACGAATACTCTCTTCAACTGTTGGTGAAACCAATCCTTCTTGCCCTGTCACACGTACATTATCTAAAGCCATTATCACTGCTTTAAATGCTGAGTTTGCTGTCGATGATACTTTCATCGCGCAACTATTTGCTGCACCATCACAAATAATGCCTGAAACATCACCGATCATGCTACAAATCGCATCATTGATGACATCCAGTTTCTTATCACCCAATAACCAGCCCATTCCCGCAGCAGCACCCATTGCAGCAGTTGATGTTGCACATAATGCAGATAATGCAGGGAATGTATTATGAATATACACAGCCACTAAATGAGAGAGCGTTTGCGCACGAATGCGATCTTCTTCTGAAGCCTTAATAAAATCAGCCACAACGACAACTGGCATGGTTGCAGAAATACCCTGATTACCAGAGCCTGAATTACTCATCGCAGGTAATGTAGCGCCGCCCATTCGTGCATCTGAACCAGCACTTGTACGAATCATAATATCCGTCATTAAATCTTTAGAGATAAAACCTTTATCCAGCTGCTTCATCATTGTCTTACCAATATGTAAACCATAATCATTGGTTAAACCTTCTACAGACAACGCATTATTAATAATTTCTGCATCTTTCATGAATGCGATATCTTCTAATGGCGCATTTGTACAGAAATCATGAATATCAGCAATTGATCCACCAGTTAAATCATAAGGCTTTGTATGGCCTTTACCTTCAATCACTGGCTCTTCAAAAATTATTGCGCCATCTTTCTCAATGCGCACAATCTTTGTATGAGTATCTGCAATGCAAACTTTAGCAATATGATTTTGTGTTTTAATTATTGCTTCGCTGTATAAAACCTTGTCAACATCTGCAATTGAAACAGAAACTAAGTTTTGATCTAATAATTTTTTCGCATTCACAACATGATCAGCATTGATATTCTTTAATACTTCCAAGCCTGCTTCAGCATCGCCACAAACTGCGCCTGCAGCAGCTGCAATGGCTAAACCTTTCATGCCTGTGCCTGGCACAGTAACGCCCATGCCATTTTTCATTAAGTTAGGAGAAACACGAGTAACAATGCTGATAATTTCTTCATCACCGACAACTGCTCTCGCTTTCGCTGTTGCTAAGGCTAAGGAGATTGGTTCTGTACAGCCTAACGCAGGCTTTACTTCGCTTTTTAAAGCTTTAATGTACTCTTTCCAAATCTGACTCATAGATTAATATCTCCCATACTGAATAAAGTCTTTTTAATTATGATAGTTACTCGGTAATTATCGCATAACTACTCATAATATCATCATTATAAATAGTTAATTTTTGATGAAAGAATCAAAACTACATACTTTTATTTATCCATCAATTCCAAAGCATTAGATAATAACTAAGTGCGTTACTACATGTAAACTACAAAACATTTACCTTTGCGACTATACAAAAGAAATTATTCGGGCTATATATCTTCTATAGCAATAAATAAATCAGGAAGGAATTTCTAATAATATTCAGTGTTTTTGGGAGGACATGGATATGTATACATTTATAGGTGGGATCATATTATTAATCATAGGTTATTTTACTTATGGCAAATATGTAGAAAAAGTGTTTGGTACAAAAGAGCGACCTACACCTGCATTTACAAGCAGTGATGGTGTTGATTATGTTCCTATGAACACAACAAAAAACTCACTCATTCAATTATTAAATATCGCTGGCGTTGGCCCAATCTTTGGCCCTATTTTAGGTGCATTATATGGCCCTGCTGCTTTTATCTGGATTGTATTGGGCTGTATTTTAGCAGGTGGCGTGCATGACTATTTAACTGGCATGATTTCCATTCGTAACCGAGGCGCACATTTACCAGAGCTTGCGGAAAAGTTCTTAGGCAAAGCGATGCGCCATATCGTCAACGGGTTCGCATTACTCTTATTAGTATTAGTAGGTACAGTATTCGTCTCAGCACCTGGACAACTATTGTATGACTTAATGGGCGGCAAAGTTGGCTTAACAGTGATTGTCAGCGCGATCTTTGCATACTATGTATTAGCAACGTTGTTACCCATTGATAAAATCATTGGCCGCTTCTATCCATTCTTTGGTGTTTTACTAGTGATCAGTGCTGTTGGTATTGGCGCTGGTTTAATCATCACTGGCGAAGCAGCTAATATTCCTGAATTAACGTTAGAAAACATGCACCCAGGTGGATTAGCGATTTTCCCATTATTATTCTTAACCATTTCATGTGGCGCATTATCAGGCTTCCATGCAACACAATCACCGATCATTTCAAGAACAACACAGCATGAATTCCATGGCCGTAAGATTTTCTATGGCATGATGATCGCTGAAGGCGTGATTGCTATGATTTGGGCAGCGGCAGCAATGGCTATGTTCTATGAACCTAATGCAGCATTTGGTGCAGGTTTAAACGCAGTATTGAAAGAAGGCGGCCCTGCTTTAGTTGTAAGTAAAGTTGCAGTAACAATGTTAGGCGGAATTGGCGGTACATTAGCAATCTTAGGTGTCATCATTTTACCAATCACATCTGGTGATACAGCTTTCAGAAGCGCACGTATGATCATCGCTGACTATTTAAAAATCTCGCAAAAAGCTATATCTAAGCGCTTATGGATTGCATTACCAATGTTCATCATCTCAGCAGCATTATTGCAAATTGACTTCAATATCTTATGGAGATACTTCTCTTGGGCAAACCAATCCACCGCTGTCATCGCATTATTTGTGGGTGCAATGTACTTATACATTGGTGGTAAAAACTATTGGATTGCCTTGTTACCAGGTGCATTCATGTTGATGGCAACCACAACTTATATCTTAGAACAGCCTATAGGTTTTGGCTTAGCAAGTGATATTGCTTATGTAGGCGCAGCTATTATCTCATTAGTATTGGTTGCTTTATTCTTCTGGCAAGCTAAGCGCCAAAAAGCATTAAATTTACCATTAGAAGAAGATTTATCAGGCTGGGATGGTAAAGTTGATGAAGGCTTTGGCTTCTGCTGTAAAGGCAATGCACCAACAGCTTAATGATTCGAAACAGACTTAATCATCAATAAAACCGCTGAAAAGCGGTTTTATTTTTATATCACAATATTCTCTACCGATTGATGACAATATTTTAAAACACTCAAAGCAGCTAACATCGAAGTCTTAGGATTATCAGGCAATGGAAAACCTTGCATTGTGATATCCATTTCTCCAAATGCACCCTTGGCTCGGATATTATGTTGATTACGCTCACTGAATGGATCTGCTATTAACTCAACCATTGTCGCATCCATACCAATACCAGCCAAAGCAATTGTTGCAGCCACATTGGAGTTAGCAGGAAATAATGTTGCTGCTTCTCGTGCTGTGCCTTTAAAAAAAGTCATAGCTTCTTGAATATTATCTAAATCAATCAAGGATTCAGCATAGCTACCTTGCCAACCTTGCGGTGGCTTTCGTCCTTGATAGATTACCTCTGTTAATCCTGCTAATTTTGCGGCAGCTAATCCATCCATACCTGCAACTGCGCCTGCTAAAACATGTACTTTGCATTGATGATCCAAGGCTGATTGCTTAACATTCACTTCAAACTCACTATCTGCAAATACGCCCACAGAAATCACACCAACATCTAAACCTAAAGCTAATACCTCTAAAAGATGTTGCTTTAAGCCTGATTGCCCTGCCATTTCCACAACAATATCAGGCTGACCTTTTAATTCTGCAACACTGCTAATCACTTGAACAGCATCACCTACAATTTTCTGCGTTTGTTCAACTTTTTCTGGCTTCACTAACAAATAACCGAGCGAAAGATCGCTCGGCAAATTTGCTAATACATATTGAGCCATGGCACCATAACCGATTACCATGATCTTTTTCATATCTATTTCTCTTTAAAACGATGTCCGATATCTTTGCGGAAGAATGTACCTTCTGTCGAAACTTGATCCATCATTGCATAAGCATTTGCTTTTGCTTCTTTAAATGTTGGTGCGCTACCTGTTACAACTAAAATACGGCCGCCGTTAGATACGATTTGGCCATCTTTTTCCGTTACACCTGCATTGAAAATCATATTGTTAACGCCATCAGCTTTAACATTTTTCAATGGATAACCTAATTTAGGATCTTGCGGATAGCCTTCTGATGCTAAAACAACACCCACGCAATATTCATTTTTCCACTCAACAGCAGGAATTTGATCTTCCGTTAACATGGTTAAAATCACATCCACTAAGTCACTTTCCAATAATGGCAAAATAACTTCTGCTTCAGGATCACCAAAACGCGCATTAAACTCAATTGTTTTAAAGCCTTCTTTTGTTAAGATTAAGCCACCATATAAAAAGCCTGTGAATGGTTTGCCTTCTTTCACTAAACCATCTGCAACTGGTTGCATGATTGTTTTCACTGCGATTGCAGTTTCATCACTATCTGCTGTGAAACATGGTGCATAAGCCCCCATTCCGCCTGTATTTGGGCCTTCATCATTATCGTATGCACGTTTATGATCTTGTGCCATCACCATTGGCACAACTTTGCTACCATGAACAAAGCACATCAATGAATATTCATTGCCTTCTAGGAACTCTTCGATCACAATGCGTGCGCCAGCATCACCAAAGCGATTATCTTCTAGCATATCCACAACTGTTGCTTTTGCTTCATCCATTGTTTCAGGCAATACAACACCTTTGCCCGCTGCCAAACCATCAGCTTTAATTACAATTGGCACACCCACTTTTTCAAGGTATTGAATAGCATCTGCTGCATTGGTAAATGTTTGATGTGCTGCTGTTGGCACATCATATTTATTCATGATAATTTTAGCAAAATCTTTACTGCCTTCAATTTGTGCCGCATTTTGATTCGGCCCCCAAACTTTAATGCCTTTCGCATTCATTTGGTCAGCAACACCAGCAACCAAGCTTGATTCAGGACCCACGATGACTAAATCAATGTGATTAGCTTCTGCCCAATTTGCCAATTCATCTGCATTTGTGTCAGAGATATTCACCAAAGTCGCAATCTCTTTCATGCCAACATTACCTGGCGCTACAAATACATCTGAAACTTTAGAACTTTGCTTTACTTTCCAAGCCAAAGCATGTTCACGACCACCTTTACCAACAATTAAAATTTTCATCGTTTCTCTATTCTCACTCACTAAAATATCAAATTCATGATCCTACAAAGCGGTCATATCATATCACTCATTGAATGAATATATAAGAAAAAAGGTAGTCACCTTTCGGCAACTACCTCTTTATTATTCAATATCTTACTTTACCTAAAGATATCTAATGATAACTCATTGAGTTTAGTTCAAATCGTTATAATCATAGTTAGGAACACGCATTGGTGCAACTTCTTTAGCTGTAATTTTTTCTTCAACGCCGTTGAAGTTATTACGCACGTAGTTCACAACATTTGCGATTTGTTCATCATCCAAGATACCGCCCAAAGCTGGCATACCGTGCAAACCGTACAATACGACGATTGATGGGTAAGCTGCTTGTTGCAATTTTGGATTGTCTTTCAAAGGAGGATAGAAACCTGCACCAACAGCACCACGGCCATCAGGCATGTGACAACCAGCACAAGAAGTATTATAAATTTCTTCGCCGCCTCTCACTTCGATTAAACCACTACCACTCATACCGCCTGCGCCATCAGCATAAACAAAGTTCATCATGCTCAAAAATGCAGTACCTAAAAGAATCTTTTTCATCTGTTTCGTCCTTCAATTATTTCTTAGATGCTCTGTCGTTCAATTGGCGAATTGCTTCTAATGAAGACAAAATCGCACCTTCTTGCCACGCAGGAATGTAAGAAACATGTTCACCTGCCAACACAACGCGGTTATCCATCGTTGAAACATCTTTGAAATGCTTGTCACGAGTTGTGTCAGTCCACAAACCATAGCAACCCAATGTTGCTGGGTTACGGTGCCATGCAACAGAAATACCGTTATCAAATTCTTCTTTAGCTTGAGGATGAATTTTTGTGAAATCTTCCATAACTTTAGCCATACGGTTTTCAGGTGTTCTTGCAGAGAAATCAAATGAGTTAATACCGAATTGGTAAGCCGCTAATACAACGCCTTTACCTTTTGAGAAGTACTGATCACTTGGGTAAGAAATTTGACCGATGTCCAAATCTGTAAATGTGATACCACCGTAGATTTGCTCATCTTCTTCCCAGAAACGACGCTTGAATTGAACACCAGCTTTGAAGCTTGTTGCGTAGTGAACAGCAGCGATACCGTCTTTAACTTTACGGCTCAAGTTGTTTTTAATCTGTGCCAATACTGAGAAAGGAATTGTACAAACACACCATTCAGCTGTTTCTACTTTCTCTTTATCGCCATCAGCCATATCAACATAAGTTACTTTAACGCCGTTATCATCTTGATTGATTTCAATAACTTTTGAACTCAATTGAATGTCTGACATTAAATCTTTAGCAATTGCTTTAGGCAATTGATCCATACCACCAACTGGTTGGAACATTGTTGATGCATATTCAATGTTGAAGTGCATGTTCAATGCTGACCACAAGTTTGAAGACAATACATCATCAAAGTTCAATGGTGTAGAAGCTACTGGACCATGAGTTGCACCAGGAGGTGTTGCCCAACCACGGTAATGAGAACCAGTTTCGCCAGTGTAGCGATAGTTCTTATCCAAAGCACCCCAGTCTTTCAATGCTTCTAAAAGCATTTCTTTGTTTTCTTTAGTGATCGAATCATCCAATTGATTTTGGTTGATTGATTTTGCTAACAATTCATTTGTGTGACCACGGAAATCAGAGAAGATTTCACGGTATCTTTGTGGCTTGCCACCAAATGCATTTGAATTATGCAAGTAAGCATTTTGGTTCACTTGTTGGAACGGTTGCATTTGTACGCCGAATTCACGCGCATAGTGCAAGTAACCTTGGTGATGGTAAGGAATTCTCCATGGACCTGGGTTGAAGTATTGACCTTCATCGAATTCACATTTTTGAGTGTAACCACCTAATTCAGTGTACACATCTCCACCGTGTAATGACCAAGCACGGCCACCAACGCGATCATTGAAATCAAGAATTTTAACTTTGTAGCCTGCTTTCTTTAATTCATAAGCAGCAACTAAACCCGCTAAACCTGCACCCAAGATCAAAACTGTTGACCCTTTTGGGGCATTTGTTAAGTTTGGTGCACCATTGAAATCGCTCTTATTCAACATGCCGAATGCCATCATTGAATTGTATAATGCGAATCCACCAGCTGTCGCTCCGATCATTTTGAGAAGATCGCGACGCTTCATATCTTTAGCTTCATTAGCCATAATTTCCCCTTACTCCTTGGTACCTAATTGATATCAATCAATCATTGAAGATTAATCTTATGATTAATATCAAGAATAATCTTTGCTATCTGTGCTAAGCACAATAGGCGGGGAATCATATCACAGATAATTTTTATTCATAGAGGAAATTTAACGCAAATAAATACTTTAATTATCAATAGATTATTGAATTTGCGTAAAAATTGATCTCAAAATTCATATATTTTTCAAATAAATATGATAAAGAGAATTATTTGCATTTGGGCAAAAATAATACAACCTCATTCGGTATGTGAAGTATGCATAGTACATTTTTCCAAAAAATAAGCCCCTAAAATTTTAGGGGCTTAAAAAAATTCAATAACAGCAATAGCTTTATCTAAATTTCAAAGAGCTTTTTATACATTCGACCAAACAGCCAATTCATAGCCATCCAAATCTTTAAAATGGAAACGTTTACCACCAGGAAATTCAAAAATATCAGCAGTGATGATTCCACCTACATTCTTTATATTATTTAATGTATTTTCTAAATCATTACTAAATAATATAACTAAAGCGCCACCATTTGAATTTACATCATCCATTTGGAAGAAACCACCTTTCAAAGCACCTGAATTAAACTCGCAATATTGCTCACCATAGTCTACAAATTCCCAACCTAAAACAGAATAAAATGCTTTGCTTTTGGCAATATTTTTCACATTAAATTCAATGTAGTTAATTGAGATAGCTTCTGTTGTCATAAATTCTGTCTCTTTAAATATTATTCCAATAATATTAACGTTTCGTGTGTCGCTTAAAAGCCACGATTGTCTGCCAAGTTAAACTTGCAAATATTATATA
>JBEBSR010000064.1:0-13025 GCA_040394195.1 Wohlfahrtiimonas larvae | reverse complement strand
ATGTCATATTTAGGATATTTTAGTTAACTAAAACTACCCTGTTTAAATCAAGAAATTTGTACTTTTATCACCATCAATAAAAAAAGCCCCAAATATAATTTGGGGCTTTTAACAAAATTATTAATGCAATCTATTGATTCTTTGAAAAGTTTAAATTCAACTGTTTCTCTAGTTCCATCCAATTAGCTGGTAATTCATGAGCAATGCCTTTATGACAATCAATACAAGTTTTATTCTCATCTTGTGCCAATGTATGCCCTGTTCTTGCTCGCAAGTTTTGATTCGATAAATCCATATTCATTTCAGTATGACAGCTACGGCAACCTGCAGAATCGCTCTTCTTCATCCGCGTCCATTCACGCATTGCAAGCAATCCACGACGCTCTTCTAGCTTTTCTCTAGTATCAATTGTTTTACCAATGAAATGTTGATAAACATCGTTCGCGGCTTGCATCTTACGAACCATTAAATCCAATCCCTGTTCTGGCACATGACATTGTGAACATGTTGCTCTCACACCAGTTTTACTAACATCATGTACGGTGCCTGTATATTCAGCCTGATTAAACTGCATTGTGTGACAGCTTGTACAAAACCCTTCACTATTTGTCCATTCTAGTGTTTTATGGGATGCAAAAACTGTAATCCCACCAATAATGAAACCTGCTAGCAATAAAGCGCCCAACGCCCATCTTTTAGATGGTGACCAAAACCATTTCCAAACTTTTTTGATGAATTTCATATCAACCTCCTATTGCTATTGGCCCGAAGGTGAAAATGTATTATCAATTAACTCTGGAGCATTCGATTGTGGCACATGGCATTGTGTACAGAACCAACGACCTGCTGCAATATGATCCGTTCTAGTACCCGATTGAGCATCAATAAAGTGGCTCTCTGGCGCTGCAACTGTTTTAAAATCACTATTGTATGGCCATGAATGACAACGTAAACATTGATTAGCTTTTAAGTTGATTTGGTATTTTTCAATCTTATGTGGAATCAAAGGTGGTTGTTGACGATAGTTTTTATACAAAGTAATACCTTCTTGCATTTGATAAGGTTCTACTTCGATATTTTCTTCATCTACGGGAACATCGCCACGTAATCCTTGCAACACTTCAGATTGCCCCAATCCGAATAGCGCCCCTATTAATACAATAGACATCAAGAATTTTATTTTCATAATCAGCTCACTTTTGCTTTTGGTTTACTTTGTTTAATCGGAGAATGTTTAGTGAAAATATCATAACTAAACACTCTTTCAGGGCAGACATCTATGCATCGGCCACAGCGTGTACAATCACTTAATCCAACACTTGGTGTAATGGATTGCTCTATATATGTTTCTTTATTCTGAATGAGAGGACGTAATACATGGGATTCTGGGCAAGCTTTATAGCAATCCATACAATCATCACATGCTGAGATTTTAGGTGCACTAATGTATAAAACTGTCTTCTTGCCTAATAAGCTATAAAAGGCTCCCACAGGGCATAAATGTCCACACCATAAATTGGCAGCGCCAATAATATCTGCTATGAAAATCACTAATGTTAGTGATACTGCAATATTAGTAATGGTAAAACCACCAAAAACTAGCACTCTAAAAATGCCTGTAATTGGGTTAATCAGTTCCCATGCAATCACCTGAAATATCATAGAAACAAGGATCGCAATGCCTAAAATATAAAAGCGAGCACGTTTCGATAATGATAATTGATTGGTTATTTTGAGCTGTCGTCTTATCCAAGCTGCTGCATCTGTAACTATATTGATTGGGCAAACAAAAGAACAATAAGTTCTACCGCCCACAATCATATAAAGTAAAACCACTAATGCAACGCCTAATATCCCCGAAAAGGTGTACATGTTGCCTGCTGCTAATGATTGCACAAATACAAATGGATCACCCATCGGAATGGTAGATAATATTTCACTATTGGCTAAGGTTCCTTTCATGATCCATGTTTGATCCTTTCGCACATCATCTTCATTCTTCAGGTTATCTAAAGTAATCGCTGTTAAATCTGGTGATGCTTCTTCTTGATTAGAAACTAATACACTATTCACGCCACTAATAGGTAGAGCAAATAATAAAATAATCGTGATCTGACACAGCCTTCTTAAAATTAAGAATCGATGAGATTGCCACCAGCCTTTCTTCTCAACAGCTTCCTCAAAGTACAATGTGCTGTTATATTTTTTGGGATTCACCTTATTCATGGCTCAAACCCTTTTAAATTTTTAATGTCATGAAATGGCAAAGTTAGGTTCTCTTCAACCAAAGGTTTGCCATCATTTTTTTCTTGTTCTTCCCAGCCTTTTCGATAATGATTGGGTAGCTTTGAACGCGCAGCATCTGTTGGCAATACTTTAATGGCAGATGCATATTCTAAAACGCATTTTTTTTCACATAATCCACAACCTGTACAATATTCAGCATGTACTACAGGAATAAAGTTTGCATGTGCACCTGTTCGAGTATTTTCTTGCAACTCTAATGTAATTGCCTTATCAATCACAGGGCAAACTCGATAACAAACCTCACAGCGCAAACCTAAAAATGCTAAACAGTTTTCTTCATCCACCAAAACAGCTGTGCCCATTCGTATATCTTCTGCTTCCGTAACCGTTTGATCCAAAGCATTAGTTGGACAAGCCGCAATACAAGGTAAATCCTCACACATTTCGCATGGGATCTCTCTTGGCACATAATATGGCGTGCCAAATGTAGGCTGGCTTAATTCAGATAATTTCAATGTATCGTAAGGACAAGCTCGCACACATAATCCACAACGAGTGCAAGCACTCAGAAAATCTTGTTCATTAATCGCACCAGGTGGTCTTAATATATTCTGATTACTTGCTTTACTTTGTTTTGCCAACATTGCTAAAGGTAAGATGCCCAAACAAACTGCACCACCTACTTTAGTTGCTGTTGCCAAAAACTCTCGTCGATTTTTCATGGTAATTAAGCTCGCTCAATCTTAACCGCACATTTTTTATAATCTGTTTGCTTTGATAATGGACATGTCGCATCCAATGTAATCTTGTTGACTAATCTTGCCTCATCAAAGAATGGGATGAATACCAAACCATCTGGCGGAGTATTTCTGCCCTTAGTTTCCACTGTTGTGACAACAGATCCTCTACGAGAACTCACTTTAGCTTTATCGCCACGGCGTAAACCTAGTTTCTTAGCGTCGTTTGGGCTAATGAACATCTGAGCCACAGGCACAGCTTTATGTAACTCAGGCACTCTTCGTGTCATACTGCCTGAATGCCAATGCTCGAGAACTCGGCCTGTACAGAACCAGAAAGGATATTCTTGATCTGGCATTTCTGCAGGTGGTTCATAAGGCAGTGCAAAAATGATCGCTTTACCGTCGGGGTGGCCATAGAAGCTCACTTCTTGACCTTCTTTAACATAAGGATCATAACCCTCACGATAACGCCATAAAGTTTCTTTGCCATCCACAACAGGCCAGCGTAAACCGCGTGCTTTATGATACATTTCAAAAGGTGCTAAATCATGCGCATGGCCACGGCCAAATGTTGCATATTCTTCAAATAAACCTTTTTGAATGTAGAAACCAAATGTTTCAGATTCAGTATTATCAAAGCCTTCTTGTCGTTCTGCTAATGGAAATTTATCAACATTACCATTGCGATATAAAACATCTTGTAATGTTTTGCCACGCAACTCTGGCTCTTTCTCAATTAAATCCTCTGGCCAAATATCTTCAACTTTTAGATATTTAGAAAACTCTACCAACTGCTGCATATCTGAACGAGCATTACCTTGTGGCTTAACTTGCTGTCTCCAAAATTGTGTACGGCGTTCAGCATTACCATAAGCACCTTCTTTCTCAACCCACATTGCTGTTGGCAATATCAAATCGGCTGATAACGCAGAAACGGTAGGATATGGATCCGAAACAATCACAAATGCTTCTGGGTTTCGCCAACCTGGATATAACTCTTCATTAATATTTGGCCCAGCTTGCATATTGTTGTTACACATTGACCAATAAACTTTTAGCTTGCCATCTTTCAAAGCTCGGCTTTGCTCAACAGCATGTAAACCCACTTTTGGATTAACCGTGCCATCAGGTAAACGCCAAATTTTTTCAGCTGTTTTACGATGTTCAGGATTATTAACCACCATATCCGCAGGCAAACGATGAGAGAATGTACCAACTTCACGCGCTGTGCCACATGCTGAAGGTTGACCTGTCAACGAGAATGGGCCACAGCCTGGTTTAGAGATTTTTCCAGTGAGTAAGTGAATGTTATAAATTAAGTTATTTGCCCAAGTACCACGAGTATGTTGGTTAAAGCCCATTGTCCAGAACGATACAATCTTCTTATCTGGATCTGCATACAATTGCGCCATTCTTTCTAATTTATGCTTAGGTACACCCGATAATTGATGAGTGTAATCCAAAGTGTAATCTGAAACAAAGGCTGCAAACTCTTCAAAAGTCATAGGTGTTGCATCACCAGAATCAGGGTTTTGAGCTTCCATTTGTAGTGGATTATCAGGGCGCAAGCCATAACCAATATCTGTTGCACCTTTTTTAAGGTTTGTGTGCTTTTCAATAAAGTCTCTATCGTAAGCTTTATTTTGAATAATGTAATTTGCAATGTAGTTAAGAATTGCCAAGTCTGTTTGAGGCACAAACACCATGCCATTATCTGCCAATTCAAATGAGCGATGCGTATAAGTAGATAACACGTGCACTTCACAATTAGGATGAGATAAACGTTGGTTAGTAATGCGCGACCATAAAATGGGGTGCATTTCTGCCATATTTGAACCCCACAATACAAATGCATCTGCATTTTCAATATCGTTATAACAGCCCATTGGCTCATCCATACCAAATGTACGCATGAAACCAACAACTGCTGACGCCATACAGTGACGAGCATTAGGATCTAAGTTATTACTTCTCAAACCTGCTTTATGGAATTTGGATGCAGTATAGCCTTCAAAAATTGTCCACTGCCCTGAGCCAAACATTGCCACTTTATCTGGTCCAGTAAGCTTATCTTGATAAGCCTCTTTATATTTTTGAGCCATTAACTCGTAAGCTTGATCCCACGTAATTTCTGTGAAATCACCATTTTTGTCATATTCACCATTCGACATTCTTAACAATGGATTTATTAAGCGGTCTTTACCATACATAATTTTGGATAAGAAATATCCTTTAATGCAGTTTAGTCCCTTATTAACTGGCGCATCGGGATCACCTTGGGTCGCGACTACTCGATTATTTTTTGTACCAATTAAAACACCACAGCCTGTGCCGCAGAATCGACAAGTACCTTTATCCCATCGAATACCATCGCCACCTGTTTGCTGTGCAACAGCAGGTGAATAAACTCCGTTTAAAGCGCCAATAGCTCCTGTAGCCGCAGCTATTTTCATGAAATGACGACGAGATAAGGTCATGATTTTCTCCAGATGAATATACACAATTCATTATTTTATAGATGTATATAAAATACATGTACTGGAGAAATTTACCTTGATTCACATCAATCAAAAACAATAAAACATATTATTTATCAATACGTTATATCCAAGCAGATACAACGTTTATTCAAAAAAATGGTTAATCAAAGTAATTGATAAAACATGCTGATGGTTTTTAATTTGCTCCATAATGTCGTATGCGCTTTTATCCGCCTGATCTTCAATCACTAAGGCAATTTTATTTTGCTTATCATGATCTACGACTTCACAGCCTTCTATCGCTTGAAGATCTTCCAATAATGATTGAAAGTTTTCTGTATTAACATTCACTAGAACGCCACATACATTATATTTTTGCTTATCTGTGCTCATAATTACTCTCTTTTATTATTATCAAATCATAAGAAATGTAGCACATCCTAATTTTGTCTGAGTAAAAGTATCAAGCTTATTGATGTGACTCACATATTTATATTACCCAATAAAAAAATCCCCAAATATTATTTGGGGATTTCTAAAACTAAATCTTATGAAATCAGTGGTTATTTTACGCCTTGGCCTAAAATTTTACCGTTAACTTCTTTACCATAAAGGTTCACACCATCGTTTGCATGGTATTTTTCATAAGTTTTCTCTACTGAACCATCCACTAAACGAGGATCTTGTGGGCGCTCATGGCTATTCATGAATGCTGCAACATCCCAAGCTTCTTGATCAGTCAAAGAACCGCCTTTACCCCAAGGCATGTTTGCCTTGATAAAGTCAGCCGCTGTATTGATACGGTGCATACCTGCACCCCAGTTGAATGAGTCTTTACCCCATAATGGTGGGAACACATAGTTCTCTGCAACTTTCTGACCTAAGCCATCTTGACCATGACAATATGAACAGTTTTCAGCATAAACTTTAGCACCACGCTCGATGCTGTAACCACCTTCAGGTTCTTTCACAGAAGGATAAGCACGACCTGGTAAAGAAACACCTGTTGGTGCATTCGTTGCTAACCAATAAGAATATGTCACCAATGCAGTCATTACTTCGCTGTCAGCTGCTGGTGGCGTACCATCCATACTGAATTGGAAACAACCTTGAATACGTTCAGCATAAGTATTCACTTTGTTATTCTTGCTACGGTAAGCAGGATACATTGGATATGCGCCCCATAATGGTGCAGCATTCGCTAAACGACCCTGATCCATGTGACAGTTCACACAGTTCATGCCATTACCAACATATTCTGGTGCTTGGTTTTTCGTATCAACGAAAATCGCATGGCCTTTACGAACCATTTCACCATAAGCATTATCTGGTAGATCTTTTTCTAACGGTGGTTGATGATATTCTGATACGTTAGTAGTTTTTTCTGCAAGATCAGATAATTGTGATTGATCGTCCATTTTAATTGGATTCTCAGCAACTGCTACAGAAGTATAAAGAGCAGCCACAAGAGATGTCACTAAAATCTTTTTCATGATTATTCTCCCTGCTGGCCGATAGATTCAAAATATGCAGCCACTGCTTTTGCTTCTTCATCTGTTAAAGATTTTGCAATGTGCCCCATCAAATCAGCATGATCATTTGTACGTGTGCCATTTTTCCAAGCTGTGATCTGATTCACGATATAAATTGAACTTTGACCTGCCAATTTTGGAAATGAATCACCTACACCAATGCCACCTGGGCCATGACAAGCAACACATTCTGGAATATTACGGCTCCAATCACCACGTAAAGCTAATTGACTACCAACATCTGTTGGTGTCGCTGCTCTTGTAATATGTGGTACTTCCTTAGGTGTTAACTCAGACATATAAAATGTCACCGCTTCAATTTCATCATCATTCAAATTGCCTGCGATGCCATCCATAATTGCGTGAGATCTTAATCCTTCTTGGAAATCATGCAATTGTTTCGCCAAATATTCAGGTGACATACCTGTAATATCAGGGTAACCCGCTACTGCTAAACCATGACCTTCTGCACCATGACATGTTATACATGCAAGTGCTTGTGGCTTCTCCCCACCTTTTAGGTAAATCTTTTCCCCTTCATCAGCATGACTGACGAACGGCAACATCCCCAAAAGAGACAAATATCCAATCTTCTTGATATGTCTCATGCTCCCCTCCTCTGTAAAAATACTTTCTCTCGAACCGTTCATGCTATCACAAATAAAACAAAAAAAAACACCACGATAAAAAACGCGGTATTTTTATTATTTATCAAATAGTTAAATTAGTACTAATGCGCTACTATTTAACTACTATAATTGCGATTCTACAGGCAACCAAGAGACTATTTTAACAATTGCACGAGTAATCCAACTGGTTTCAGGGTCTTTATTCCATTCCTTAGATTCACCATTACTATCATCTAACCAGATCATTTTTTGATCACGCAAAATCACTTCATAACTCACATCTTTTGTGATCACACTCTGATAACTTTTCATCAGTTCTTCAGCAATTTTGGGACTTTCAAAAAATACGCCCATTTCTGTATTTAAGCGCGCTGAGCGTGGATCTAAATTGAATGAACCAATGAAACCTTTCGATTCATCAATGATAAAAGCTTTGGTGTGTAAACTTGCTCCACTTGCACCAATTTTCCAATCTTTCGATAATTTATAATTCACATTGAATGGCATGAGTTCATATAATTTCACACCACTTTTCAATAAAGCTTCGCGGTAAGGTGCATAACCTGCGTGCACCATTGGCACATCATTGGCTGCCAATGAATTCGTGAGAATCACAACATCTTTCCCTCTTTCACTTAATTGAGCAATAGACTTTGTACCTTCTTCACCAGGCACAAAATAAGGTGAGATCAAATATAGAGATTGCTGTGCCATTTCCCATGTTTTTGGCAAGATATCTGTGATGAGCCATTGATGCTCTTTCTCACCAAAAACTTTTTCAGGTGGGTCAGATAACACATGCACATTATCACTCCATACAAAGCGGCTCTTTTTGTTCATCACATCATCAATCGTTAAATGTGTCATCAATGATTTTTTATAATCACTCAATAATTGATGCTCTGTTTCATTCAGTGATAATGGTGTTTCTCGCAATGTTGCTAAAGCATCTTTATGCCCAAACTTCACTTGTTTGGCAGGAATTGAAGCTTGGCTATCCCAAAAGGATTCAAAAATATCTTCAGCTTCTTGTACAGCTTTACCAACCAATAGCAGATCAACATCTAAGAAATTAGTATTGGGATCAGCATCAAAGTATTCATTCCCAATATTTCGCCCACCAATGATCGCCATTTGGCTATCTGCAATCATGGACTTATTGTGCATTCGGCGATTTAAGCTCAAGCCACGGAATAGCATTTCCACCGTTCTTGTCACAAAATTACGGCGACTATAAATCGGATTAAACAAACGAATTTCCACATAAGGATGTTGTGCTAAACCTGATAAAACAATGTCTTTCTCAACGGTATTCATATCATCCAATAAAATTCGAATGAACACCCCTCGATCTGCTGCTGCCAGCAATTCTCGCCCAAGCATATTGCCTGTTAAATCATCGTGCCAAATGTAATATTGTAAATCCAAGGTTCGCTCTGCACTGCGTGCTAGCAAAATTCGATCTGCATAAGCTTCTAGATTATCATCCAATAGATATAAACCTGTACCATTTGGATGCTCTAATAAATAAGGTTCAACCACTTCATCTAAGTGAGTTTTCACATCACGATTAATGGGCGGGCGCTTTTTACCCATATACATTTCATTGGGTTTAAAATCATTGAAAACCAATGTGATGATCGTCGTAATCACAGAGATTAAGATGAATAGCAAAAATAGCCATTTCAGCATTTGGATTATTTTAATTAACATTATTCCTCCCGCAGTCAATTGTCATAGCTTAACATAGACAAAAATAAACCCTCAATGCTGAGGGTTCACGATTTTAATCTGTAACATTGCGTTATCCACGTAATACCAATAGCGGACTAACTGAGACAACTTTTTTCGTGCCCAATATTCCCATGATCGCAATCAAAATCGCCCCAATAATTGGTAATAACAATAACCAAGGATGCCATTGCCATTCCAAATTCAATACAGAGCGATACAACAAGAAGCTAATAAATTCACTGCCGATCATAGCCAATAATCCAGCCAATCCACCCATCAAAGCAAATTCGATCAATTGGCTTTTGAATAGCATTTTTCGATGTGCACCCAAAACTCGCAAAATCGCCCCTTGGCGTAATCGATCACTCAATGTTGCTTGTAAACCTGCAATTAATACAATTAATCCTGCAATTAAAACTAGCGCTAAAATGTACTCCACCGCCAAAGTCACTTGCTGCAAAATCTCATTCAATTGATTCACAATCGCCATTAAATCCAATAGTGTAATCGTCGGGAATTCACGCGCCAATGTGATCAACTCTTTTTGCATATTTTCTGGCAAATAGAAGCTTGTTAAATAAGTCACAGGTACATCTTGAATAGAATTAGGGTTAAAGATCACAAAGAAATTCGGCTGAACAGTATCCCAATTCACAGTACGAATGCTCGTGATTTTAGCTTTATAACTTTCGCCTGCGATCACAAATGTTACGTCATCACCTAACTTAGCATTTAAACCTTTTGCTAAATCATCCTCCATCGAAACACTAATGCCAGCTTCATTGCCCTGCCACCATTGCCCTTCTATGAGTTTATTTTCATTGGGCAAATCCGCGCTCCAAGTTAAATTGAGATCGCGATTAATAGAATTTTTTGCACGTTCATTATCTAACTTCATTTTACGGACAGAAACGCCATTCACTTCTGTCAATCGCCCTGCAACCATCGGATAAAATGGTGAGATATTTGGGGATAATTGTGCAACTTTCTCTTTAAAACTATCCTTTTCATTTTCTGCAATATTCATTGCAAAATAGTTAGGTGCATCATGCGGAAGCTGATCTCGCCATGTTTGCAATAATTCACCACGAAGCATTAGCACCAGCGCCATTGTCATCAATATGATGCCAAATGCCACGATTTGCCCCATGGATTTAACTGGATAACGCAATGTTTGTCCTAAAGCCATGCGCCACACAAATGATGAACGGGATAACGCTCTACGCAAAAATTTCACTGAAACATAAAGTACAGCACTGAGCACAGCCACCATCGCAATTGCACCACCAAGCAATGCAAACGTTAAACTGATATTCAAGCTTAATTGCCACATGATTACAAACAGCGCCACAATTGCAATGCCATAAACTACAAAATTTTTGAGTGGCGTTGGCAAGAGATCTTCACGCAATACGCGCAATGGTGGCGTTCTGCCCAATGCTGCCAATGGCGGTAATGCAAAGCCAATCAATACAGTAAAGCCAGTTGCGATTCCTGCCATTGCTGGCATGATTCCACCTGATGGTAATTCTGCGCTGATCAAATCTTGTAATAAGAAAAACAATCCTAATTGTGCTAACCAACCTAATAATGCACCAATGATTGCGCCAATTGCACTCACATATAACAACTCAAAACCATATAACCAAAGCACTTGCTTTTGCTGCATGCCTAAAGAGCGTAATAATGCGCTCGCATCATAACGATTATTGGCAAACTGATTCGCTGATAAAGCAATCGCAACACTTGCCAATAAAATCCCAACTAAGCTCGCAAGATTCAAGTAATTTTGCGCACGATTCAATGCACCACTCACTTCTTGGCTACCATCTGCAATGGTTAATATCTTTTGATTGGGTTCTAACGTTTTCTTTAATGCAGGTTGCAACTGTTTAATCGCATCCATTTCGCCTGACCATAAATTGCGATAAGTCACGCGGCTACCTTTTTGCACTGCGCCTGTGGCTTCTAAATCCGCTCGGTTCATTAATGCAAAAGGATTAAAACTGTAGAAATTTGCGGAGCGATCTGGTGCATAAGTGATGATTTTTGTGATCTTTAATGGCAATTTGCCAATATCCACAGAATCGCCTATTTTCAGATTCAATCCATACAATAAGCGAGATTCTACCCAAACTTCGCCTTGCTTTGGCCCTTCATTGGTTGCATATTCAGGCATTTCTAAATCATCCTGAATTTTCAATTGCCCACGCAAAGGATAATTAATATCGGCTGCTTTGACTGCAACCAATTGTAGATCGTCACCATTTAAAATTACCGTAGAAAAATTCACAGTTTTGGCATGATCTAATCCTAAATCTTTCGCTAACTTTAATTGTGCGTCTGTTGCATCTTCATTACTTCGTAATACTAAATCCGCAGCTAAAAATTCACCTGCGCGAGCTTCCATCGAAGCATGTAATCGTGTGCTGAAATACCCAATCGCTGTGCTAATCATTACCGTGATCAACAAAGCCACGAGCAAAATACGAAGTTCACCTGCTCGTATTTCTCGGATCAATTGTTTAAAAGCTAATCCCGCTAATTGAATCGTGGATAACTTATTCATGATTGAAATCCTGCAATACTAATCGCCCAGCTTCAATCTGAATACGATGCTGACAACGCTCAGCCAATCGTGCTTCGTGCGTCACTAAAACTAATGTTGTTTTTTCTTCTACATTCAATTGGAACAATAATTCAATGATGGATTCGCCTGTTTTGGTATCTAAGTTACCCGTTGGCTCATCAGCAAATAAGATCGTAGGATTTGATGCAAAAGCACGCGCAATTGCTACACGTTGTTGTTCACCACCTGATAATTGCTTAGGATAATGATGTGTTCGCTCGCCCAATCCAACGCGCTGTAATAGTTCCATTGCACGTTCTCTTGCATTCTTTTTGCCTTCCAACTCTAAAGGCAACATGACATTTTCAACAGCAGTTAAGGATTCTAATAATTGGAATGATTGAAATACAAAGCCAACATGTTCGGCTCTTAATGATGCACGTTGATCTTCACTCATTTGGCTCAATGGCTTGCCTGCCAATAAAATTTCACCTTCGGTTGGTACATCTAAACCTGCCAATAATCCCAATAACGTCGATTTTCCTGAACCAGAACTACCAATAATGGCAAGGCTATCGCCTTCATTTAATTGAAATGAAATATCCTGCAGGATTGTTAATTTTTCTGTTGTTTCTACAGCTTTTCCAACATGTTGGGCATCCAAAATTATAGTCGTCATGTATTGTCCAAATGAGTTAAAATTTCAAGGATCAATCATAACATTTTTTGATGCCCACAAAATGGCTGAGGCGAGTTCTATTATTTAAAGTATTATGGTTGGTTATTTAGCAATTAAATTGTGTATAGAGGTTATAAACCTATCTTTTTTCGTCGTATCAATATCGAATACAAAGGGTTTCCAATAGCTAGAATGCATAAGCTAATAAACATAGATACAAATATATAATCAAAAGAAAACAAATAGGATTTTTCTAAAATAATATTATTGCCTCTAACAGAATACGTTGATCGTAATGTGTAATCTTCCGTTTTAAATTCTGTTTCTATTCGTACATTATCATCTGTTCTAGATAAAACTTTATACACATAACTTTGTTCATCAATTTGTACTTCTTGACTGTTTTTTTTTGGCT
>JBEBSR010000063.1:0-13028 GCA_040394195.1 Wohlfahrtiimonas larvae | reverse complement strand
CAAACATATCTGTTAAAAATCTTACTAAAGTCCGAATACGCTGTGATCCATCTATAATTTCAATTCTACCTTCATCATCACCATCAGAAACGTCTGCCACATAAATATAAGGTATCGGTAAATCTATCATTAATGATTCAATAAATTCAGACTGTTGTTTAATAGACCACTTATATTCACGTTGATATTCTGGCATAAACATCTCCGTTCTATTACCAATCTCAGGAAGTGTTTTCGTATATTTTTCAACAATTACACTGATTGGAAACTCTCTGATATCAAAATCAGTTCCCTTTTGTTTAATCTTTATAGCCTCTTCTATAGCAACTTGTTTTCTCTGAAGAGCTTCATCATCATTTTCTAAATTTAATATATCAGTTTGGTTTTTCATAAATGTATACCTCTAATTCATAACTTCATAGTTAAAAAATACATATCTGTTTGATAATATTTACTTTTTACTCATATTCCATTTTTTATATTCATCACAATTACATTGGTTGTTCTACCTAATAACTACTATCAAATATTTTCTTGCTGATATAAGCAGCCAAAATAAATGAAAGAACAATACAGCCAAATAAAACATAAATTGGTGCACTAGCAAAATCAGGCTTAATCAATTGCTCTATGTACTGCCATATGCGTGAAATCTTAAAATAACTTGGCTTACTCAAAGGCGGAACGAGCCAATAATAAAGTGCAATAGAACCTGCTAAGAATAAAAAAAGTATTCCCATACCTGATTCAGATACAACTTTCCTTTGATTATCAAGACAAGTATTACAATATTCCCTTCCAGCTTTTACTTGAACCTCACCACATTTTGTACAAAATGGGCGTTCCTGATACAAAGTATTGCTTGGGTTAATTGGTTTAATATTATGTCGTTCCATATTTATTCTGTAGTTACTGCCCCATATTCAGTTTCTTATACTCATCACAACCATCTTGATCACCCTTATCACAAGACTGACCAAAGTATTCTTTAGCTTTTATTGTATCTTTTTCAACACCACAACCAGTTGCATACATAATGCCAATATTGGTTAATGACTCAAAAATTGTATCTTTTGAACTTTCAAAATATGGAAGCGCTTTAGTACAATCTTGTCTTACACCCAAGCCATTGAGATACATATCACCTAGATAAAACGATGCCCAGCTTTTATCAAAACTATTTTGTGCCACAGTAATTTCAAACCATTTCTTAGCTTCATGATAGTTTTCCCATTGATCAAAATAAATTCGACCTAACTCAAAAGCAGCATAACTTTTATTATTTAATTCATAAGCTTGTCTATATAATTGAACAGCCTTATTTGGGTCACGTTTTACACCATAACCTTTGTAATAAGCTTCTCCTAATATTTCAAGTACATCACCATCCTCTAGCCCATCATCAATAAATTTCTGAAAAATTTTCACTGTTTCAGTTGATGCACCAAAAATGCTATCAGTTTTTGCATCCAATAAGATTTGCTGTTCAGTTGGTGTTAAGTCATCAATGGTTTTTGCAAAACTATTTCCTATTAATGCTCCAAATAAAAATAGAACTAAAATTTTCTTCATACTTCCCTCGAAATATTTACCTACGATTTCTAAATAAAGTACCTGGTTCTGTATGCACAACGCAGCCAATGATCTCAAAGTCTACAGGTGGGGTTTTCATATCTACTTGGAATGGCTTATAAACAGGATTTGTACTGGATATTTCAATAACTTTATTTGGTAATTTCTGCACATTTTTTACGATCAAATCTCCATCCATACGAATTACATAAATACCATCATTGTTGAGTTTATTGTTCGTATCTACGAGCATAACATCACGATCTTCAATAGCGCCAACCATTGAATCACCACGAGCAGTGATCGCAATTAAATCCTTATAATTGACTTGTAAGTACTTCTCTACCCAATAGCGTCTATATGCCATGGAAAACACATAAGTTTCTTCATTAATTGCAGAGCCGTTGCCTGCACTTGCTGATACATCATAACGTGGTACAAAGCAGAACTCTTCTAAATTAATAATATTGCCAGCGTTATCATAAATTGCTTGTGGCTCTTCAGAACGTACACCTGTAACAATATAAGTAATATCGCAGCCAGCTTTTGCAATATTTTCTAAATACTGCCCATCAGGATATCTCACATCTTTTTCATAATTGATTTGTGCAGCTTTACCTACACCACCAATTGCTGCAAATTCAGTTTGATTGAGACCCTTTTCATCTCTTACAGCTTTTAATCTTTCGCCAAAGGTCATCATTTTAGTTCCTTTTCTCTTGACAGGTTCGCATAATGGCACTAATATAAGTACCAAGTACACCAAATGGTGTTTGTATGGTTACCATTTTAGGGCAAATGTCTATGAATGAAAAGAATAATCCGCCACAACGTACAAGCAGGGTCAATATTCGTTTATTACCAAATGATCTAATTAAGCTTGAAAAGATGGCACTGAGAAAAGGCATCAAGCCAACAACATTGGCTTACCTGATTGTTAAAGAAGCAATCAACAAATCTAATTAATCATTATTAAAACAAGGAGTTTGATATGACTTTAGCTAGTCAGGGGATTTCTACACCCAAAATTAGTGTCAGTACATTTTTAACAACTGCTCATAACGACTTTAAAGAAGTCGCTAAACAGATTCATGGGCAAGTAAAAACAAGCCATTACTTAACATTGGCAACGCAAGTGCAGAAGCTTTCTCACTCAAGCAATCACATGGCAAAGGATAAGTTAATTGAAGCATTGGAATCCATTCGCCACAACTTCTATCAAGCTGCTACACACGTTAAAGATTCAGCGTTTCAGCTTCATTTATTACAGAAAGCAACTGAAACACAGAAAGTGATCAACCAATTGAGAGGACGTAGACATGGCTAATCAAAATTTAAAACTTTATGAGGCTATTTCTTATCAAGACTTTCACAACCTTGTAAATGATTTAGTTAAGCTTTGTAACAACAATGTTACACCTGAATTTTCTTATGTTTCTGAATATGAATGGGAAATTAATCTTTTTCAAGGACCATTCAAAAAACCATTTTTGAGAATATTTCCTGATGTAGATGAAGGAAAAGCATTCATGAAATGGCATGACGATCATTACGATAGTATCCCTGTTTTATCCTTCCAGGATGTTGTTAAACAGTACAACCGAGATGTCGAGATTGAAATTAAAAAATGGGAAAGCATGAGAGTTAAAGAGGTGAATAATGGCTAAGTTTACTAAAGATCAATTAATGCAACTTGCTGAAATTCATTTGATTGAAGTTGATGGCATTGAGATTGACGTACATATACAAGCACGGTGGGCGAATTTGTGGGCGTATTGTTCAGGAAATTTAAAGTCTGTGGTATCTGAATTGATAATTTATCCTGAAAATTTAGATCAAGGCATTCAGAACTTTTTAGAAAAAGTTAAGCAGGTGAATCATGACTGAGCACATGCAAGATTACCTCGCTTTAATCAGAGAAATGATTGTGATTAAAAATGAACAGTGTTGGGATTCGTACTACAAAAATAGAGATTCTGGCTTGAACCATCGCCAACAACTCAGGGAACAAATAGCCATTTTGGAGGAGAAGAAAATTGAAGTTGAATCATTCATTAAATCTGGCCCGAAAACCTATGGCGAAAAAACCCAATAGCACGCAATGCCCAGGGTGTGGTGCAACAGCTAAGTTGTGCTACACGAATCCTTACAGTGCAGAAACACGCTTCAAGCACTATCGCTGTGAAGTATTGGAATGTGGCATGACTTTTATTAATAGCGAATCTTTATACAAAGTCATCATTCCAAGTCATTTGAATAAAAAGGAAAAAGCGATGATTGTTCACACTATCCAATCCCTTGAATCATTCGACAATGTGATCCACAACGAACCTACATTCGTGTTATTCACACAAGAAAACTGCATGCAATCAACAGCTGCACTATCGCAGTTTCATTCGTTAGCAAAAGTGGATGTGGATCATATTTATTTAGCTGTGGATCCAAACATGAAAAATTTGGCAGTGTTAAGGCATCGCTATTCAGTCACAAAAATGCCAACGATGCTGTTCTTCTCAAAAGGCAACTTCTCGAAATTGACAGGTTGTGACGAAATCCTTCAGTACTTTAATGAAATGGAGTAGTTATGGCCAATTCATCAGCATTGGATGCAGCAATCATCCAAGAATTTACAACACAGTTTGGTGCAAAAAAACAAGGTGGTGGCAAGCGCTATAAAGAAGGCACTTGCCCTAAATGTGGCAAGAAATCATTTTGGATTTGGGGCACAGATGTCTATAAGGCACGATGTGATCGCACTAAAAACTGTAATTATGAGATCACAATTCGCGAACTCTTCCCTAAACTATTTCAATCATATTCTAAGCGATATGAAGCTGAAATGATTAGTGATCCTAAAGCTGTGGCTAAGGCATATTTACGTGAAGAACGTGGATTAAACTTGGCTGTAGTAGATACAAGTATCTTCACACAAGAAACCTTTGCTGCAGGTGGTAATTCAACAGCAACAGTACGCTTTGCTATGCAAAACAATGGTGAAATGGATGGCTACTGGGAACGCTTCATTGATAACCCTGAAAACTTCTTTGATAAAGCACGTTTCTTAAAAGGCTATAAATATGGTGGTTTGGCTTGGGTTCATCCTGATTTTGATGCAACTAAACATGATGAAATTTGGATCACAGAAGGCATATTTGATGCTTTAGCATTGCGTCATATTGGTATTGCTGCAATCAGTGCAATGAGTGCCAATAACTTCCCTGAAACAACTTTGAAAGAGATCCTGGCAAACAATCCACAAATTAAACCTGTGATTGCGTTGGATTCTGAATTGAAAGCCAAAAAGATCGCAATCAAATGGTACAAACAATTAATTGACTTGGGCTTTAATGATCCACGTGTTGCTATCACTAATGAAGATGCAGATTGGAATGATTGGTTAATCAAAGGCAAACTCACAGATAAAGGCATCGAAAAAGCACTATTCAATGGCGCGTTATTGACTGCAAAAAGTCCTGTGGCCAAAGCACGTTTGTTGTGGCGTGAGATCAACCGACAACAGTTCTATTTTGAATTCAACTATAAAACCTATTGGTTTGAGTTCAATTATAAAAAATTCAATGAAGCGTATAACGCAGCAGTGAAGCAATTGGACAAAAAAGAAGATGAAGAGATCACAGCTGAAGAAAAGGAAGAGCTAGAAGCTAAAGCATTCAATGCATCTAATACCATCACTGAGATCGCCAACTGTACGATTGATATTTTGTACTATCAAATCGATCGTGCAACAGAAGAATCTTTTTACTATGTGAATGTGAAGAAGAATGAACAAAAGAGTTCAAAGAGCGCATTTTTACCAAAGCAATTAGGTAGTGGCTCAGAGTTTAAAAACAAAATCATGGCTGCTTTATCTGGTGCCATTTATACAGGTGAAACAAATCAACTCAATGATATTTTTACGCATAAAACACGTGACATCATTGATATTGAAACCATTAAATACATTGGGTATTGCAGAGATCACAAGGCCTATATCTACAATAATTTTGCGGTAGCAGATGGCAAGTTATACAAGAAAAACAGCGAAGATTACTTTGAATTGGGTGATACCAACATCAAATCAACCTTTGATATGACAACGATGCGCCCAAATGATGAATTCAATACTGATTGGTTCAATGATTTTATGATCGTATTTGGCATCAAAGGATTAATCTGTTTGGCTTTTTGGTTTGGTTCACTCTTTGCTGAACAATTGCGTGATCGTTATTCAGCATGGCCATTTTTAGAAATCACAGGTGAAGCTGGTGCAGGTAAATCATTTTTGATTGAGTTTTTATGGTCCTTAGTTGGCCGTTCAGATTATGAAGGGATTAACCCAACCACAGCATCAAAGCCTGGTCTTGCTCGTACATTGTCACAAGTATCCAATTTACCTGTAGTTTTGATCGAAAGTGATACCAATGATCCCAACATGCCAATCAAGCATAAGCAAAAAACATTCAGCTTTGATGAAATCAAACCATTGTTTAACGGCCGTGCACCACGTGTTTTGGGTGTGAAAAGCAACAATAACAACACAGATGATGAACCGTTTCGTGGATCAGTTGTGATCTCACAGAACAATAAAGTTTCAGGCTCTGAAGCAATCATGTCACGTTTGATCTACATCTACTACGACAAAAGCCATCACCAAGGTCAATATTCACGTGATGCTGCAGAACGATTACAGCGTTTGGCCACAGATGATGTATCTGGCTTTTTATTTGAAGTACTGAAAAAAGAGCGTCAAATTTTAGACATGATCGAAGCAACATTTGCCAATAACCGCAATGCCATCATGAAGTTGCCAAATTTGAAAACAGAACGCATTGGTTTAACGCATGGCTTATTGATGTCTTGTTTACAAGCATTGTGCGAGATTTTGCCGATTACAGACAATATCAAAGCCAAAGCATCGAGTTACATCAATGAATTGGCAATGGAACGTGAGCAAGACTTAATCAGCGATCATCCAGCAATGGATCAGTTCTGGGATGTTTATGAGTACTTTGAATCACTCACTAATAACAATGAATTAGTAGCGAATCAATACAAGCTGAACCATTCACCCAATGAAGATGAAATTGCCATCAATCTCAATGAATTTTATGCGACTGCTCGTGAGAACAACCAAAGCTTAGAAGACATCAAACTCATTAAAAAGATGGTGCAGAAATCAGTGCGCTATCCATTCGTAGAAGCCAAATCAATCCGCAGCAATGTGAATAAGAAAACATTGCGCTGTTATGTATTTAAGAAGAAGTAAGGAGAAATTATGAAGAATTTTGCAAAAGTATTTTACGGAAAAGATCATGACTTTTTATGTCAAAAGTTCTATGACGAAGATGATGAAAAATACGGCATATCTATTTCTGTTGAACTGGACGGTGCCGAAGCTGCGCAAAAACTCTTGTCTGGCAGTAAGGAGGATCGCGATAAATGGTGGGATGAAATCATCAAATTAGATGTGGAAAAAGTCGAAGAACCAATGGCTGAAGCAATAAAAAAAACAGAAGGTTTCTTAAAATTAATGAAGGATGGTAAGTGATGAGTAAAAATACTAAAAGTTTCCATGTAGCACATGAATACGATGTATTTAGTTTTGATGTTGAAATCGATTTCAATCAAAAACATTTTCTTGATGAGAGTGTTTATAAAGATTCTGGTGAATATGTTGATGAAACGATCAAATCAGACATAAAACTAATGTCTATGTTTTGGAGTGGCTCACCTTTAAAAAGCAGTGATTTTAATGAACATCTAACATTCTTTATAGAAATTCTCTCAAAAGCGGTTGCCAATTATATATATGAAGAAAGTAGCCAAGAGGAGTGGATAAACAAAGAATTTAATGATCGTGAAGGATATGTTCCTTTGTTTGGTGAAGGTAAAGGCATACGTATTAAAAACATTGAATTTGATCATGAGTTTATTGGAAACGGCATATATATCAGAGAGAAAAATTAATGCAGAACTTCACAATTAAATTGGGTAGCTATGAATATGTCATAGCTGCACAAACTTATGAGTTGGCACACTTGGAAGCAGTTAAACAGCATTTGGCATTGGGGAGAGGTTTTTATGAGTGACAAGGTAATTATCAGAACAAATATATCAATTGGGCTTGGTTGTCACATTGATGATCATGAAACTGAATATACACATGAAGAATGGCAGAAGCTAAGTACTGAAGAACAAAATAAAATTCTTAATGAGTATTACAAACAAGAACTAGACAATTATCTTTCAGGCAATGCTTGGGTTAAAACAGAAAAGGATTAGGATTGAATAATGAGCATGGCAGATAAACGCGACAAAACGTCATACATCATCAACAATTCAATCGCATTGGCTTGATGGATGCTTATCATAAAGGTGTTTTGATTCAGATGTTGGAAGAGAAGGAAGGTAATTAATGGCTAATCAAATTAGTATTTTAGATGGTTATTTACTAGCAAAGAAAGTGCTGAACTTACATGAAGATGTAGAAACTACAGAAGATGCAATTGAAGAAGAAATTTTTGATAAATTCGGTGTTGATATGGAAACATTTATAGATATTGCAACTGAGCTAATTAAACTGACTATACCTCTTCAAAGCCCCATATACCCAGAAATTAAGCATTATTGTTTTGTTGAATTGCTTGAAAATAATAATGTGTTTGCAATAGCTAAACTACAAGTTGAGGAAAAATAATGGGCATTTTCATAATGATTATTGGTTTTCTATATATGTTAAGTATCACAAATATGACCCAATATATTGTAGCAACAACTTCTATTATCTTTGGCATGTGGGTGCATGGTGCATTTGATTCAGTTTTGGGAGTGTGTAACTAATGATCGTAATTAACAGAACACAATTAAGACACGTTTTATCTACTGAAGGTAAATTACTTTCTCACCAAGCTTTACTAAATTATGAAAAAGAAGGTGTAATACCCAAAGGTCGCAAAAGTGGTAACTCCTATCTATATTCAGTTGAACAAGTTGCAGAACATCTGAAAACAAGTAAAGAGTCTATTGTTGAAGTTGTGAAAAAATTTAATATGAAGAAATAACATAAAGCCCCGATTTGGGGCTTAATTTTTTACTGCAAATGTATTTCATCCAAAGCTGCAATATTCCCCTCTTTAGTTGAGCACTTATCTATAAAGTCACTCCACCATTGAAGCAATTCTCTCTTCTGCCTGATATATTTTGCTTTGTTATAAATCGCACGTGTTTTATTTTCATCAGCATGGGCCAAGCATGATTCAATCACATCTCTATTAAACAATCCTGTTTCATTCAAAATAGTGGATGCTAAATGTCGCAACCCATGAATAGTTGTGTCAATACCATGCCTTTTCGCCAATGTTAATGGGTATGAAATACTCATGTGATCAACGAAGTTACTACGGGGAAAAATATACACACCACCTTTGCTAAGCATTTTCATCTTATCCAATATGGCAATCGATTGATGTGATAACGGAATATAGTGATTCCGCTCAATTTTCATATCCTCACCTTCAATCACAATACATTGAAGTTTTTCATCATATTGATCCCACCTAGCTGTTGCAGATTCAACTGGCCGTGTGATATTTCTGAATATAAATTCAGTACATAATCTAGCTGATAAACTTACATTGTCATTATCAAATAACTCAAAAAATTGATAAATCTTATCCTGGTCAACAGACTTATAATTCTTTGGTTTTCTTGTTTTAAACGCTTGATTGGATACTTGAATGACAGGATTATACTTGCATAAACCACGAGCAACAGCAAAATCAAAAGCCAATTTTATAAATGATTTAGTTTTAATTAATTGGGCCAATGCTTCTCGTGCTTCAACAGCCAAAAGAGCATCAACTACATGTTTAGCTTCAATCTTATCAATTGGCATATTCCCTATTTTTGGAAATACATCAGCAACCATTGTGTTCATGGCACGAGTATGATGCCTTTCCGAAACATTATGTTTCCATCTTTCATACCAATCTCTGAATACTGATTCGTATGTATGAGTGCTACTACTTTGAATTGCTTCCCCATTACTTAATTGTAGACGAAGTTCATCGCGTTTTAGCCTGGCATCAGCCAAAGACATTAAACTAGCGTCACCAATCGTATAAGTTTTTCGCTTCTTATTATGATCATAGTAATCAAAACGCCAAACCTTTCGCCCTGTTGGGTGAATACAAACCTGAAGCCCACCACCATCATATAACTTATAAAGTTTTTCTTGTGGTTTAGCATCTTTCACTTGTTTAGCAGTTAATGGAGTGTTAATTATTGCCATTTTGGAGTACAGAACCTGTAAAAAATTAATATACTACCATTCATACTACCATTTCATTCTAAAGTAATCGAAAGTAATCTAACTTAAACGCAATAAAAAACCGCTGAAACATAGTGTTTTAGCGGTCTATTCTCAAATACCTTAATGCGGTATTTAGGTTATCTGGTGGAGGCGGCGGGATTTGAACCCGCGTCCGAAAACTATCCATCCTTGGTACTACATGTTTAGCCGGATCTTTAATTTAACTGGCTTTAATCCGATCGGCAGGACAAAGCTCAGCTGTTCCAGTAAATTTCGAGAGGGAGCACCTGGACTTACATCTCTCTAGATCGTTTAAGTTGACTGAAATTAGAACCGAACGAACACAGTCTTAATTTCAGTTAGCAGGCTTAAGCTGCTAAAGCGTAGTTATTATCGTTTGCAATTATAACTGTTTGCCGCGTTTTTACGAGACTCTCGACCTTCTCGACATGCACCTCAAACTTCAACATCCCCGTCGAATCCAAGAACGCCCCCATTTGAAACTTTTTAATTCTAACACAAAAACAGCAAAACTTCTTCCAAATCGTTAAGGTTAAACACACAAACTTTCTCGGGAAATTTTACTGTTCAAAAATGGTGGCTCGAGACAGAATCGAACTGTCGACACGCGGATTTTCAATCCGCTGCTCTACCAACTGAGCTATCGAGCCTTTTTGGCTTCTGCTTAAATGGTGGCTCGAGACAGAATCGAACTGTCGACACGCGGATTTTCAATCCGCTGCTCTACCAACTGAGCTATCGAGCCATTTATGCGATGTGTCATCGCTAAGCAGGTGAGCATTAAACACTATTCGTTTCATTTGGTCAAGTATCATATATGATTAACTTTTAATCACATGTTATTTTTATATGCTTTGTGATCTAAAATGTACGACATATATCCTATGGAAGCCATTGAAATGCTACTGAGTAATCTCGATCAAATGATTAATTCATCCATTGAATCAGGTTTGGATTCTGCTCAAGTTTTGATCGTAAAAAACCATAAAATCATTAAATATTCAGCCTATGGCAATGCCAACTTAAATACTTTGTATGATATTGCTTCCTTAACTAAGGTATTTTCCTTAACGGCTTTGTATCAAGTTTATACAACTCAAGGAAAAATAAATCTAAATTTAACCTTAAAAGAGATTTTCCCACACTATTTTGAAGATTTATCCTTAGCTGATAAAGCAAATATTACAATTAAAATGCTTTTGGCTCATGAAGCTGGCTTTGAACCGAATCCGCTTTTCTATGATAAAAATTACAGCGCAGAACTTTTTTGCCAAAATCGTGATGAGTTTTTAGGAAAATTACTCAAAGCACCATTGATTCATGCACCACAATCTTGCTCCTTATATTCAGATGTGGATTTCATGTTGCTCACCTTTATATTAGAGCATCTATTACAAACGAAAATTGATGTACTTTTTCAAACGACATTTCCTGAATTACACAATCAACGCATTTGTTATCAGCCTTTGCAACATGGCTATTCAAAGTCAGAAATCGCCCCAACAGAATTACATGGCAATACACGCGATAGATTCATTCATTTTAATAATATCCGCACTGAAACAATTCATGGCGAAGTACAGGATGAAAAAGCTTATCACTGTATGAATGGCATTTCTGGACACGCAGGTTTGTTTGCCAATTGTGAAGCCCTCTACTCTGCTTTACAACTCATGAATATTCCACCTGAATTTTTACAAAGCCAATCAGATGATCCTAGCTTTGGTTTAGGCTGGCGTTTAAACAAAGGTGGCGACATGTCTTATCATTTTGGTCATTATGCATCTGAAAAAGCATATGGACATACAGGCTGGACAGGTTGCGCCGTTGTGATTGATCCTAAATATGATTTAACAATTATCTATTTAACCAATCGAAAACATAGTAAAGTATTGAATCCTGCCCGCGATCAGCATCGATTTTTAGGTGATGTTTTATGGGCCGGACAATACAAAAATATCATGAATGAAATCTATCGATCACTAGGATTAAATCAATGAAGCGATCTGGCAATTTACTGATTCAACTCATCATCGTTATTGCATTAGGTGCTTTAATGCCATTAGCATTTGCGCCATTCAATCAATGGTGGCTAGCACCGTTATTATTAATGGTGTGGCAATTAACCATCAAAAATGCTTCTAATACACGAAGCTTTTGGCTGAGTTATCTATTTGGTTTAAGCATGTTCACTGTTGGGCTTTGGTGGGTGCGAATCAGTGTCAACCAATTTGGTGGTGCACCATTGCCATTAGCGATCGCAGCAGTCGTTCTATTATCAAGCTATCTTGCCATCTATTATGGTTTCTTAGGATACATCACTAAAAAGTTTAATTTAGGCATTGCGACACGCTATTTACTATTATTCCCAACTGCTGGTGTTTTATTAGAAGTATTACGTGCGCATGTTTTCACAGGATTCCCTTGGTTAGCAATGGGCTATACTTTAACGCCAACTATATTTGCACAGCATTTATTCCCTGTATTTGGCGCTCTAATCAGTAGCTTTATGGTTTATTGGATTGCTGGCTCCCTATTATTGATTATCACTGCTTTCAGCCAAGCATCATTTGCGCGTTCTATTGTTGGTATTGTTATATCTGCTTTGATCATTGCAGGCAGCACTTTTGGCTTACAGAAATATTTAAGCGACCCGATTCAAGATCAAGCTGAATCCATTAATGTTGCGCTCATTCAAGGCAATATCACACAAGATCAAAAATTTGATGAGAATAAATTTGAAGCATCCATTAATACTTATCTATCATTGACAGATAGCGTGATTACCAAAGCCAATTTAGTGGTTTGGCCAGAAACTGCTGTGGTTGCTTATTACCATCATATGGATGGTTTAATGTCTAATCTACGCAAATGGTCTGATTATACAGACACCGAAATTCTATTAGGGATTCCACGTGCTCAGCAATCCCAAGAGTTCAATGCATTTTTACATTTAGGTCAATCACCAGCACAAGATCAGTTCTATGATAAATATCGCTTATTACCTTTTGGTGAATACATTCCCATCCCTGAAGTTTTTGGTGTTTTCTATGAATGGATCAATATTCCATTAGCAGGCTTTACAAAAGGTGCACCGCAACAAGCACCTTTCACATTCTCGCAA
>JBEBSR010000062.1:0-13451 GCA_040394195.1 Wohlfahrtiimonas larvae | reverse complement strand
ATTCACCCAGTGAATTTTCCCAATTTTCATCCTGATAGTGCTATTGTATTGAGAAATCGCATTCGGATTCCCATCAATATAACTTCCTTCCCTGTAGAAGGGATAGCTTTTCAAGTTGTTATCAAACAATATACACAAAGGTTTAACCATGGATTTCTTTTTGATTCTCTTCCCCATCTTTTCTATTTTTGTTGTGGGATTCATTGCACAAAAGATACTCCGCTTTGATATTCAAAATTTATCCAAAATGTCTTTATATGTGCTTTCGCCATTTTTAGCTTTTCGTACGTTTTACACTCACGAATTAACATTTGATTATTTCTACTTAGTTTTTTATGTATTTGCACTTTGTTTAGGATTAGTGCTGATCATCAGCATTTGGTCAAAGCTGATGCGCTATTCCGAAAATATCCGCTGTGGCATGATATTAAGCGCATGTTTCATGAATAATGGTAATTATGGTGTACCCGTAATTTTGATGTTCTTTGGCGCACAAGGATTCGACCTTGCGATCATTATGTTAGTGCTTCAACAGTTTGTGATGAGCACAATTGGTATTTACTATGCAGCCAAAGGCAGTGATCGCCAAAGTGAAGCATCTTCTGCCAAATACGCATTAATTCGTGTAATTAAAATGCCCGTCGCTTATGGTGCATTGCTCGGAATTCTTTTCCAATTAATCAACATTCCAATCAGTGATTCTGTGATGAAGTCCATTGCCATGATTGGTGATTCCTCCATCGTTGTAATTATGATTATTTTAGGTATGCAGTTGGCAATGATCCATATTAGAGAAATTGATCTACCGAAATTATCCATTTCTTTAATGGTGAAAATGGTGATTTCCCCAATCTTGGCTTACTTTTTAGTAATGCTTTTACCGTTGCCAGATACTTATAAAGCCATCCTAATTATCTTAGCAGCAATGCCTGCTGCCGCTAATACAACTTTGCAAGCTGTGTTCTTCAATACGCAACCTAAGCTAGTTTCTAGCTCTACATTCATCAGTACAATTTTAAGTTTAATCACTTTGCCAATCGTAATGTGGTTATTGAATGTTGCGATTCCTGCATAATGATTTATGCTCGATTGGATCGGTAATTATGAATTAAGCCAATAATCACGACGAGCAATAACAAAATCGCTGAAGCTAACGCAAACACACCAAAATAACCCATCGCAGTGATGGGTTTCAGCCACCAAAACAATAAAACATATGGCGCACAAACGATCGCTAAAACAATCACTATTAAAACTAGAAAGATGGGCATTGTAAACCTTATGGGTAATCAAATAACCATGAGTTTAACAAAGCAAAAGGCTCACGAATATAGGCAACAAAAATGGAGCGAGTATCTGTCGGTGTTGCGGCTGCTAATCCTGAAACATGTTCAATGCCAGAACGAGCTGCTAACATTAACGATCTTGGTAAATGGAAATCATTCGTTACAACAACTGCATTATGAATATCCATCAACTTTTTAGAATTAATGAATTGATGCGCTGTACGAGTGGAATCATCTTCCAACAAAATATTTTCTTCAGGAATGCCGCGTTTCACTAAATATTCCTGCATCACTTCTGCTTCACTTTTGTCTAAACCTTGGGTTTTACCACCAGAAACGATGATTTTAACTTGTGGCGCTTCCAACCAATATTGATAAGCCATGTCCAAGCGATTCTTTAACGCTTTGGTTGGCTCTAATGGATCACCTTCAATTTGATAACCTAAAACAATGACTGCGTCCGCATTATCAGTCGCATGAATTTCTTTGACTTGGGAATGAATAATGCCATTGCCTACACCAATGACAACTAAACATGTTAAGAAAAATAGAAAAACGCCGCAACGAAAGTTTCGAAAGCAAAAAAGGGCAAATGATTGTGTGGATTGTTTTTTATTATTATTTGTCATTTACCCTTCTTGTGAATCTACCAGTTAATTATCAATCTGAGCCATTAGGCTTAGCATTTCAATCACTGTTACCGCAGCATCTGCACCTTTATTCCCTGCTTTTGTGCCTGCGCGTTCTAAAGCTTGTTCGATACTATCTGTTGTTAATACACCAAATGCGATTGGCTTTTGATGATCTAAACTTACGTGTGCGATACCTTTAGAAACTTCGTTAGCAACGAAATCAAAGTGTGGTGTTGATCCGCGGATTACAGCGCCGAGACAAATAATAGCATCAATATCATCTTTTTTCGCAAATTGTTGCGCGATTAAAGGAATTTCAAATGCCCCTGGAACCCAAGCCAATTGAATGTTGTCTTCATTTAAACCATGGCGCTTCAATGCATCCACAGCGCCATCAATTAATTGCTTTGAAATCAAGCTATTAAAACGACCTGCAACAATAGCGATTTTCTTATTTTGAATGGATAATTGGCCTTCGATAACTTGCATAATAAATCTCCTAATAAAAAATATTTAATAAAACTGTTTCAATAAAACTCTAATTTTTAATACTCTGAACAACTAAAATTACAAGTAATGCCCCATTTGAGCAGCTTTAGTTGCTAAGTAATCTTGATTCTCTTTTGTCACGAATTTTGGTGTTGGAATGCGCTCTAAAACTTCAATGCCGTTTTTACGCAATGCTTCCACTTTCTCTGGGTTATTCGTAATGAGTTTCACTTGTGATTGCTCGAAATATTGCAAAATACGCGCAGCAATTGTGAAATCACGACTATCCACAGGATGACCCAATGATAAATTGGCATCAATTGTGTTTTGACCTTGATCTTGCAATGCATAAGCACGAATTTTTTCTGCTAAACCAATCCCACGACCTTCTTGGCGAAGGTAAATCATCATGCCATTCTCAGCTTTTGCAATGGTTTCTAAACCAAAGTTCAACTGTGCTTGGCAATCACATTTAATGGAATGGAAAATATCACCTGTTAAGCATTCTGAATGAATACGCATAGTTAGCGGCTTGCTCGCATCAAAATTTTCGTTACGCAATACAATGTGTGGCTCGCTACCTTCGCTATTTGGGAAAGTATAGATTGTGAAATTGCCATAAGCTGTTGGTAAATGTGCTTGGCTCATCACTTCTAATTTCGTCGCTTTCTCGATGAGATAATTACGATAATCCACAATGTCCTGAATTGTAATTAACGGCATTTCTTCTTTAGCGCTCAATGCAGTTAATTCTTTACGGCGCGCCATTGTGCCATCTTCATTCAATATTTCACAGATCACAGCCACAGGTTTTAATCCTGCCAATTCCATCAAATCCACAGCAGCTTCAGTATGACCACGACGAACCAAAACGCCGCCATCTTTTGCAATCAATGGGAAAATATGGCCTGGTTTTTTAAAATCTGCCGCCGTTGTGCTGTCATCCGTAATTTTACGGCAAGTCAAAGCACGTTCGCCTGCTGAAATTCCTGTGTGTGTAGAGATATAATCAACAGTAACTGTGAATGCTGTTTGGTAGCTATCTTCATTACGCACAACCATCGGCGCAAAATCTAAGCGTTCAGCAATTGGTGCTGTCAATGGCAAGCAAACCAATCCACCTGCTTTTTTGATCATTGTATTCATGTGCGCATCAGAACAATGTTCCGCAGCAACAATCATATCACCTTCATTTTCACGAGATTCATCATCCATAACAATGATGATTTCGCCACGTTTTAATGTATCTAGCGCAGCTTTAACACGTTGAATCATTGCTTTCATTTTAATATCCCCATTCTGCTAATTTGTCATAACTCAAAGTTGATTGCTCTTTCTCTTTCAAGATGTATTTACCAAGCTGATCAAATTCGATATTCACACGATTACCCTCTTTCAATTGATGAAGATTGGTAATTTCAAAACTGTGCGGAATCACGCTGACGCTGAAAGCATTTACTGTCACATCTGTCACTGTCAAACTGATTCCATTGATTGCGATTGAACCTTTTTCAACCACTAACTTTTGATATTCTCTCGCTAATGCAAAGCTTAAAACATAGCTATTTTGAAGCTTTTGCAAGGATTGCAGTGTCGTCATTGTGTCCACATGACCAGAAACAATGTGACCATCTAATCGACTATTTGCTAACATTGCGCGCTCTAAATTAACGCGACTGCCCATCGTTGCATTAGCAAATGTACTGCGCTTTAAACTTTCAGGCGTTAAGTCTGCCCAAAAGCCATGGCCATCAAATTTCGTCACCGTTAAACACACGCCATTGCTAGCAATGCTATCGCCAATCTTGACGTTTTCTAGTACCTTTTTGCAGCCGATTTTGATCGTGATGACATCTCCACGCTGTTGCTTGGCTTGTAATGCACCGACTTCTTCAATGATGCCTGTAAACATTATTCAACCTCCTTCAAGGTTGCTTGTACATAAATAGAATTACCTAATTTTTCCGTTGCATGAATGGATAAAATAGGTGCTTCTGATAAATCTGTAATATTACTGTGATCCCACAAGCTTGGAGCTTTGGCATCACCAATTAATCTTGGGCCATAAAATAGTGCAAACTCATTCACTTTTTGCGCTGTAATGAAAGCGTTATAAATGCTGCTACCGCCTTCCAATAACACGCTCATCACTTTTTCTTCATAGAGTTTTGTTAATACAGAATCGACGATGATCTCATCATCTTGCAATTCAATTAAACGCACATTTTTAGCAAGCAACTCAGCTTTTAAAGCTGTATCAATGATTTGATTTTTAGGATAAATAATCCAAGTCGGTGCAATATCTGTATTGAATAATTGGTAATTTGTGTGCTCAATCCCGCTGAAATTACGGAGCAATAACACACGAGTAGGATTTGGATAGCTTTGATCAGGCACACGAACTGTTAAACTTGGATCATCATTCAACAAAGTCTTTTTACCAATGATGATTACATCATGTTCCGCACGTAATTGATGACCTTTTAAACGAGCATCAACGTCTGTGATCCACTGTGAATCACCTGATTTAGATGCGATTTTACCATCCAAACTCATGGCAGCTTTCAACGTTACAAATGGTGTTTTTTTGATTTGATTATGGAAGAAAATTTTATTAATTAGGCGTGCAGATTCTAAATTTGCACAAATAGCTTCAATGCCATTTGCCACTAAGAAAACCTCACCTTTGCCTGCAACGGATGGATTAGGATCTTGCGTTGCATACACGACTTTTGTAATGCCTGCATTCAAGATCGCTTCTGTGCAAGGGCCCGTTTTACCATGATGGCAACAAGGTTCTAAGGAAACATAAATCGTCGCACCAATTGTACTTTCATTGTTGTCTTGAGCATTTTGAATTGCAACCACTTCAGCATGAGCTGTGCCTGCTTTCGCATGAAAGCCTTCACCAATGATCTTGCCATCTTTCACAATCACAGCGCCCACATAAGGATTTGGCGAAACCAATCCCATAGGAACCGTTGCCAAAAGAATGGCTTTATCTAAAAATTGATGATCTGATTCAGTTAGCTTGTTCATATGCCCTCTATCATTAGATTTATTTTGGGGCATAAAAAACACAGCATAGACAACATGCCAAATAATAGGCACGTGAATAGAGTTGTGATTTATCTTTTACCATCCAGACTATACTGTCGGTTTTGGAATTTCACCAAGATCAGCTTTCGCTCGCGGACTATCACCGCCGGTCGGGAATTGAATTGCTTCGCACCCTGCCCCAAAGATAAATTTTTCAATGACAAAACTCTATCACATATAATTTTTGATATCAAATCACATGCTTCAAGTTATCCGAAATGAAGTTTTTCAAAAATAGAATTATAAAAGTGGCTTATGCTCAAAGAGATAGTCAATGAAAGCTCGTACTTTAGCTGGTACATACTTTGTGCCTGGATAAACAATATGTACATCCAATGGTTCTAAGCGATGTTCAGGAAATAGCTCTACCAAATCACCACTTTCAATGGCATGATCCACTGTAAAATCTAATAACTGAATGATTCCGTAACCATTAATGACACTCATCACTGCACCAAATGGATCGTTATACAGCATTGCAAAATTTAAATTTAGAGCATCTTCACCTTTTACTTTCCAAGGCAATGGAGTGCTAACACTTGGAAATTTTAAACCCACACATTTATGATTTTTCAAATCACTGAGAGATTTTGGTGTGCCATGTTTACGTAAATACTCAGGTGCAACTACAATTTTTTGCTCAATTCTCGCATATAATCTTGCAACTAAGTTTAAATCTGTCACTTCACCAATACGAATCGCTAAATCGAAGTTCTCCCGCATGAAATCCACATAAGCAGTACTTAAAAATACTTCCATTTTCAAAGTTTCATCATACTTTTCCATGAAACCATTGATCACTGGGATCAATTTATTAATCGCTAAACTGTCAGGCAAACTTATACGCAATGTTCCACGTGGCACTGAATTATTCAATAAATGACTTTCAATTTCTTGAATACTTTCGAGAGATTTACGACAAGTTTCATAATAACTGCGTCCTTCTTCTGTTAAACGAATAGAACGCGTTGAACGATAAAACAATTTTAGCTTTAATTTACGCTCTAATCGCTGCACAGCCTTACTCACAGCAGATGGTGTAACGCCCAATGAAATCGATGCATCTGTAAAGCTTGTACTCTCAGCTGCGCGGCAAAATACCTGAATATCATCCAATTCTAAAGATTGTAATGGTTTCATGTTCACATTCATTTCTATTTATTCCTATCAGGCACAAATGATTTTCCTGTTAACGATAGTAACAAAAAACTGATTTCATTAACATAGCAACCAGTTTGAAGTTATGGCTAACACACAAACAGCTATCACATTATATTTTTTAAAAGGAGTTTCACATGAAAACATTATCTAAATTAGCTATTTTTTCCTTATCAGCAACAATGGTAACAAGCATCGCGGTTGCTCAACCCTACCCTGCATATCAAGTATTGAATGATTTAAGTGCAGAACAAGTAACACAGTTGAAACAGTTGGGTCGCATTTCTGAGAAAGAGCCTGTTAATCCAGTTTATGAAGCAAAAGTGCAAAGCATTTTAACACCTGCACAAAATGCAGAATACACTTCAAAAATGTATGGTGAAAGAACACCATCGAACTCTAACGATTTCAATTTCAATATGGACAGCAAATAATGTTAACGTTTGATCGCCATATTGAAACATTGATCAATCGCCCAAGCATTAACAACTCGTTAATGCTTGCGGGCAGAGCTTTGATGGCATACTTATTCATCATCGCAGGTTGGAATAAAATTTCAGGCTATGCTGGCACAGCAGCCTATATGGAATCACAAGGCATTCCTGGTGGTTTAGTCTATTTAGTGATTCTATTAGAATTAGGTGGTGGATTGGCATTATTGATCGGCTACCAAACAAGATTAGTTGCATTTTTTCTAGCTTTTTTCTGTATTGCATCAGGTTTGATTTTTCATGGTGCACCAGAAGAAGCAACCAGTTTAATGAAAAATCTAGCGATGGCAGGTGGATTCATTTATATCCTCGTACAAGGCGCTGGAAAATTCAGTATCGATAATTTCCTAACAAAAAAATAATCTCTCTCTGATTATCTATGCCATTCCCCCGAATGGCATTTTTTTTGCCCAAAAATCAGCAATATGACCTATAATTTCACTATCTCCCTAACTTCAGGATTTTTGTGAAGCAAAGAACATTGCGTTTACTCTTCATCAGTTACGTCATCCCAACATTGGGTGCCATGCTCATCAGCGGTGCATATCAATTAATCGATGGCTTCTTTATCGGACATTTCATTGGTGCTGAAGGCTTAGCTGCTGTTAACATCGGCTGGTCATATATCACAGTTTTACTAGGCTTTGGCTTATTAGTTGGCGTTGGTACAGGCAGCTTATACTCCATTGCTAAAGGTGCTGAAGATGATGAAGAGGCTCGGAAAATCATTGGGCAATCCATCACATTAATTTTGATTCCTGGATTAATCTTCGGCATTATTTTATATATCTCTGCACCCACATTAGTTTACATGCTGAGTGATGCAGAATATCGTGTGAGCCAGAAATTTGTCACAACTGCTTACATGGCAATAGATTTTATCCGAGTATTTGCAGTCAGTTCACCTTTAGTCATTGGTAGCTTGGCATTGCCATTCCTCGTTCGTAATATGGGAAAACCTTATTATGCAACGCTTTATATGGCGATCGGTGTTTCCATCAATATATTATTCTCTTATCTCTTCATTGTTGTATGGGAAATGTCAGTATTTGGTGCAGCTATTGCCAATATTCTAGGTGAATCCTGTGCGATGTTTTTAGGTTTGTATTACATCCTCTTCAAAAGTGATGAACCACTGAAACTCCATCACTTCAAACCAAATCTAGCATTGATCAAAGACATTATGGTCAATGGTGCATCCACATTCTTCATGTACATTTATGTAGGCTTTATTATGATGCTTCATCATAAAATGCTCGTAAAATACGGCGGCACAGTTGCTGTTTCTGCTTATACAATCACAGGTTATATCATAACGATTTATTATTTAGGCATGGAAGGTATCGCCAATGGTGTTCAGCCTATCATCAGCCGTTTATATGGCCGAGAGAATTATCTTTCAACGCGCGCAATTATTCGTATGATGGTTTTTGTAGGTATGGCTTATGGCATTACACTCACACTCTTTTTGCAGATATTTCCTGAGTTTTTTACGACCCTATTCACCAATGATCAAGAGCTTTCTAAAGTAACCATTCACGCCATTAACTTCCATTTACCACTGCTCTTTTTAGAAGGTGCATTTGTGATGGTGACAGTATTCTTCCAAGCCATTGGCGAAGGAACAAAAGCGTTGGTGATATCCATTGGTAATTTGGTGATTCAGATTCCTTTCCTATTCATCGCGCCAAAATTCTATCAATTGGATGGTGTTTGGGTAGCAATGCCATTAAGTTCTGCATTGTTGGCTGTACCTGTGATTTATTGGGCTTATTTACGCTATAAAAAAATTAGCTAACCATCCCACAATTCCACTTGCAATCACAACTAACCAAACAGGTATTTTCCAATACATCAACGCCACAAATGCAATCAGTGCAATACTAAAATCAGTGGCATTGAAAATTGTATTTATCCAAATTGGTTGATAGAAAGCAGCAAGTAACAAACCTACTACAGCAGCATTAATGCCCATTAATGCTGCTTTGGTTTGGGCATGATGGCGCAAGCTTTCCCAAAATGGCAAAGCGCCCACAACCAATAAAAAAGATGGTAAGAAAATTGCTACCAAAGCAATCATTCCGCCCAACCAACCATTGGGAAATTCATTCATGCTCGCACCTAAAAATGCTGCGAATGTGAATAATGGACCAGGTACAATTTGTGTTGCACCATAACCTGCTAAAAACAGATCATTGCTAACTCTACCAGTTTCCACAACTTCGGCTTGCAATAACGGCAAAACCACATGCCCACCGCCAAAAACCAAAGATCCTGCACGATAAAAATCATCGAGCATAATGATCATAGTATTCGGCCAAATCCATACAATCATCGGTAAAATCATCAACAGTACAAAAAATATTAATAGCCAAATACTGCCTGATTTTTTTGAAATCGGTACATTTAAGCTTTGATGAGTATCATCAAGGTTTGGCTGAAATAATTTCCATCCCACAAATCCTGCAATAATAATCGCAAAGATTTGCCCAAGTGCAGATGGAATAACTAATACAAAGCATGTTGTCAGCGCCATAATGGTGATCCTAGCTTTATCAGGACAGAGGTTTTTTGCCATTCCCCAAATTGCTTGAGCAACAATGGCAACTGCTGCAATTTTTAATCCATGCAAAATCCCTGATGTGGCAATATCACTGTAATGCGCTAAACCTAATGCAAAAATAATTAAAAAAATAGCTGAAGGCAACGTAAATCCCAACCAAGCTAAAAATGCACCTTTATATCCTGCTTGGGATAGACCTATCGCCATGCCAACTTGGCTGCTTGCTGGCCCTGGTAAAAATTGGCACAGCGCAACAATATCTGCATATTGAGTATCGCTTAACCAACGTCTTTTACTAACAAATTCCTCTCGAAAATAACCTAAATGCGCAACAGGCCCGCCAAAAGATGTTAAACCTAGCTTTAAAAAAATTAAAAATACTTGCCAAGCAGAAATATATAGAGACAAAGCTGATGTCCTTATGGATCAAAAACAATCTAGCATCATAGCCGTTAAATATGACAGAAATATTAAATTAACACATTTTCATCGCTAAACTATTCAATAGCTTTTTACGTACAGGCCAATCTGGTAAAAACGTAGTCATAAATGCTTTAAAACGGTGATTATGGCTGCGTTCCAATAAATGCACTAATTCATGTACGAGAACATATTCCAAGCATTCCAATGGATATTTGGCCAATTCTGTATTGAGCCAAATCCTTTTGGCGCGAGTATTACAAGTGCCCCAACGTGTTTTCATTTTCTTCAATCGCCACTCTGATGATTCCACAGGCATTATTTCTTCCCATTGCGAGATCAGTTTGGGCATAAAATTCTGAATTTCTGTACGATACAGAAGATCTAATAACTTAATCTTTTGTTCAAGAGTCAAATCGCCATTACTTTGCAAAATAATGTGATCATCCTGAATAATGGTTTGTGTTCTTTTATGATTCGTTTCCAATAACAATGTATAGGATTTTCCCCATAAAGAATGAGTTTCACCTGATTGATATTCCAGTTCTGGTTTTATTGGTAATGATGACAATTTAACAAGCTGCGCTTTTACCCAAGGCAAATGGCTCATTAAAGTTATTTGTATCTGCGCCTGTGATAACCGTTTGGGTACGCTAACATAAGCTTTGCCATCTTTTTTCACACGAATATAGAGGTTTTTGATTGCTTTAATTTCTAAAACAAACTCAATATCTTCAATGATCACACTGCTATTTTGAGCCATGCTTTTGAACAAAAACTTTATCATCTGTTAAGTAGAGATTAAATTTTTGCGTATTGCCAACACCTAAAGCCATATGAAATTTCATAAAAGCTTTCATGGATTGGGAATTTGAAACTCTTGAACCAAAACCTAACGATTGCCACATTAATTGTGTAATCCATAAGCCATGCCCAACAATGGCACTATTATTTTCTAATGTGAATAATGTTGGCATAAAATCTGCAACTTGTGCACAGAACTCATTGTATGTTTGTCCTGTCTCACCTCTTCTTGCATCAGGATCAGCTTCATCCCAATAAGCAGTGGATAAAGGCAAGCGTTCCTCACCTGTTAAACCTTCCACAAACTCATAGCCAAAAGTATTAAACTCATTCAATCCTGAGAACTGTAAAGGCTTCATGTCATATTTTTGCATCAATGGTGTTGCTGTTTGTGTTGTGCGAATAAATTTGGAAACATAAATTTGCGATGGCTTTTCCAACCATTTATGCGCCAACAACTGTGCTTGTGCTAAGCCTTTTTCCGTTAATGCAACAATTTCATTGGGCTTACTCAAACCACCAGCATTCGCTTCACTTTCTGCATGGCGCGCAAATATAATCTTTTTCATTAGTTATCCTCATTGCTCAATTAGTGATCAAACAAAAAGAAGATCTTTTATTTACTTATATTTCAAACAATTAATATAGTTATAAAAAGATCTTCACTTTTTCCTCACAATTTTATCCACAGGTTATTTGGATAAAATGGGATAACTATTCACTTTTTGCTAATGCTTGAAGGTAGATCATAATTGCACTAGATTCATACAACCAAGTCACAGATTTATCTTCATTCACAATGTATAAGCAAGGTACTTGGCGTTTTCCACCTTCATTAATCAAACGCTCTTCAGCAGATTTATCTTTAAGTGCGTCCACCAGTTCAATTTTCAAATTCAAACGGCGAATTTCACGACGAACTTTCACACAAAATGGGCAAGCATGGAATTGATACAATTTTAATTGTGCAGTTGCTTCATCCAATTTCTTTTGCTCTTCCACTGCACGAATCATCGGTGCTGGTGCTGTTAACTTATCCAAACCTAAAATGATTTTGCCTAAAACCCAACGAATTGCTTTCATTATTTTTGCTCCTTAGTTGCTTCCCATTGTTGCCATGCGTTATAACCACCTTGTAAATCGTAAACTTCTTTAAAGCCTAGATCCAACATGATTTTACGTGCTTTTTCACTGCGATTACCTGAGCGGCAAAATACATAAACAGGCTTGTTTTTATCTAAATTTTCCAATTTCACTGTAAAATTTTCTGATAAGTAATCAATATTTTGTGCTTTGCCAATCGTACCTTCTGAAAATTCATCCGCAGTTCTCACATCCACTAACTGAATTGTCTCATCATTCATGAGCGTTTGATAAGCAGCTGGATCGCGCAAATAACTCGCATCATTACTCCAGCCTAACTGCAAAGTGAATAAACAAGTGATCAATAACAGAATCTTTTTCATACTTTTCTCCACAAAACAAAAGCCTCAATCTGAGGCTTTTCTCAATTAACAAAAAATTATGCTTTCTTTAAGAATAGTCTACTTAACCAGCAAACCATCATAATGCCTAGAACTAATGCAAATATGCCATAAATGATCATCATATATTCAGCCATATTTAAGCCCCACAATGACCATGTATCTTCACCACAAATGCCTGTTTGCATGAAGTGTGATGGAAACCATTTATGCATTGGTAAACCAAACGGGAATGATGCTTCTGTCATAGAGCAGCTACTTGTGAATGGATTATAATCTGGGCGTAAACGATCCAATGTGATCATTTCCAAATTCAAGCTCCATAAAAACCCCTTAACAATCGCCCAAAATGCACCAATGTAGCCAATCAATTTAAAAATAATATTCTTTGGATAAAGTGCTGTGATGAATGCAAATACTGCAATTGCAATCATTGCAAAGCGAATATAAACGCACATTTCACAAGGCCTTTGCCCTAAATGCTCTTGGAAATAAAAGACAGCAATTAATTCAAGTGCTAATGCAGTCGAGCCGCCTAAAATCCATAACCAACGTTGATCTTGCCATTTGGCGACAGTTTGCCACCATGAGTTTTTTTGATCTAGCTTAGCCATAATATTAATCTTCTTTTGAAGTTTGTAATGTGCGGATCACTGCTTCTAATTCTGCAACACGCGCTTTTAGATCATCCACTTCGCTTCGTGTTTTTAATAGAATCTTCTGCTGAATTTCAAACTCATCTTGTTTCGCGAATTTAAAGTTTGGCAGTACATTTTCAAGCTGTTCTTTCACAACTCGATCAATCTCTGCATGAGTGTTTTTTAAACCTTCTGGCAATGATTCCTGAATTTTACCTGCCATATTTTGTAAAAAATCTTTTGGCATAACGCCCTCACAACTTTCAATAAAGTCATCATTATACGCGAAAGATTAACTCCATCGTACCAATAAAGATAATAATCCCGCAGCAATTAATGGCCCAACAGGTACACCATTAAAGACAGCAACACCGATGATTGTACCAA
>JBEBSR010000061.1:0-13473 GCA_040394195.1 Wohlfahrtiimonas larvae | reverse complement strand
GCTATGACGATCATTAGTTCTATTAGGGTAAAGCCTTTTTTCTTTTTCATATATCACCATGTTTCTTAAGCTTTGCTTTCTTATCTTATCATAAATATTTTTATTTTTTCTTTAAGATATTTATGAGTTAATATTTTTTATTACCTATATTTGCAAAATAAATCGATTGCATTGAAGTTATTACTTTATTTTTAGTGCATACTAATCAGTATTATACTTATAACATAGAATTGCCTGAATATATAAAGTATGATCGGAGGGAATGCATACTTATGAAAAATCTTACATTAATGATGACGTTGTTTTTATCGTTTGCATTTTCTCAACCTCAGGGTTTTGTGAACCCATTAGAATTTGATAATACAGATCAGCAACGTCAAAAAGTCATTTCATATATTAAAAATGGAACTCTGCATAAATATTGTGATTCAGAAGATGATGCTTGTCATCCTAATGTCCTACAATTGGCTCAAGCAGATAGCTTGACTGCCTTTTTAGAATTAAGTGCGATCCAGAATAAAGAATATCTCAATAGTTTAATTGAGGAATATTGTAATTCTGAATTTTTCCAATGTAGTTATGAAAATCTCTTAAAAGTTTATGAAGAGAATTTATGGTGTGATGTGAAGTTAAGCGATATGCGATCTATACAAAATAGCGAATATAAAAATCGAGAATATCCAAATCCTATTCAAGTTGATACTAGGGCAGAACTGATTCATTAGAATACAATTAAATAAAAACCCACTTTGTTGAGTGGGCTTTTAGCGTGTGGCTATTTTACAAAGCGCCACCGTATTTTTTTAAGTTCTTAAGCCATGGTTTATTAACATCTTGGCAAATTTCATTATGAGAATTCAAGTCTTCAATATGATTTTCAGCTTCTTCTCGAGTTTTGAATGCACGTAAATATTCTGCATGAATGAATTTTCCTAAAGCTTTTGCTTTTACATCATATGAACGAGTCGTTTCCACTAAAGTAATTTGTTGTAATTTCATAGGAGCCTCTTTGACTAACTTATTAATATATTTTTCGTTTTGTTCTTATATTCAGAATCAATAGCCATGAATCTGTTACGAGGTAGAATAGCATTAAATTAATATTTTGCTATGCATTATAGAAAATAATTTTGATTAACAAGTTGTAGGGTTTTTAATAGATTGATCTATTGAAGAATATGCCGCTTTTAAACATAAGATCTCTTCAGTTTTATGAGTAGTTCTGCCTGAAAAAATACTGTGTACAAAAAAATCTTGATGATTTTGATTATGGATATAGATTGTTTCAATATGTTTATAAGATTTTGGAAAATCTAGTATTGATTGGGCATATTCTTTGAGCTGTTGGTTTTCACCAGCAGGACCATCAAATTTTGGTGCAGCTATAGTTGAAAAACCTTTTTCTTTAACATAATACTCATTGCGATATTTATTTTCACAGTAATAGAGAATGTACGCAGTAATGAATAAGACAATTCCAAGTACAGTAATAGCAGAGATGGTTTCAAGTTTACGATCTCTTAGTATTTCAGTGCTGTGCAACGGTTCATTCATAGGGTAATTCAATATCAATCATCAACTGACAATGATAACGTTTATCATGAAAATGATTATATGAATGTATCATTCATTATATGCTTATTATTAGTAATTTTATTGCAATTAGGTTGATGATGAAGTTATCAAACTTTATTAATAAACTTTGAAAAAATTGACTATACTTTGAATATGAGAAATATAAGTAAGCAATAAGGAAGTATTGTGAAAACAACTATATTTATGATCTTTGTAGCGTCTGCTTTGGCTTTTGCACAGCCAATAGAGTTTGTTCATCCTCTTGAATTTGATGGAAGCAAAGAACAGCAAGAAAAAGTATTGGCTTATATTCAAAATGATATTCTTCAAAATCATTGTGGCCCGAAAGATGATTCATGTCATTCAGCCATTATTGCAATTGAGCGAGAAGAGAATTTTAAAGCTTTTTTGGAGCTAACAGCTGTTACGAATAAAGAATATTTGGATAAACTAATTCTTGAGTATTGTCATTCAGAATTTTTTAAATGCACTTATGAGAACTTATTAAAGGCATATGAAGAAAGTTTATGGTGTGATAAAGGTTTAATTGGAATACGTAAAAAGGATCCTAAATCAAGATATCGTGAGACACAAGCTAACGATGATGACGCGGATTAATTAATTTATTATTAATAAAAATAAAGCTACCTTCGGCAGCTTTATAGATAGTTAAATTAAACTATATTTTATAAATTATTTGAATTGATCAATGACAAGTTGAGCAAATTGATCTGCTTTCCCATAAAACTCTGCATGTGGCAAGATCTTGAAGTGATTACCGATTTGGGCAACAAATGTTGGGTAACCACCTGCATTAATGGTATTCATTAATTCGTGAGTGCCGTGTAGGTGTTTCTCTAATTCTTGATCCGTAATTTTTTCAAATGCTTTCGTAAATTCTATAGCATTGAAACCAACAGATTCAGCAATATTAGTAATTGTAGGTATTTCTACAATTCTTAAAGCACTACGATAATGTGCTCTTTGAAGGGCTTTCAATAATATTTGATCACCACCTTCTTGAATTGATTTCGCAGCTAAAATAGCTCGTATTGGTATGAATGAATCGTAGATAGTATTAGGATCAGACAACAAAGTATTTAAGTATTCAGAGCTGAATATTTGCCCTGTAAGATCGCTAATACGAGCATCGCTCATTCGTATATGTCTACGTTTTGCTTCTGATAATTTAGTATGATTAAATAAACCACCAGCATGTAGTTGCACTTGGAATTGATCGCCTGCTTGAGAAAAAGCTTGATCTACCAATGATTCTGCTGCATAACACCAACCACATAACGGATCATAAACATAATGCAGTATTTGTTTCATATTATCTCCAATCTTAGTAGCCAACAGTGAATAGGGCATTCAAGTGTTTTGCATCTTCAACTTCATCTATCATTGCAACAGCATAATCTTCCACAGAAATATGACTTTGGGCATCTTCATTAACTAATAGTTGCTTGCTACCTAAACGGAAATTGCCAGTGCGTTTTCCAGGTTCAATGTGTGCTGATGGTGCTAAAACTGTCCACGTTACTTGAGAATCATTTCGTAGTAATTGAAGTGCTTGTCGAGCACCTTCTGCTGTGCCTTTCCATTCAGCAGGGAAATCAGCTGTATCTACTAATTGAATACCAGGTGATACTTCTAAACTACCAGCACCACCGACAACAATTAAGCGCGGAATTTGAACCATTTTAACTGCATCAATGATAGATTTAATCCCTTTGATATAATAATCAAATACATCTTTTTGTGCATGCCCACTGAATGCACTGATCACAATATCATGTCCTTTAATTTTTTGTGCCAAATCATCTATATCCAGTACATTTGTTTGCAAGGCTGTAACGCGAGTTTGATTAGGCACTTTATTAATATTTGATACAAATGCACTGACTTCGTGCCCACGCATAATAGCTTCATTTAATAACGCAGAGCCAATGAAACCAGTCGCACCAATAATTGCAATTTTCATAATGTTTTCTCCTAATGAGTGAATGTTATTGAATTGATGAACGGCATTATTTCATACCCAATTGAACAGAAAAACAGGTTAATCTATAATTCACTATTATGATTTTCTTAATAATGGTGAAGGCATGGCTATCCCAGGTCGAGTAGATTTAAATGATCTTGTTATTTTTGAGGCTGTGGCAGAATCAAGTGGTTTTACTGCTGCTGCAGAACTATTAGGTGTTGCGCCAGCTAAAATCAGCGTTGAAATTAATAGATTGGAAGAGAAGTTAGGCGTTACTCTATTAAGTCGTACAACACGGAAAGTGATATTGACTGATGAAGGTCAAGCTTTTTATGAAGAATGCCGCCCATTATTGCAGGGATTACATGATGCAATTGAACGTTTAGGTTCAGGAAAAAATGAGTTAACAGGAACATTAAGAATTAGTAGCACTGTGGAACATGCAGCATTAATATTAGCGCCCGCATTGGCTGAATTTGCACGGCATTATCCTAGTCTCATAATAGATTTACGAACAAGTGATTATATTGTGGATCTAATAGAAGAGAGAATTGATGTTGCAATTCGTTTTGGATGGTTGCCTGATTCATCTCTTCGTGCAGTGAAACTGGGAGATTTTACGCAATATGTTGTAGCTTCACCTGAATATTTACAGCACATAAAGCTGCCTGAAAAACCAGAGGATTTATCTGATTTAGATTGGATTGCGTTAACTTTACTGTCAGCGCCTTTAACATGGAACTTTTCTAATAATATGGGAGAGAAGAAAATAGTTCATGTGAAATCGCGCATTAAGGTAGATTCTACAGGTGTATTATGTTCATTGATTCAACAAGGTGCTGGTATTTCTATATTGGATCATTTCAATGCACAGGAAGGGATACAAGCGAATAAGATGGTTCAATTGTTACCTGAATGGACTTTGCCTTCTGCGGGCATTTATGCAGTGTATCCTCCTGGTAGGCAAGTATCTGCTAAAATTAGAGTTTTTATTGATTTTTATAAAAAATACTTAACAAAGTTAGGTATATAAAACTAATTTTAATGTTATTTGTTACAAGATTCAGGTTGACTGATCACTAGTCCTTGAAATGAATAGACTGCTTTAGCGCAAAATAATCTTTCCGTTTTGTAAGTATCTTGCCCTGTATACAGTGTTTTTACAAAAATTTCTTGGTCTTCATTATTTCTAATATAAATAGTATCAATATGTTTGTATGAATAAGGAAACATTAACGAGCTTTGTGCGTATTCTTTGAGTTGAAGATGTTCGCCTGCAGGGCCATCGAATTGTTTGGAAATTACAGTAGAGAAAGCAGTTCTACGATGTTTATAGCCATTTTTTATTTCCATCTCATAGAAATATATAATGCAAGCAATGGCAATTAGGAAGGCTATAAAAAATAGAATCAAAAATATGTCTTCTATTTTATGTTTGCTATTTTTTTGGGTTTTTGGTTCATTATCTATCATTGTAATATATTTAGTATTAATTATACTTACAATGTTAATTTTTGTATTGATGGTTTGTCAAGAGGTAGATACGTGTTGATCAAAAATTATTATATATACAACTTATTGTAATATAAAATCTAATTATCATTGTGTCATAGCTTTATATCAGTTCTATGTAGGTGTTTTTAGCACTAGGTTAGCTGATTTACTATTGACTTGGATTTATTTTTAAGTTAAATATATTAATACTAAGAATAGTATTTTTAGTGATTCATTATTTACTACTTTTATCCTGCTTATATTCTTCTCCTAAAGGTTACTGAGCAGGATTTTTTTTATGCTCTAAATATTATTGCCTTGCTATCATAATAATCTTTCAATTACACAATTCAATTGGTTGCTAATGAGAAAAACTGCAAGGTTTCTGTGGATTATTTTTATAATAATATCGATGGTGTGGATAAGCAGAGTTGTTGGTGATCACTTATTTTCTTCATATTATGCGATGGAATGGGGGATTTCAGCGGAGATTATGCATTCTCCACCTTTTGGAGAAAACTATATCAATAAATTAGCAATTGTAATTCAGTGGTCGCTACTGGTGGGAGTATTTTTAGGTTTGCTGATTGGTATTTTTACTGATTGGTATTTTTACAAGTAGGTTTTTAATTCAACCTAGTAAAGGTAAGAAAATAGAATAGCTTGCACTATTCTATTGATGAGAATTAGATGATATACGCAACTTGGAAATCTTTTAAAGCAGGGTGAATTTTAGCTTCATTTTTTCTTTCACAGATTTCTTTCACATGAATATTGCGAATTGTAATGCGATTGCCACTCACAATTAATTCATCCACTTCATCTGCGATGTGATGGCGAATATACTCAGGATCAAGTGCATTGCCGAGCTCAATATATTCTGTGCGCTCTTCTTCTGATTCTTCAAATGTTCTGCTATCAATGCGTGTTTCTACATGTACTGTGTAAACAAGTTCTAAAGTAATATCATCACTTTGAATGCCAATAATGTCTAAATCTTGCTTCTTAATCATTGTAACCTCTTTTAATTGTCAATCATGCCAAATGGCATAACAATCAATATTGATTAAGGATAAATTATGCGAGCACTGATACTGTATTTGGCGCGCTTGAGTGGGATCGAACCAATCAAAAAAGCCGTTGGTATTGCTACGTTTCGGCTTTGCATGCTTATCACTTACTACCATTCATACTGCTAATGACTTTTTCTGATAGTCTTAAATAACCGATCTTCGTTTATTTTTAACTTCTCACAAAGCTCATCAACCGACCATAATTTTGGAAGTCCCTGAACTGATTTTTTTGTAATCGGCTCTGGTAAAGTTCCATTCTCAACCATCTTTTTGATTGTGTATGCGCCAACTGGTTTTCCTGTTGATGATAATAACACAGCAACATCCTTTTGTGGGATAAGTGCTGGTCTAAATTCTACGCTCATAGTTTACCTCCATACTTTCTAATATTCTTCAAATACTGCTTATTTTCTTTCTGGTCGATTTCGCCAATTTCATAAAGCTGCTCAATATGGCTTTCAGCTTCTTCACGAGATTTAAATGCTCGCTGATATTGTGCGTGAACTGATTTACCCAAAGCCTTTGCTTTCACATCAAAAGAGCGGGGCGTTTCTATTAAAGTGATTTGTTGTAGTTTCATTTTGACCTCTTCATAAAAGTGATCCAATGTGTATTAGCTCTCTTTCCGCTAATGTGTCCGACAATTGGTTTTTGATCTGTTAGAGCTAAAATCTCGCTGACTTTGATTTGTGTTTCATTCCACTTGAATATCAGGATTCCAAATTCATCAAGAACGCGGAAGCATTCAGAAAATCCCTTGGCCAAATCAATTTTCCAATCTTGGCCAAGCTTTCCATACTTTAAAGCAAGCCATGATTTATCACCTGCTTTGAGTAAATGAGGTGGGTCAAATACCACTAACTTAAATTGATTGTCCGCAAATGGCATATCTCTAAAGTCACATGTCTTATCTGGACTGATTTCTAAATGACGATCGTCACAAAGTGTGTGACTTTCTTCTCTGATATCACAGAAGAGAACATCTTCATTGTTTCTATCAAAGTGAAACATGCGAGAGCCACAGCATGCATCTAAAATTAATTCGCTCATGCCAAAATCCTCAAAGTGTTGTGCCACTGCATCTTTAGTTTCTTCTTTTTTGTATCTGCACATTGTTCTGATGTACATAGTTTGCATTCTGATCTAAGCCCATCTCGATTCTTTAAATATCTTCCAAATTCAGATACATTGAAAATTTCTTTACATCTTGAGCATTGTTTTTGTTTCATTTCAAACATTGCGCCATTGCTGACGCAATTCCTTTTATCTTGCCGAGTTGATCTGATCATAAACATGGCTAATCACTCTGCGATACAAATCAACAGCTAAATATAGTTCAGCTTGTTGCTGCAATAATGGATCATCTTCTGACTCCAAATTCTCTTCAAAGCGCTCTAAAAACTTTAAACGTTTAAAGATAAAATCACCTGACATTGAAAATGACATTTGCTCATCGTATTCCAACATCACTTTTATTACCTGCCATCCTTCTTTGAGTGGGTCTTGGACTTCTTTGGAATCAAGTGCAACCGCTTTAAACTTCGCATTGCCACCTTCATCTTTTAGTTCTTTCAGCTCAATTTCATCAAGCATTGATAAAACATCAGATTCAACACCATGCAATGCCCAATGAGTTAATGCTGCATTGACAGAGTTTTCAGGTGTCAATGGTACGATTGGCAATGTACCAAGCGTTTTACGCAAGTAACTTGTAATCAATGATGCTTTTTTAGTTGAACTAGCATCAACAACTAACCAGCCTTTTTCTAAATCAACGTAGGCAAGAATTGAATCGCGAACCACTAAGGCATTAGGTAATAATTCATTAACTACTAACTCATGTAGTTCTTTCATTTCAGATCGACTAATGTGTTTAAGCTCTTTCTCTTCAATCTTTTTATCAACTGCTGTTTTAACTGCAGAATTTGGCAGCTGTTTTCTTTCAATTCCTAAGCGAATAAACAGGGCATTATTGATCTTCTCAACGTATTGTTTGCCTTCTTTGAATAATGGCAGCCAACCAAGCGATTCCATTTCCTGTGTTAAACATGGTGTTAATGGTTTTTCAGATAATGCAGCTTCAAATTGCTCAAGCGGATCTTCAGCGCTAAATAAAAAAGGTTGTTCAAATTTATATGCAAGTAAGTTTTTAAAGCTCATGATTAACCACCCCAGTTTGGATGAACGCAGTCCCATTCATAATGGCCGTCATATTTATGCGCGAAATCTTTTTTAAGCTCGCCTTTAATAATTTCTGTATCTTGGTGAAATCTCATGCCCTGTTCAAAACCATGCCATCTAAAATCAATATCATGTTTTTTCGACATTTCGCACCAGCCATGCTCTTCCGCGGCCATTCCCCATGCAATTTCCACATTATCAAAAATAAGAATAACTTCAGATTCATGATCAAAGTATAATTCTTCATTTAAATTTGTTTGTAACATGGTTCGTCTTACACCGTTGAATACATGTATTTTATCGTTTGAAATGATGTTAATTGTTTTATCATCTGATTCAACATCAAGAAATGGAGCGAATTCAGATAATAAGCTCAATACATTTTCTTTTTTACCGCGAACCTTAAGAACACCTGTACACCAATTTGGCATTTTTTATCTCCTCTAAAATGGAATATCATCGTCAAAATCATCAAAAGTTGGATGAGATGATTGCTGGTTGTTTTGCTGTGATTGTTGGCTTTGTTGATTACTTTGGTCTCCGACTTTGCTACCACCAGTAAAGCTGAATTCTTGTACTTGCACTTCTGTAGTCCAACGATCTTGTCCTGATTGATCTTGCCATTTGCGTGTTGTGAACTTGCCAGTTATGAAAATTTCACTGCCTTTTTGAAAGTATTGAAAAATAACCTCTGCTTTTTTATCGAAAGCAACGCAGTTAATCCACTCCGTTTTTTCTTGCTTTTGACCGCTTTGATCAACCCAAGATTCGCTTGTTGCAACTGAAAAATTCACGACAGCTTTACCATTGGGCATAAATTTTTGTTCAATTTTTCCAATGCGACCAAGGGCAATTACTTTGTTAACACTCATCACGCCACCTCTTTGATATTCATTAATTTTTCAACAATCTGATCAACTTCTACATTGAATTTATTAACTTCAAATTCGATTTTTTCTTTGATCTCTTCAGTAATGCCAATCTCAACAATGAAACTTTGCAAATGAGCAGGGAATCGGTCGTCATAGCTCATGAATACCCAGTGATCGAATCCAGTACACATCATTCCTGCTTGCATTTGAGCAATGTATCTAGGGTCAATAATCTCTTCTGTTAGCGCATCAATATGAGATTGGATGTGCGTTGATTCGCTAGGGCATTTGATTTCCAATCCTTTTTGAAGTGGCTTTCCATCAAATCCGATAATCAACCCATCAGGACTTGCTCCAAAGTTTTTAATCTCAGGATGATCAATTAATCCAACTTCTTGGATGTCGTTGCCAGTTAGCATCATGTAATGATCTTTTGCTAATGGCTCATATTCAACGCCACGTTTCATTGCTTTAGTTTTAATTGAATCCTTAACCGAGCCTGTTAATCTTTCCAAGACAAGCTCCATTTTATAAGCCTGTCTTGACGAGAAATAAGTTCCGCTTTGCGTTCTGCCAATCACGTCATAAAGACGTGAAGCAGTTACTTTTCCACAGCGAGCTTGGAACCAATCATTGGTGCGCTGCAATTCCTCATTATTCACTTTGCACCTCAGAATACTCAGCATCAACAGGGCATAGAGTTTTCAGTCTATCTCTTTCTTCTGTGCCTAGAATTTGGCGTTGGTCATAAGTTAATGTTTTCATCCAAAAGTCCAGAAGAGAGTCAATGCCAAGCTTTGCAGCTTCTTCACCTTGAGCAATTAATTCAGCGCGTTCATTTTCATTTGCTGGATTAACTTGAGTTGATTGCTGAGACGGCTGACTAACTTCAACAATTCTTTCCGCTTCATCCTGATCATAAATACCAGTGAAGCCAAATGCCATTCGAGCACATTGAATCATCGCCTTATGTCTTAACATTCGGAATGGATGTGATTGCCAAGGGCCTTTAATCTCTTGATTATTTCTAACGAAGGCAGGGCGGCAACACTCAGACATATACTCTGTTACTTCGATTGGATAGCTGCGATCTTTTCTGTAAATAATGCAAGTAACAGAGATCAATTCGTTTTTATCATTAAAGTTATCAACGAACTTCATGCCATCAAAGTACTTATTGCTGTTAATGATTCTCGCCCAGCCATCAACGCCAACAATCGGCACAATTCCACCTTTATCGGGGAATGCATAGACTTCTTTTGTCCACGGGTTTAAGTTGTATTGATTTGCTACAATTAAAAGCGCTGACATTTGCTCGTTAGTGATTGGCTGATTAGTTTTGAAAGCCGTGCTTTTCAATGTATTGATAAGCTCCTGCCCATCAACCTGAACGCCTAATTTTTCAGCCAATGCTAACGCTTGATTATTTACACTCATGATAACTCCTAGTAATTCACTGTAATATTTGGGATTTGATCTTTAACCATGGCTTTTACAACTTCCATTGCCAGAGCATCGTCCAAGCCTAAGAACTCAAGCGCATCTTTGATTTCGTTATTTACACGTTTACGATTTTCAACGTCAGCTTCACGAGCTAATTTTTCCGATTCTGCCTTTTGTTCAGCCTCTAGTTTTTTCTGGGCTTCATTTGCTTCAATTTGACGCTGAGTTTCAATTTCTGCCTTTTGGCGCGCAATTTCTGCATTTTGAGCATCAATTTCAGCTTGAGCTTTAGCTTTTTCGGCGTTGATTGCATTTTGCTCAGTCTTTAGTTTTGCCTGTACTTCGGCTTCTGCCTTTGCTTTTGCCTCTTGCTCAGCTTTTAATTTTTGTGCTTCAACTTCACGAGCAATACGCTCTTGAGTTTCTTTTTCTTGTTGAATTAATTGTTCTTTGCGAGTGTTCAAACGCTTGATTAACTGCATTTTTGTAGCTTCTGCATCGCCTACAATGTCTTGCCAATCTGTAGAATCACTAAGGATGTTATTGATCTCTTTTTCAATAACATCAATTCCGCCAATCGCAATAATCTGATCCATGCTCACAACGATAGCGTTAAGCAACTCTTTCAAGCCATCAATGCGTGCCTTTTCAGAGTTTTCATAATCCGTTAGAGGCTGTATTTTTAATGCTCTTAAGGCGTCAATATCATCACGAAAAGCTTTACGATTAGCATCAATACGCTTTGGCATGTCTTTTAATTCAGCAACGATTTCTTTGCCTTTATTATCGATAAAATCTCGAGACTTATTGATCATTGCGCCAATTTTTTTAATCTCTTTGCGACCTTTATCCGTAGAGGCATCGCCAGTAAAGTCAGCAACCGCATCATGAATGATTCTTGCAAAAGGATTAAGAGCGCCTTCTGTTGCGAATAATTGAGTTAAATCAGCAGATTGCTCAGGCAATACGATTAACTCTGTTAAATCTTGATTTAATACTTCACTCATAACTACTCTCCAATAATCAATTTAGTTGCCTGAACAGCTTCTTGCTCAGTTAGATAAAATAAAGATGTTTCGCTCATATCGTGCTTGATATGCTTTGCTAAACGAGTAGACCACTTTTCAAAACAGCTAAAATCAGGATAAAAAAGCTCATGGTCATCTTCTAACTGCAAAACATCCCAATATGTGAGCGGTTTTGGTACTTCAATGCCGCTTTTTAGTTTGTATAATTCAACCATTGAATAGCTCCACGATTGTGTGTGATGTTGGTTACTCGGTACATGGTTAATCCTCGTCATTTTCTGTTTTAACCCAAGCACCGCCTGAGCTGTAATTTGCTAGTTCTTGCCTGTAGTGCTCGTCAATAATTTCGCATCGCTCTTCGTCACTGAGTTTTTGCCATTCTTCATGTGTATATTCAGTTTCATGATCATCAATGTGACCATTAAGCCCAATTGATATATTTGTTCTGATAATTGCCTTGTCGTTCATGGTCTGCAATTAATTCTGGGTTGTCGTGGATATTTCCTACTACAATATAATTCTGGTTAGCATTGCTTAGCATGTGGTTATTATGACCATCATCAGAAGATGAAGCATAAAATCCACAATGCTTTTCATGCCAAGTTATAGCTCGAATATCACCACCATAAATATTTGAAACAAGATCGCCTTCACAAATTTCTTTGTCATTTCTATCATTACCACCTGTGCATTGACCAAGTGTGCTAGGATCAATTTCATACGCAGTATTTTCATCATTAAAATCCTGAATATGTTTAAGTCCCCACATAATAGTTAAATAACCATAAACCCAATTTTTGCCAAACTTGTCTTTGGCTCTAAACATGATTTTTCTAGACATTTTTCATCCTTAAATTACTTTGAAGTTTTCTAGCTCTTCTGTGTAGATAAAACCGCCATCAAAGTACGTTTTGTTGTCATCGTAATCAGTGATCTGAATAGGCTCGTTGTTATCTGTATAGCCATAGCCTGATGCTATTAGATAGTCACTGGTTAAAGTGCTATTGATGTCAATAATCAAATCACCGATGTTCATTATTTTTCCTCGCTTTGATTCAGATGGTTTTTCTTGCATTCCTCAAGCAAAACGCCACCTCTAAATAAGCCCATTTCAATTAAACCGTTATTTGTTTTGCTGAAAAAGAACCCATTACTTTCATAGTTATCACCAGCTTCAAATAAAGCCCATTCATCGCCAACTTTGATGTTTGGTTGGTCTGACTTAACTACTCTTGCTTTTATGCCTACGCCGACTTTAATCATGCTGCTTCCTTAAATTTTGGCGTGTACCAAACTGTAAAGCCGTTATCCCCAAAAGTTGCACGATCTACTGAAACTAGATGCTTGCGAACATCCCACCAGCGGTTGATCTCTGAGATCGTTGTTTTGTAGTCAAATGTGATTGCTTTCATAACTCACCTCGTTTGTTCTTTGTGTGTGAGCTAATTATTACTTATGTAACAAATAGTGTCAACACTTATGTAATAATTTAATGTAATTATTTTAAGCGTTATGTATTTTTGTAACAAAAATAATTACTTATGAATTAAATTTTTATACGTTTATTGTAATTTTGTTACTATTCCATTTATTCCAGACAACAAAAAACCACCCGAAGGTGGTTTGGTTAATCCTTAATATGTAGATTATGCAGCAAATATTTCATCCCATTGATCATCAGGGGAGAATATTCTGGTATTGGAGACTTCTGTTAATAAAGTTTGAGCTTTCCTTGTTTCTTTCTCGTCTTCCATGTTCTCAAAAATAACATAACGACTGTAAAGCCTATCGTTCTGCATGCGAATATCAGAATATTTTCC
>JBEBSR010000060.1:0-14356 GCA_040394195.1 Wohlfahrtiimonas larvae | reverse complement strand
CGATGATAGTCTTTCATATTCTAAAAAAATTAAAACCTCTTAATCACTTAAGAGGTTTTAACATATTAATAATTATTAAAAATAATGCTTTGAAATTATTCGTTATCTAAGAAGCTACGTAAGCTTTCAGAGCGGTTTGGATGACGCAATTTGCGAAGTGCTTTAGCTTCAATCTGACGAATACGTTCACGTGTTACATCAAACTGCTTACCTACTTCTTCCAAAGTATGATCAGTATTCATATCAATACCGAAACGCATGCGCAATACTTTAGCTTCACGTGGTGTTAGGCTTTCCAACACCTCACGAGTTGCTTCGCTCAAACCAACACTTGTTGCTGCTTCCAATGGAGAAACCATTCCAGTATCTTCAATGAAATCACCCAAATGTGAATCTTCATCATCACCTACTGGTGTTTCCATAGAGATTGGCTCTTTAGCAATCTTCAATACTTTACGGATACGATCTTCAGGCAAGCCCATTGCTTCTGCCAATTCTTCTGGCGTTGCTTCACGGCCCATATCTTGTAACATTTGACGAGAAATACGATTCAACTTGTTGATCGTTTCAATCATATGTACAGGAATACGAATCGTGCGAGCCTGATCTGCAATCGAACGAGTGATTGCCTGACGAATCCACCATGTTGCATACGTAGAGAATTTGAAACCACGACGATATTCAAATTTATCTACAGCTTTCATTAAGCCAATGTTACCTTCCTGAATCAAATCCAAGAACTGTAAACCACGGTTTGTATATTTCTTAGCAATCGAAATTACCAAACGTAAGTTTGCTTCAATCATTTCACGCTTAGCACGTTTTGCCTTTGCTTCATTGATTGAAATTTCACGGTTGATTTCTTTGATTGAGTAAATTGCCAAGCCATGCTTCTTCTCAATTTCTAGTAAAGCATCTTGCACTTTAAACATTTCATCTTTGTTTTCTGCTAGTGCTTTCGCATATTTAGCTTTGCCTGATGAAACTTCTTCAAACCATTCTTTGTTAGTCTCATTGCCTGGAAAACCTCTAATGAAATCTTCGCGTGGCATTTTACTGATTGCGATACAGATTTTCATCGCTTTGCGTTCAAGCGGACGAATTGTATCAATGGTATCTTTCAACAAGATCACCATATCTTCTTGCATTTTTGGTGCTAATCTAAATTCGATGAATTTATTTTTCAAACGTTCTTGAGCTTCTACAATCAAAGCATCAGCATTTTTCTTACGCTTGTTTGCACGAAGTGCATCGATTTCAGCAATGATTGCTTTTAATTCAGCGATTTTTTCAGCAAATACTTCTTTATTTGGACCAGTTTCCGCTGCTGCACCGCTACCACCTTCAGATTCATCATCTTCCTCGATCTCTTCTGCGGGTGCTTCATCATCAACGATTTCTAATTCTTCATCGTCTTTATCTTCAACGACTTCTGAATAGTAGCTTGCATCTACAAAGCCTGTCGCAATGTCGGCCAAACGTTGTTCAGTGCCTAAAGTTTCTTCATAACGTTGGATCAATAAATCAACAGCTGGGTAGAAGTTTGCTAAGTGTAAAAGTGCGTTATTTAAGCCTTCTTCAATACGAATCGCAATAGATTTCTCTTCATCACGAGACAAAAGATCAACTGTACCCATTTCGCGCATGTACATACGAACAGGATCTGTTGTACGGCCAATTTCACTGCTATCAATGTTAGCCAATACAGCAGCAGCTTCATCTACAGCGTCATCATCAGAACCAATTGAATCATTGGTTAATAACAAACTGTCCATATCGGGAGCTTCATCACTAACTTTGATGCCCATCTCTGAAATCATAGAAATGATACTTTCTATTTGTTCTGGATCTATGATGTCTTCAGGAAGGTGATCGTTGATTTCAGCATACGTTAAGTAACCTTGCTCTTTACCTTGAGCGATCAGTTCCTTAATACGTTCTTGTTGTTCTGTAACAGTTAAAGCATTTCGCTTGCTCATATGAATTCCGATAACCCCAATAATGTAAAAAACGCAATTTAGTATTATACCATATTTAGCACAGTATAATAACTGCCTGTGAAGTTAAAATTTCAGTGGCATAGATGCCTGTTCCATGTGTTATACAATGGTAATTATTCATTTAACTTCAATAGCTAAATACCCAAGTTTAATACTCTTCTTGCGACTTTAATTTTTCCATATTTCTCTCTAAGCTTTTATTCAGCTCGACTTCCATTTGCTTTTTCTGCTCCACTGCATAGTGGCGATTCGCAGACTCATCATTGTCGCTGCAAGCAGTTAGGAGAAATACAGCCCCTGTTACTATTAAGTATAAGAAATTTTTCACAATTCTGATGGCCCTATTTAAAATTCCATGGATTTGGTGTGATATTACCCAAAATAACGGATACTTTCGCACCAGTCGCACTCATTAAATTGCTCGGGCGACGATGTATGGTTTGGTTCCCTAAAATTGCAAAAGCTATGGCTTCTTTTGCATCACTGCTTAAGCCAATATCTTCTTGTCTCTTAACAGTTAAATTGGGTAGATTATAACTTAATCTATCCATTAAAAACTGATTATATGCGCCACCACCACCGACAATAACTTCATCAATGGTTAGTTTTGGCAACACAAAATTTTGATAACTATCCGCAATACTCCACGCTGTTAACTCCGTTAATGTATTGATAACATCATTAGGAAATTGATGATATTTTGTACAAATCTCTTTCACTAAATGCTCACCAAATAATTCTCTGCCTGTGGCTTTTGGTGGTGCTTCATTAAAATATGGGATCGATTGTAAATTTTTCAAGAGGTTGGGGATAATTTGCCCACTTTTCGCAACATTACCATTATCATCATAATCTTTTTGGTAAAAATATTGCATGGCAGCATTGATCATCATATTGCCTGGGCCCGTATCAAAGGCAAACATTTCATCTTCTGCACAATTTTTGGGTAAAACTGTCACATTACCAATCCCACCAATATTCTGTAATAAGCGATTTTTATGGGGATCACGAAATAAAATATATTCTGTATAAGGCACCAATGGCGCACCATTACCACCTGCTATCATATCCATTGGGCGGAAATTAGAAATCACAGCTGTTTTATGATCAAAAGCTAACTGCGCAGGATCACCAATTTGCAATGTGGAATGTGCTAAACCATTTACTGGATTTGGTAAGTGATGAATCGTTTGCCCATGAATGGCTATGAATTCCAGCGGCGATTGAAAGTTAAATTCTTTTAGAAATTGAGTGACAGCCTTACTGTATAACTTACCTAGTTTAAAATTCAACGAGCAAATTAAGGCAACATTTGAAGTTTCAATATGGCTTGCCGCTAAAATTTCCTGTTGAGTGATCGCATCGTAAGGATAGCTTTTATAATGAATCAATTCGCACTTTGTGGATTCATCATAACCTGAGATATCCACCAAAGCGATATCAATACCATCCAAAGATGTGCCAGACATCATACCAATTGCGTAAGCCATCTTTGGTTAATCCTTTAAAGCTTCTGATAAACGTGATTGATTTTCTGCCAAAAGATGAACAGCTTGATCATAATTAATGGATTTTAAATGCATTAAAATGGCAGTTTTGACATAATTATTAGCAGCTTTTAATAAATTTTCTGCCGATTCATCATCAATATCCAATATTGTTGACAGCATGTTAACTGCACGATGATGTAATTTTTCATTGGTTGGCTTAACATCCACCATTAAATTGCCATACGTTTTACCAATTTTGATCATGCTACAAGTTGTGAGCATGTTTAATACCATCTTTTGTGCGCTGCCTGATTTCAAACGTGTTGAGCCAGTGATTACTTCTGCGCCCACCAAAACAGGAATATTAATATTAGCGATTTCAAACATTGGATTTTTTTCAGTGCATGTTAATGCAATGGTTTTTGCACCTAATTGTTTTGCATATTCCAAGCCAGCAATACAATATGGCGTTCTGCCAGATGCGGCAATTGCACATAAAACATCCTTCTCATTGAATTGAATATTTTGCAGATCTGTAATCACAGCTTCCCTGTTATCTTCTGCATTTTCTACAGGATTACGCAAAGCACGATCTCCACCCGCAATGATGCCGATTACAGTTTCTTCACCAACGCCAAATGTTGGTAAACATTCTGAAGCATCCAATACACCCAATCGTCCTGATGTACCAGCACCTATATAGACTAAACGGCCACCATTTTGAATCGTTCCCGTAATCAAATCCACTGCTGAGGCGATAGGTTTGGTGATGTTTGAGATCGCATTAATAATATTTTGATCTTCATGATTCATCAGTTGAATCATTTCTAATGTACTCATCTGATCAATATTCGTGCTTCGACTATTACGTTGTTCCGTGAGCAAATTCTTTACGTTATTGGGTGCCATAATTATCGTCTTTGTCCAAAAATAAGTTGTGCTTGTCGTGTGCAGCGTTCTTGTGGTTTTTCTGAGCATTCATAAATTCTAATATATAATTTACGTGTTTTAATATATTCACTCGGATTTTTGCCAATGAAATAATAAACAGGTAATCCATTGGCTTGCACTGTATCAAACCATGAAGATTCATAATCACGCAATCTACTGATAGTTTTTTCAAAATTTTTCACAGGCTCATCAAAATAAAAAGTTAAATACCGATTGCCTTTGCTTGCAGAATATTCAAAAACAGATTGATCTAGATCATTTGTCATCATGCGATTTGAATAGGACTTTTTGCCTTGTTTGGTAAATGTAACACCCAAATATTGCTCTGCATCTTCAATCGTAAAACCTTTTTGATCACCATTTTTATCAATGGCTAAACGCAGAAAATTTTTCATATCTGGTGTTAATGATTGTGCAACAGAAATTGTGCACAGCAAAATTATCGAAGTTAAAACAACCTGCCAATATTTCTTCATATTCATACCTAACGATGATGAACAATCAAGATAACATTTTAATGAATAATTGATAAAAACGCTCAGCTATTTGTTTCAATGAATCAAAGTCATCATTTCTACATTCATCGAGTGCTAAATGCATGCCATGATATATCAAGAGTGCTGCTAGATCTGGCGATTCAACGTTCCAGGCTTTGACTTCATTCCCTTCTATGATCAAGGATTCCAAAAATCTCACAATGGTTGTGCGATCTTGTCGATCTTCTACATGATGATTCTGGTGAAATAATGCATCATGTTCTTCTTTATGATCATAATAATGCTGAATACTGCCCATGCACCAAGCATGAATTTTGCCATGCCAATCACTGCTTTTACATTGAGCAATATAGTCCGCAGTCAATGCTAAAAAGCCACGCATATAATTCGCACGCAACATCAGTATCAAATCATCTTTAGATTCAAAGTAATGATAAAACGTACCTTTAGCTATATTGACAGCTTTAACGATGTCATTCACGGTAGTTTCTTTCATGCCTTGCTTTATAAATAGCTGTAAAGAAATCTCGAGAATTTCAGCATGTCTTTCATCATAAGATTTTGTGACTTTCATAGGTTTTCCTGCATTTTAACTATGGCACATTGTACCTATTATTTATTTAAAAAGCACATTGACCGACGGTCAGTCGTTTTATATAATCAGAAAATGCATACAAATAGGAAATATTCTCAATGGCTCAAAAAGAATTCATTACAATGATTGCTGTTTCTCTAGGCTCCTTTATGGTTACACTGGATATCAGCATTGTAAATGTCGTATTACCAGCCATTCAACAAGAATTGAATTCATCTATGACGGATCTACAGTGGATCATAGATGCTTATGCATTAACCTTATCTGCGTTGATTTTATCTTCTGGAATTATGAGCGATCGCTTTGGTAAAAAATTAATTTGGAACATTGGTGTTTCAATTTTTACGTTAGGTTCTATCATTTGTGCCCTATCGCCCAATAATATTGGGTTAATTGTAGGCAGAATTATACAAGGGATTGGTGGCGCTGCACTGATTCCTGGTGCAATGGCCATCATTATGATGACATTCTCAGATCATCATATCCGCAACAAAATGGTGGGCATTTGGTCATCTTCTACTGCAATTGCATTGATCATTGGCCCAATGATGGGCGGAATCCTAGTCAATTATTTTGGTTGGTCGACGATATTCTCTATCAATATTCCAATTGGTTTATTGATCATTGTATTGAGCACATACGCCATTAAAGCTGAGCCTAAGAATTATGAGATTTCTCTTGATCCTATTGGCCAATTATTAACGATGATTATGTTGGGCACATTAACATTTGGATTGATTGAGTTATCTCAATCACCTTCCTTGTTCTTTCTCATCGCTATTTTTACAATATCTTTCGTGGCTTTTATTGCATTCATTTTATGGGAAAGAAAAATTTCAGCGCCATTAGTACCTTTATCATTGTTTAAATCTTGGGAATTTAGTCGAAACAATATCGCAGCGTTTGTCATTGGCTTTGCAACATACAGTAATATTTTCTTCTTATCTTTATTCTTTCAAAATGCACAAGGATACAGCGCAATCGAAACAGGATTTCGATTAGTGCCAGAGTTTATAGCAATGGGAATATTTGCAATTAATTATGGCAAAATAGCAAAAATGTTTAAAACTCAAACATTGTTACTGATAGCGTTTGGTTTAATTGTCATTTCATCATTGATGATGGCGCAATTTACCTCACAAAGTCATTATACTTTTATAGCGATTGCGATGTTTATCATGGGCATTGGCATGGGAATTTCTATCCCTGCTGTGAGCTTATTAACGCTAAAAGATGCACCCAAAGATAAAATAGGCTCAGTTTCATCCATTATGAATGCCTTTAGACAAACTGGCATGGCGATTTCTATTGCATTATTGGGTGCGATTATGACTTCTAGTGCAATCCATACATTGGAAGCATCCTTCCCTAACCATAAAAGCATTGTGAATGATGTCATTACGCAAGGGTTAATTTCAGAGAGCTTTCCTGTAAGCCTGATACAAAATGCTTGGGCTTATGGTTTTAATATTGCAATGCTGGGCGCTGCTATTTCAGCAATGATAGTGATTGTATGTTTATTAATTCAGTCTAATAAACGTTAAATAGCTTTATTATTTTTTCAAACTACTTTGACCGATGGTCAGTCGGTTTATATGTCAAAAATAAAGAAAAAAGCCACTGATTTTATTCAATGGCTTTCAAATTAAGTTTTAAATTAAATGAATGTTTATTCAATCACAATTAGTAAATCACCTGCATCAACTGTATCACCTGCTTGAACATAGACATTCTTCACCACACCAATTTTCTCTGAACGTAGGATTGTTTCCATCTTCATTGCTTCCATTGTTAATAATGCATCACCTTCTTTAACATTATCGCCAACTTTCACACGCATTAAGCCGATCATTCCTGGCATTGGGGCCCCCACTTGATTCTTATTGCCTGCATCCGCTTTCACACGTTTAGCGCCAATGCCTTCTAAACCTTTCTTCAAAGTTTTAAAAATACGCTGCTCACCATTCAATTCATAGAATACTTGGCATTCGCCTTTTGTATCAGGCTCAGAAACAACCAACATACTGACCAATAAGTCTTTACCTTTTTCTAGCTGTACAGAGAATACTTCATCTTCTGTCATTGGATAGAAATAATTCTTCGTTGGAATGATAGAAACATCACCATATTCGTAGCGAAATTTCACGAAATCACTGAATACTTTCGGATACATTACATAAGATGCTAAATCAGTATCTGACACATCATATTTAAACTTATTGCTCAATTCGAAACGCAGTGCATCAAAATTAATTTCTGGTAATTGGCTACCTGCATTCACAACTTCTGGCTTTTTACCTTGTAAGATTTTCTTAGTTAAATCTGCTGGTAATCCGCCATTTGGAATACCCAATTCACCATTGAATAAACCGACAACTGATGCAGGGAATGCAATTTCACGCTCAGGATTTTTAACATCTTCTGCTGTTAGGTTTTGCGTCACCATCATTAACGCCATATCGCCCACAACTTTAGAGCTTGGTGTTACTTTAACGATGTCACCAAATAACGTATTCACATCAGAATATGCTCTTGCAACTTCATCCCAGCGAGATTCCAAACCAATGCTGCGTGCTTGTTCCTTCAAGTTTGTATATTGCCCACCTGGCATTTCATGACGGTAAACATCCGAAGTACCTGAACGAACACCTGATTCAAATGGTGCATACAATGAACGAACACCTTCAAAATATGTAGAAATCTGCGTGATTGCATCATAATTCATTTTTGGATCACGATCTGTATGCTCTAAAGCACGTAAGATTGAGCCCATTGGTGGTTGGCTTGTTAAACCTGAGAAACTATCCATCGCAACGTCAACAGCATCAACACCAGCTTCAATCGCCGCCAATACGCTTGCACCAGAAATACCAGAAGTATCATGCGTATGGAAATGCACAGGTAAACCCACTTCATTTTTCAATGCAGTCACTAACTCTTTCGCTGCTAATGGTCGACATAAGCCAGCCATATCTTTAATCGCAATGATATGCGCACCAGCTTTTTCTAGCTCTTTCGCCAATTTAACATAATATTCCAATTGATATTTAGGGCGCGCTGCATCATGAATATCTGATGTATAACAAATCGCCGCTTCACACAATTTACCTGTATCAATCACTGAATCCATGCAATAACGCATATTATCAATGATATTCAACGAATCAAATACACGGAATAAATCAATACCTTTTTTCGCTGCTTGTTCTACAAAGAACTTAATTGCATTGTTTGGATAGCTTGTATAACCAACGCCATTCACACCTCGAATCAACATTTGCAATAAGATATTCGGCATTGCTTCACGCAATTTTTCCAAACGTTCCCATGGATCTTCATTCAAGAAACGCATTGCAACATCAAATGTTGCACCGCCCCAACATTCCATCGAGAACATTTGTGGCAATAATTCTTGATAAGCTGGTGCAATTTTCAATAAATCATGACTACGAACACGCGTTGCAAATAATGATTGATGCGCATCACGCATAGTTGTATCTGTAATCAAAACTTCTTTTTGTTTAAGCATCCAATCACTGAAACCTTTTGCACCTAATTCATCTAGAATAATTTTTGTACCTTTAACATTTTTATCTTCAACACGAGCTTTAACATTCGGTAAAACTGGTGTTGCAAAATGTTTAGGAATTTCACGACCTTCTACTTCAGGATTGCCATTCACTTGAACTTCAGACAAGTATTTCAACAAATAACTTGCGCGGTCACGACGAACTGGGAATTGGAACAATGAAGGTGTTTCATCAATAAAGCGCGTAATACATTCGCCTTTAATGAAAGCTTGATGGTTAATCACATTCTCAACGAATAATAAGTTAGTTGCTAAGCCACGTACACGAAATTCACGTAAAGCACGATCCATACGATAAATTGCTTCAGCACTATTTCTGCCCCAAGTTGTCACTTTAACTAACAATGAATCATAGTAAGGCGTAATCACAGCACCTGCATAAGCTGTACCACCATCTAAACGAATACCAAAACCTGCTGGTGAACGATAAGCATTGATTGTACCGTGATCAGGTACGAAACCATTCGCAGGATCTTCTGTTGTAATACGACATTGCAATGCCGCACCATTCATTTCAATCTTATCTTGCGTTGGCACTTCTAATTGTTTTGCACCAATGCTTAAACCTTCCGCGATACCGATTTGTGCTTTTACAATATCAATACCAGTGATTGCTTCTGTTACCGTATGCTCAACCTGAATACGAGGATTCACTTCAATGAAATAGAATTTTTGAGTATCCGCATCCATTAAGAATTCTACAGTTCCTGCATTTTCATATTTAGCAGTTTTACCAATTTGAACGGCATAAGCACAAACTTCAGCACGCAATGCATCATCCAAATATGGTGCTGGTGCGCGTTCTACAACTTTTTGATGACGACGTTGTACAGTACAATCACGTTCAAACAAATGAACAATGTTACCTGCCTGATCACCTAAAATTTGAACTTCAACGTGACGCGCACGCACAACTAATTTTTCTACATAAACTTCATCGTTACCAAAAGCTGCTTTAGCTTCACGGCGTGCAACTTCAATCGCCTCTAATAATTTATGAGCATTTTCTACAACGCGCATACCACGGCCACCGCCACCCCAGCTTGCTTTCAACATCACAGGGTAACCAATAGCCTCAACAATTTTTAATGTCTCTTCTGTATCATAAGGCAATGGATCTGATGCTGGCATAACAGGTACGCCTGCTGAAACAGCCAAGTTACGCGCTGAAACTTTATTGCCTAATAATTCTAAAATACGCTGATCTGGGCCAACGAAAATAATGCCATTCTCTTTACATGCTTTTGCTAATTCTGGGTTTTCAGCCAAGAAGCCATAACCAGGATGAATTGCATCTGCACCTGACTCTTTAGCAATACGGATAATGTCTTGAATATCCAAATATGCTGCCAACGGTGGTTTGCCTAAACCCACCAAATAACTTTCATCTGCTTTATAACGGTGAACAGCTTTAATATCCTGTTCAGAATAAATCGCTACGGTATTAATGCCCAATTCAGATGCTGCACGCATGATACGAATTGCAATTTCTGATCGATTGGCGATCAATAATTTTTTGATCTTACGATCCTGTTGTAGCTCAGATGCTGCTTGAATATTCATAATCCATCCTTAGAAAAGTGATTAGCTTTAAAACTTCCTGCCGTTCTTTTATAATAGAGTTCATAAAAAGATTCAATCCTCCCTCCGAGCACTTGACCGATCAGATCATTTTGGTGGAACAGTCAAAAAGTAGCTTTGATGTAGCGAAAAATAAAACACTTACTACATTAAATATCAATAATATATATCATTTTATATGTTTCAAAAAACCAACAAAAATACAAAATAATGAAAGCTACATAAAATTTCAAATGACTTAAAACGAAACAAAATTGCATTAAAGATAAATTAATAGCATTTTAATTCTTCATGTTTTTTCAATATTCTCAAAAATACATTGTGATCAATTAACAAAAAACCAGCCTAAAAAAGCTGGTTTTATAAAATATCAGTGATTTTCTGAAAGGAAATCTAGAAAGGAAATCTAGAAATGACCTGTAAATCCTACCCTAAATGTTCGACCTGGTGCAGGCATAAATGATCGTGTGAGTGGGTCAATATAATATTGATTCGTTAAATTATGACCTGAAAATGTGAGCGTGAAGTTCTTGTCCACTTTATAGGACAAAGATGCATCCACCAATAAAACAGAGTTCCAACGAATTGGGTTATTGTTCATGCTGTTATTCACCAATAAGCCATCTTTTACCATTTGTGTTTCTTGGCCATTACGCGCTTTGCTATGGTAATTAAAGTTAGTCGTTACTAAAAGATCATCATTTAAGAACTTGCCACCCAATTCTAAATTCAAACTATATTTAGGCACAGTTTGTGTTCTTAAAAAGCCTATTGGGAAACCACCATCCACACATCGCGGGAAATTACCCGTAGGATCTAAAGCCATAGAAGATGATTCATCACAGGTTTTATTCTTCAAATTATAATTCAAACCAATATTGGCAAAATATTTACCATTAGAGTAACGCGCTTGTAATTCAATCCCTTTAGAACGTTGCTCATCCACTTGAGAAACGAACATATTCACATCGCGCTCTATAACATTGTTTAACTTCATATCGTAATAACTGATTTTAATATCACTGGCTTCTGTATTAGGTAGCCAAGAGAGATCATAAACATATCCAAATTCAATGTTGCGTGATTTTTCAGGCTTTAAATGCACAGAATCCCTCACATTCGTTGAAAAGCCAATCGTATCCTCAAACATACTTGGGAAACGCTGATCTTCAGCATAGCGAGCATACACGCGAGAGTTATCTGTCATTTCCCAGCCAATGGAAGCAACTGGCGACCAAGCATGACCTTTGCGTTTTTTCACTGGTGCGAATTTATCAGCTGCAAATCCTGTATAAATAGATTGGCTAGAATCGAATGTGCCATTATCAACCAGCTCACCTGTGAATGGATCAATCACTTTACTGCGATCAATCGTACCATTTAAATAAGGATTATCTGCGGCATAATATTTGCCATCTTCTCTTTGAGAATAGCGATGTTTTTCTTCAATCTTTTGCCCCCAGAATGCAGCATTTTTTAACTCAGTATATTCTAAGTTCTTTTCATGATTAGCCATCATCCATTCTACATATTTATTAAAATCACTATTCTCTAAAGCGCTAATTTCTTGGTAGAAATCATATTCATTTTGTGTAAATGCACGTTTAGTTTTGATCTCCATTGCGCCAACATTATTATTCGTAAAAATAGGATCTTGTCGATTTCTAGCATCAGATAAGCGTCGATCAAATGATGAATATGAATTACGTTTCACACCAGCATTAATAGTCACACTTGGAATTGGCTTCCATTCAAAGTTAAACATCAAAGCCATGGAATTTCGTTTACCTTCACGAGTTTTTGTATAAGATTCTAAATACTCTTTTTGGTAATCAATCCCTGCTGTGAATTTAAGATTATCTCTAATCTCCATTGTATTATCAGCCGTAATTCCCCAGCGATTATCACGTGCATGAGCAAATGCCGTATTTTGATATAAATGCTCTTTACCATCGCGCTTACAGTTAGTCACATCACCACCATTTTGATTTTTACACATGTTCCACATCCAATCCTGTGTTTTCAAATCAAAAATAAAACCACCACTTGTGTATGTATTACTATTCGTAATTGTTTTCCAAAGATTCACATTCGTGTTAATCCAAGGATTATCTTCAGGATTCCATTTATATTGCATACTGTATGCGCGTTGATTAATTTTACCAATTGGCCATTGCTCGATACCACCATCTTTGGACCATAGAATTCTCGATGGCATTAATTCACCATGTTCAATAATGCTATGGCGCGCTGTTAATAATAAGGTTTGTTCATATGGCAAATACCAAGTATTTTTCAATAAGAATGATCTATTAGTACTCGATGTATTTAACACTTCAGATCCTGGTGCATAAATGCTCGCAATATCTGGTACAAAAGCGCCATTTGCCGTGGATGAACCCATTGCATTTTGATGATAATAAGTAGCGCCTTTTTTGCCAGAGAAATAGTTACCTTGTTTGCGATAACTAATCGCCCCCATTAAATCAAAGATTTCGCCACGATAACCTGCTGCCACTCTAAATGAGCCATCTTTAAGATTGAAAAAATCTGATGAACTACTGCGGCTTTTAGGCATTTTAATCAAGTTAGGGTGAATACTCATTTGCCCACCCATTTTCGTGGGATCGTCACGATAATCTGTGCCAACAGGCGATAAATCTGGTAAACGTGGCTTTGTGGTATTTGTGCCTGTATCAGCTGTGAAATCGAAACCAAATTTTTCGCCTTGATCTACAACATCATCAATGCCCAATGTTTTCATGGCAACACCACCGCCCACGGAAGTTTTAACATCTGTTGATAATGAACCACCTTTTTCAACAGTAATACTACTAATCAAGCTAGGATCTAAATAGTTACGATTACTCGCACCAAAGTAGCCACGATAAACTGTCATACTTTGTTCCGTGCCATCAATTGTCACAGGCACACGACCTTGCCCTTGAATCCCACGAATATTTACATCAATCGCCCCACTATTTCGTGCATCACCACTGTAAACACCTGGCATACCTTTTAAAATATCCGCAGGCGATAAGCCTTTAGAACGATCAATTTCAGATTTACCACGATAAATGGATGACATATTTTTGGTATAAACTTCATTGTAGCCAGCTGTATCACTATTTTCTGACCAAGTGACAACTACTGCACCCAAATCCATTACATCTTCTTTTTTATTTTTCTTATCTATTTCAGAATCCGCCAATGCAGAATGACTGGCCAATAAATACACACTGGAAATGCTAATAATGCATAAATAATATTTGTTCAAACGCAACATTCGTCATCCTTAAAACAGGTAAAAAGAATGACATACTATTGTTAATGATTATCATTTGCAAATAATAAATTAAAGCAAACACTAATAAAATTAATTTAACTATTTTTAGTTATAATAATCATATAATTAATATAAAAATATTTGTATAGATATTTGCATAAAATATCCAATTTTGCTTATCTCATGCATATAAATCATTCAATAGAATTAAGTGAACATTGACGATAAACTTCCATATAAGTACAATGTATTGTACAATATTAACATCGTTTTATAAGGAGTTTATTTATGGATGTTATTACTTACTCAAATTTCAGAAAGAATCTATCTGATTCCTTAGATAAAGTAACGGAAGATCGTAGCCCAA
>JBEBSR010000059.1:0-14826 GCA_040394195.1 Wohlfahrtiimonas larvae | reverse complement strand
TTTGTACTGATTTGTTAGTTTTTGAAAACTTGATTTATATCAAAAAAATCCCACGCTATGAAACATGGGATTTTATACTCAAGCTGGCATCTAGCCTTAGTTATACTTCAACCAAAGAACCTTCATCAGGTCTATCAATCTCTAAAAGATCTACTTCACCACTTAATAAGACTTCATCAAATGCTGCTTTATCAATATTACATTGTAAGAAACTAGCAATTAAGTACATATCTTTTTCAGCATTACCCAAACATGATGTACCACCTGGTGATGGTGTCATGTTAAATACAATACCTGTACCAGGGTTGATTTTTGCTTCACCCATGATCAATTTACGTTGATTTTTATCAATTACTTGTGGGCGAATACCACCAAAGCCTTTTGCAAATTTCACATCATTGATTTCTAATGAAGGGATGATCTTCTTCATCTCTTTCAAGAATAGGCGTTCACGCAAATATGGAATTTCATACAAGAAATTCGTTAAAGTATAATTACGAATATCTTTAACTTTCATCAACTTCCACAATGCAGACATTGTACTTGGTGCCAAGCTGAATACTTTCCAGAAATCTGCAAATGTTTTTAGGTTACGACGCTCTAATACAGGCAAAGCAATTGCTGTTGGTCCAAAGCGAGTTTTGCCAGGAACAGCAATATCAGGATCGCCATGTACTGCGGCAAATGGCAAGTTAGGATTTTGAACTGTATAAACTTTACCGTTCAATACTTCTGGTGTGAAATAGTATGAACCGCCCATTGGTAAACATGCTAAATCCAAACCATAACCCATTTTATGAGCAAATAATAAAGAATGGCCACAAGCTGATACAACAACATATTTTGCTTCTACAACGCCAACTTTAGGATTAGCAGTATGTACTTGGAATACATCACCAACTTTTTTAATGTCTAAAACTTTTGTCGACAACATAATGTCACAATCAGCTTCACGATTATCAGCAGCTTTCTTCGCTTCTTTTACAAAAGACTCTGACAATGCGCGATAGTTACACGCAACATATTCATCTAATGCACCCAATGCAAAAATTTCTTCATCATCAGAGCGGCCTTCAACAATTTTTGGCTCAATTGCACGAATACCTTCGCGGTCCAATGCTTTTAAATTTGGGAAAAGAGGTTTAAATTCTTCAAAGCGTGCCCTTAAACCGTCACACTCTTCCTTACCCACACCTAAAACCATTTTTGGGTATTTAGCAACGATGCCACTGCGATCTTCTTCTGCTAACTTCGTTACATAGTTAACAATCATATTACCTGTACGCTTAGTTGCTTTAGCTTTTTCGTATGTATAGTTTGTTTCAATGTCACCTTTGTGAATTGTTTGACTATTATTGAAACTTTGTGAGTTAACTGAAGCAATTGCATCGTATTGTTCCATCAAACCTATGGTTTTCAGATCAGTAAAACGACTCAATTGATATAAAAGCGACGTACCAGAAACGCCACCACCTATGATTAATACATCAAATTTTTTCATATCCCCATTCCATTCAGAGTTGACTCGACAACCTTTCATATAATACTTGAACCACGTTTTTTCTCAAAAGAAATTTAATAATCATGACGCATGAAAAGTTGTCAATAAGTAGTCAATTATTCAGACTACTTGCCAATACAGAAGCTTGAGAATATTTCACCCAATAATTCATCTGTTGTGAACCTACCTGTAATTAGCCCAATATCATCTTGTGCTAATCGAATTTCTTCTGCCACTAAATCAATACTATGGCCTTCATTCAATAGTTTTTTAGCCACATCCAAATGTTCTAAACTTTCCCTCAATGCGACTAAATGGCGCTCTCTCGCACTAAACATGCCTTGACTTGGTTGGAATTGTACAGCTTCTACGATTGCATCTTTCAGTAGGTCAATACCATCACTACGCTTCGCTGAAAGCATGATTGTATCTTCTACTCTGCCAACTTCATTGCCTGTTAAATCAATCTTGTTTCGAATATGTAGTATTGGTGCATTGAGTGATTCTAATAGTGCATCCTTCTCCGCACTTTGATCTTGATCGTCATGTATCCATAAGATCAAGTCTGCTTTTTTCATCGCTTCACGTGTTCTACGAATACCTTCTTGCTCAATCACATCTGTTGTTTCACGCAAACCTGCCGTATCAATGATGTGCAATGGCAAGCCATGAATGATGATGCTCTCTTTCAATGTATCGCGCGTTGTGCCTGCAATATCCGTTACGATTGCACTTTCTTCACCAGATAATGCATTCAAGATACTAGATTTACCTGCATTAGGCTTACCTGCCAAGACAACTGTCAAACCATCTGTCAGCAACTTACCTTGATTCGCATTTTGCAATAAATTCAAAATATCTGCTTCTACAGTATTCAAGCGTTCCATTACATGACCATCAGAGATGAAATCAATATCCTCTTCACTGAAATCAATGGATGCTTCCACATAAACACGCAAATGAATCAATGCTTCACTGATTGTGCTGGTTTTTGTTGAAAATTGGCCTGATAAAGAGTTCATCGCAGCTTTTGCTTGTGCTTCACTTTGGCTCATAATGAGATCATGAATCGCTTCTGCCTGCACAAGATCTAATTTACCATTCAAGAAAGCACGCTCTGTAAACTCACCCGCTTTAGCAGGCTCAGCACCCAATTCATATACACGTTTGAGAACACGATTTAAAACAACCAAACCACCATGACCTTGCAATTCCACAGAATCCTCACCTGTAAAGGAGCTTGGTCCTTTAAAGTAGATTGCAATACCTTCATCCATCACTTCATCCGCACCATTATAAAATTGTGTGAATGTTGCATGGCGCGCGACTAAAGATTCTTTCTGACAAATCTCTAATGCAATGGCATAGCTTTGCGGGCCAGAGATACGAATAATCCCAACTCCGCCGATGGAAATGCCTGATGCAATCGCAGCAATGGTTGTCTCTTTCATGATTCCCTCATATAAAAAATCTCCTATAACGTCACCATTATAGGAGATTTCATTTCAAATAAACTTAAGAATTAATATTTCGCTAATTCTATATAAAATTTTATTTTTCCAAAACAATAATTAAATATAATTATGCTTTTGCTTTCTTGTCAGCAGCTTCAATACGACGATTGATCAACCACTGTTGTAGGATTGTTAACAAGTTGTTCACGATCCAATATAAAACGATACCTGAAGCAAACCACAAGAACATGAAGCCGAATACTAAAGGCATGAACTTCATGATTTTTGCTTGCATTGGATCTGGTGGCGGTGGGTTAAACATTTGTTGAACAAACATCGTACCACACATAATGATTGGTAAAATGAAGTAAGGATCCATAATCGCTAAGTCGTGAATCCATAAGATCCATGGCGCTTGGCGCAATTGAACACTTTCTTGCAACATCCAGAACAATGCAATAAAGATTGGAATCTGGATCAACATTGGCCAACAACCACCCATTGGGTTCACTTTCTCTTTACGATAAAGTGCAATTGTTTCTTGACCAATCTTTTGTTTATCACTGCCATACAACTCTTTCAAACGTTGCATTTCAGGTGCTAAATGACGCATTTTTGCCATTGAGCGGTAGCCTTTTTCAGAGAAAGGATACAATACTAATTTTACTGTGAACGTTAACAATACAATTGACCAACCATAGTTGCCAACAAAACCGTGGAAGAACTCAAGAATGATCAACATCAATGCTGAAATTGGGCTAAACCAGCCGTAATCTAAAGTTAATTCTAATTTTGCATTGCCATCTTTGCCGTCAGCCGCTTTATATTCACCCGCCGCAACTAAGTCTTTCTTAATTTTTGGGCCACTGTATAAGCTGCTTTTAAATTCATGTGTTGCGCCTACTGGAACAGAAACTGTTGTACTGTCCATTAAACGAACCATCGCGATATCACCTGGTAGTTTTGCAACTTCAACTGTATGCGCTGTACCATCCAATGCTAACCATGCTGAAGTGAAGTACTGCTGGATCATCGCTGCCCAACCATAAGTACCTGATTGTTTGATCGCAGGAGCATTTTCAACTAACTTATCGAAAGGTACTTTCTTATAAGATTCTTCACCCATAGAGAATACAGGGCCTGTATAGCTTGATGCACCCACCATGTGGCCACTTGCTTTAGGATCTTTCTGAACCAATTGCAAGTAATTCAAGCCAACCCAAGGCGCTGAAGCATTGTTAGTTAATTTTTGTGTGAAGCCAATATCATAGCTGCCACGTTTGAATTCATAGATTTTTGTTAAAATTGAACCTGTATCAGGATCAACATAAGTCATTGGAACAATGACACTGTCTTGACCATCTGCTAATGTGTAATGCTCTTTTTCAGCATTAAAGGTTGTCACATTATGAGAGAAGTTAGCTTGGCCTGTTGCACCAATCAAACCTGTTTGACTCACAAATAAACGTCCAGGATCAGAAGATAACAATGCAAAAGGTACATCCTTATTCTCTAAGCTCTCAGAGTATTTCAACAATTTAACATCAGAGATGTCACCACCTGCCAATGTAATATTGATGGATAATACATCTGTTTCCACTGTAATTGTTTTAGCTTGAGTCGCCATTACATTAGGAATTGCCGAAGTATCTGGCGCATTCACAGCAGGAACGGAGCCATCAGCAGCTGGCGAAATTGATTGCGAAACTTGTGCAGTTTGCGCAGTCTGGGGTGCAACGGGTAAATTTGCTGTTTGCCATTTATTAAAAACCATAAAGGCAAGCAACCCGAAAATTGCCCAGAGTATTAATCGATTATTTTGCATAGTAATATCTTTAAACTCAAAAATGAACAAAAAAGCTTCTACGGAACAGGATCTTCACCGCCATCACAAAACGGATGACAACGAATTAAACGCCTGAATGTGAGCCAACAACCTTTGATCGCGCCATGCTTACGAATGGCTTCAATAGAATAATTTGAGCACGATGGTGTAAAACGGCATTGCTGCCCAACCCACGGACTCAAAAATAGTTGATACATTTTAATTAAACCAATTAAAATTGTTTTCACAACTTCCCTACTTTATCCCAATGTTGTTTCAATGATTGATGTAACAGCTCACGATTATCTAAGGAAACGTTGCCTTTGACAAGCACTACTATGTCAAAGCCCATCAATTTTTCCTGATTTAATCTAAAAGTTTCACGAACAACACGTTTAACTAAATTACGGTCATGGGCTCTTTTCAGATTTTTTTTAGCGATGGCAAGCCCGAGTCTTGCTTGCTTCGGGGATAATTGTTTTTTGGCTAGAACAGTAAAAAAACGATCAGATAATCGCGTGGGATGATCAAAAACATAACCAAAATCTTTGGCTGTTAATAAACGCTGTTCTCTAGTAAAACTGTATGACATCAAGATTATCTCTTTCTAAAATGTAAAAAGGCGCCTTAACAGCGCCTTTTTAGCAATAATCAATGATTATGCAGACAATTTTGCACGACCGCGAGCGCGACGGCGGTTTAATACTTTACGGCCATTCTTAGTTGCCATACGTGCACGGAAACCGTGGTCACGTGCTCTTTTGATTACGCTTGGTTGAAATGTACGTTTCATAATGAATCCTTAATATATTCTTTAACGCAAAAATAAACGAAAATTTTAGCCGTTTATAGGAAAAAGTCAAGTTATAGTTTTGCTTCGCTTCGTAAAACCTCAGCTTTATCCGTTTTTTCCCAACTGAATGCTGTCGCTTTTGTTTCTACATTATCAGAGTTCTGATAAGTAATTTCATATGGATCACGACCAAAGTGACCATAAGCTGCTGTAGGCTGATAAATTGGGTGCAACATATCCAACATTGTTGTAATTGCATAAGGACGTAAGTCAAAATGCGCACGCACTAAACGTTCGATTTCTGCTTCTGGAATTTTGTTTGTGCCAAAAGTTGTGATTGAGATAGATGTTGGTTCAGCTACGCCAATTGCGTAAGAAACTTGAATTTCACATTTATCCGCTAACCCTGCTGCAACAATGTTCTTTGCAACATAACGACCAGCATAAGCTGCTGAACGATCAACTTTGGATGGATCTTTACCAGAGAAAGCACCGCCGCCATGACGAGCCATCCCACCGTAAGTATCCACAATGATTTTACGACCAGTTAAACCACAGTCACCGACTGGGCCACCGATCACGAAGTTACCTGTTGGGTTGATATGGAATTTAGTGTTTTCTGTAATCCACTCTTTTGGAATCACATGCTTGATGATCAATTCCATCACAGCTTCTTTCAAATCCTTTTGAGAAACATCAGGATTATGCTGAGTGGATAGAACGATTGCATCAATCCCTTGGATCTTGCCATCATTGTCATACGCAAATGTAATTTGGCTTTTTGCATCTGGTCTTAACCATGGCAACAAACCTGATTTACGTACTTCTGATTGACGTTCCACCAAACGGTGTGCATATGTAATCGGTGCTGGCATTAAAACATCAGTTTCATTCGATGCATAACCAAACATTAAACCTTGGTCACCTGCACCTTGATCTTCTGGTTTAGAACGATCAACACCTTGAGCAATATCTACGCTCTGTTTACCAATCATATTGATGATTGCACAAGTTGCACCATCAAAACCTACATCTGAAGAGTTATAACCAATACCAGTGATCACATTACGCACTAAGTCTTCTAAATCAACCCAAGCACTTGTTGTAATTTCACCTGCAATGATTGCAGCACCTGTTTTCACCAATGTTTCACATGCTACACGTGCATGACGATCTTTCTGGATGATTGCATCCAAAACAGCATCTGAAATTTGATCGGCAATTTTATCTGGATGTCCTTCTGACACAGATTCTGATGTAAATAAATAGCTCATATTGAATTCTCTCAAAGAAATGGTGAGTCCGAGGATTAAGTATCCTAAGACAATACATATTGTACTCTTGTGTCCGAAACGTGATAGCCACCGAACACAACCCATATAACAAAAAAGTCCATCCTATATAGATGGACTTCGCTATTTTATCAACTCTACAGTAAGAATCTAGAATTATTTTACTTCAACCAAACCTTTTACAATTGCACGATTCAATGCTGAGATCACAGCATCAATAGATGCTCTTGCTGTATTGGCATGAATTGCAACACCAAATAACGTTTTAGCATCCACTTGCATCTCTACAAATGCCACTGCTTCCGCTTTAGAACCTTGGCTTCTTGCATGCTCGTGATAGCTCACAACATCTACATTAATATTTAAAGTTGTATTCAAAGCATTCACTAATGCTGCAATTGGACCATTACCTTGCCCTTTTGCTGTATATTTTTGTGTTGATGTATGAACTGCAACTGTGATTTCAGTATGACCGCTTTCATCTTCCACAATATTAATTGGCTGTTCGATCGAAACAATACCTTTATTTAAGAATTCACGATTGAATAAATCAAAGATCATAGGTGATGTGACTTCAATGCCTTTACCATCTGCTTCATTTTGCACAACACGGCTGAATTCGATCTGTAATCGGCGTGGCATATTGATGCCATGATCTTCTTCTAATAAGTAAGAAATACCGCCTTTACCTGATTGACTATTCACACGAATCACTGCCTCATAAGAACGGCCAACATCAATTGGATCGATTGGCAAATATGGTACTTTCCACATTTGATCAGGGTTATTCTTAATATCAGATAAGCCTTTACGAATTGCATCCTGATGCGAGCCTGAGAATGCTGTAAATACCAACTCACCTGCATAAGGATGGCGAGGGTGCACTTTAATCGCTGTACAATATTCCACTTCTCGCACAACTTTATTGATTTGCGAGAAATTCAATTTTGGATCCAAACCTTGCGTGTACATATTCAACGCCATTGTGATTAAATCTACATTGCCTGTGCGCTCGCCGTGGCCAAACAAACAGCCTTCTACACGATCACCGCCTGCCATTAAACCCAATTCAGTTGCCGCAACTGCGCAACCACGATCATTATGCGTATGCAAGCTCACAATCACGCTATCACGGCAGCTGATATTACGGCAGAAATATTCAATTTGATCTGCATACACGTTTGGCGTTGCTACTTCTACTGTTGCAGGCAAGTTAAAGATGACTGGCTTTTCTGGTGTTGGCTTAACGACTGCGACGACAGCTTCACAGACTTCGACGGCAAATTCCATTTCAGTATCTGTGAAAATTTCTGGTGAATATTCAAATGTCCAATCTGTTTCAGGATATTTCTTCGCTTCTTCAACTGCCAAGCTCATACCAAATACAGCCAATGCTTTCACTTCTTCTTTCGTTTTATTAAAAACAACACGGCGGAATGTTGGGGATGTTGCATTATAGATATGCACAATTGCTTGTTTACAACCTTTCAATGCTTCAAATGTACGCACAACTAAATCTTCACGTGATTGCGTCAACACTTGGATTGTCACATCACTAGGAATACGGTTTTCTTCGATCAAACGACGCACAAATGTGAATTCAGTATCAGAAGCCGATGGGAAAGCTACTTCGATCTCTTTAAAACCACATTCGATCAACAAATCAAACATTCTTAATTTTTGTTCAATATTCATTGGCTCGATCAAAGCCTGATTGCCATCACGTAAATCTGATGATAACCAACGTGGCGCTTTATCGATCACTTGATCTGGCCAAGTGCGATCTTTCAATTTCAATGGTGCAAATGCTTGGTATTTAGTTTGTGGGTTCTGGATCATGATGTTTTCCTCTATTCCTGCTCATTAATTTTTTAATGTTTCAATTTTTGTTTATGTAAAGTTATTTGGGCAATGATAATCGCAGCAACAAAGCATAACGCCATACGAACCAACGTCGATGATCACGATTTAACTTAGAATTTGTGGAATTTTGGTACTCTTGTGCGATCAACATAAAAAAATCTCTTCTCGTTTCTTATTCAAAATATTTGCTATGCCCATAGACACAGCGAAGGCTGCAATCTTTGCGATTACAGCAGAATAAGTCGTAGTAGTGATTTGTTGATTACATTAGTTTTCATGTCAATTAACATAAATAGATTTGAAGCATTCGTCAAGCAGAAAAAATATATTTATTATCTTTTATAAAAGATACATATTCGATCAATTTTTCATGCAACATGATTCTATACTCGCAATCGCCTATCCTAATCCCCAGATTTATCGTTATACTGAATTGAATTTTTAACAGCAATCTTTCAAAGGAAGAAATTATGTCTGAAGAAAAAATGAAACTCGTAACATTTGAAGAATTAAAATCTCTCATGAAAAATAAATTCATGAAAGCAGGCTTACCTGAAGTTCATGCTGAAGCAGTTGCAGATCACTTAGCTTATGCTGATTCTCGTGGCGTTCATTCTCATGGTGCTGTGCGTGTAGAATATTATTCAGAGCGCATCAATAAAGGCGGTAGCAACCCTAATCCAAACATTACGTTTGATCAAAAATCTGCAAGCATTGGCATTTTGGATGGTGATAACGCAGTTGGTCATTACATCGCACAATTAGGTACAGAAAAAGCAATCGAACTTGCTAAAACAACTGGCGTTGGCGTTGTTGGCATGAAACGTTTAGGACATTGCGGCACATTGTCATACTTTGTTCGCCAAGCAACAGAGCAAGGCTTAATCATGATCTCTATGTGCCAATCAGATCCTATGGTTGTGTTATATGGCGGTGCAGAGCCTTACTTTGGTACAAACCCAATTGCATTCGGTGCACCGCGTAAAGATGGCGCGCCAATCATTTTTGATATGGCAACAACAGTTGGCGCTTGGGGTAAAATCTTAGATTCACGTGCTAAAGGTAAAGCAATCCCAGCAGATTGGGCTGTAGATTCTAACGGCAACCCAACAACAGATCCTAACGCAGTTGCAGGCTTAGTGCCAATCGCAGGTGCGAAAGGTTCAGGCTTAATGATGATGGTTGATATTTTATGCGGTGCATTACTAGGTCAACCTTCTGGCGGTTCAGTTTCTTCTATGTACGCTGATCTATCTACTGGCCGAGAACTAGGTCAAATCCACATTGTATTGAATCCTGAATTTTTCGCTGGCTTGGAATCTTTCTACGGCACAATTGAAAAAATGGTAGGCGAAATCCATGGTATGAAACCTGCTGAAGGCTTCAGTAAAGTTCAATATCCTGGCGAAAGAAGTGATGCAACATTTGAAAAATACCAAGCAGCTGGTATTCCAATTGTTGAAGAAATTTATGATTACTTAGTAAGCGATGATATTCATTTTGATCGCTACGATGGCATGGATGCATTTGCGAAAAAAGATTAATAATTAATCTATCTAAACTAATATCTTCAAATAGCCTTATAAATATTTATAAGGCTATTTTAATGCCTGCCACAATGCTTTTAACTGATTACCTTTACGATTAAACCAATTACTACTGATGGATTGCTGCTTCACTTTTCTCTGCTCATCCAAAATCTTCAATGCTTGCATTGCATCAATGACTTGTTTTGATTTTGGGTCAATATAAGTTGGATACAATAACATCGCCCCTGCAACTAATTCTTGCAATGATAAAGCTCTATTTCTTCGTTCAGTGTGCACTTTATCAGCCGTTAATCCCCAACCTGCATAAAATGGCAAACCATAACACGTGACTTTTTTACCACGCAACAGCGCTTCAAAGCCTGACAATGACGTCATCGTATGGACTTCATCCACTTGCTCGATGCAATCCAAAATATTGGCTTGTGCAATAATTTGATCCACATATTGCAGTGCATCTTCATCTTTCGTTTTACCAATGCGATTACCACTCACAACATCAGGATGTGGCTTATAAATTAAATAAGCTTCAGGATTTGCTCTACGAACTGCCTTGATTAAATCTAAATTACTTTTTAAATTCTCTGAGCCATAGCGAATGGATGCATCATCTTCCACTTGCCCTGGGATTAAAATAAGTTGTTGTGGCCTTGGGCTTGGTAAATCCAAACCACCATTACCTACATTATATTTGCCAATATTTTTTTCAATTAAGGCTTTAATTAATGTATTTGCTTGATCAATTTCATGCTGATTAAATTCGTGAGTTTGTAAGATATTTTCTAAACGAGATGGTGATTGTGCATCAAAATAGATTCCTAAATCATCAATCACTAAAGACAATGGCGCAACCAAATTAGAACCCAAGCCTACAGAGCGAATAAAGCCATCCTCTACACGCAATATTGGCAAGCCTTTTTCTTTTGCCCACTGTGGAATCTCTGGATACTTTTGCCCCCACATCATCACTTTAATAGGCTGCCCTGAATATAGTTTTTTAACTTGAGTTAATGACTTAAAAAATCGAACTTCATTATTATGCGTGGTTAAAAATGGCGACATGATTTTTCGCTTCCACCACGATAAACCAATGCACCAGATTTCCCCATATAATAATTCTGTACGCCTTTGCATATCCACCAAATAATGGATGACATCAAAAATATCACCACGCTCATTCGTGTAAGGATTCAAGTAACGGCAATATTGCAAATAACTTGCTGCAAAAACTTCTTCTAACGAAGCCTCTCTTCTCCGATGATCAGCTTTTAATTTTGCGACATCAGGATGACGATCATCTGTAATGCCCCAACCTGCGTACCAAGGTACACCAAATACCACAACGTCCTTTTTCATCATGCAGGCTTCAAAGCCCATTTGAGAAGTTGCTGTGTAAACCTTATCCATCTTCCTTAATAATGTGATCGGGTTGATGTTTTCAGATAATACTCGCACATTTTCATCGGATAGATATTCAGTTAAATGCCCTTGCTTCTTCCCTGTTAAAACATCTGGGTGAATCTTGATCCATAAGGTTGCATCAGGATTTTCAGCCTTAGCAGCTTTTACCATTTCAACAAATGTATCAGCTGTAACACCACCATATTTCAGCGCCATATCACCCGCTGTTTGATCAATGATCAATACATTTTGACGAGTTTCATCCACCACTAAATGCGCTGGCCAAGTAGTAGAAATATGATTGTATTTAGATAAATGATGCTCAGTAATGAGCTCAATCGCCCTGCTTGCATCAGTTAATAATGACGGAATAGATTCAGCATCCATGATTAAAGCTTCTAACCTTGCAGGTTTACTGTAATCATAGTAAATACCCAAATCATCCACCACTAATGATAATGGTGGATGGCCATCAATCCCTAAACCAACAGAGCGAAGGAAGCCATCTTCTAAAGCCCAATAAGGAAGATTATACTGAGCTGCATAATCGCGTGCTTTTTTTGTATTAGGCTTATTCCCCCAACCTATCACAATTTCTTGATCATTTTCAGATAGAAACTGCTTGAGGTTAGAGAATTTTTTTAACCCTAAAGAAAACGAAATATACTTCACTGTACATCTCATTATGCTAATGTTGTATTGAAAACAGCTCTCACATACCCAATAAATTCAGTAAAAGATGTAAATAAAAATGTATGCTCATCAGTATCATATTGAATAAAATCAACATGAATTTTCTGATTTACACTAGCATAATTACTCATATTTTCTTGATTTTTAATATCTAATATATTATTTCCAAAAGCATAATATATATATGAAGTTAAACTAGGTAGTATATTATCTATATTTTCTGTCTGATCTATTTTAGAAATGCCATTAACTAATGCTGGCCAAGCATATTCCATAGTTATATCAAAGTTAACTTGTGGATTACAAACCAATGCCTTAGCTCCAAAAGTAATTGCAAATCTTATTGCAGCATATCCTGCCATTGATGAACCAAAGAAAATAATATTTTCCCTTCTGTATGATGCTAGAATTTTTTCCAAAAATATTAAAAAATTAGAACCTAAATCATTTTCTAAATAGTAACTATTCAAAGGATCTGTAAGAAACAAATAATCCGCATCTAGCGTAGATCGAAATAAAGAAACCAAGGATTGATACTTATCACCATTATTAAATGCAGATAAAGATACTAATATTTTAGGGTGGTTATTATTGATATATACATATTTTCTACCATTCTCGTCTTTTTCATATTTTTCTACTAATTCTTCATAGTTCATCATCTACGCTTTCTCATATCTTTAAAAAATAGAACTGGATTCTTAAAAAATTTTTTCGTTTTCCGTTTTAATTTATTCATAAAACGGTTTTTTTCAAAATTATTCATTCTAATTTGTAATTCTACAATAGAACTTTCTAGCTCCTTTAGCTTATTATTGTAGTATGTATTATTACCTAAATTAACTTTCTTCTCTTTCTTTACATACCATTTTGGTCGTCCTGATTTAATAGATAGACCAATATTAGATTCTCTAATTAAATCTGATAGGAAAATAGGATATACGGCTTCTGCAAATCTCTTAGAATTAAAATCTTCATTATATGCAACTACATTTAACTGCCTTTTTATCAAATAATCTAAAAATAATTGCCTTTTCTTTGGAAAATATTCTATCACCTCTCGCCAGTTTTTTGCTAAATTCCCACGTGAACAATCAATTGTTAAATCTTTTCCAGAAAAAACTCCATACCCTAATGTATAAATATTTATATCATATTTCATTGCTTCTAAGACAACTGTAGAATTTACTGCAACCAAGCCACATACTTTTGATATTGAATCAGAAAAATTTGCTGTAATATCCATTTCTGTATTAATTAAATTATGAATCTCATATTCTGTTTTATCACTTGGATGCTGTCTAACAACAAGTAAATAGTCATCAGGTATTGATTTTCTAACATACTTAATTAAATCTTGGTTAGATAGTTGAGCAGGGTATGATTCTGGATATAAAGTTGTATCGCCTGGTAATTGTAATGCTAATAAAACTGATTTATTAACAATTGTTTTTGAAACATTTTCTCCAAAACTAATCTTACCTACTAGTGATTCTAAATTTTGTTCCGCAAGTAAACTTTGGCTATTAGCACCTTTTATATCAAAATATATATGATCCGATTGAGGGAACCAGCCTAACTCTGAATAAACAGGGACTAAATATGTATGATCATATAACCTAGAGATTAACTGTCTATAAAATTTAGTATTACCATTAAAAATCATTAACACATCATTATTTTTATCTTTAACATTTTTAATAATATCATTTACATTCTTATGCCAATCTACAACTTCATAATTATTGCTATCTATATCAAATATTTTAGAGAAACCTTCTTTTCTTCGCGTGCCTAAAGGATGTCGTGAATAAAACTTATGATTTTTAAAAATATTATTTAAAAAGCACCCCCACATATTTTCAACAGACTCACTATTCATACAAATTCCTAGAAGCCTTAAATCTAACTGATTAAATTTATCAAAAATATTATTTGTTACTTCCGTGACATAATAAGAATCAGCATAATATGTATCACTTCTTTCTACCTTAATGTTTTTAATGCTAAATAATTTTTTATTGTCATTAATAATTGACCTTATTCCTGAAACATAATTTTCATTATTCAAATCTATAAAATCAGATATTTCATTACTATTTATGAATTGATCATCTAATGACGCTATAATACTTGCGGACATCATTCTGACATCAAAGGGTGTAATGTACTTTACAAATGGGGCTGGAAATGCCTCAGGTGTTCCGCCAATATTCCATGCCAATACATTACAACCAGAAGCTATAGCTTCTGCTGTAACCATGCTATAACTCTCAAATCTCGATAACATAATACAGACTTTAGATCTAGACAAATAATGGGCTTTGACAGTGTTATCCACCCAACCAGGTATATCTAGTTGGCATTGAATTAATGGTGAATTAAAATAATTTGCTTGCTCTTCTTTAACACCTAAAATTGCAACTTTCAAATTAGATGGTAAATGGGCTAATATCT
>JBEBSR010000058.1:0-14928 GCA_040394195.1 Wohlfahrtiimonas larvae | reverse complement strand
AAAAATCAAATTCGAACAATTTTATAAAAATGATGATAATTAGGCAAAAATAGCATTGATAATATGTTATTTATATATGCCAACCAAAATAGACTTCAGGCTGATCATTATTATTTGTTGATTGCAACATTTAGGAGAGATCGTGAAACACATACTATTATGTTTAATATTATTAATTGCTAGCTCCATAAGTTCAGCACAAGAAACTCATTTGCCTTATAAAGCTGCCACACAAAAATATTTTAACTTTTCTATCGAACGTTTAAAAAATACAGAAGAGTACTTAGAGCGACTCTTACATAAATTAGAAGCTGGGCAAACAAAAACTGCTAAAGAAGATTATATTAAAGCGCATTTTCAATATGAATCAGTTCGCCCTTTAATTTTATTATTCCCTAATTTGAATGATTTAGTCGATCGCCATTTAGAACAACTGCCTAAAAATACTAATTCATTAGAATTTGTGGGTTTTCATGCACTCGAATATGAGTTATTTGTTAAACAAGATACTGTCAGAGCATTGGTAGAAACTCAAAAACTCATTAACAATCTTCGTGTTGTGACAGAATTTATGAAAAAACAAGAGATTACCTGTTTTCATTTGATGAATATCCTACCTGTTTTCACCCAACAAATTATTAATAATAAATTATCAGGGCATGATAGTGTACACAGCGAATCAGGATTAAGCGAGATTGCAGCAAATCTTGAAGGCATTCAGCTCATCATTGATCAAACCAAAAGCTTCTTACCTCAGAATCTTGTCACTGAGCTGACTCAAAGTGAAGATAATATTTATCGAATATTAGAGCACTATAAGATGGATGATATCCATCAACCCCTCTCCACTTTAAAACCTGCAGATAAAGATTTAATTTATAAAGAAACTCAATATTTATCTAAGCTTCTCATACAACTAAATACTGTCATTGCTAAACAACTATCACCAACTGTAATTCCAAAATGTAATACATAAAAAAAGAGATACTTAATTAGTATCCCCTTGCTCATTCAATATGAATAGCTATAAGAACTATGCAAATACATCTGGGTTGCGGTTTTTAACGATAGCATTGGTCACACGAATTGTTGAAATTAATCTATCATCATCTTGTGCATAAATATTCACATCCCAAACATGTGTGCTTTTGCCACGATGAACAATTTGACCTTTTGCCACAACTGTTTCACCTGTACGTGCAGAAGAGATATGACTTGCACTGATCTGCATGCCCACACAACTTTTCTCTGGTAAAGCAATACTGAAAGTGCCAACACCCGCAACTGTTTCCGCCAAAGCAATGGTCGCGCCACCATGTAAATAACCATAAGACTGAATCGTTCTTTCATCTACTGGCATTGTTGCTTCAACATAACCATCTTCGCTCACTGTAAATTGAATACCTAAATGGCCCACCAACGTTTCACGCGTGTGATTATTCATTTGTTCAACTGTTAACATTCCATATCCTTTTTATAAATGTTATTGAGTTCTCTCATTCTAGAGCAAATAATGGTAAAATTGTGACTAATTATTTGTTGTTTCCATAAAGGAGCCACCTTGCATTTCTTTTTATTATTTCAATTCATCGGGTTATTGATCATCATCGGTGGTTTTGTTGCGTATGCAAAACATAAAGAAATCCCTGTATTTTTCTTTATTTGGCATAAAAAAAGAAATTTCATCATATTTGAAACTTTAATGTTTGCTGTCATTATTTTGATCTGTATTAAACCGATCTACAATAATGTGAAATGCTCATACAATGGCCACAGCTTAAACAAAGATACTAAATATGATTGGATTAATGGACAATGCCAAATTGAATTTGGTGTTGGCAAAAATGGTAAACCAACATATGTTCCATATGAAAGAATTCGTGGAAATTCCACAACCGATTCACCAGAAGATTCAGCAGAGTAAAAATGATTCAGGAAAATATTAAAGGTAAACGCGTCATCGTTGGCATGTCTGGCGGTGTTGATTCGTCAGTGGCTGCACTTTTATTGAAAGAACAAGGTGCGGATGTTCATGGCGTTTTTATGAAAAACTGGGAAGATAACTTTGAAACAGGTTATTGTTCTGCAGAAGAAGATGTTAAAGATGCACAGAAAGTATGTGATACTTTGGGCATCCCATTACATAAAGTTAACTTTGTTGAAAATTACAAAGAACGTGTTTTCTCTTATTTTTTAGAAACATTAAAATTAGGCTTAACACCCAATCCAGATGTTTTATGTAATAAAGAGATCAAATTTAAAGCCTTTTTAGATTATGCCAACGAAATGGGCGCTGACTATATTGCAACAGGCCATTATGCCCGCACAGCTCGTAAAGATGGACAAACATATTTGTTAAAAGGTTTAGATAACAACAAAGATCAAAGCTACTTCTTACATTTGCTAAGCCAGTTGCAAATCAAAAATGCGCTCTTCCCTGTTGGTCATTTAGAAAAACCTAAAGTACGCGAGTTAGCGCTGAAACACAAACTTATTACTTATGACAAGAAAGACTCCACTGGTATCTGTTTTATTGGTGAACGTGATTTTAATGAATTCATCGGCCAATACATTGCATCTAAACCAGGTGATATGGTTACTGTAGATGGTGAAAAAATTGGTGAACATCAAGGCCTATCTTTCTACACAATCGGTCAACGCAAAGGCTTACACATTGGTGGCGTGAAAAATTCATCAGGTGAGCCTTGGTTTGTTGTAGAAAAAGATATTGAAAATAATCGTGTGATTGTGGCACAAGGTGAGCATGAAGCTTTGTATAAACAATCATTGACAGCACGTGATGTTCATTGGATCAATACCAATATTGATTTAGAGAACATCAATCAAAACCTTACAGCAAAAATTCGTTACCGCCAACAAGATGAAGAATGCTCCATTCAATTTATGGAAGATGGCCGTCTTTATGTTGATTTTAAAGATCCACAGCGCGCTGTTACTCCTGGGCAGTCGATTGTCTTTTATCACGATGATATCTGCTTAGGCGGTGCGATCATTGAGCGATAGTTAACTCTTCAACTCATAATAAAAAACCAAGTAATTTTACTTGGTTTTTTATTAGATCTTATTAAATCCTAATTTCACACAATCAACTTCAATATGTTAGCTTCACTGTATTAGAATCCTTGGGTGCGAGTACGAGTTAAATTATTTGTTTGATAACCATAAATCGTATCACGCCATAAACTATCAGTATTCGGACCAAAATTACCCAATCCTTTAAATTCAAACTGCAAATATGCTTTCCATTCTTTTTTTCTATCGAATAAGTTATTGCGATAGTAACGTGCCGCAACACGTGTTGCCACACAACAATCACTATATTCAAAACCTAAGAATGAATCGTTCAAGCGATGCTCTGCCAATGAATAGTTATAACGCCCAACAACCGCCCAATTACTATTAATTGCCCAATAAGATGTAATATCTAATTGATGCGTTGTGTAATCATGACTATAATTTGGATCCTTATAATAACGCTGCCCAATATTAATGATCTTACGATCTTCTGGCTGATATCTTAAGTCATAAGATAAACGTGTCGTTTTCTTAGTATCTGGAGACCATTGCCAAGTCACACGACCAGAAAAATCTTCCGTTAATTGTACATTGCTCTCGATGAACCATTCTGAGCTACGATTTCTATCACAGCGTTCAGCAACATTAGATGCACCAGCATATTGGTTATAACATTCCGATTTCGTAGGTAAATCTTTATCAGTTGTAATACGAGGATCATCAATATAATAGATCTGACCTGCGGAGAATCTAAAATGCTCCACCCCTGTTTCTTCATTAATAAAACGTGTGGTTAAAGCTGTTGTAATTTGATTTGCATTACTCTGACGATCTGCACCTGTAAACTGGTTTGTTGCAAACAAACTATCAAAACTCGGTGTGACAGAACCTGTATCAAATATTGGAATGTCTGACTGATTACGATATGGTACATACAAATAGAACAATCTTGGCTCTAATGTCTGAACAAAATCACCGCCACCAAACATACTGGTAAAACTTGTATTACGTTCAAATGTTAAACCAGTATCAATACTGAATATAGGCAAACTTCTATGTAATGTATCTGGTTGATTTGGGCGTTTATAACCTGAAAAATCTTGGTATTTCAAATCATAATGTGTGAAACGATATGCCAATCTTGGCTCGAAGAATCCCCATGAGTTTTCTGCTCTAAACCCGACATATGGCATTAAATCCACACGCACACCTGATTTTGGTCGATCAGGTAATTGACGTGTTACATTTGTTGTGAAATTTACAGCCTCACCATAAAAGCCATAAAAAACACCATTATCTGTCATCCATTGACCATTGAACAACAATTGAGGCATACGCGCGTAAGGATCATCAGGAATCACATCACGATCCAGTATTTGGAAATGCTGAAATCTTAATGTCGTTTGCCAGTTATCATCTGAATATGTTAATTCTCCAATGCGTTCTAAGTTTGTTTTTGTCAACAAACCTACAGCATCTTGAATGTCTTCAGCATATTGATCATCAGATACTTGTTGAAAGAGAATGCGGCCATGTAATTTTGGCATCAAATTTAATTGTTGCTCGAAGAATACTGACCAACGAGTTGAATCATCTTTTTTGTAATTTGCATTACCTGATGCTAATTCAGCATTATAACGATTATTCTCATCTTTCCTAAAAACACGGTCGTGTGGCAGTAACTCCAAACCTAATACAGAATATTGCCATTCATTCAAATAACGAGCTTCAGCACTTAAAATTAATCCACGCTTAGTATAAAAACCAGGGGTTAATGTCATATCAAAATTTGGTGCAATATTCAGATAATATGGCGCTCGGACTGATAAGCCACCACTTTTGTCCAGAGAAACAATTGGAAATAAGAAGCCTGTTTGTCTACGCTCATCAATCGGAAATGAGAAATAAGGTGAATATAAAACAGGTACACCAAATACAGATAACTTAGCATGACGTGCAATACCACGACCACTCTCTTCATCCAAGTGCAATTCATCCGAAGATAACTGCCATACTTCTGTACCAACTGGGCAAGTTGAATATGTTACTTGTTTAAAATCTGAAGTACCGTCATTTTGACGATTAATCGCATAACGCGCCTTGCCCTGTGCTTCAATTTGGTGCATATAATAAGTGACATCTTCACCTTCATATTCACGATTATTTAAATACGATGTAAAGCTACTGGACTCTATGACTGCCGAATCTGAGGAGTAACGAATATTCTGATCTTTACCTTTAAGAATATTTTTCTCACGGTCTAAGACCAAATGATCCGCATCAATCCTTGCATTGCCATAATATGCAACAATATCTTCTCTAATATTAGAAAACTGTTCATTACTATCAGCATATTTACCTGATAAATAAACAGTTTCACCATCCATAATTCCATCTGGGGCGGGCTGGATATATTCAACCAGAGGGCTAATCCTACAAGCGCCAAAAGCACCAGAAGGCGGTGCTTTTGCCATCACTGGTGCTTGCGTTAGTCCAAGGATCAATGCGATGTATATTTTTTTTCGTTGGCTTATTTTTTTCAAAGGAAAGTCCAATCATTCATCAATAAATTTATTGCTTTGGCTGATTTAAAAATCCATCAATGCAACAATGTCGTAGCCATTGATTTTATCACGGCCTTTTAATTCTGTTAGCTCAACTAAGAATGCACAACCTACAACCTCACCACCCAGCTTTTCTACAAGCTCAATAGTTGCTGCGATTGTGCCACCTGTTGCTAAGAGATCGTCACAGATTAAAACTTTTTCACCTGGTTGAATTGCATCTTTGTGTAACTCAATCAATGCAGTGCCATATTCCAAAGCGTATTCAACACATTCGGTTTCACGTGGCAATTTACCTTTCTTACGCGCAGGAACAAAACCAACATTCAAAGCATAAGCAACAGGACAACCCACAATGAATCCACGTGCTTCAGGCCCTACAATTTTCTGCACACCTTTTGCTTGAGCAAATTCAAAAATTTGTTTCGTTGCATAGCTATAAGCCTCACCATTACCCAATAATGGCGAAATATCTCTAAAGATAACGCCAGGCAATGGATACTCAGGAATACTGATAATATAATCTTTTAAATTCATGGTTAAGAACCTATGTTATTAGCCTGGAGGCCAACTCAATTGACGACCTGCTAAAATATGCATATGAATATGATTAACGGTTTGACCACCATCTTCATTACAATTCATCACTAAGCGATAACCTTTTTCATCAAAGCCTAGCTCTTTAGCAATTTTCTTAGCTGTTAAAAATAATTTTCCCACTAAAATAGCGTCCGCTTCTTCTATGTCATTCACTGTTGGAATTTCTTTTTTTGGAATAACTAAAATATGCTCTGGTGCTTGTGGACTAATATCACGAAATGCCAAAATTTCATCATCTTCATAGACAATGTTTGCTGGAATTTCTTTGTTGATAATCTTTGTAAAAATTGTACTCATCATCACATCCTAAAATCGCTGTCTTGCTCTAAAAGCATGAGAAAGTGTACTGCTATCTAAATACTCTAATTCACCGCCCATGGGAACGCCATGTGCGATTCTTGTCACTTGTACATTATATGGTTTAGCAATTTCATCAATGTAAAATGCTGTCGCTTCACCTTCAACCGTCGGGTTTGTGGCAAGTATGAGCTCTTTAATAACACCTTGTGATAACCTCGCTTCCAATAAATCCAAACCAACATCTTCAGGACCAATGCCATCGAGTGGTGATAAATTCCCCATTAATACAAAATATAAGCCTTTATATTCAACAGATTGAGATAATGCAAAAACATCCGCAGGGTTTTCAACGACACATAATAATGATTCATCACGTGTTGGATCACTGCAAACTAAGCAAACATCTTCATCTGTTAAATTGCGACATTGTGTGCATTTACGAATATCCGTCATTGCACCATCAATCGCTGTACTTAACTTTTGTGCACCGTTTGGATTACGCTCAAGCAAATAAAGCGCCATTCTCAGCGCTGTTTTTTGCCCGACACCTGGTAGGATTCTTAAAGAATCCACCAGATTTTTAAGCGCTTTTGGATAAAGCGAACTATTCATTAGAAACCTGGTAATTTCATACCAGCAGGCAATTCAAAACCACCTGTTACAGATTTCATTCTTTCTTGAGAAGTTGATTCTACTTTTGCTAATGCATCGTTAAATGCTGCACCAATTAAATCTTCCAACATTTCTTTATCATCTGACAACAAAGAATCATCGATTTCGATTTTACGAACAACGTGACGGCATGACATTTCAATTTTTACTAAACCAGCACCAGATTCACCCATTACATTGATATCAGCCAATGCTTCTTGTGCTTTCATCATATCTTCTTGCATTTTCTGGGCTTTTTTCATCATCCCAGCGATACCGCCTTTCATCATAATTGATAGTTCCTTCACTCAAAATTTGTATTATACACTATTCATTCGCTAGCATTAGCGTTGAATCAATCACTGTTGCCTGACATTCATTCATTAATAATTGAACCACTGGCTCATTCTTAATTTGTGCCAATGCATTTACTTTTTTAGCTTGTAACTCTTTATCTGCACGATGATTAAAGTCATCTTCAACCATTTCTGTTTCTACAGCCAATATTCTACACTGAATTCCTTGATTTAACGCCACACCAACTGCATCAGCAATATTTCTCTCGGCATCAGGAATGTTGAATGCATGATCTGATAAAGAGCGTTTTAATGTTAAAATATTGTCTTGGAACGAATCAAAGACTAAGTTACGCACAATCCCTAAACTCAATCCAATAATATCTAAGTTGCGTACAACTTCTAACCATTCTTCATTATTATTCAAAGTCATAGAAGTTGCGGACTCAGCAATCATTTCAATAGTTTCCGCAAGCGCTTCTTCCATCATCATTGGCGCTGATTCATTTGTCTCAGCATCAATCCAAGGCGGAACAATATCCTCTTCCACAACAGCTTCTGCGGTCATTAGTTGTTCAACCATAGGCTCATCAATGATTGGTGCAACTTCAGAGATTATCTCGATAACTGGCTCGGATACTACAGTTGATTCTTGAGGCTCTGCTTGAACCTCATTCAAAATATTCGCAAACGATGGCATTGCAATTGAAGCAGATTGAGCAACTTGAGTTTGTGTTGTCGAAATTTCCTGATGTACAACCGATTGAGCTACAGTTCGTGGCGCTACTTTTCTTGCAGACCCAGGATTATTGCTATTTGGTGTAAATAACAACATGCGCAATAATGTCATTTCTAAACCCATTAAAGGCTCAGGATGAATTTCCAAATCTTTACGACCATGCAATGCAATTTGATAATATAATTGTAGATCTTCAGCTGACATTTGCTCAGCCAAATCAATCCATTCATCTTGATGCGTATCATCCAAATCAATAAAGCTATAATCAATCTGCAATAATGTTAGTTGATGGAAAGCATCGATTAGTGATTCTAATATAGCAAAAGGATCAGCACCTGATGAAATTACCTGCTTTGATGCTTTTAATAAAGCCGTTTGATCTAAATTTGCTAAGGCTTTTAAAATAAGCAAAGCATATTCATCATCAATCAAACCCAACATTGTCTGAATTGGTTCAAATTGTAGATCGCCATTTGTATAAGCAATCCCTTGATCTAATAATGACAAGCTATCACGCATACTACCAGCACCAGATTTAGCAATTAATTCTAAACCTTTTGGCGAATAGCTAATCTGCTCTGCATCCATGATCATAGATAGATGATCTTTGATCTCTGTTGCAGGAATTTTTTTCAAATGGAAACGCAAGCAACGAGATAAAACTGTCACAGGTAATTTTTGAGGGTCCGTCGTTGCTAGGATAAATTTTACATGCTCAGGTGGTTCTTCTAATGTTTTTAATAGAGCATTAAAGCTACTATTGGATAACATATGAACTTCATCTATGAGATAAACTTTATAGCGACCGCGCGTAGGTGCATATTGCACATTATCTAAAATTTCACGCGTATCTTCGACTTTAGTGCGTGATGCAGCATCAATTTCAATTAAATCAACAAAACGCCCTTGATCTACTTCTTGACAAATACTACAAACGCCACAAGGATGAGAGCTAATACCCTCTTCACAGTTCAAAGATTTTGCTAATATACGTGCGAGCGTAGTCTTACCAACACCGCGAGTACCAGTAAGTAAAAATGCGTGATGAAGACGATTATTATCCAACCCATTTGTTAAGGCGGTGACAACATGCTTTTGCCCGACAACTTCATGAAAGTTTTTTGGACGCCATTTTCGCGCCAAGGCTTGTGTTGCCATATTGGATAAACTCCTTTTTACCTGCCTAAAATGGAGATGACCTACACCAGCAGACCCTCTGCACGCAAACCTAATACGTGTGCTGCTTCCTTCCGGACCTGACACGGTGCGTAATAATTCACTGCGAGGAAACCAATGTAGGTCACCATAATAATTTTTGGAGGCTGAACCCAGAATCGAACTGGGATCCACGGTTTTGCAAACCGACGCATTACCACTATGCTATTCAGCCTATTTGGAGCGGGAAACGAGACTCGAACTCGCGACCCCAACCTTGGCAAGGTTGTGCTCTACCAACTGAGCTATTCCCGCTTTGCAAATCAGAAGCGTATTATAGGCAATTTAACTGAATGGTCAAGATTAATTATTGCTCAATTCTAATTTAAACACTTCTGAAGTTTTATTCAGTATCCATTCAGCATTTTATTCGCTAGAATCGACCTTGGTTTTTGCAAGACTACAATAATAGAATAAATTAACAACGAAAGAAAGAGATTATGAGACGATATAAGATAATTTTTTCAGGTATTATTTTACCTGGCTATGATATCGAACAAGTTAAAAGCGATATTCAAAAGATATTAAAGCTATCTGATTCGCAGGCAATTGTCTTCTTCTCTGGCAAACCCATCACTATTAAAAATGATCTGCCTTTTGAACAAGCACATTCCATTAAAACTGCATTGGAAACTAAAGGGCTCTTGATTAATATAGAGGAGTATCATTATTCCCCTGAACTTCAAGCAGCCGCACCACAACAAAACACGCAGACTATTTCACAAAAAAGGTCCATTGCTCCCAAACAACGTTTTACTCAGAATACAAACAATAACCAACGTAATGTGTATCTTGGTGAAGAAGAAGCACCATCTTTCTTTGGCTTTTCATTTGAAGGGCGTTATGGACGATTAAACTTCATCAATGCACTTTGGACAAACTATGGCGTCACACTATTACTCGTATTCATATGTGCTTATATTAGTGGATTCATGAATTCACCAATTCTCACAATGTTTAGCATTGGCATTGTGATCATTATTATGCAATTTTTTTACATTCGATCATTTTCATTACGCTTTCATGATTTAAATAAATCTGGCTGGCTAGGATTATTAGCTTTATTAGCCTTCATTCCTGCCATTGGTGGATTAATCGTTTTAGTTTTAACCATCTATCTCATGGCATCTGCAGGTACAATTGGTGATAATGATTTTGGTGAGCAACCAGAAAAAGGGCATATTATAGGCCTTATCCTTACTTGCATTTCCCCCATTGGCTTAATTGCCATTATTATTGCTTTCGCCATCCCCGCCTATCAAGAATACACTCATCGTACTTATGCATCTGAAGGCTTAGTATTAGCATCTGGCGCTCAAGTAGCTGTTGTCGATTATTATAGAGAACACAAACAGTACCCTTCATCTAATCAACAAGCCCAATTACCTGAAGCACGAAATATCCAAAACCATACTGTCTCTTCCGTTGAAGTTAATCGAAATGGCAACATCACCATCCAGTTTAATGAAAAATTAAAATACGACACAATCATTGTGACACCGTATATAAGTGCTGATAGTATTCAATGGCGATGCAATCAAGGGACTTTAAGCCAAAGATATCGACCGAATAAATGTAGAGAATTCAACCAATAGTCAAAGTACGTGCAAAAATAATCCAACTTAACCTATACCAAAGAGCTCATTGTGATTATAATGCTCACAATATTTAACATTCCGTATTTTTATGAGGTGCATTATGGGATCATTTAGCATTTGGCATTGGGTTGTAGTTTTAATCGTTGTATTGGCTGTATTTGGTACTGCTAAATTACGTAATATTGGTGGCGACTTAGGAACTGCATTGAAAGGTTTCAAAGATGCAATGAAAGAAGATGAGAAAAAAGAAGAGCAAAAAGTTGAAACTGTAGAGCACAAAGCTGAAAGCAACGAAGCAGAAACAGTTGCGAAAGAAAACAAAAAAGACAACGCTTAATCATCTAATTGAATCATAAATAATGTTTGGTATTAGCTTTGGCGAATTCGCCATCATCTTTGTCGTCGCTTTGGTTGTCATTGGCCCACAAAAGTTGCCTGAAACAATCCGCACAGTTGGCTCACTGATTAATAAAATCCGTTCTTTCACTAACCAAGTGAAAGATGATGTCTCGAAAGAATTTCAAGTGGATGACTTGAAACAATCTTTCATGGATACAAGAGACAATTTTACTAATCAAATTAAAGATACAGCGCATTTGGATGAAGTAAAAAAATCTCTACATGAAGCTCGTCATGCAACAGAATCCTCCATTAGAGATACACAAAAAGCAGTTGACCACAGCATTCAACCGAATGTAAAAATTCAATCCAATAAAACTGATACTGAGCATAACGAACATGATCATGAAACTCATGCTGATCTAGCTGATTACTATGATTATCACGATGATAATGTAATGACAGAACCGCCAAAGAACTATAGCGCTTCTGTACAATATCATGCACATTCAATTCAACCTGAAAGCATTGAAGCTTTACAGAGAATCTGCCAAGCTCGTCAATTCGAATTATTCTCTCAAAATGAAGAAGAGAAACTATTGACCTATCAATTAAAGTATGCAAAACCTCGTGAATTAAAGAGCTTATCCAACATTATGGATAACTATTACGACACTTTAGTTGAACTCAACCATCAATAATCCTATGCAACCTACAGATACTATTTTTTCTGAAAAAAGAAAAAAGACAGATTTTGTTTTCAATGAAGAAGTCGTTAATGTTTTCTCCGATATGATCAAGCGCTCTGCGCCTGGCTATCCTATGATTATTGAGCAAATTGGCCGCTTTGCGCCTTTGTTTGCGGAAGACAATTCTAAGATTTATGATCTAGGTTGTTCATTAGGTGCTATTTCCAATGCCCTTCGCCACTCTATTAAAACTGAGAATACAGAAATCATTGCGATTGATAATTCAGCGCCTATGATCGAAAAAGCCACTCAGTTTTTTAAATTGCAAGATCAAGTGCATGATGGATTGATTCCTATTCATTTAAAACAAGCTGATATTACTCAAGTAAATTTTGAACCTACCTCTATCTTTGTTTTGAATTTAACTTTGCAATTCATCGAACCCGATGAACGCTTAGCGCTTTTATCAAAAATTCGCCAAAGCTTGCTGCCAACTGGTGCACTATTCCTATCTGAAAAAACTTATTTTCATGATCAAGAAGAACAAACTGTATTGGATGACATGCACTTAGCATTCAAACGCGCTAATGGCTATTCTGAATTAGAAATTGCTCAAAAACGTGAAGCCATTGAAAATGTGATGCGCATTGATTCTTTTGAAATTCATAAAGAACGCTTACACCAAGCTGGATTCACACGTGTTTATCAATGGTTCCAATGTCTTAACTTCATCTCTATTGTTGCCCTACCTTAATATATTATGATTGATTACTCTGCCATTTCTGATTTTTATCGCAATACTGATTTAAGTGCATGGGCACAAAAACTTGATACTTGGTTGCCACAACACATTGCAGAGAACATTCATGGCAACTTTGATGAATGGCAAGCAATTTTGGATCAATTGCCTCAAGTTGAAGACCTCAGTATTGATCTAATCAATGGTGCAATTTTAAAAGGCCAAACAGATGAAGTAGCTTTAGAAGCATCCTTACGCAAATTAATGCCGTGGCGCAAAGGTCCTTGGCAATTTTGCGATACATTCATCAATACTGAGTGGCATTCTGATTGGAAATGGGAACGCGTTGCGCCGCACATTGATTTGAAATACAAAAATGTCTTAGATGTTGGCTGTGGCAATGGTTATTATGGCTATAGAATGTTAGGCGCTGGTGCAAAATCAGTATTGGGCATTGATCCAAACTTCCTATTTCTATCGCAATTCAAAGCATTCAAGCATTACGCACCTGAATTACCGATTTGGCAATTACCGATTGGCTTAGAAGCCATGACAGAAGAATTAGAATTCTTTGATGTTGTATTTTCTATGGGCGTACTTTATCACCGCCGATCTCCCATTGATCATTTAAGTGATTTGAAAAAGCTGCTCAATAAAAAAGGCACATTAGTTTTAGAAACAATGGTGGTTGAGGGTAATGAAAACACCTGCTTGATTCCCCATGATCGCTATGCACAAATGCGCAATACTTGGTTCATTCCATCTGTCAAAATGCTAGAGATTTTCTTGAAGCGCGTTGGTTTTAAAAATGTTCGTTGTGTGGATTTAAATCAAACATCCATCGAAGAACAGAGAAAAACAGATTGGATGACTTATCAATCCTTAGAAGATTTCCTAGATCCTAATGATCACAATAAAACAATAGAAGGTTATCCTGCACCACTGCGCGCAGTAATTATTGCTGAGCAGTGATGCAATCAATCATTAACCCACTTCTGGATTCACCCAGTTTTCCTCAGGTTTTTCTTCCTTAAGTGCGTTAATGATATTATCAACCGCACATTTTGCCATGGCATAACGAGTTTCTACCGTTGCTGAGCCCACATGAGGCGAAAGTAAAACATTATCTAACTTCAACAATAGAGAATCCATTGGCAACGGTTCGACTTCATACACATCCAAACCTGCTGCTCGAATAGTTTTTGCCTGCAAAGCTTGAATCAAGGCCGCTTCATCAATCACTCGACCGCGCGCACCATTGATTAAAATTGCTGTAGGTTTCATTAGTGCTAATTTATCTGCTGTGATTAAGCGATCTGTTTCCTTCACCAAAGGCACAATCACGATAACAAAATCAGATTGCTTCAATAATTCATCCAAATCACAACGTTTAGCCTTATATTCAGATTCCACATCTGCATGGGATGAGCGATTGCAATACAACACATTCATATCAAATCCACAATGAGCACGTTTGGCAATAGCTTTGGCAATTCTTCCCATCCCAATAATACCAATGGTTTTGCCATAAATATCTGTACCATAATATTCGGGCGCTACCCCTTTTTTCCATTGCCCATTATGAATATATTGAGACAATTCTGCTGTTCTTCTTGCTGTCGCCATCAATAATGTAAAAATCAGATCCGCCGTGCCTTCTGTTAATACAGTGGGCGTATTCATCAAGCGAACTTTTCGTTGAACTAAAGCATCTAAATCATAATTATCAAATCCAACAGATATTGTGGATGCCGCTTTTAAATTCGATGCTTTCGCTAGAAATGCTTCATCGATACGAGTTGCCATATTGGCACCAATCATACCATCTGCATTCTTTATAATATCCATGAACTCTTCAGGATTGGCATCGGGACTTTTATCAAAAATTGTCAGATTAAAAGCTTGCTCTAATCTTTCTTGTTGATCTTGTGGAATAGAACTATACAGTACAACATTTTTCTTCATGCTGAATCCTCATAATACTCATTAATGGGAATGACTTAACATCAAGGCTAAGCATTCAAGCATAACGAACACTATGAAAATGCACAACTATTACTGAGACAAATAAAAAAGCCTTTAATTATCTCTAATTAAAGGCTTTAAATTTTGGAGCGGGAAACGAGACTCGAACTCGCGACCCCAACCTTGGCAAGGTTGTG
>JBEBSR010000057.1:0-15193 GCA_040394195.1 Wohlfahrtiimonas larvae | reverse complement strand
GAGAACAATAAAACTCAACTTCAATATGATCCATCAATCTTGTGTGTGCACGGCCAGTTCTTAGCTTTAGCAATGCACTTCTCAAGCTTTCAATAGACATTTTCATGCGGTGTTCTGCATCTTGTTTAATTTCGTTAATCATAATCTAGATTTCCTTAAATTCACTCAAATAGATTAGCTATTATTCTGTTACCAATGTGCCGATTTCATCACCACAAACTGTGCGCATTAAATCACCTTCGTTGAAAATATTGAATACACGAATCGGTAATTTATTTTCACGACACATTACTAATGCAGTTGCATCCATCACACCCAAATCTTTTGCCAATGCTTCTTTATAGCTCACAACATCATACTTTACAGCATTAGGATCTTTATTAGGATCGGCTGTATAAATACCATCCACTTTAGTTGCTTTCAACATGATATCTGCATTCACTTCAATTGCACGAAGCGCAGCTGCTGAATCAGTTGTAAAGAATGGATTACCAGTGCCTGCTGCAAAAATCGTTACGCGCTTTTTCTCTAAGTGACGAACAGCACGACGACGAATATAATCTTCACACACTTCGTTGATGCGAAGTGCACTCATTACGCGAACGTAAACATTGCGATCTTCTAACGCATCTTGCAATGCTAATGAATTCATTACGGTTGCCAACATACCCATATGATCACCTGTTACGCGATCCATACCTTTATTCGCCAAACCAGCACCACGGAAAATGTTACCACCACCAATAACAACGCCAACTTCTACACCAATTGCATTCAATGATTGAATTTCATCAGCAATGCGACCAATTGTTTCAGGTTCAATGCCGTAATTACCTGATCCCATTAAAGCTTCACCACTTAACTTCAGCAAAATACGTTTATACTTGGGCGGCTTATTCATAATCCTTTCATCCTTACACTAGTCAATGACACAAAATAACTCGGCATTTTAAAACATTTCACAAGGAATTAATAGCAATGCCGAAATATTTAAAAGATTACTTCTTGTCTTTTTTGCTCACTTTTTTCTTTTTCACCTTTTTAGCTGGCTTCTCAGCTTTTTTTGCAACCATTTTACGTTTCTCATTTGAGCCGCGTCTCTTCTCTTTTACTTTACGATTATCTGGACGGCCTTTTTTAGATGATTGCTTTTTCTTAGACTTCTCCATCGCTTTTGCTGCAGCCATTTCAGACAGCATCGCATCAATTTCACGCTTGCTTAATTTTGCATTCTTAGGCAATGTAATCATTTCAAAGTCAATGAATTTAGTTTCAGGATTCGCATCCAAAACACGTACAACAACAGCATCGTTTAATTTAATTAACGTACCTGTTTTTTCACCTACTAGGCGGTAACGAATATCATCAAAGTGATAATAATCACCTGGCAATTTTGACATATGCACTAAGCCTTCGATATAGATATCATCGAGCTCAACAAATACTCCAAACTTCGTAATACCTGCCACGCGACCATTTAATACTTTACCAATATGCTGTTGCATATATTCGCATTTCAACCATGTCACAACATCAGCAACCGCCTTATCCGCACGACGCTCCATTTCAGACAAACTTTCACCTAAGCTTGTCATCATTTTTTCAGTATAAGGATACCTAGCAGAACCTTCTTTATTTTTATTGATTAAATACTTGATACCACGATGCACAGTTAAGTCAGGATAACGACGAATCGGCGATGTAAAGTGCGCGTAATGCGTCAATGACAAACCAAAGTGACCTTCATTTTCAGGCTGATAAACTGCTTGCGCCATCGAGCGAAGCATCATCGTTTGAATGATATCAAACACTGGCAACTCAGAAGCCATTGCCAAAGTTTTCGCATAATCTTTTGGCTCAGGTGCATCACCACCTTCCACGCCCAAGTTATATTCCACTAAGAAAGCGCGTAATTTACCCAATTTATCTTCAGGCGGTTTAGCATGCACACGATACAATGCTGGCAATTCATTCGATTCCAAGAATGTCGCCGCTGCGATATTTGCCGCAATCATGCATTCTTCGATAATCATGTGCGCTTCGTTACGAATTCTGAATTCGATCTTATCAATCAAACCTTCATCATTATATAGAATCTCAGTTTCTTTTGTTTCAAAGTCAATTGAACCTCGTTGATCACGCGCTTTACGCAATACTTTATATAATGAATATAAATTCAAAATATGCGGCATGATTTCAACATAATCCTCTTGGATAGGATTTTCTTCTATAATCAATTCTGCCACTAATTCATAAGTTAAACGTGCATGCGAACGCATCACACCTTCAAAGAATTCGAATTTAAGCATCTCACCATTCGGCGCAATGATCATTTCGCAAACCATACATAAACGATCAACATCTGGATTCAATGAGCACAATCCATTGGATAACTTCTCTGGCAACATTGGGATCACACGATCGGGGAAATATACTGATGTACCACGCTGAATTGCATCTGCATCGATCGCATTGCCATTTTTCACATAATGCGCAACATCCGCAATCGCAACATACAATTTAAAGTTACCATCTTCTACTTTTTCAGCATAGACAGCATCATCAAAGTCACGCGCTGTAATACCATCAATTGTTACTAAAGGTAGATGACGATAATCTTTACGGCCAACTTTATCTTCTTCCAGAACTTCATCCGAAATAGTTTTCAATAATGCATCTGTTGCTTTAGAAAATTCATGCGGTAATTGATGCTCCATAATCGCTTGTAAAATTGCGATATCTTTCGTCATTTTACGACCAAAAACCTCAGTAACCTTCGCAATGAAACTGCCTTTATTCAAAGCATCTTGATCCACTTCAATTTTAACCAAATCATGATTTTTGGCTTCTTTTAACCCATCTTCCAAAATCAAAAAATGCTGTGAAACTTTACGATTTTCTGGCACAGCCATAGCGCTGCCATCGTACATAGAAATACGTGCGATTAACTCATGCAAATTGCGTTTTACGATTTTAACAACGCGACCTTGTCGCATAGATTTTGAACGAAACACGCCTGTAATCACCACTTCAACTTCATCATGGTGCATTACATTTTTACAATCTTTTGGTGAAACATAGATCGAATCTTGATCTTTTACTGTCACATAACCATGACCTTCCACTGTGCCTTCAAATAAACCGACCACAGTATCTTCACCACCTACAGGCAAAAACTCTTCACGAGAATTACAATGTAATTGGCGCGCTCTATTCATGATATATAAGCGATTACTCAATGCTTCTAATTGCCAATCATCTTTCAAGTTTAAAATTGTAGCCAACTCATCAAAAGTGGCTTTTTTAGCAACATTTAAAACTTCTTGAATAAATGTGCGACTTGGAATTGCTTGAGTATATTTTTCTTGCTCTTCCTTAAAATTTGGATCATTTTTTGCATAATCCAAAAAATATGCTTTTTGTTCTTCTGTTAATTTAGACATTCACTGTCTCCTATAAAATTCTTTGGATCGATTTTCTCAATATCTTTTCTTAAATTAATATGTTGAATGATCAATTCGATAAAACCTGATGGCAATGTTGTTTCTAATGGAACAACCCATGCATCATGGTCATGTAAAATTTGTGTGCATTTGACAGCATCTTTTTCTGTCATCAATATTGGTTCTGCCATATTAGCAAAATCCGCTGCACTGTATGTATGATGATCATCAAAGGGATAAGCGCTAACTTCTATATTCTTCGATGATAATGCGTTAAAGAAATTACTCGGGTGCGCTATGCCTGCAATCGCACTGACAAGCGAGAAATTTTCCCACTGTTGGGTTTGTTTAAAATTATTTAATTGATAAGGCACACCAAGCCGCTGCGATATCTTATAACATTTTTGTGAATATGGAAGCAAAAAATGAAAAGTATCATCAATCGTCATAACGGCATCCACACTGCTTAAACGCTCAACACTTTCTCTAAGTGGTCCTGCTGGCATTATATTGCCATTACCAACACCTTGCTTGCCAAACACTGCAATTTCAAAATCTCTATACAAAGCATAATGTTGCAAGCCATCATCGCTCACAATCACATCTAAATCAGGATGTTTTGCCAACAATGCTAAACCTGCGTCATAGCGCTGATTTGCCACGGCAACAGGTACATCTGTTTTTTGATGAATTAAATAAGGTTCATCACCCAATAATTCTGGCGAAGCTTTCTCATCACTCACAATGATTGATTCATCTTTGCGACCATAACCACGAGAAATTAAGCCAACTTTCAAACCTTGTTGCTGTAATTCACTAATCAATGCAATAGTTACAGGTGTTTTGCCTGTGCCACCGACATTAATATTACCCACAACAATCACTGGCACAGAAAGCTTCTTCTGTACTTTCAGCTTTTTAAGTTTATTTTTTTCAGATAAATATTGATATAAACAGGACAAAGGCTTCAACAGTGCTGAAATCCAATTATTTGACTGCCAAAAGCCAGGTGCTTTCATCAAAAACCCCGACGATATAATGCAGCCTTCAGTTTAGGCTCAGGTTTCTGCCCGATTTTACGCAAAGCGATCACCTTAGCTTCATCAAAATTTGCTTCTTCTAATACTATAGATACTAAATCACTTGGCACTTGATGTTGCTTCAGTAAGAATTGAACTTTTTTAGGACCATAACCTAATTGTGCTTGATTCCTGGCAAATACTTCTGCAAATCTTTCCAAACTCAAATAATTGGCTTCGATGCATTGCGCAATGATTTCTTCCACCAAACCCACTTCACAACCTTTCAACGTAAGCTTTTGCCTTAACTCAACAATACTATGCTCTCTACGCATTAGTAGATTTAGGGCTCGTTCGAACCAGTATCGTTTTTCTTTTTGTTGATCTTCTAGGGTTGTATTATCTTCCATGTTTTTTCGCGTTATCCATCATGCTTGCTAGGATATCATCAATCGAGCGATTTGTTTTATCTGCCAATAAACTTTTATTCGAGCGCACTGATAAAGTCGTCACTGTCCCTTCTGGAAACTCTGGCACAGATTCTTGTGGCTTCTTTGGCATGACTTGAACTTTGAATTCAGGAATACTCCATTCCTTTTGCGAAATCGTATTCAAATAATTTTCTAATGTTTGCCTAATCTCTTTTTGATAAAACTTAAAATTATTCCCCGACAAAGAGTCCAATGCACCAATCAACCAAAATTTACGCCCCAAAGACGCGATAAATAATCGCCCTTTCAATTTTTCTGGCAAAAACTCTTGAAACCAAGGCTCTACGTAAGCCAATTGCCTTGCCCTTCTCAACTGAAGCTTTAAGTCCGCATCATCAACATTTTTAGAGTAAATAATTTTTGAAATAGCTCTATCTGTACTATATCGATGTTTTTTCAAAGGGATAGCTGGCACTGACTTGTAATCCCAGTCATTTTCGCTGTCAACCTTTTTATTCTTTAAGTACATTTGAGCGGTAAATCCTTATAATTTAAAACTATATAGAGTATGATATCTCCCATTTATTCTAAGCTATTCTCATAATTTATCAAAGGAGATATCATGACCGCTGTTGCATACTTAGGGCGCTACGCTCTTTTCTTGATTGCAATTGCTACAACCATCGCATCAATCGTGCTCAACTTCCCATTTGGCAAAATAGTTTTTGCCGTTGCGCTCGTACTGACTTTCATTGGTTTTGCTGATATTTTACAAAAAACTTATGCGGTTCGTCGAAACTATCCAATCTTGGGTAACTTGAGATATCTCCTTAAACATTTCCGCCCAGAAATTCGCCAATACTTTATTGAATCAGATTCTGAAGCTGTACCTTTCACACATGGCCAACGCGAACTAGTTTATAACCGTGCAAAAAATCATAACTCAAATCGTGCTTTTGGTACGATTCAAAACGTTTATGAAAAAGGCTTCCAATTCATCAACCATTCGATGGCGCCTGTGCCAATGCCAAATCCTGATGATTTCCGCATCACTATTGGTGGTAGTGAATGTAAACAGCCTTACAGTGCATCTATCTTCAACATTTCAGCAATGAGCTTTGGTGCATTAAGTTCAAATGCCGTATTAGCTTTGAATGGTGGCGCAAAGTTAGGTAATTTTGCACACGATACAGGCGAAGGTAGTATCAGCCCTTATCACTTACAAAATGGTGGCGATTTAATCTGGGAATTAGGCAGTGGTTACTTTGGTTGCCGCACTGAAGATGGCAAATTTGATCCTGAAAAATTCAGAGAAAAAGCGCTATTACCACAAGTTAAAATGATTGAAGTTAAAATCAGCCAAGGTGCAAAGCCTGGTCATGGTGGCGTTTTACCTAAAGATAAAATCACACCTGAAATTGCTAAAACTCGCGGTGTACCAATGGATAGAGATTGTATCTCCCCACCATATCATTCAGAATTTTCTAACCCTATTGAATTATTAGAATTCATTCAAAGATTGCGTGAGTTAAGCGATGGCAAGCCTGTTGGTTTTAAATTGTGTATTGGCCATGCTTGGGAATTTGCAGCCATTGTTAAAGCAATGCTAAAAACAGGTATTACGCCAGACTTCATCGTTGTGGATGGTAAAGAAGGCGGTACAGGTTCAGCACCGATTGAATTTGCAGACCATATTGGTTCACCATTACGTGAAGGCTTATTGTTCGTTCATAATACATTGGTTGGCGCGAATCTTCGTGATCAAATCAAAATTGGTGCAAGCGGTAAAATTATCAGTGCATTTGACATTGCTCGTACATTAGCAATTGGTGCAGATTGGGTAAACTCAGCACGTGGATTTATGTTTGCATTAGGTTGCATCCAATCATTAAGTTGCCATACAAATACTTGCCCAACAGGTATTGCAACACAGGACTTAATGAGACAAAAAGGCTTAGATGTTACAAATAAAGTGAATCGCGTTCATAGCTATCATCGTAATACATTGCATGCATTGGCCGAAATGCTAAGCTCAGCAGGTATTAATCATGTGAATGAATTAGAACCTCACCACTTAGTATTAAGAACAGCAGACAATGAAGTTCGCCTATTCTCCAATACTTATTACTACATTGAACCAGGCGCTTTATTGCGTGACAATATCCCAAGTCAGTTTTATGCTTCTGTTTGGGAAACAGCACAAGCAAGTAGCTTTGCACCTGTTTCTCGAAGAAATGCTTATTAAATAATTAATCAGTTATTGAAATAAACCTCATATTTAGGTATCTAAACATGAGGTTTTGTTTTAAAATTTTTTGATATTTGACTGACTGCATTACAATAAAATAATGTATAACTATACTTCGGCTTCGATTATTTGATATGGGCAATAATTTATGGAATTAGATGGTTTTGATAAAAAAATTCTTCAACTATTACAGCGTGATAATAAAATTTCACAGCGCGAACTAGCTGAGCAAGTCAATTTATCGCCATCTGCTGTAAATCGTCGTATTGCCGCTTTAGAAGCTGATGGTTACATCAAAGGCAACATTGCCATCATTGATAACAAAAAGCTCGGTAAGCCCATTACATTGATAGTAGAAGTTCGCATCAAAAATAAGCATACAGTGGCGATGGATCACCACAAATCTATATTTCTATCAACATCTGCGATTCAGCAAGTTTATTTAGTCACAGGGGATTTTGATTTCTTACTCATTATGACTGTTGCTGATATGTCTGAATATGAAAAGCTATCAGAACGTTTATTATTCAATGATGAAAATATCAATGGTTTTAAAACCATGGTGACATTACAAAATATCAAACAAACTTTTGAAGTAAATATTGAATAATTGATTATCTCAATTCAAACAAAAAGCCCGCATCAAGCGGGCTTCATTATTTATTAATGCAATTATTCTGTTAGATCAACAACTTTTGCTGTGGGTGCATTTTTCGTTACAGATTCAATACCATTATCACGTGTAGCTTCTGTTTTATAACTTTGGCTTGTACCAATTATTTGCCCATTTGTGGCTTTCAGATTGAAAGAGAATTTTCCACTTTCTGAAGATTTTTTCTCATATCGATTAGGATCAACCGCATTCTTTTGTACAGATGCAATGCCCTTTTCACAATTTGCTTTTGTCGTGTAACCTTCACTACCTAAAATAATTTCGCCATTACCTGCTTTTAGGCGAAAGTAAAACTCATTGTTCTTTGCTAGAAAAATCTCAAACTTGCCACTCATAAAAACCTCCAAATGTAGATCTTATTGACTATGTATTGAACTTCTGGGAATGAATCAGAGCATATTGATAGTTATTTATTATTTCTATCTATTAATGATTATAAATTGAATTTTTGATTATTCAAATCATTATATTTAGATATGCAAAAGCCTGCATTTAGCAGGCTCTTAGATTAAAGTTTACATAAGGGATTAATCGAACAATTCCATCCAGAAACTTTTCTTTTTGTTCTTTCTATAATGATAATCATCTTCGTGATGATGATGCGGATAAGGTTGTGATTGAGACTGTTGTGGTGCTCTTTGCGGTGCGGCTTGTTGAGCTGCTGGCGCTACAGGGGCATCTGCCATCATTTCCTCAACTGATCTTTCGATGATTTTATCAATCTCTCCGCGATCCAACCAAATACCACGGCATTGAGGACAATAATCAATCTCAATTCCTTTACGCTCAGACATTACCAATGTTGCATCAACACAAACTGGGCATTTCATTATTTAAAACTCTCCGTTTTATACATAAGAGCCTGCATTTTATGCAATACCCCCAATAAATCCATGAAATTTACAAAAATTTTAATTTCGCCAATTCATAGTGATTCATTCATCATCTATAAAAATCACCAGAAAAAATTATCCCTGTACGCTTTGATTCAAGACAGAAATAGGATGCAATGCTGATACTTTAGAAAAACGATCCACTTGCGTTCTACAAGAGAAACCCGTTGCCATCACATGATCTTTCTCTGCAATACCATCAATTTGCACACGCCATGATTGATCATAGATCTTCTCAGACAATTCCACTTGCTTCGTTAAATGCCCAAATGTTCCGCTCATACCACAGCAACCTGTTGGTACAATTTCCAACCCTAAACCAAAGTATTTAAACACTTGCTGCCATAAACTTGGCGCATTAGGCACAGTAGTTTTTTCCATACAATGGCTCAACAAATAGAACTTATCTTTCAATTCTTTTTGTACTGTTTGATCTTTTTGGCTTAAATAATCCATTAAGAACTCTTGCACCAATTTTACATCCACAGCTTCACCAAACATCTGCTTATAATCTTTACGATAAAGTACTGTGATTGGTGGTTCAATGCCAATCATTGGGATATTTAATTTAGCCATTTTCAATAGCAATTTATTTTGCTTTTCAGCAGACAAAGTGAATTGATCACGCATACCTAAAACATGATAAGCCTTACCTGAGTTCTGATAAGGTGCTAAATAAACTGTTAAACCTAATGAATGCAATAATTCCACACAATCTTTCAGAACTTTGCCATCAAAGTATTCCGTCAAAGCATCTGGCACAATGATCACAGAATTTTTAGCATCTTTGATAGATTCTGCTGTTAAACGCTCAATATCAGCGATATTCCATTCAACCAACTTCCCTGCCTTCACCAATGCTGGCACACCATTATCTTGTGGCATTGTCGCATCTGTTAAGCCAATTTTTCTCATAATGGCTTGTGTCATTGGCAACTTGAATAATGGATTTGTGATGCTACGCATTTTATACATCAATGGTGCGTTTTCTTCAGCTTGAGCCAAAATACGATCCACCAATGGACGACGACGAGTTTTGTAATACTCTTCCACAAACTGAGAACGACCATTTGGAATATTGATCATCACAGGGCATTCTGATGTACAACTGCCACAACTTAAGCAAGTTTCCAACGCTGTGAAAATCTCTTCTTCAAATTCTGGTGTATTTTGATCAGTACAACGGCGACGTTCCCATTCTTTTAGCAAGACAGCGCGACCTTTGGGTGATTGAACACGATCACGCGTTGCTTTATAACTCGGGCACATTGGAGAATGTAGATCATAGTTAAAACATGCGCCATTACCATTACAGAAATTCACACGGCGATATTCATTCCACATTTTCTCAGAGATCAATTGATCTTTTTGTCCACGCATTGGTGTTGAATCCACTTTATACAAAGCTGAATCAGAGCCTAATGGTGCTGCAATCTTTCCAGGATTCATCTGATTGTGTGGATCAAATGCCGTTTTAATAGCACGAATGATTGGGTAAAAATCACCAAAATATGGCTCACAATATTCAGAACGAACCCCTTTACCATGCTCGCCCCACAATGCGCCTTTATATTTCACACACAAATCATAAACTTGATCACTGACTTTACGGATTCTTTCACGATCTGCATCTGTTTTAAGATCCAATGCTGGACGAACATGCAATACACCAGCATCTACGTGCCCAAACATGCCATAAATAAGATCTTCTTGATCCAATACAGCTTTGAATTCTACAATGAAATCCGCCAAGCTTTCTGGTGGCACAGCGCAATCTTCCACAAATGCCATCGTTCTGCGTTCGCCCTTGATGTTGCCTAATAAGCCAACTGCACGTTTACGAAGTGCATAGATGTTTTTGATCGCAGCATCGCCATTCAATACATTGGATGATAATAATGACGCATAGTTACTTGCCTTCATATAATCAGCAAATGATTCTACAGATTTCTGTAATTCAGCTTCATCATCACTATTGAATTCCACCAATAGAATTGCTTTCAAGCGATCATAATCCACGCCTTCAAAATACTGTTGATTCACTTCCCAAATAAAGTCATTACGCGCACGTTCCACAACGCGATCATCCATGATTTCAATGGATGTTGGTGTAACAGGCGCATCCATCAAATAGGTTGAATGTCTTAGGGCTGAAATAAAGTCATCATAGCTTAACAATACTAACGTGCTGTATTTAGGAATCGGCAACACATTCAATGTCGCTTCTGTTAAAACAGCCAATGTGCCTTCCGCACCACAGAGCAAATGTTTTAGATTATGGTTTTCATCATCAAAGAAGTGCTTCGCATCATAGCCTGTAACAAAGCGGTTCAACTCTGGGAAATGCGCATTCATTGAATCTACTTCAGGCGCAATCACACCAGCAATTTGTTGCTGTAATGGATCAATTTCATTCGTATCAATGAATTGACCATTCGGCAAATAACCTTTCAATGAAACAACGTGATGGCTCGTTTTACCATAAGTATAACTACCTTGACCTGACGCATCGGTATTGATCATCCCACCAATCGTTGCACGATTCGATGTTGATAATTCAGGAGCAAAGAAAAAGCCATGAGGTTTCAAAAATGCATTCAGCTGATCTTTTACAACACCTGTTTGCACGATTACTTGGTGCTTTTCAGCATCAAATGCCAAAATCTGATTCATGTGACGCGATAAATCAAAAATGATCCCTTGATTTAAGGATTGACCATTTGTACCTGTACCACCGCCTTTGGCTGTAATGTTCACTTGATGATGCTCTGGTTGTGATAATAATTGCGTCACAATCGCCACATCATCACTATTTTTAGGATAAATGACTGCTGCTGGCTTCACTTCATAAATGGAGTTATCCACTGAGTGAACCAATCGTGCTGCTTCATTGGCATCCACATCACCTTGAAAAGTTGTTTTTGCTAAATCAGCAATAAAATTTTTCACTGATTTTTCTAAACTAAAAGTGCTCATTACGTTCCCTTATGCCTGACGTTTTGGTTGGTGTAAATAAGTTTCTGACTGCATTTCGATCAAGCGGCTCATTGTGCGATCAAATTCAAAATCCAATGCATTTGTGCCTTTAGATTCATATAGATCTGCCAAGGAAGTTTCTGCACCAATCACAACTTTAACACCCTGATCATAGAATTCATCGATCATGATTACGAAACGGCGTGCTTCATTTTGACGATCACGATTCAACAATGGCACTGCACTTAAAAACACTGTGCCATATTCAGAAGCGAGTTTAATGAAATCCTGTGAAGCTCTTGGCTTTGCACAAGCTTCTTTGAATGTGAACCACGTTGCATCACCGCCCACTTTTAACATTTCAAAAGCATGACCATTAATATCGCGCGTGATTGGGCCATCACTGTGACCAACTAATTCATCAAATGACGCTTCAAAATGCTTCTGCTGCTCTTCAATAGAACCTGTAAACCAAACATCTGCTGCTTCCAAGTGGCGCATACGATAATCATTATCACTATCTAAAGGCACAGAAACTAAGCGTTTTTTAATGATTTCAATCGCAGGTAAGAATTTTTCACGTTGCAAACCATTTTTATATAGCTCATCAGGCTCACGGTTTGAAGTTGTGATGAAGAAAATACCTTCGTCCAAGAATGATTCGAGTAAACGATAAAGGATCATTGCATCTGTAATATCGATTACATGGAACTCATCCACACAAAGTACTTTACATTTTTTTGCATAGCTTTTTGCGACTAATTTTAATGGATCACTTTCGCCCGCAAAGCTACGTAATTCATTATGCACATCCTGCATGAAGTGATAATAGTGACTGCGAATCTTTGGTACATCAACATTGTTATAAAACAAATCCATCAAGAATGTTTTACCACGACCAACTCGACCATAAATATAAATACCGCGAGGATCTTGATAACGCTTGGCATTATCTGGCACGGTTTTCATCAATTTTTGGAAAAATGAAACCTTGCTACTATCCACAGCAGGCTCATCATTCATGATCTTCGTTTTTAACTTATCGTACTCTTCTGCCACTCGTAATTGAATCGGATCAACGTTATAACCACGTTGTTCGATCTCTTTCAAGTATGCATCCTTGATGGTTGACATATCTTCTCTTCTCCTCACTTGCTGCTTTTTTGTTGTTTGCGTCTTTCTCTGAAAAACGACTGTATTAATGTTCGGCACTCTTCTTCCAACACAGATGGCGTTATGGATACTTTATGATTAAAAGACTCAAAAGTATTCACATTCAGCTGTGTGCCGAGTGCACCATGGCGCGAATCACCCGCGCCGTAAATAATTCGTTTCAATCGGCTGTGAACAAAGCTCCCTGCGCACATCATGCAAGGTTCTAATGTGACATACAATTCACAATCAATTAAACGATAATTCTGTAAAGCTTCACCCGCACGACGAATAGCAACAATCTCCGCATGCGCCGTTGGGTCATTTTTAGTAATGGATTCATTGAATCCGCGAGCAATGATCTCACCATCTTTAACAATGACAGCACCGATTGGAATTTCTCCAATAGCGGCAGCTTTTTGCGCTTCAATCAAAGCTTCTGCCATAAATAATTCATCACTACTCAACATGAAAACCTTCTGGAAACTTAGCAGGCGATGGAATTCTAAAACGTTTATCACGAGCAAGCTCACCCGACTCAATCATGATTCTGCTTGGTGCAACACCAAACTCTTTGCCTAAAAATTTCTTAAGATGGGCATTCGCTTTGCCATCCACTGGCGGAGTATTAATCCTAACTTTAATACTCTCTTCACCAATTTCTTGGATCTCATTTTTAGATGCACGAGTTGTCACTCGCACATTCAAAATTAAATCCTCATCATCCCAATAATATGCTGAATTTGCCATTATTAACCTAGATTCAAATTGATCAAAAAGGCCTTCACAACATATAAACCTGATTGCACCAACATGATTGCAAACAATAGAACCATTGGTTTGAAATCTATATTGCGATAACGAATATTAAACTTCAATAATCGCATTAAAGGATTCGTCAATCGACCTAAAATATCCAACACAATTCTTGCATTGGGAGATTCCTTAAACCAGCTACAAATCGCCACAAAAATCAACGCATAGAAATAGATCGTCAAGATATCCTGCAATATATCAATCAAGATCATGCCCAGCACAATCAATGGTGCCATCGCAACGCGATCTAATGCCATCAATAACAAATATTTAATCAATCCTGCAATAACCACAACGATAATGCATGACCAATCCCAACTGCTGAATACTGGCGTAATCCTACGAACAGGCAAAATAATTGGATTCGTTACTCGCACCAACATCTGTACCATTGGGTGAAAGAAATTAACTTTCACACATTGCAATAAAAAGCGCAATATCACTAATAAGCTTACGCAGTTAAATATAAGTTTGATAATAAATTCTAAAATTCCTGCAATCATTATTGTCCTTTGATCTGTGCCGCTAACTCTTCTGCTAATACTTCACTGCGTTTAACCGTTGCAATCATAGCTTTTTCCACAATACTTTCTAAATCACTCTCTTGAAATGAAATCATTGCTTGCTCTGTTGTGCCTTTTGGTGAACAGATGCTACGAATCAAATCATCTAAATTCACATCACCAATATCCGCAAGCTTCGCACTGCCTAACATCGTTTGAACTGCCATTTTAGTCGCAACTTCTTCATTCAAACCTAATTTAGCACCCACTTGCCCAACCAATTGTGCAAAATAAAAGAAATATGCTGGGCTTGAGCCTGCAACTGCAATCACAGCGTTAATGTGTGCTTCTTCTTTCACCCAAGTTGCCATGCCGCAACCTTCAAAGATTTCAGAGACAACATTCTTTTGATCATCCGAAACATGAGGATTGGCAAATAAACCTGTCACACCATGACCAACCTTAGCTGGCATATTTGGCATTGCACGCACAATTGCAAATTCTTCTTTCAATAAATCACTGATCACGCCAATTGTTACGCCTGCAGCAATTGAGATCACTACTTGATGATCCTGAATCAATGGTGCAATTTCAGGTAAAAAACTTGCAAAGCCTTGTGGCTTGATTGCCAATACAATAAAATCCACTTCTGACAAGAAATAACGATGATGATCGAATGTATTGATATCATAACGCTCTTTTAACACTGCTTGGCGATCCGCACTTGGATCTGCAACAAAGATTGATGATGGCAAAAAATTCTGCACAAGCCCAGCAATAATGCCTTCTGCCATGTTGCCGCCACCAATAAATCCTATTTTCATGTTGCATTCCTCTTTCATTAAAATCATTAGATTTTACAAGAGTGTGCGCAAAGTTGATAGTGACTAATTTATGGTTAATCATGAATTAAATTCTTAAAAATGTGAGAATGATTAATTTTTATACAAATATCTTCTGAGATTTATGTATAATACGCCTCTCTTCTGCGGGAATAGCTCAGTTGGTAGAGCACAACCTTGCCAAGGTTGGGGTCGCG
>JBEBSR010000056.1:0-15257 GCA_040394195.1 Wohlfahrtiimonas larvae | reverse complement strand
GACTCATTAATCTTAGTACAGAAGTTAAGATTATTACCTTATGATTCAATAAATAACAAGATAAAATAATTTATCATTATCATAAATTTAATCTATAAAACAATCATCTCAACAACTAAAACATATTACACAAAATAATATATAAATTCGAGCAAAGAAAAAAGCCATTATTTTTAAATAATGGCTTTTTAATCAATTAGCTATATAAGCTGATGATTACTTATTCATTTCTGCTTTCAATAAATCACCTAAAGTGCCGCCTACTGAGCTCTTAGAAGATGAGTTAGAGTAATCAGCAACTGCTTTAGCATCTTCAGCGTAATCTTTTGCTTTCACAGACAATACGATTGTACGGTTTTTCTTGTCTACGTTTACAAATTTAGCTTCTACTGAATCACCAACGTTATATACGTTACGAACATCTTCAACTTTCTCGTTAGAAACATCAGCTGCACGTAAAGAACCTTCTACGCCTTCGCCCAAATCAACTGTTGCTGATTTAGCGTCAACTGCAGTTACAGTACCAGTTACGATGCTGCCTTTTTCGTTAGCTGCTAAGAAGTTAGAGAACGGGTCTTGATCCAATTGTTTGATACCTAAAGAGATACGCTCACGTTCTGCATCAACTGCCAATACAACAGCTTCAACTTCGTCGCCACGCTTGAAGTTACGAACAGCTTCTTCACCTGTTTCATTCCAAGAAATGTCTGACAAGTGAACCAAACCATCAATACCACCATCTAAACCGATGAAGATACCGAAATCAGTGATTGACTTGATTTGACCTGTAACGCGATCACCTTTGTTGTATTTGTCAGCAAATTCGATCCAAGGATTAGTTGTTACTTGTTTCATACCTAAAGAGATACGACGACGTTCTTCGTCGATTTCCAAGATTACAACTTCAACTTCTTCACCAATTGTTACAACTTTAGCTGGGTTAACGTTTTTATTAGTCCAATCCATTTCTGAAACGTGAACCAAACCTTCGATACCATCTTCGATTTCAACGAAACAACCATAATCAGTAATGTTACTTACAGCACCTTTAGTTTTAGCGCCTGCAGGGAAACGAACTGATAATTCGTGCCATGGATCGTTACCCAATTGTTTCAAACCTAATGAAACACGGTTACGTTCACGGTCGAATTTCAACAATACAACTTCGATTTCTTGGCCGATTTCAACGATTTCAGAAGGATGACGAACACGCTTCCAAGCCATATCTGTGATGTGTAACAAACCATCAATACCGCCTAAGTCTAAGAACGCACCGTAATCAGTTAAGTTCTTAACAACGCCTTTAACTTTGTCGCCTTCTTTCAAGTTAGCTAACAATTCTTCGCGCTCTGCTGAGTATTCTTTCTCAACAACTGCTTTACGTGATACAACGATGTTGTTACGCTTAGGATCTAATTTGATTAATTTAAGTTCTAACTCTTTACCTTCTAGGTAAGAAGCATCGCGAACTGGGCGAACATCTACTAAAGAACCTGGCAAGAATGCTTTGATTTCGCCAATATCAACAGTGAAGCCACCTTTAACTTTACCAGAGATGATACCTTTAATGATTTCATCAGCTTCAAGAGACTTCTCAAGACGTCCCCAAATTTCTGCTTTCTTAGCTTTTTCGCGCGATAGACGAGTTTCACCCATACCATCATCAACAGACTCAAGAACTACTTTAACTTTATCACCAACTTGTACTTCTACTTCGCCATTTTCATTTTGAAATTGTTCTGTAGGAATACGGCCTTCACTTTTCAAGCCTGCGTCAACGATTACGAATTCTTTACCAATAGCAACTACTGCTACTTCGATGATTTCGCCAACTTCTGGTTTTTCTTGAACTGACTGTGCAAATAACTCAGCAAAACTTACTGTCATAATATGTACTCTGTAAATGATCGCCTTGATATACTTACTAAAAATTCGGTATTCAATTTGATCGGGTTAAATTGAAAAAACAAAAGGCAATAACAATAGTTATCACCACCAATCATGCTTTAATTAGTTCTCTATCAATGACCAATTGCCAAACTTGGTTAAAAACCTCATCTCGCGTTGAGTCAGATGTATCAATAATTATAGCATCATGAGCAGGTACCAATGGAGAGACTGATCGATTCTGATCACGCTCATCTCTCATTTGTATCTCGCCCAAAATCTGCGCAATATTAACAGATTCTCCCGCACCAATCAACTCTTTATATCGTCTTTCAGCACGAACTTCTGCACTCGCTGTTAAGAAGATTTTCAATGGTGCTTCAGGAAAAACCACTGTTCCCATATCACGACCATCTGCTATCAATCCTGGTGCAACAGCTCGATCTCTTTGGTAATGAAACAGTGCTTCACGAATTTTAGGATGCTTCGCAATAATGGATGCGCTACTGCCAGTAATTTCTAAACGTAAACGTGATGTTACATTTTCATCGCATACATAAATTTGTACTTTTTCATCCTCAATATTTACTGCCATTGAAAATTCAGGGATTTTAGCAACTAATAAATTTTCATTTTCTAAGTCTAATTCTTGATTTAAAGCAAAGATTGCATACGCACGATAAATCGCCCCTGAATCTAATAAATGCCAACCTAATTTTTGTGATAATTTTAATGCAAGCGTGCCTTTACCAACACCGCCAGGTCCGTCAACTGTTACGACAGGAACAACCATTCACTACTCCTTAAACTATTATTTAAATGAAACGCCCGTGCGAATGCTGCCATACATTTCTGGACCATCACCCATATTAGAAACACCCACTCTACTGCCATTATCACCACGAGACATTTCAACTTCGCCAACTCCTCTTGTAGAGTTGCATCCTGCCACGAACATCATCGCCATGAGCACAAAAATATATTTTGTATAATTTTTCATTATCATTCTCCATTCAGGCTAACTAAGATACGAGCCATTATATAACCAAGGCTATAAGTTTTGCTCTAATTATTGTATTCTATCCAAGTTATACAATTTTTATATGATGAGAATGTGAGATGTCCCTAAAAACCTTAACGATTGCAACTCGAGAAAGCCCACTTGCTTTATGGCAGGCTGAACATGTGAAAAGTAAAATTCTTGAATTTTATCCTGATCTAGAAGTAAAACTTCTAGGTATGACCACAAAGGGAGATCAGCTTTTATCTTCACCCTTAAGTAAAATTGGGGGCAAAGGCTTATTTATTAAAGAATTGGAAGTTGCAATCTTAGATGGCCGAGCTGACATTGCAGTACATTCTATGAAAGATGTACCAATGGCAAAAGAATTACCAGAAGATTTAATTGTGCCTGTTGTCATGGATCGTGAAGATCCTCGTGATGCTTTAGTTAGCAATCATAACTACACAATCAAAACATTACCGAAAAATGCTGTCGTGGGTTCTTGCTCATTACGCCGCCGCGTACAATTGTTAGCAATCCGTCCTGATCTACAATTGAAAGATCTACGTGGCAACGTGAATACGCGTTTAGCTAAATTGGATGCAGGCGAATTTGATGCAATCATTTTAGCAACAGCTGGCTTAAAACGTTTAGGCTTTGATTACCGTATTTCTGAAGAAATTTCTCAAGATATTTCCTTGCCAGCAGTTGGCCAAGGTGCAATTGGTATTGAATGCCATCGCAATAACGAAGAAGTTCGTAAAATTATCGCATCATTGAATGATGAAGAAACAGCTATTCGTGTATCAGCAGAACGTGCTTTCAATGCAACATTAAACGGTGGTTGCCAAGCGCCAATCGCTGGCTATGCTGAATTAACAGAACATGGTTTATGGATGCGCGGCCTTGTTGGCAACATTGAAACGAATGAAATTCTATTTTCTGAAGTTGTGGGTGATCCATTAGATGCACAAAATATTGGCCAAAGACTTGCACAAGATTTACTTAATAAAGGCGCGGATGTCTTTTTAAGGAGCATTTATGGCGAAAAAGACTAGAAAATATAATGGCCCTAAAAACACTACAGTGAATGATAAAACTAACATCGACTTTCAAAAAGTCGGTGTTGTCATCACTCGCCCAAAAGAACAATCTGCATTTCTGATTCAATCTATTCAACGTAACAATGGCACAGCATTTTCTGTGCCATGCTTAGAAATCCATGATCCGCTAGATATTGAAACAGCTAAGCAAGAATGCACAACATTAGCAGCCGAAGCAGACTATTGGGCTTTCACGAGCCCTAATGCTGTGGAATATGCCCAAAAATTCGGCTTAGACTTTAGTTTAAATAAGCCTTGCATTTCCATTGGCTCTGGTACGACAAAACTATTGCAACAGCTTACAACCGCTGATGTAATTCAAGGTGAGAAACCTTATACAACAGAAAAATTATTAGAAGCGCTCTCTCAATACTCCTTAACTGATCATAAAATTTCTATTTTCAGTGGTGAAGGTGGCAGACGTTTATTGGAAAATGCCATCAACGATATGGGTGCAAATGCTCATTATGTAGATGTTTATCGTCGCATCCAAGCAGAAAACATTGATGTAACTGAAGTGGTTGAATACAGCCAATCTCACCCCATTGTCATATTAGTCTCAAGCCAAGAAGCCTTTGAAGCTTATCATCACGCACTTGTTGCTTTGGACTCAAATTTTGCAAAACATACTTTAATTGTTGCCAGCAACCGTCTAGCACACTATGTTAAAACATTAGGCTACCAAAACATTTTTGTGGCTGATTCTGCTGTTAGCAAAGATTTATGGCAAAAACTCGCAGAAGTTGCGCCAACGTTATCCTTATCCACCACAGATTCAATTACTGAGGATTCATCCATGACCCAAATGAACGACAAAGATCATCCAGTGACGCTTGAAGAATCATCAGCGACTGCCGTTGAACATCAAGCTGAATCTGCACACCAAAACGTAGAACAACCTAACATTGCTCCGTCACAAAAATCTAATCATTCATTATCTTACATTGCCATAGCATTAGGCATTTTAGGTATTGGTGCTGGCGCATTCTCTTTCCTACAATCTTCGCAGGAAAGCACTAATGCACAAGCGATCAAACAAACATTAGAATCTCAAATTACGCAGCAAAAAACACAAATTGATACTTTGACACAATCATTATCAACATTAAAAACAACTGTTGATGCGGAACGTGGTCAATCAACTGATTTTACAGATTTAGCCAATACACAAACTCAGCACCAGCAAAATCTTCAAACGCTACAACAACGTTTATCGACATTAGATGCAGCAATTACAAACTTGCAAGCAGACAATGGCACATCATTAACACGTTACAATCAACTCAAAGATCACATCAGCGAATTTGAAAAACTTGTGACAAACTTGGATCAATCCATCAATCAAATTGGCAAAACAGCCAATGACCTACAAAATGATGCCGTTAAAACACAAAATCGTTTAACTTCACAATTGGTAGAGATTAATAGCAAAATTGCTTCGTTGAATACATTGGAAGCACGCTTAGCAGCTGCAACAGATATTGATCTGTTGAATTTAAGCCAAGCAAAATATCTTTTAAGATTAGCAAACTTTAAATTAATGTTTGAAGATGATCCTTCAGAATCCATCGCAATCTTAAACGAAGCAAGTGAACGTTTGATGGCAACTGCGAATGCTAAATTCAGCGAAACGAATAACTTAATCCAAAGTGAAATAGTGAAGTTAAAAGATGTGCCTGTGATTGATCGTGAAGAGTACGCAACACGCATTCAAAAGATTTCTGAAGTGATTCCATCCATTGATACAAAATCAGATGATATTTTGGGTGGATTGCGTAATACATTCCAAACAGAAGCTGCTAATAACGAATCTGCCAATGAAGCTGACACAAAACCTTGGTATCAAAAAGCATTGGATAAAATGACACCTGTATTTGTGGTGACACAAGAACGCACGCCAGCACCTGAATTAATGTCCATTACTGATGAAACATTGTTGAAACAAAATATTCAGTTGCAATTAACCACTGCGCGTTTGGCTTTATTACAAAACCAAGCACAAACTTATCAAGAATCATTGAAAGTAGCGCGTTCATTATTGACAAATTATTTCAGCCCTAATGATGAGAAATTTCATCAAGTCTTAGCAGCCATTAATGAATTGTTGAATGTGAATGTTGCTGCTGAAACATTAGATATCAATCCAATCCTTAAATCATTCGATGCATCTATGTTGAATTATAGAGGAGAAGGATTATGATTCGATTCTTCAAAGCATCTGGCTATTTTCTATTACTTTTTGCCATCCCATTATTCTTATACTTTTTAGTCAAAGATGATCCTGGCATGGTAATCATTACTGGTCAAAATATTCTGACACAAAAGAATTTCACATTGATGATGACATTATCTGGCTTCATCTTTGGTGGATTGCTCTTTTTTGTCGTGGCTTATGGCATTTTACGTTTCTTATTCAAATTATTGGGCTTACCACAATTCTTGAAACGCTCAGCAGAAGCTCGCAGTGAAAAAAGTGCAAGCCGTAAAGTTGCTCGTGCTGAATTAGCATTATTGGAAAATAAACCAGAATTAGCAGAAGCATTGCATTTATCTGCTGTAAAAAATAGTGCCAATCCAAGCTTTAGCTACATTGGCGCCGCTCGTGCCGCTCACATGCAAGGTAAAACTGCGTTGCGTGATCAATATCTTCGTGCGGTAGAAACAACCGAAGATCATCATAACCGTTTGCATTCAGGCATTATGATCGGCGAATTGTTGAATCAATGGGGCGAACACGACAAAGCACGCACAGTTTTAGAACGCACTCGTAAAGAGAAAGGCGATCATCATCGTGTATTAACAGCTTTAGCAAAATCTTATGAGAAACAAGGTTTATATGATGAATTATTAAAGATCATGCCCGCTTTGCATAAATCATTACCAAAAGAAGAGCGCTTAGAGATTGAGCCTGAATTATATGTGACATTGATTGATCATATTGGTGCTAAAAATGAAGGCCATGAATTAAAAGCTTTATGGTCACACATTCCCAATAACATCAAAGTTGCACCAAGTGTTGTTGTTAATTATGCTGAAAAATTACTGTACGCTGGCGAAGTTTCTGATGCTGAAGAAGCATTGCGTTCATCTTTAAAGAAAGATTGGAATGATCTAGTGATCACAGCTTATGGTCATTTATACAAAGGTGATTTCAACAGCTACATTAAAACTGCGAAAGGCTTTGCAAATCAGCACCCTGAAAGTGCTTATGCTGCATTAGCAGTGGCGCGTTTGTATTATCAAACTAAGCGCATGGAAGATGCTTTGGAATATTTACAAAAAGCATTGCAAATTGATAATCAGATTCCTGAAATTCACCATTTATTGGCTGAAATTCTCTTAGAAAAAGGTGAGTTTGAAAAATCAGCATTAGCATTTAAAGAGGCTGGTAAATTGTCTTATGCAAAACCATCTGCTGAATTACTGCAAGTAGAAGGCGAAGTAGTTGATCACACTCATGAAGCTTTACCAGAAGCAGTTACAACAACTGATGATAATCAAACTAAGTAATTATTAACATAGATGCAGAGCAACCTTCTATGATGTTCATAGAAGGTTCTCTTTTTTAAGATTATGAATAAACCAACTTTACAGCAATTATTGATCAAAGATGCGCCAATCATCATGGGCATTTTAAATGCAACGCCCAATTCATTTTCTGATGGTGGTGATTTTTTTGATCCACAAACAGCCATTGAACGTGCACATCAAATGGCACAAGAAGGCGCAACAATCATTGATATTGGCGCTGAATCCTCCAATCCAAAAGCTGATTTAATTACAGCAGAAGAGGAAATCTCACGCTTAATCCCTGTGGTTAAACCTTTAGTGAAAGATCTACCAGCTTTGATTTCCATTGATACTTATCATCCTGAAACCATGAAAGCTATGGTGGATTTAGGTGTAGATATCATCAATGACATTAATGGCTTCCGCAACCCTGCTTCCATTAATGCTGTGAAAAATAGCAATGTTGGCTTAGTTGTGATGCATTTGGATAATCCGATTGAAAGCATGCATATTGAAACCAAGCACAATGACATTACACACAGCATTGCGCAGTTTTTTTTGGATCAAGTGGAGCATTTATCTGATCACAACATTCACCCTAATAGAATTTTATTAGATCCTGGCTTTGGTTTTGGCAAAACTACTGAAGAACAGATCGAACTATTACAACAATTAGAGCGCCTAACTGCTCTGCCTTACCCTATTTTTATTGGCTTATCTCGTAAACGATTAATTGGGCATTTAACCAATGTCGATGTCGCTAAAGAACGTACAATTGGCAATGTTGCCTCTGCACTTTGGTGTTTACAGAAAGGCGCAAAAATTTTCCGTGTTCATGATGTGAAAGCAACTCATGAAGCTTTCCAATTATGGCAACAACTCTCTTCTTAAAAATGAACATATGATCGAATTTAATCAAATCACTCTTCGCGTTGGTACTAAAGTCTTAATTGAAGACTTCTCTGCTCAAATCCATAATAAAATGCATGTAGGTTTAGTTGGCAAAAATGGTACTGGCAAAACTTCCCTATTCAATATGGTTTTGGGTCATTATGAATCTGACAAAGGTTCATTACACATTCAGCCACATTTACAAATTGCTCATGTTGAGCAAGAAATTACCAATACAGAATTATCTGCATTTGATTATGCATTATCAGGCGATGCAGAATTAATCGCGCTTCGTAAAGCCGAAGAAAAAGCTTTAGAGGAAAATGATGGCTTAGAAATTAGCCGAATCCATCAAGAATTGGATCGCATTGATGGTTATCGTGCAGACAGTAAGGCTTCTGCTTTATTGATGGGTTTAGGCTTTGAATATCACGAAACGACTAAGGCTGTGAAACATTTCTCAGGCGGTTGGCGTATGCGCTTGAACATTGCCAAAGCTTTAATGTGCCGTTCTGATATTTTATTACTGGATGAGCCCACAAACCATCTGGACTTTGAAACAGTTGTATGGCTAGAAAACTGGCTCAAAAGCTACCAAGGTATTTTAGTCATCATTTCCCATGATAAAGAGTTCTTGGATCATACTTGTAATCACATTTTGCATTTGGACAATCAGAAAGCAACTTTGTATAAAGGTAACTACGCTGACTTCCAACGTTTGCGTGCTGAAAAATTAGCACTACAACAAACAATGTATGAAAAAAATGAAAAAACAAAAGCACATTTAGAAGACTTTATTCGCCGTTTTGGTGCTAAAGCAACTAAAGCTAAACAAGCGCAAAGCCGTGTAAAAGCTTTATCTAAGTTGGCAGATATTGCGCCTGTTGTGGCAACGAATGAATTCCATTTTTCATTTTTAAAGCCTGATCGCATTCCTGTTCCTTTATTGACGTTTAACGATGTCAGCATTGGTTATGAACCTAATAAGCCTATTTTGGAAAAAGTAGAATTAACCTTAACACCAGATTCACGTTTAGGTTTACTCGGTAAAAATGGTGAAGGTAAATCGACTTTAATCAAAGCTATTGCGGGTCAATTAAAGATCAATAGTGGTGAATATGTTGCCTCGGAATACTTAAAAATTGGCTACTTTGCACAGCATCAATTGGAATATTTATCTGTTACTGAATCACCAATGTGGCACATTCAATCTTTAGATCCATTGGTTGGCACGCAAGATATTCGTAACTTCTTAGGCCGTTTTGATTTCCATGGTGAAAAAGCATTGGAGAGTATTGAGCGCTTCTCAGGTGGTGAAAAAGCTCGTTTAGCTTTAGCAATGATCGTTTACCAAAAACCAAACTTGTTACTCCTTGATGAACCGACGAACCACTTGGATTTAGAAATGCGTGAAGCCATTGCGATGGCTCTGCAAGAATTCGAAGGTGGCGTTGTGATCGTATCCCATGATGCTTCCTTATTGGAAATGTGCTGTGATCAATTTGCTATTGTAAGCAACCATCGCTTTGAGTTGTATGATGGCGACTTAGAAAGCTATCGTGCTTTAGTTTCAGATGCTCGCTCTGGTAAAACACAGAAAAACTCGAAATCTACAACAACAGAAGTTGTCAGCAATAATGCACCAAAACTAGATTTCAATGAGCGTAAAACATTGAATGCTAAGTTGAAAAAGTTAGAACGTGAAGTGGAAAAATTTGAAAAAGAAATTCCAAAAATCGAAGATAGAATTGCTAAAATCGATGAAACTTTGAGCCACAGCGATACTTATGCAGCCAAATCTCATGATGAAATCCAAAAAATGAATGATGAAAAAGAGCAGCTCAATCAGAAACTTTCAGAAATGGAAGAAACTTGGTTGATCAATAATGATGAAATAGAAATCATTCGCGAACAACTTTCACAATAAGGTATTACTATGTTTAAGAACAAACCTTTTTTTGCACGACTTTTTCGTTTATTAGGCGCAGCATTAGTTTTAAGCGCTGGCTATTTTGTTTATATGGATACAGAGCTGAAATATGTGAATGCAGAGATTATCAGTTATGATCAACAAAATCCTGTTGTGCGCTTTGCTGCATCACCAAGCCAACAGATCACTTTTAAAATGCATGAAGCATTTGATGAGGCAAAATACCCTATCGGTTCACCGCTGCAAGTTCGCTACCCAAATGATGATTATGGAAAATTGGAATATGTATCCCCACTATTACAATGGGCATTTTATATAGTATTATTCATAGGATTAATCATTTTCTTCATTGGCGCAGTGCTCACTATGCAAGTGCGCAAGCAATTAAAAAAATAACTAGGAGCTATTATGAGTGAATTAAAACAAGATCAAGCAATCATTGTCGCAGAAGAAAAAATGTTAGCAGAAATCGTGCCTGATGAAGCACGTATCCAAGAAATTGCAACAACCATTCAAATCAATGATCCAACATCATTTTTGGCTTATGGCTCCAAACCAATGTCTGAAATTGCAAAATTTTCAGATACATTATTAAGCCGCATTAAAACTAAAGATGCAGGCGAAGTTGGCGGACAATTATCAGATTTAGTTTTAAAAATCCGTGAATATGATCCAATGAGCAAAGAAGAAAAAGCTTCTGGCTTTTTGGCAAATATCCCATTGATTGGCGGTTTATTCAGACAAGTTGAAAAAGCTAAAATTGACCACACAACATTAACATCACAAGTGGATATCATCGCAAGCCATTTGGATAATTCCATGGTGGGTTTATTGCGTGATAATGAACAATTAGCGCAGTTATATGATAAGAACTTGGATTATTATCGCGAATTGAATCTATACATTAATGCAGGTAAACAATTCCTAGGCAATATTCGCACAGTGGAATTACCTGCTTTGGAAGCAAAAGCGAATGAAACTAAAGACATGCTTGATGCACAAAATGTGAAAGATATGCTTGAAAATATTAATCGTTTTGAGCGCCGCATTCATGATTTAGAATTGTCTAAAATGATCGCAATGCAAACAGCACCACAGATTCGTATCATTCAAAGCAATAACCAACAATTGGCTGAGAAAATTCAAGGCAGTATCTTCTCTACTTTGCCAATTTGGAAAAGCCAAATCGTGCTCTCTTTATCTTTACAAGAGCAAGAAAAAGCAGCAAAACTTCAAAAAGATGTTTCAGATACCACAAACGAATTATTGCGTAAAAATGCTGAAATGCTTCAGCAAAATAGCATTGCAACAGCACATGAAGTTGAACGCTCTATTGTGGATATTGAAACTGTGCGCGAAGTACAAAATCGCTTAGTGAACACCATTGAAGAAACAATGAAGATCGCAACTGAAGCTCGTGAGAAACGTAAAGCTGTTGAAATTGAATTATCTCAAATGGAAAACAACTTACGTGAACGCATCACAGAAGCTGTTGCGAAAAATCAATAAAAAGGTCAAACAATTTTATGGATTACAACGAAAAGACTTTACCCTTTCAGAAGCCTGCATCTCATACAGTGATTGATAATGTTGACGAGATTAAGATTACTAACATTCGCCAAGAAGAAGTGGATTTTAGTAATGCTTTCATTAAAGGCGCAAAAACCACAGCAAAGCGCATGATTTTTCATTTCAAAGCGATTGCAGGTGGTTTAACTGCCCAAATTCTGAAATGGTTTGTGCCAAGTAGTATTGATCCATTTTATGGTGCAACATTTTTATGTTCATACATTGGCATTGTGATGCTATTTCCGCTACGTAAAAACCATTTAGCAACAGGTTTAGGTTTGATTACAGCCATTCTTGTTGCTCTAACTGGCATGTGGCCAATTGCATTATTATTCGGTGGCATGATGACAATGCTTTTGGATTTGATTGAGCAAAAAACTGATAACACAGGCTTTTGGTTCACAATTCCTTTGTCATTATTAGCACTGTTCTATGCCAATATAAAAATGCCAGAGTCTATTTTTGCATCACTGCCCATTTGGGCTTATGGTGCAATGGCTGCGATTTTTGCAGCAGGTTTATTGAAGCCAAAAGCATTGAAGCATTTAGCTAATATTACTTTAATGTCTGAAGCTGATAAAAAAGCTTATTTAGAAAACATTGAAACACAGAAAGCTTTAGCCATTGCAAAGCAACAATCAGCAAAAGAAGAGCAATCTTTTGCTCTCTTTGCTCGTCACATCGAAGTATTGCGTTTGATTGAGGATGAAAATAAGAATTTACCACCACAATTAGCCATGATCGTGGAAAAAATCGGCACACAATCCATTGATATTTTAAAAATTATGAAGGCTGATCCTCGTGATGTTTTGCCTGGTGGACAATTTTTAAATCGTTACTTGCCATTGATTCATCAATCAGTTGTGCGTTATACCACGATTAAATCTTTGCACAGCGAAGAGAATATTCAAGAAAATATTGATGAAAAAACATTGATTGCTTTAAATGGCATGCAACAAGCCTTCACACAAATCCGCCAACAGTTGGCAGACAATGATGTAGATGATTTGCGTGTAGATTTAAAAGTGATGGATCAATTGATCCGAAGCCAAGGCTTTGAGATTAAGGATTAAAGTTTAACAAAAAGAAAGGCGCTGATTCAGCGCTTTTTATTTATCCAAACTGAATGATTGATTACTTCTTAAACCATCTTCAAACAAAAGTAAATGAGGATACCCGCTAATTGTAAGATAGAAAAATATAAATTTTAATAAATATTAAGGAGAAAATTTAGATGGAATATGCAGAAAGGAGATTATCTATAATGTCTTTTTCGAGTAAAAAATCTTGGTTATCATCATTGATCTGGTTCATGATAATTATTATTTTGGGATGGATTTTTAGTGGGCTATTAAGTTTTAGTTTTATACAAAGTAATTATAGCTCTTATTTAAATCTAATTAATCAAAGGCAAATTTTTTCTTCTACTATGTTTTGGATGTTAGCTACGAGCCCATTATTTGCAATTTATTACTATAAAAAATGTATTATTGAGGTGACTTTAGATAAAAAAGAAGCGAGAAAGATTTATGTAGCATCATTTGTGGGAGTGGTAAGTGGCATCTTTATTAATTCACCATTCATTTCTTTTCAAAGAAGTTATACCTTTGCCCAATTATTTAGAATACTTATTAATTCAATGGACTGGTTAGGTGCTTTTATTGTATGTTTTTTTGGCTACTATTTAGCTTTATTTATGATAATTATACTTTTGAAATATATATTTAATAGGTGATCTGGTTAATCAACCTTTGTCGAAAACTACCAGATATAGTTAATGATGAGTTTATAGCAACCGATATTAACAACTACGGCATATTCAATACACTCATGCTTTAAAAATAAAACCCTAGATTACTCTAGGGCTCTGTAAATGTTGAATTTAATCCAAATTATCCAATACTTGCTGTGCTTTTCTGTTTAGCTAAATCATCTAAACTTGTTTCAAATACTTTCTTATCAAACTCGCCTTGAGAATGGGCAACCATCACACTTACATAAATACTGCCCATTACGTTCAATACAACGCGTGTAATACCATAGAAGTAATCTAAGCCGAAGAAGATCACCGCAGCTTCTTTTGGTAAGCCCACTAAATCAAAGACAACGAATAAAGAAACTAAAGCACCACCAATCACACCAGGATTACCAAACGCCGCAATCGTCGCATATAAGCCCAACATGATGTAGAACTCAACGCCCACAGGAATATTCATCAAATTCACCGCAGCAATGGCAATGATTACATTCGTGATTGGCCCACCATTTGTATTCAAGGAATTACCTAAAGGTAAAATAAAGTTAGAAATTTTCTCTTTCACGCCCAATGTTTTGGTATCTTCCATCGCCAATGGCAACGATAATGCTGTCGATGTTACTGTTGCCGCAAAAATAATCACACGAGAACATTTCTTCAACAACATCCCCAAACTTAAACCATAACGAATGCTGATAAATAACGTGTATAAAACGAAGAATAAGATATTCGCAACAGTAATATAAACCAATACTAAACCTAATGATTTCAATAAGCCTAAACCATTAATTGCAATGGTTGAAGATAAAATGCCAAAAATACCGATTGGCGCAATATACATCACCAAAGTAATGATCTTCATAATCACACTGCGGAATGCTAAAGTCACAGTTAATAATTCAGCAACGCCTGGCGTATTATCCTTCAATAAGTTCATACATAAGCCAAACAAACATCCAAATACAATCACTTGTAAAACTATTGGTTTAGTAAATGCCACAAATACATTGCTTGGGAAGAAGCCTAAAATAATTTCTTTTACAGTTAATGTTGTTGCGGCAACTTCTTTAGAACTATCTAACAAACTTGCATCAAAGTTAAACGGCAAAACTAATCCCAATAGAACTGCCAAATAAGATGCTGCTGCCGTTGTGATGAAAAATAGTAATAAAGTTTTACCACCCATGATTTTAAATTCTTTCAAATCCAATGATGAAACGGACATCACGATTGAACCAAAAATCAAAAATGGCACACACATATTCATTAAATTTAGAAAGATTTGCCCAAGCATTTGCAGGTAATTAGCAATCTGTAAAATTGTTGCATTTTGCCCTTGGATACTTGCCAATACTTCAGCAGAAACTTGTCCTTCTGGCATTGGTGTTTTCATCATTTCCAATATAACGCCCACAATGATCCCGAGTGTTAAACCAATGACAATTTTGCCAGATAATGTTTTAAAGAAACTCTTAAGTTTTTCCATAGATTAAGCCTTTGTTGAAGTTATATTGTTATTTCAAAGATTCACGAACAAAATTCATAGGTGCAGTTTTCACAACTTTTTCATGGGCAATTGGCGCATCTAAAATATCACCTTCCACTAAA
>JBEBSR010000055.1:0-17259 GCA_040394195.1 Wohlfahrtiimonas larvae | reverse complement strand
TTAGATAGATCAATATCATTGTTTTCAATATTATAAAACTCAATATCTTTATTAGATGCATTAATAGCTACAATATAAAATTCACCCTTAAAAGCTTTTTCACCTGACATTAGATCTCGAGTATTCATTAAGGCGATCAAATGCATGCTTCCTATAGTAATGAGAAAAAAAACAACAATACGTAAAAGGATTGATAATAGTTTTCTCAACATTTTTTATGCCCTATAAATGATTTGTCTTTTTGTCGTTATTAGCCTGATGATTTGTTCTTATCTTAAGATGCCTGTATATTTTAGCGATAATCCACAACAATATAAGATGTAATTGTATGCTGATCAAACAACTCAAACTCATTTTAGCTTTATTCATCACCATTGGTTTTGCACAAGCACAATCTATTTTAGTTGTGGGCGATAGCATTGGTGCAGGTTTTGGCATCAATCCCAAAGATAGTTGGGTGAATTTATTGAATGAAAAATTGAAAGCCGAAGGTTATCAATATGAAATGGTCAATCGCTCAATTTCAGGTGATACAACAACCAATGGCTTAAATCGTTTGCCAAGATTATTGGAACAAGTAAAACCTGAAATCACGATCATTGAATTAGGCGGTAATGATGGATTGCGTGCAACACCTGCAACAAGAATCGCCGAAAATTTATCTGCTATGATTGAATTGACAAAAGCTGCGGATAGCAAAGTTTTATTAGTGGGCATTCAATTGCCACCGAATTATGGTGATGCTTATTTAGAACGCTTTTTAGCAATCTATCCTGAATTGGGTGAAAAACACCAAATCGCCGTTTTACCATCCATTGTGGAAAAAGTTGGTGGCAATAATGATCTCATGCAAGGCGATGGCATCCACCCCAATAAAGATGGACAACCACTAATGATGGAATCTGTTTGGGAAAAACTTAAGCCTTTGTTACTCAAATAATTAGTGCTGTGAGTTTATAAAGAAAAGTACCAGAATACCCATTTATTGGGCTTCACTCGCTGTTACTAAAGCTGACATTAAAGCTCCAAAATCAGCGGGTGTTACATCACTTATTTTAAAGTAAAATTTCCCCCCTTCTGGCCGCTGTATTTCATAATTTATTTTTATTTTTGATTGCCCTAAACCATCATGCACTATCATTACTAAATCTGCTGAACAAAAAGTCTGAATCCCATTTCTTCCTTCTTCTTTTATGTTAGCAATATTATATTTGGCAGTATTATATCCTCCCACTATCGGAGTAAATTTTACTTTTTCACCTGAAGATTCTGCCATTTTAGATGCCATGTCTGAAGAATATTTAGTAACTACATCAGCCCCACCAAACCTATCTACAATTTTGTTAATTGTCTTTACGTATTCATTTTTAACTATATTTACAGCATTTTTGTTTGCACAAATTTCTTCTTGTGCTTGCGCACAAGATGCTGAAAAAAATGAAACTAATAAAATTAATATTGTTTTTTTAATCATATTACAGAAAACCTATTTATATATTAATCAAATACTTATTTTTTTATCACTATCGAAAATTACATAATATTCAGATCCGATACGTTGCAAAACCTATCACATTAAACCTTTATTATCCCATTAGCCGCCTGAATTCCCCACCAGCTTGCTTCTTCAAAAATGGAATAGCCCGATAAATCACTGTGGGCAAATAGCAATCGTGAGCGGTGATTACGTAAATTCAGCAAACCTTGATTGTGTAAAAAGCCTGGCGTTGGGCTTGCCATTGCATGCCCGCGCACTGTTAAATCTGCATGCACAATACGATTCACAAATTCACGACCATAAAGCTTTTCTAAGTCTTCCATTGCAAGCATCATCAATTCATCTTGTGTGACTTGATAGCGCAACCAATCACGAATATCCTGCGGTGCTTTATGATCCAAAACGCGATAACTTGTGAATACAGTTTTCTCTGGCATAGCCACAGAAATATGTTGATGCGTACTATTGATATAACCCAAAGTCGGCCCTTGATAAACCACATTATCCCAAGCCAATGGATAAGATACATCTTCTTTCGGGAAGCCATTCAACACAAAGTTGCCAATCAACCACGGTGCATAATTAGGTAAGTCTCGCTTGACATCAAATCCATAACGCTCGAAGTTCTTCACAATGTATTGTGTGATATAAATCGGCGCGGCACAGATCACATGTTTAGCTTTAATGCGATAACGCTCACGATTCAACAATACATCCACAATCACATGATCATCTTGCTCATCAATCGCAAGTGCACTGCCATCCATTTCATAGCGATAAGATTCTGCCAATTGATCAGGAAAACTAGTGAGCTTTTCAAAGCCAATCCAATCACGCAATTTTTCCACTAATGTACCTAAACCACCATCCCAAGTTAATAATTGATTACTATCTTGTGCGTGCGTTCGTGCAGCAAAATATTGAATTCCCGCCCAAGCAGAAACCTCTTCAATACCTTGCCCATAATCATCCAAGCAACAGTAATTCAAATACCACAATAAAGATTCTGATTGATAGCCTTGCTCTTTTAACCACGTTGCAAAAGTAACTCGATCCAACTGTGTAAATGTTTCATCTTGCGATGATAATGCAATCGGTATCACAAAAGCACGTTTGCCATCTTTGCCATAGCTATGTTGAAACACTTGGATTTGTGCAAAGAAGCGCTCACTCTCTTTATCCAATTCAGGTAATAGTTCTGGTTGCCATTTATTATTTCTAAATAAACGTTCACTTGGTGCATGAACAACTGCCATTTCATCATATCGCCCATCTTGCAATAAGCCTAAATCCTGCAACATTTCATGAATGTGTGTGGATTCTTTCGTTGGCTCTGCTAAGTAATGAGCACCTGTAGGATAATTTAAAGATTCATAATGACCACTTCTACTATTGCCACTTCTTTCAGGGCCATTCAATAATAAGAAACGATCGTGCCCTTGCTTCTTCAATTGCCATGCAGCAGAAATCGCCGCAACGCCGCTACCCACAATTAGTGTATCTATCTCAATGGGCACAATATTTGGTTCATCTTTTGAAAAAGCATGTTCACGAATCGCATGCCCCAATTCCATTCCTGCAAAATTTACATTAATCGTAGGCTTTGCGGGCGTTCGTGAAAAATAAGTATAACTACCTAAGCCAATTGTTGCGGTTAAGCCAATGCCATTGACCAAGAATTGTCGTCGATTCCAGCTCATATTATGGTGTTGCCTTGCGCCAATCTTGTTCAAAGTATTTCACAAGGATTTGTGTATTCAAATGGTTCGCTTCTAAATCTGTTCGTACTGGCATATCGAGTGGAAATTTAAACATTTGTGCTGTAGTTTCTTTATCCAAATAGCGCGTATTTACTTGATAACTTTCTGGGATCATAAAGTTGCCATCACGATTCGCTAAAATATAGCCCCACTCGCCAAATGAAGGCACATAAGCGTGATAAGGCAATGTTTGCAGATTTGCTGCTTGCAACGTTTTATTGATGCTACCAAAAGCATGTGGTGCAAAATATGGCGAAGTTGATTGCACGACCATCACGCCATTCGGCGTTAAATGTTGTTTCACTAAGCGATACATCGGCACAGAATAAAGTTTACCTAATGAGAAGTTGGAGGGATCAGGTAGATCAATGATGATCACATCATATTGTTCTGTTTGTCTTTCCAACCACTTCGCAGCATCTTCATTCACGATTGTAACTTTATCGTTATTCAAAGCATTATCATTGAGAATAGTTAATTGAGCAGATGTTTTAAATAACTCCGTCATTTTGGGATCTAAATCCACTAATACGATAGACTTCACATCAGGATATTTCAAAACTTCGCGCGTTGCTAAACCATCGCCACCGCCAAGAATCAATACTTTTTCTGCTTTTGGGACATTTTCCATCGCAGGTAAAACCAATGCTTCGTGATAACGAGCTTCATCCATTGAGGAAAACTGTAAATTACCATTGATGAATAAGCGCGTGTCATCTTTATATTTCGTCAACACTAAGCGCTGATATGGCGAATTGTATTGGTACACAATCGGGTCACCAAAGTAATGCTCTTCCGCTTTTTCTGTTAAATCATTCGCAAAGAAAAATGCTGTTAACAGTGCTACTAAGACAATGTTACCTTTAATCATCAGCATTTTATATTTCGGCAATTGTGCACGAAAAACGTGGCAGGTAAAAATCGCCACCAATGTATTCAAAATACCAAATAACAGCGCACTTCTCGCCATGCCCAATTTTGGTGCCAATACTAATGGGAACAATAATGAAACGGCCAAAGCCCCCATATAATCAAAAGTTAATACTTTACTCACCAACTCTTTAAAGTCTGTTTTGTATTGATTCATCACGCGCATCACGAGCGGAATTTCCATGCCCACAATTGTGCCAATGATGAAAACAAGAGAGTAAACCAAGACTCTAAAAGGCGCAGATGATAATCCGAATAGTACAAACAAAAGTAATGCACAAACGCCGCCAATTAATCCCACAAGCAATTCAATATCAATGAATCGTGTCAATGCATCTTCATCTTTAATGTAGCGTGTTAAATGTGCACCAATGCCCATTGCAAAGAGATAACCACCAATGATCGTGGAAAATTGCAAAATAGAATCGCCCAATAAATAACTGGCTAGTGCTGCAATGATGAGTTCATAAGCAAGCCCGCAGCTTGCCACCACAAAAACTGAGATGATGAGAGTACGATTAAACATTATTTAGAGCTGTATAATTATGATCATTAAAGGCTGAGATATTAGCATGTTCTCATGTTTTCAAGTGGGATAAAGTCAGAAAATATAGTAAAATCCAGCGATTACAATACCAAACCTCAAGGGCAACCTCATGAACGAATTAGTATCACAATATATTTTATATCTACAATACATTGCGCTTGCCGTCGTTATGACTGGTTGTTTCGCATTCATTTACCTCATTATCACACCGTTGAAAGAGATCAAACTCATTAAAGAAGGTAACATTGCGTGTGCCATTTCATTTGGTGGTGCATTGATTGGTTTCTGTATCACAATCACATCTAGCATGAGCACATCATTATCATTATTTGGCTTCTTGATTTGGTCACTCTTAGCAACGATTATCCAATTATTAGTGTATTTCGTTGCCACTCGCATTGTGAAAAATGCCAGCGTTGCATTAGCTAACAACAACATCGCTGTGGGTTGTTTATTCGCGGCGTTTTCTATCGCCATCGGTTTAATCAACGGTGCAGCATTAAGTTAATCACTGCCAATCATTAAGGAGTAATGTATGGGCTTAGGTCGTTTTATTAAAAAGCAATTCATAGATGTTATCCAATGGCCAGATCCAAATCCTGAGCTATTGATGTGGCGCTTCCCGATTGCAGATGAAGAGATTCAAAATGGCGCAGCATTGATTGTGCGTGAATCTCAAGTGGCTTTGTTTGTGAATGAAGGCAAATTAGCAGATGAATTCACAGCAGGTTCTTATAAATTAACAACCAATAACTTGCCAGTTTTAACGAACTTAAAAAACTGGGACAAACTATTTGAATCACCATTCAAATCTGATGTTTATTTCTTCAACACGCGCCAGCAATTAGCTTCTGGCTGGGGAACAGCACAACCAATCACCATTCGTGATAATGAATTTGGCTTAATTTCTGTGCGTGGTTTTGGTAACTATAGTTATCGTGTGATTGATTCTCGTAAATTCTTCACTGAAGTTGCGGGCATTACAGAAGAGTTTTATAAATCTCAATTGGATGATCAATTGCGTAATTTATGTGTGACAACATTGTCCACAATTTTAGGCAATAAAAATATCCCATTCATTGATATGGCTGCGAACTTAACGGAATTATCCAAGCTAGTTCAGCAATCATTGCAAGAGCATTTTGGTAACTTAGGTTTGCAGTTGGAAAGCTTCTTAATCGAAAGCATCACATTGCCACCCACATTACAAAAGACATTGGATGATCGCATTTCTATGGGCATCATTGGTGATCTCTCTGCTTATACGCAATACCAAATGGCAAACAGTATTCCATTAGCAGCGCAAAATGAAGGTGGTGCAGCTGGCGTTGGCATGAGCATGGGCGCAGGTTTAACCATGGGGCAAATGATGGCTGAAGCAATGCAGCAAAAACCTGCCGCAACTCAAGCAGCAGCGCCTACTAATGCCAATGATCATACTGCAAAATTATCCCAACTCAATGAGTTGCTACAAAAAGGCTTAATTACAGCAGAAGATTACGATAAAGCTAAAGCTGAAGTTTTGCGTCAACTCATAGGATAATCATTCAATATGGCAACATTTTTCTCAGCATTATGCCCAAGTTGTGGGGCGAAAATTGACATTCAATCACAGACAACCTTGATGGTTGCCTGCCCGAAATGTCAATCTAACCTATTATTTAACAACAATAGCTTGGCATTATCTGGGGAACATTCTGCCATTTTGGAAGACTTCAGTGCCATTCAAATTGGTTCATCAGGCACGATTAAAAAGGAAATTTTCCAAGTAATTGGGCGATTACAAGTTCAATACCATGATAAAGATGACAAGCAAAAAGTCGGTGGCACTTGGAATGAATGGTACATCCAATTCAATTCAGGCAAAACTGGTTGGTTATCTGACAGCAATGGTAATTACGTTTATCTCGATCAATTAACATTAGAAGAAGATAAACCTCTGCCACTGCCTGCATTTCATGACATTACAGTCGGCAAAGAACTTAAATTATCTCGCACTGGCTATTCATTTTATGCTTGTGATATTCGCAATGCCGTATTGTTACAAAATGCAGTGCAAGGTGAACTGCCTTTCATTCCCAAAAAAGATTTAGATATCCGTGTAGTGGATGCTCGCGCTGAAGAGCGTTTCATCACTTTGGATTACACAGATCCCAAAAACTTAGAAGTTTTTATGGGATTTGCAGTTAATTTCCATCAACTTTCTTGGCAAAACTTACGATCTGAACGAGATATCCAAGAAACTGCAGGTGAATTGAAAGGCGCAACACAAGAGAGTAAATGCCCAAATTGTGGCGGTAATATCCAATGGATCACAGGCGTTACTGAAAATGTGAACTGCCGTTATTGTGGCTCAGAAATTGCCATTAATGATAATGTCGCTGAGCTGATTAAAGCACATAATCTGCGTGCCATTCAACGTGAATCCATGGCTTTAGAGATTGGGCAAAAAGCTAAAATTGATGGCAAAGAATGGACTGTATTGGGCATGATGTGCCAATCCGAATTAGAAGGTGATCAAACACAGCTTGCGATCCAAAATAAAATGAAAAAGGATTTTGTGACATTCACGGGTGATCAATGGCATGAATATCTACTCTTCTCTTTTCCTGATCAATTCATGTGGCTCGTACAAAGTGGCCCAAATGATTGGGCAGTTTCCAATACACAAAATATCTGGCCGAAAATTGGGCATAACCTTCGCCCTATTCATCCATCAGGGCAACAACTGCCACGTTTATATGATTATGGTGGCCGTGTGAAATTTGCCATTGGCTCGTTCTATTATCAAGTCAGCCCTGGCGATATGACTTATTACATCGATTATGGCAGAGAAGACCAAAAGCTATCATTGGAAATGACAGAGCATGAAATGAGCTGGAGCCGAGCAACAAGCATTTCTATGAAACGCTTGAATGAATGGTTTAAAGACTCTGGTGGTATTCATCAAGCAGACTTAGCCCCCATCAATCCTATATCTGCACAAACACCAAAATCCTCAGCCCAAACATTCTTTTTGATTTTTCTTGTCATCAATGTTCCGATTTTTCTGCTAAATGCATCACAGTTTATTTTGTCAGCAATTATTGTCGCTGTTTTACTATTTGCCGTTGCTAATGCCGAATAAGTCAGGAGAAAATTTAATGAAAACTTTTTATGCTTGGTATGCAATTATTGTCATTACAGTTGCAACGATTGTGAACTACACATCTGTGGATAGTAATCGTAGTTATTCATCAGGTGGCACAACAATTTATGGCTCATCTGGTGGATGGCATAAATAAATGAATACACAATTTCACGCACATGGACAACATGTTATTTTGGATTTATATGGTGTTATACACGCTCAATTAACTCATCCTGAGTTGATTGAATCTATCATGCTGAATGTAGCAGATGAGCTTAACGCAACTGTTTTACAATCACATTTGCATCATTTTGGTGAGGATTTAGGTGTAACAGGCGTTTTGTTACTGGCAGAATCTCACATGAGCATTCACACTTGGCCAGAAGCAGGCTTTGCTGCCATTGATATATTTATGTGTGGTGATAAAGATATGAATCAAGCAATTCAACTCTTTATTCAAGCGTTTGCCCCAACTCAGCATGATGTTAAAATCATCCAGCGAGGCAAACCTTAGAATTATTGTTTCTGATGAGAATCTTCGCTACGTTCCCAAGTCTTTTTCCAAAAATCTGCGGCTTCTACGATCTCTTCAGACTCATAAGCATCTTTACGCAATAATAAAAAATCATACGCAGCTTTAAATCTTGGATGATGCAGAATTTTAGCAACGCCACCTTTCTGTTTTCTTGCTTTCACATTCGTTAAACGGAACTGATATTTCCATAAATCTGTGATTTGCGATGAGATACGCTTTGGAATCATTGTGTAATCTTGCTGTTTACGCAAAATTTTATCCGCAGCAATCGTACTTGCTTCATTAGAAGCAACATTGTCTGAAATCAGTACATGATATTCATCTAAGAACGGCTCCCATAACAGTGCCGCATACAAAAAGTATGATGAAGCCCCAAAACCATCATTAATACGATTATCAGAGTTATTCAACGCTGCAATCAACAAATGATCTTTAGGATTACCAAGCTCAATCAAAGCACGCTCTGTTTGTGGAAAAATTTGTCCAAACAAATGATAATAACGCAAACGATGATAAATCGCATTGCCCTGCCCATTCAAGAAAAGCTTAATCACTTCATCAAACATTCTCGCAGGGGAAACTGTTTGCAATAAATAGCTCATTTGATGAATGGCTTCCACCAAATCTTTTGGCAACGCAAAACCTAATTTCACTTCAAATCGCACAGCACGTAACATACGAACAGGATCTTCACGGAAACGAACATCAGGCTGACCAATCAATTTCAATGAACCTGATTTGAGATCTTCAAAGCCATTAGTGTAATCAATAATAACATTATGGATTGGATCATAATAAAGCGCATTCAATGTGAAATCACGGCGCAAAGCATCATCTTCGATGGTGCCATAAACATTATCACGCACCAAAAAGCCATCATCATCCACTTTGCGATCTTTTGAGGAATGATCATCATTGGCAGCAGCTCTAAATGTCGCAACTTCTAAAACATCTCTACCAAATAGAATATGCGCTAAGCGAAAACGTTTGCCCACTAAACGGCAATTTCTAAATAAACGTTTAATCTGTTCTGGATGTGCATTGGTTGCAATATCAAAATCTTTCGGGGATTTATTCAATAATAAATCACGTACAGCACCACCTACAATGTAAGCTTCATAGCCTGCATTGGTTAATGTAGTGATCACTTGTAACGCATTTTTAGAGATCTGTCTTGATATCAAGCCATGATCTTCTGAGGTATATATTTTCTTATTCACACTGAATACTAAATAATAAAAAGAAAGCCTTTCTGCAATAGAAAGGCTTGTATTGTTGTAAGAACTGTAAAACGATTAACGTTTTGAGAACTGAGTTGCACGACGAGCTTTACGTAAGCCAACTTTCTTACGTTCAACTTCACGAGCATCACGAGTTACATAACCAGCTTTACGTAATGGTGAGCGATTCACTTCATCATATTCGATCAACGCACGAGTTAAACCGTGACGAATTGCGCCAGCTTGGCCAGATTGACCGCCGCCAGCTACAGTTACGTATATGTCGAATTGCTCTGTTGCTTCCAACAACTCTAATGGTTGACGAACAACCATACATGCTGTTTTACGGCCGAAGTATTCGTCTAATGGCTTACCATTGATAACGATGCTTCCTGTACCTTTACGCAAGAAAACGCGAGCTGCTGAGGTCTTTCTACGACCTGTACCATAATTTTGGTTCACTGCCATGATTTATCTTCCTTAAATTAAAAGTCTAAAACTTTAGGTTGCTGTGCAGCATGAGTATGTTCAGGACCTACAACGATCTTCAATTTACGGAACATATCTCTACCCAAAACGTTCTTAGGCAACATACCTTTAACAGCGAGTTCTAAAACACGCGCAGGCTGGCTTTCCAACATTTTTTCTAAAGAAGTTTTTCTTAAGTGACCAACGTAACCTGTATGCTTGTAATAAATTTTTTGTTTCATTTTATTACCAGTTACATGTACTTTTTCAGCATTCACAATAATAATATAATCGCCTGTATCCACATGCGGTGTATATTCTGCTTTATGTTTGCCACGTAAACGTTTTGCAACTTCTGTTGCTAAACGACCAAGTGTTTTGCCTTCTGCATCAATCACATACCATTCGCGAACAACGTCAGCAGGTTTTGCACTAAATGTTTTCATTGAAAACTCCAAAAAATAAATAATCTCTAACTAAAAGCTATCTTATTGTTGCCCCAAGATGAAAGAGCCTAAGCTCTCATCCCGTTCACCTTAAAGCTTTTCTGAAAGACAACCACCGTTAGGGGTCGCTGGTAAACGATCGCACTATTCTACTTAAATTAGCGGATATTTCAAGCCTTATTACTGTTTTTCATCAGGAAATTCTGTCGCGAATTTGAAGGCTTGCTCTACATCGGCTCTCATACAAGCAATTACCTCTTCATCCCAACTAAAATATTTCGCCATATAATTAATTACACCTTCTTTTTCTTGCATTGTTTCTGCAATATTGAAAAATAAATGCCCTGTACGACGAATCAAAAAATCACATGGCGTCATTACACATTCGTGATTCAATGCATACCATAATCTCAATTGTGTTAGACGGCTTAAAGCTTCTGTATTTTCAATGGGATTGGCTTTAAATTCCTCAAAGATAATATTGGAATTGGTACCATAAAACTGCGCCAAAAATGCACTGCCAGATTGAGATAATCCAAGCGACTCACCTAATTTTGCCTGCGCTTGAATGAATGCAAAAAACTTAGATGATCCACCAATATCTCCCCCTGAAATCGGTTGATTTTTTGTCATGCAAGGCTTGAATTGCAAACTAAAATCACGCTGTAAAATGCCAGCTAATTTATCTACAACTTCTTCCGCCATGTGGCGATAACCTGTTAATTTACCGCCTGCAATCGTTAACAAACCTGTTTCTGATTCCCAAATTTCATCTTTGCGAGAAATCTCTGAAGGGCTTTTGCCTTCTTCCCAAATGAGTGGGCGAATCCCTGCCCAAGAAGATTCCACTTTATCCGCTGTTAATTGCACAGTCGGGAACATATAATTCACAGCTGCAATGATGTAATCACGATCAGCTTTTGTAGCAACTGGATTCTCTTTATTTGCTTCATACACTGTATCTGTTGTACCAATGTATGTTTTGCCATTGCGAGGTACAGCGAAGATCATTCGCTTATCTTTTTCAGTATCAAAATACACTGCTTGCTTTAATGGAAAGTGAGTTTGATCCACAACTAAATGAATCCCTTTCGTTAATCGAAGATGCTTATTGTTTGGTACAGCTTTATCTTTTTTACGATTTTCATCCACCCAAGGACCTGTTGCATTGATAACCTTTTTGGCATGAATCACAAACTCTGAATTGCCAAACAAATCTTTCACATTCATGCCTGTAATTTGGTTTTGGTCGTTATAAATGAAGGCTTCACCTTTCACATAGTTCAGCACAGTTGCACCAAATTCCACGGACTTTTTCATCACTTCAATGGTTAAACGAGCATCATCCGTGCGATATTCCACATAATAACCTGCCCCCACTAAACCATCTTGGCGAACCAATGGCACTTTTTGAATCGTTTGTTGACGATTGAGCATACTTTTTTGCTCATCACGTTTCACACCCGCTAACAGATCATAAACACGCAAACCTATAGATGTTGATAATGGCCCAAAAGTGCCACCTCGATGCATTGGCAACAACATCCATTCTGGTGTTGTTACATGTGGTCCATTTTCATAAACAACAGCACGTTCGCGCCCTGAATGCATCACAACACCAACTTGTAGCTGTTTCAAATAGCGCAAACCTCCATGAATCAATTTTGTTGAACGACTGCTTGTACCTGCCGCAAAATCTTGCATTTCCACTAACGCAACTTTCATACCACGCTTTGAAGCATCTAGAGCAATCCCTGCACCAGTAATTCCGCCACCAATGACCAAAACATCATAAGTCTCATTTTGAAGTTTTTGAATAGTATCCTGACGATTCACACCTGAAAATGCCATGAATTGCTCCTTATTTAAATAACCAAGTTTGTCTATTATATATTCGGTTTAAATGCCTGTGTTGCTTTAATTGCACATTCCCAACCATGATATAGCCTAGCTCGCTCATCTTCTGCCATTTTTGGTGTGTATTTTTGATCTAACGACCAATTTTGCTGGATTTCTTCTTGAGATGACCAATAACCTATTGCCAATCCTGCTAAATAAGCAGCACCCAAAGCCGTTGTTTCATTAATTTTTGGTCGATCTACTTCTACACCTAAAATATCTGATTGAAACTGCATCAAGAAATTATTCATCGCAGCTCCGCCATCCACTCTTAAAGCAGATAATGTTAAACCTGAATCCTTTTCCATAGCAGTCAATACATCGCGTGATTGATAAGCAATTGCTTCTAAAGTTGCACGGACAAAATGTTCCTTTTGTGTGCCACGTGTTAAGCCAAAGATTGCACCACGAGCTTCAGAATCCCAATAAGGCGTACCTAAGCCAACAAATGCAGGTACAACATAAACGCCTTCAGCTGAAGCTACTCTGCTTGCATAATCTTCAGATAATTTTGCATGTTGGAACATACGTAAACCATCACGCAACCATTGAATCGCAGAGCCTGCCACAAAGATAGAACCTTCCAGTGCATATTCTACTTTGCCATTGATTCCCCAAGCCAACGTTGTCAGCAAACCACTTTTTGATTTAACTTGTTTTTCACCTGTGTTCATCAACATAAAACAACCTGTGCCATATGTATTTTTTGCCATGCCTTCTTTAAAGCAAGCTTGGCCAAATAATGCTGCTTGCTGATCACCCGCCGCACCTGAAATTGTAATCTCTTGCCCTAAGAAATTTTGTGCCAATGTTTTGCCATAAACTTCAGAAGAAGAACATACTTTCGGTAACATCGCTGCAGGAATTCTTAGGATATTTAAAAGTTCTTCATCCCATTTCAAATCGTAGATGTTGTACATCAACGTGCGGCTAGCATTCGAATAATCAGTCACATGTGCAGCACCACCTGTTAATTTCCAAATGAGCCAAGTATCAATCGTGCCAAATAGTAATTCACCTTTTTCAGCACGGCTTCTCGCGCCTTCAACATGATCTAAAATCCAAGCAACCTTTGTACCTGAGAAATATGGATCGAGCAATAAACCTGTTTTTTCTTTGAATAAAGGCTCGTGCCCTGCTGCCTTCAGCTCATTACAGATTTTATCTGTTTGTCTTGATTGCCAAACCAATGCATTGTAAATCGGTAAACCTGTTTCTTTATCCCAAACTACAGTTGTTTCACGTTGATTTGTAATACCGATCGTTGCGATCTGTTCTGGGCTTAAATTATTTTCAGTGAGAACTTCTGTCACCACAGATAATACAGACGACCAAATTTCTGTAGGATCATGTTCAACCCAACCAGGATGGGGGAATATCTGACGGAATTCTTTTTGGGCAATACCTTTAATATTGCCTGATTTATCAAAGATGATTGCTCGTGTACTTGTTGTGCCTTGATCAATGGCCATCACAAACTTTTGCATAATAACTCCTTATATCTCAGAACTTGATTCTACAATATGTTTTTCTACTTGTTTTCGTTTTCCATATCGTAATAAGTAAAAACACAAAACACTACCAATGATTAACCAAATCAAACTACCAAAGAAGCTCATTGTGTTATCAGCGCCTGTTCGGTAAAAGATTCCATATAATGCTGTACCAATGATTGTTCCAACCATTGGCCCTAAAACTGGCACAAATGCATAACCCCAATTAGAATCTGTTTTGCCTGCAATCGGCATTAAAGCATGCATCAATCTAGGTCCAAAATCACGTGCAGGATTAATTGCATAACCTGTTGTACCACCTAAACTTAAGCCGATAGCCATAATCAAGAAACCAACGACAACAGGCTGTAATCCACCTGTAAACTCATTAATCCCAATGAATAATATGGCAAAGATTAAAATAGCTGTGCCAATAATTTCTGAAACTAAATTGGATGGATAATCTTCAATAGCTGGTGTTGTACAGAAGATATCGCGCTTTGCAATTGCATTTTCTGTCACTGCAAAATGCGGCTTAAAATGCGTCCAAACTAAAAATGCTCCCAACATCGCGCCTAAAACTTGGGCAACGATATAACCTAAAACATGAATCCACGGGAACTTATTTGCAATGGCTAACCCTACAGTGACAGCAGGATTAAAATGCCCGCCACTATATTTACCTACAGCATAGATTGCTAACATTACGGCAAATCCCCAGCCCATGACAATCACAATCCAGCCACCGCCAGCAGCTTTGGATTTATTCAATACAACGTTCGCAACAACACCGCCACCAAAAAGAATCATAATGGCTGTACCAATCAGCTCAGCAATATAACTTGGCATACATCCTCCATCGATTTAGAGTAACTATTATTTTTCTGAATAAATTATGTTTATGAGATGAATAGATTATATTTATAGCATGTTAAAAACAAACTCATAGTATCTGTTAGATGAAATATTTAAATGAAATTTGACCATTAACAAAGAATGATAGATAGGCTTTATTATTACAAGCATCTTAATTATCATTGAGAGCTTTAGAAGCTATGGATTTAACAAAGTGAGTGCTATTTATACTTATTCTGTGATTGAGGATATTGAACTCAAAGCAGAATTTAAACCTGCCAAAAACCATTCTGATAAACCAACTTTAATCTATATTCATGGTGGTGGTTTTATCTTAGGCGAGCGTGCAGATCTGCCTGAGTTATACATTAATATGTTGAATGACGCAGGTTATAATTTATTATTGCTGGATTATCCTCTCGCACCTGAAGCTGACCTTATGACAATTCATCATTATTTAGCTCAGGCTTTAGAATGGTTTCATGTGAATCATCAAACTATTTTGGGATTAAATTCTGCAAATTATTATTTATTTGGTCGATCTGCAGGTGCATATTTAGCACTGTTATTATCTACTAAAAATCCATCAAAACATCAAAAAGGCATCATTGCATTTTATGGCTATTATTCAATGCTTTCAGATGCATTTATGAAGCCTAATGATTACTATCTACAATTTCCTAAACATAGCTTTATGGACTTATATGATTTAACAGATCAAGGTATATTGACAGAAGCTTCTGTTAAATCTCGTTATGTTTTATACATTAGTTACAGACAAACTGGTGAATGGCTATCAAAGATTTTACCTGATCGTTCACAATGGGAATACTATAGTTTAACTGATCAAGAGTTATCAAAATTACCGAGAACATTCTTAACTGCCAGCAACACAGATAAAGATGTACCTTATGATTCATCCGTGCATTTATCTAACACAATACCAAATAATGAGTTTCATCCTGTTGAAAACCAGTATCATGATTTTGATCGTGATTTTAATAATCCAATTTCTATTAATATCTATCAATCATTATTAAAATGGTTAAATGAAGCCTAATTATGAAAAAAACACCTTGCCCATGTAATCCAAATGCTGACTATCACAACTGCTGTGAGCCCTATCATTTAGGTAAAAAATACCCTGAGCAACAAGAAATATTGATGAGAAGCAGATACAGTGCTTACGTTTTACATAATATCGACTACTTGAAACTCACATGGCACAGCACAACTTGCCCTGATGATTTTGGTGATATGAATACAACTAAATGGTTAGGTTTAAAAGTTAATAAAATTAATGAAAATCTAGAAAATAAAGAGTATTTTGTTGAATTTATCACAAGATATAAAGATAGTAGCCAAAATGGTAAAGCTGATAAAATTCATGAATTAAGTCGCTTCATTTTTGAAAATGAGCGACTTGTATATATTGATGGAGAATTCTTATAATTTATCATTATTCTATTTCAGGTAACCTCATTCGTTTATAACGAGCGAATCGAGGTTTACCATGCTTTGTTAAACCATTATAAATAAAGGCAACCATTTCCCCTTTTTGAGGAGGATTCTTTCGCATTTCATCAGATAATCCAGAGCCAATATTCACAATCATACCATCTTCTAGTTTCAAAACTAATGCACCAACCATGCCTTTGTATTTACCTTTACCTGGTTTATAAGCAATCACTTCACCTTTGCTTTCATCATATTTCTTAACTTTCAATAAGTGATTAACACGCCCTGATCCGTAAAAAGCATCTTCATGGTGCAACATTAATCCCTCTCCTTTTTGCATGACAACATCATCCAATATTTTCTTTAATTCATTAATACCTGCTATGCGATTTTGTGGAATCATTTGGACATGTGATAAACCTAATAAAGGAATATATTCTTCCATATACTTAACACGCTCTTTAAAAGCCATATTTTCAGCTGGCATATCAAAGATCATATAATTCACTTTATGCCAATCTTCTACATTATTTATACCATTCAAAATTGGAATAATTTCTTCAAATTTATTGCGAGCAATCCATAGCTCTCCATCTAAAGGTTTTTTACCTAATTTTTCAATGAACCATTTTGGTGGATTATAGGCATAACCAGTTTTGCTTTTGAGTTCTTTTCCATCCCAATAACCACGAAAGCCATCTAGTTTCTCACTGACATAATATTTGGTGAGATCTAATTTCATATCTTCATGAAAGTATTTGCCATGCTGTAATGGATCTGCAAAGATAGGATATAAACATAGTAAGCCTAGAAGTATTTTTTGTAAAAAACATTTCATAAAGATCAATCCCATATAGCAACAAATGAGATTTGATTTTACATAACTATACAATGAAACTTGATTTATATTTTATATGTTAAGCACTATCCCAAGTGATTATTCTTCTCATGGTATTTCTAGTTATTATTTATTAATATTTAATATAGCACACAAGAAAAAGCCCGCTCATTGAGCGGGCT
>JBEBSR010000054.1:0-17679 GCA_040394195.1 Wohlfahrtiimonas larvae | reverse complement strand
GATCAGGTGAGCGTTCAGATCGTCCAAGAACTGAAAGATCAGGTGAGCGTTCAGAGCGCCCTGCACAAAAGACTTTCTCAAGAAGATCACGTTCTGAATAATCGAACTTAATCCATTATTAAAAAATCAAAACTCGCCCATTGGGCGAGTTTTTTTATGTATTATATATATGCTTCATCAACTATAAACTCAGGAGAAAAAAATGAAGGCAATCGTAAAAATTGCAGTAATTTCAACAGTAGCTCTAGGATTAGGCTTAACTGCATATGCCGAACAAAAAAGCCCTTTAAGTGAGTATGAAGTAACCAATACAGCTCAATTCAAGTGTGCTCAAGACACAATCACAATCGACTTTATTAATAAAAAACAAAATAATGCAGCACTTGTCACAATGGAAGGTGATGTTGTACCAAATCTTTTAGTGAATGTTATCGCTGCAAGCGGTGAAAAATACGTTGGTGGTATTTATGAACTTTGGATCCAAGGTGATAATGCTATGCTCACAAATTTAATGAATGATCCAGAAAATGCAACTGACTGCCAAATCATTCCTACAAAATAAATCAATAATTTTTTCAGGAGAAAATAATGAATAAACTAATCAAAATCTTAGCTATTACAGCTACGGTATTAGGATTAAGTGCTTGCGCAACCAACACATCTAAAACAGGATTGGAAGGATATAAAGAAACATCAGTAACAACTTATCAATGTGGCAATGATAAAGTCGTTGCTAAATTCCTAAGTGATGAATTTAATAGTATTGCATTAGTATCAGTTAACAATGATTCACCTGCTCTATTATCTAATTCATTAGCAGCTAGCGGTGCTAAATATCAAGGTGGTATTTATGAATTATGGACAAAAGGCAACAATGCAACTTTTAGAAATCTATTAAAAGCACCAAATAGAAACATTCAATGTAAAACTATTGGCTAATCATTCACAATCAGCTTAAACAAAAAAGGATTATGTGTTTCATAATCCTTTTTCATATTCTTCACTTTAGATTCTATCGCTTTTGACAGATTGGGCAAAAATATGTCGATCGCTGCGCAATAATAATCTTTTGAATCTCAATACCACAATTTACACACTCTGCTTTATCTCTACCATATACCGATAAAGAATGTGCGAAATAACCATGCGTACCATCTGGCTGAATAAAATCCTTCAAGGTCGTACCACCTTCACCAATGGCTCGACTTAAAACAGTTTTAATCGACTCAACCAATGCTTTCTGTTCTTTTGGTTTCAGATCTTGTGTTGGTTTTTCAGGGTGAATACCACTCATGAATAAAGCCTCATTTGCATAGATATTACCAACACCCACAACAAATTTTTGATCCATAATGAATGATTTAATGGGTTGTTTACGATTTTGAATAATTTTTTTAAAGTAAGCATCATTAAAATCATCACTCAATGGCTCTGGCGCAAGTTTGGTCAGATAAGCTGGAGTTTCATTACCTGGATAAAGCAATACAAAACCAAAACGACGTGGATCATGATAACGTAGCTCTTTGCCATTCGATAACTTAAAAATAATATGATCATGCTTTTTACGTGGCTCATCAGGCTCACTCACACGCAAACTTCCTGACATTCCCAAATGAATCACTAAATAAAAGCCATCTGAATGGATCATGAGATATTTGGCTCTGCGTGTAACATCTGTAATCACCGCGCCTTCCATCAATGTCAATGCATCGCTGACAGGATAACGTAAAGAACGATGATGAATATCAATTTGCGTAATCGACTGATCAATCACATATGGCGTAATGCCCTGTTTGGTAATCTCAACTTCTGGTAATTCTGGCATAGCAATCCCGATTATGATGAAAACATGGTAAAATTTACTTTATTGTACTCATTATGGATAACATATGCATCACCCAATCTTACCACTTTCTCGTATTCTGACTTTGGCTGGTTACGGTTTATTGATGATCACCTTAATTCTTGGCATTGTTCTTAAAAAAATCTACATCAATATGCCAGAAGGATTATTACTCATTACTTTAGTTGTACCATTGTTATTCCCATTACGCGGATTATTACAAGCAAAACGCTATACGCATGCTTGGGGAAGCTTTTTATCTTGTTGGTATTTAGTGATTGGCGTAGATGTTTGGCCTGAAAATCCAGCATTGTCTGCAGTAATTTTATTATGTACAACCGTTTGGTTTACAGGAATGGTTTTATTTGCACGCTTCTCACCTTTCGACTGGAAAGAGATCCCAAGTGAGCGATTCAAAAAGTCTAAATAGTTTTCATCAGCAACACATTAAAAAAGGTTGGCAATGCCAACCTTTTTTATTGATATTATTTTATTCAACATAAGACAATGCTATTTTTACTAAATCATCTTCAAAATTAAATATTTCATCAATTCTTTCTATAGGATGCCTAGTTCCTTCTTTTTGATCATTAAAAACTTCAATATATTTCTGAGCACGATTGAAATGCAATCTACAAATTGGTTTACGATTATTATCATCCAATAAAACACCAAAGTAACTTTTTGTATCTCTACCAAAGATCTTGGAAGCATCAACATGCCTTCTCACTATCGCTTTAACAATATTAAAACCTTCAACTTCATCAATGGTTGTATCAATACCATTATCTTCTTCAATCTCAGAATTTTTTTCATCTTTAGTATTTAAAGATGGTATTTTCACTTCTGTGATTTCTCCAGTCATTGCTGATTTTAAGCGAGCATTAATTCTATCGTTAATAAATTGGGAAAATGCCTTTGTCACTAAAGGTAGAAATTGCTCTCTAACTTTCTGCGTAATTTGGCCATCGTAAACTCGAGAAATAAATACACGAATAAAATCTTCATCTGGGTTTAACAATTGTAATCCTAATATTTTTTTAATTTCATTTAGGTATTTTAATTCACCCGCTGAATTTAAAACTGAATCAACATCAAAGTCATTCTTTGTAAGCTTTTTCAATTCAGGAATAACAATATCATCTAATTCTAATAAATTAATTTCTAAAAATGGCTTCTCATCCATTTTATTTGGGCTATCTAAATCTGTATAGAATTTATAAATTTGACCATTTGTTAATATGGCAATTTTTGCCGTTGTTGTTGCAAAATACCTAAATAATTGAGCAGAATGATGAATACTTAATTCTTCATTCACTTGTTTGGCTTCAATTAGAATTTGCAATTCACCATTATGGATGATGGCATAATCAACTTTTTCACCCTTCTTAATGCCAACGTCAGCCGTAAATTCTGGCACAACTTCTGTAGGATCAAAAATATCATATCCTAGAACTTGGCCAATAAAAGGTAATATGAAGGCTGTTTTAGTCCCTTCTTCTGTACGAATTACACTCTTTTGTTGCTTGATCTTATTTGCTAATGCAGTGAGCTTTTCTGTAAATTCCATAAGAAAACCTATAATTATAGTTATTTAGATACTAAATCATTATAGGTTTTATATTATATTTTGCTACTTAAATAATATTAAGTAGTTAAACTAATTTCAAATACTCTTCTGCAATCAATGCTGAATTTGCACTTGCTTTCGCTAGATATGTTTCAAAGTCCATATCATTACCTTCATTATGTGTTACATCGCTTAATGAACGCAATACGATCCAAGGAGTTTGATTACGCTCACATGCACAAGCAATTGCAGTTGCTTCCATATCTACAGCGATAGCATTCACAAACTTATCTTGAATACGTTTAAATGCATCAGAATCTTTAGTTACAAACTGATCACCTGAAACAATTAAACCCAAATGATATGGTGTATTTAATGATTTCAATACAGCTTCAATACCTGATAGATCAGAATGGCCATTTTCAAAAATGAAACGTGAATCTGTAATTGTATTTGGCCCAATATCAAAATCATGATATTGCACTTTATTAGCAACCACTACATCACCAACTGTTTGCCCAACTTTTGTACCACCAGCGCTACCAATATTGATCACTTCTGTTGGTTTAAATTCTTTCAACAAAATCGCCGCAGTATAAGCTGCATTTGCTTTACCAATACCTGATTTTGCGACAACAATATTCTGTCCGCCCAATTGGCCTTGGTGAATTTCTACACCATCCACTTCACCTTTAACAACCAATGCCATGCGAGCAACCAATGCACTCACTTCTTCATCCATTGCACCAATGATGACTTTAACTGAATTTGCCATAATTTATCCTTTTAAAAATTTTAATCTTATAGCTCAACTAACTTAATATAATCTCCAACCTTACCCTGCGGGAGCGAGGTTTATATTGTATAAGCTTTTAAGATAATTAAGCCGATCTCTCTATTATAAACAACACCTGAAAAAAAAAGCTTTAGTTTTCACTAAAGCTTTTCTTGAATTATTCTGCTTTATTTCGCATATGTGGGAATAACAATACGTCTCGGATGGATGCTGCATCAGCAAAGATCATCACTAAACGATCGATCCCGATACCTTCGCCTGCTGTTGGTGGTAATCCATATTCCAATGCAGTGATAAAGTCTTTATCCAAATGCATTGCTTCGTCATCACCAGAATCTTTCTCAGCCACTTGAGCCATGAAACGTTGATATTGATCTTCAGCATCATTCAATTCCGAATAACCATTACCTACTTCACGACCGCCAATAAAGTATTCAAAGCGATCTGTAATCATTGGATTATCATCATTTTTACGCGCCAATGGTGAAACTTCTGAAGGATATGCAGTGATGAATGTTGGTTGCATCAAATTCGTTTCAACCTTTTCATCAAACACTTCCATCAAGATTTTGCCCCAACCATCAGAATCTTTATATTTAATGTGAATAGAATCAGCCAAAGCTGCAATACCTTCACGTGTATCTAAATCAAAGTTTTTAGCTTCTGGATAATGATGAATGATAGATTCTTGAACAGTCATACGAACTGCTGGCTGACTGAAGTCTAATGTTAAACCTTGATAAGGCACACTTGTTGAACCCACAACTTCTTTTGCTAAAGTTGCCATTAGTTCATCAGTGAAATCCATCATATCTTTATAATCAGCATACGCCCAATACCATTCAACCATTGTGAATTCTGGGTTATGACGCGTTGAAACACCTTCGTTTCTGAAGTTACGATTCACTTCATAAACTTTTTCCATACCGCCCACAACTAAACGCTTGAGATAAAGTTCAGGTGCAATACGTAAATAGAACTCCATATCCAATGCATTGTGATGCGTGATGAAAGGTTTTGCATTCGCACCACCAGGGATTGAATGCATCATTGGCGTTTCAACTTCTTCAAAACCTTTATCATCAAAGAAATTACGAATCGTACGCATGATCTTTGTACGCTTACGGAACACTTCGCGTGCTTCCATATTCATAATTAAATCAACATAACGCTGACGATAACGCGCTTCAATATCCGTTAGACCATGAAACTTATCTGGCAATGGACGCAATGATTTAGTCAATAAATCAATTTCAGAAACACGAACTGTCAATTCACCTTTATCAGAACGTGATACAACACCTGAAACACCGATGATGTCACCGATATCCCAATGAGTGAATTCTTCGAATTTCTCTGCGCCAATCAATCCTGTATTCAAGAATAATTGAACATCACCAGTCTGATCACGAAGAACAACGAAACCACCCTTGCCGAACAAACGCTTCGACATGATTCGACCAGCCATCTTCACATGAATATCTTCAGCAGCTAATGCTTCCTTATCCATATTTTCTGTGTGCTTTAACAAATCTTTCGCGTGTGTGTCTTTACGGAATTGATTTGGGAACGCAACATCCTTAGCCTTTCGAATATTCGCTAATTTTTCACGACGTTCGGTAATCAAATGGCTTTCGTTTACTTCTTCGGTTTTAATATCTTGACTCATAATTCTTTGACATAAAAGTTAATAAAAATAGGATCAGCTTGAGTAGTTAGGTGCTTCTTTAGTAATTGTTACATCATGTACATGAGATTCACGCATACCTGCATTTGTGATTTGTACAAATTTTGGCTTAACGTTCATATCAGTAATTGTAGCGCAACCAACATAACCCATACCTGCACGAATACCGCCCATCAATTGGTGAACGATTGGCACTAAAGAACCTTTATAAGCAACACGGCCTTCAATGCCTTCTGGTACTAATTTATCTGATGCTGTGCCATCTTGGAAGTAACGGTCAGAAGAACCCGCACCCATTGCGCCCAAAGAACCCATACCGCGGTATGATTTATAAGCACGACCTTGGTAGAATTCGATATCACCAGGCGCTTCATCCGTACCAGCCAATAAACCGCCAACCATAATACATGATGCGCCAGCTGCTAATGCTTTAACCATATCACCTGAATAGCGAACACCACCATCAGCAATTACAGGAATACCACGATCTTTCAATGCTGCTGCAACGTTTGCAATTGCACTCACTTGTGGAACACCGATACCTGCAACAATACGAGTTGTACAGATTGAACCAGGACCGATACCTACTTTAACAGCATCTGCGCCAGCATCTGCTAATGCAATTGCAGCTTCAGCAGTTGCAATGTTACCTGCGATTACTTGTAAATTTGGATAAGTTTGTTTAACCCAACGTACACGATCAATTACACCTTTTGAGTGACCATGTGCTGTATCAACGATGATTACATCAACACCAGCTGCCACCAATGCTTCAATGCGCTCTTCTGTACCAGCACCTGCACCAACTGCAGCACCAACAATCAATTGTTCGTTAGCATCCACACAAGCATTTGGTAATGATTGTGAACGAGAGATATCTTTAACAGTTACTAAACCACATAATTCATTTGCATCATTAACAATCACAACGCGCTCAACACGGTGTTCACGCAGTAAGTTAACAATTTCTTCACGGCCAGCATGTTCTTTAACTGTGATTAAACGATCACGTGGCGTCATCACTTCTTTAATACGAATAGACAAGTTATCGTGGAAACGTACATCACGGTTAGTGATGATACCCACAACTTTACCTGCATCGATTACTGGTGCGCTTGAAATTTCAAATGTACTGAACATGTGACGCAATTCAGCCAATGTCATATCTGGTGTTACTGTTACAGGATCAGAGATAATACCGTTTTCGAATTTTTTAACTTTACGAACTTCAGCTGCTTGCTCTTCGATCGTTAAGTTTTTGTGGATGATGCCGATACCACCTTGTTGCGCCATAGCAATTGCTAAACGGCTTTCTGTTACTGTGTCCATTGCAGCTGATAATAATGGAATATTTAAGCTGATTGATTTCGTTAGTTGAGTCTTTAAAGATACTTCTTTAGGTAGAACTTCTGAATAATCTGGAACGAGTAAAACGTCATCGAAAGTTAGTGCTTGCTCAATAATGCGCAACATATGTTTGATCCCTCTAGAGATTGGTTTGCCAAAAAAGATTGGCTCGGGATTTTAACACAAAATAGCCAGCTTTGGCTATTTGCTTTCAATTTCTATGTGATCGATCAATAATTGTAGTGATCGGCGACCGCGCCATTCATTCACATCTAACTTATAAATACAGCGAACTTGCTCAGTCCCTTCTTGCCAATCCTTTGCTTTAAAGAACGCAATGCCATTAATTGTAAAGTTAGATTTTGGATACTTTAATTCAAGTTTTAAATGTGTATTCTGTAAAATATTGGCATCCACAACATTAAAAACATTATCAAAAGCAGGCTCTGGAAATGTTTGTCCCCAAGGCATTGCAGTTCTTAGTACTTCTGCATTATTGATAGTAAAATCCTCAATAGACAAAGTGCCATCTGTATAAATCATTTTAGGATCCACATCTTTAATCAATATTTCTACTCGTTGATTTAAAGCTTGCTGGAACTGGCTAAATTCAGATTTTTTGAGCGTTAATCCAGCAGCCATTGCATGGCCACCAAATTGTAAAATCATACCTGGATATTCTGTCGAGATACTATCTAACAAATCACGCAAATGGATACCAGAAATTGATCGCCCTGATCCTTTTAATAAATCATCATTCTCTTCTGCAAAGATAAATGTTGGTTTATTAAAACGCTCCTTCACTCGAGAAGCGACGATTCCAATCACACCTTGATGCCACGATGGATCATACAAAGCAATGCCATCAGGCAATTCATCATCTTTCAACATAACGTTTGCAAGAATTTGTTCTGTTTCTTGCGTCATTGAACGCTCTATTGATTTTCTCTCTTGGTTAAAATCATATAAACGCTGTGCATAATAACGTGCACGATCTTCTGAATCCGTGAGCAAACATTCGATGCCAACGCGCATATCATCCAAGCGCCCTGCTGCATTCAATAATGGCGAAATGCTAAAGCCAATATCAGTCGTGGAAAGTTCAGCCTGATTCTTACTGGAAACTTCTAATAATGCTTGAATGCCAGCTACTGTACGTCCACGGCGAATTCGTTCAATGCCTTGTTGTACTAAGCAGCGATTATTACGATCTAAGGGTACTAAATCTGCAATTGTACCCAAAGCTACCAAATCTAGGTAATCTGCCAAATTTGGTGCAGTTTGAGCTGTAAAACAACTTTGATTGATGAGTTCACGACGCACAGCCATTAATGTATAAAAAGCAACGCCAACGCCACACAATGCGCTACTTTCAAAATCACTATTTTTAAGATTAGGATTCACAATGGCATCCGCTATAGGCAAAACATCACCAGGCAAATGGTGATCTGTCACTACGACATTGATATTACACTCTTTAGCTTTAGCAATCGCATCAATACTAGAAATACCATTATCTACTGTGATGATTAAATCAGGTTTATTTTCTAACATAGAATCCAACAAAGAAACAGTTAAACCATAACCATCTAACATTCTATTGGGAATGCGATAAGCGATATTCTCTGCACCAAATAGCTTTAAGACACGCATCATTAATGCTGTTGATGTCGCTCCATCCACATCATAATCACCCACAATTAATATTTTTTGTTGTGTGGTAATAGCATTAGCAATAATTACAGCTGCAGCTTCGCAACCTTGCAAAGATGATGGTGACAAAAGATCTTTTAAACTAAAAGAGCAATCTGATAAGGCATTTAATTGACGGCGCTGAAGCACGCGATTCAATAATGATGAGGAGCTTAGCTCTACATCTGAGCTTTGAGCTCTCTCAATGATGATCATTATGATAGATAACTATAAGTAAATTTAGGGCGTAATAAGACAAATTTAAATTTTTTGTTATACAAGAACTTTTCACCATTAACAGTATCAATGATGACATTAGTAATCAATCCTTGGTCAACAGCAGTTAAAGCTGGTGCTAATAGCATATTAGCAATTTGAGATCTTGAATCTAACCAGCCCAATAAATCATTGTCAGAAACTTTACTGATCAAGCGATCATCTACCACACAAATATTAGGATGATTATGAACCATTTGAGAAAAATCAGCAGTAGAATTGCGCAATGGAAAAAATGACATGCCAGCACTATTGCCAACGCCGCGCACAATTGCATTGTCAGAAAAAATAGCTGAATATTCTACATCGGATTTAAACTCATGATTTTCACCATTACCCCATGGCCAAAAATCTACAATCGGATCATATTTTTGACGCAATCTTAAACGATTATAAGAATAAGTTTTTAACCATTCATGTGCATGATTAAACTGTTCTTGCCAATAAGCTGCATCTGGACCACTTAAGCCATAGCTTTTAGGATCAACATTTTGTGGGCGAGCACGCCAAATTGGCGTTGATGTAACATTATTATATTTTTTTAGTGAAATAAACCAATCACCTTGTGCTGTCACAATAGAATCTTCTGCAAATGTAAAGTCATTAGCAAAATCCTCTGCCATTTTTTGCACCATGTGGCCACGAAGACTAGTAACGCCAATTTTTGTTAATAATGATAATTTAAACCAGTTATTAGAGCGCATACGAATACCGCTAGCATTTAAACCGCAGCGCGCCCAAGCAATATTATCAGGTAACTTAAGATATTCAGTTAGAGCATCTCTCAAAGTAAAATGATTAGTTTTATGTGCTGTAGACGAATGCAAAAATCTATCAAATATCGGTTCTAATGGTGTGGATACTATTTTACTTTCCCACGACTTGGGCAACTGATTTGTCAAACAAGGAATAATAAATAAAACCGTACTCATTAGCTCACTACACCACACTTCATTAAAATTAAAAATCTATACCAATACTGATTATTTTTTCTTAATCAAGAAAAAGTATTTCCCATCTTCCACCCAAAACTGAACAAGCTCATTAGAAGTTTTACTCAAAAAAGCTTTAAAATCAATCTCTGAATGTGGATCTGTTGTGACAACCTGTATCTCATCACCTTCACCCATTTTTTGTAGCGCCTGTTTTGTTTTCAAAATAGGCATAGGACATTGCAAGTTTTTTAAATCTAAAATTTCCATAATCACCCATTCATTAACATACACGCCATGATAATGGCATCTTCACGGCCATTTTTAACTGGATAGTAATTCTTTCGAACATCTATCTCATGAAATCCTTCTGACTCATACAATGCCAATGCATTACGATTCGACTCACGAACTTCTAAAAAAATAGAAACAATGCCTTTTTTACTCAATTCAGTTTTAACATGCTGCAATAAAGTTCTACCTAACCCTTTGCCTTGATAAGTTGGATCAACAGTAATGTTCAGCACAGTTGCTTCATCCAACACAACCATCATAAAGATATAGGCAACTATTTTATCATAGTACGTTATTTTAATTTTATACTCACTACCTTCAACCATTGAAGTCATAACCTTCTCGCTCCATGGTATCGGATAAGCTTTTTTCTCTATGCTATATATTTCTTTGAAATCATTTGAAATGATTTCTACAAACTCAATATCGTCCATTATAACCTCATTTCATCATTTTTTTGATATCATTCCACACTTTTCTTTTTTCTTCTGGGAACTTCAATAGTTGATAAGGGTTATAACTCACATACACAGGAACTGCTTTATCCAAAATATTTAAATGTGCAGGTTGATTTCTCACAGCATCAAAAGATTGCGCTGTCTTCAACAAATACTTAGCAACATTACGCCCCAAAAGTAAAATTTTCTGTGGCTGAATCTCATTCAATTCATTCATTAAATGTTGATGGCATTGTGCTTCCTCTGCTTCTGTAATGAATGATTGATAAGGCGCACATTTCACATAAGGTGTAATGTAAACATCTTCCATTTTATATCCAATGGATTGTAAGATATTTTCAAATAACTTCCCTGCTTCTTCAGCAAAAGGCTCACCTGCAACATCTTCATTAAATGTTGGGGCTTCTGTGATCACCATAATTTTGGCAGATATAGAACCTTTTCCTGTAATTACTTGTGTACGTCCACTATGTAATTTACAAGCAGTGCAATTTTCTAAAGATGTAACTGCCTGAACATGATATTCATTAGCAATATTAGAAACAGACTGAATATCAGGTTGAGATTGATGATGATCAACCCTCGGCATAATATTAGAAATTGCTATGGATTCAACAACAGGCAAGGCCTCTTCATGAATCAAAGGCTCAACAATTTCTGAAACTTCCTGCCCGCGTACTTGCCAGACAGGAATTTTCAATAACTTTAAATATTCTAAATTATAATTCATGGCGCTCATCATGACGCTCTGAGCGTTTTGCTTGTAATGCTAACATGCGTTTTTTGCGTGCTTGTCTGCGATAAACATACTGAATCGGTGCGGATAAACCGTAAATAAATGCAGTTAAAAATAACACAATAGATGGTGATGCAATCAACATACCTGCATAAATTACTACAATGATCAACGCTGTAAATTTAACCTTCTTAATTTCTAAAGTTTTGAAACTATAAAATAAGAAGTTAGATACCATCATTAAGCCAGCATACAAGGTAATAATTACCATTAAACCTGTTAAATCATGACCTGTATATGAAAGATCTGCACCAAATGCCGCACCAATTTTTTTAATGCCGATCTCACCTGCCCAAACTGCACCTGCAACAATAGCTGCTGCTGTTGGACTTGGTAAGCCCACAAAGTAACGTTTATCAACGGAGCCAATTTGCACATTAAAACGTGCTAAACGTAATGCTGCACATGCTAAATAAACAAATGATGCAAACCAACCAATACCCAAAACTTTAGAAACTTCACCCAAACCTTGGAATGACCACATATAAACTAAAATTGCAGGCGCTGCACCAAACGCAACCATATCTGCCAATGAATCATACTGTTCACCAAAACTACTTTGTGTATTTGTCCAACGCGCAACACGGCCATCCATACCATCTAAAACCATTGATACAAAGATGAGCACCGCAGCAGATGCATAACGTCCTTCTAATGCTAATAAGATAGAGCTAAAACCCGTCATCAAAGAAGCCGTGGTAAAAAGGTTCGGCAAAATGTAGATGGCATTCTTTGAAAGATTACTTTTAATCTTTTTATTATTCATTAAAATCGCCTCGTTATGGAAAACTTGTATTATACATCCTTGATTAATTGAATCTATAGGCAAAGGCAACATTCATTCATAGATGATTTTTCTGAAATGGGCATAATCTTATCCCTTTCATAATGACTACCAACACCCTAGATTTTAGAGAATTTGGTTCTCAATTAATTCCTAATCTAATGTTCATATCTTTTTCATCAATGCTCTCATAGAAGGGGGTAATCTTACATAATTATGATGATCATCAATTCTTAATCATATTAAATAAAACAAATCTGATGATTGCAAAAACTGACAAAACCATGAAAATTTCAGAAAATTATTGAAATGCTCAATTGAGTGTTTGCTATGTTTTATACAGAATCTTCAATTCAATTTTTACATGTTATACTGATCAATCCACTCTTTAAAACCTATGAATAAGTCCACATAACCTGTGGATAATTATGTGCATTACTCAGATAAAATAAATATAACGCATTCATTTAAATGTAAAAATAACTTCTGATCATTTTTTTCTCTTTACGCAAACTATTTCAGCTCTTTTGGCTTTGTAAATGCGATCAATTCCACATACTGTAAATAAAAATAGAGATAACCTATTGCTTCTTTTTCTGTCACAGAATCAATAAAACGATCAATCAATAGTGAACTCTGTTCCATCAAATTATCTAGTACTCTATCAATGATTTCTGACTTGAACTCTGCATGATTCTCTAAGTATTTTTGCACAATATCTGACTGATAATTTTGATAAGCATCCGCAATAAAATTGGCGTGTTTTTGTAGTAATTTTTTATCTTTCACACGTAAAGTGTTTTCAGATGCCAACATAAACGGTGACATCAAATTTTCTCGATAACCTTTTAATAGTTGGTGCAATATTGATTCAGCATTTTCAACATCCATTGGCTCAATCGAAGTTTCAGAGACTTTTTTATTATCATAAAAGAAAATATTTGTCGTAATGCTTTGCTGCAATCTCAATGTATTCAAAACATGTGTAATCATTGCATCAAATTGGCGTTTCAAATTCCATTTACCGGCAAATACTAAGCATTGCTGAACTTCATTTGTACCAACAATTGTGCCATCGATCACAATATCATCCAATGTAATCTGTACTTGCTGTTCAACACCATATTGGCAATGATTGGCTTTCGCTGCCAAAACCATTTTCACAATTGGTTCAATAAATGCATGCCAATCCAGCTTAGCAAAAGCAAACTTAGGCAGCTTTCCTTCTGCCTTATATTGATGAAACAATTCATGTCTTGCATAATCATGCAATAAATCATCAGGAATATCGTTATAAAATAGCTCTTCAATTAATTGAATACGTGCTTGATATGTTTCTAATGCATCTCGCTCTGATAAAGCAAAGACTTCATCATCTTCAATTTCTCGAATAGATTGTTGATAAAAATTAATACCAAAATGCTGAATACTGAACGATTTTAAAGGGTCTTTATAAGCATGTATCAATTGTTTTGTGGATAAATGTTTAATATCAGAAGCACTTGTATGATATTCAACATCATCCAATTTATGTGATGTTGGTAGCCATGGTTGTTGGAACGAATGAATTTTACTGTTGGGTTGAAATAAAGATGCACTGAAAGGTGACAATGGATGATGAATTGTCAATTGTTGAGCAACAGATTGTTGTGATTCTGTTTCTGCAAGTTCATCCAAATAATGCTGTAATTCATTCACAAACAATGATGGGAACATTTCACTATTATTATGAATATTTTTACCAATATAACTAATATATAACTGAGATTTAGCAGATAATATTGCTTCTAAGAATAAATAACGTTCATCATTCACTGTGGAACGGTCACCACGCGCAGGATGCATTTGCATCAAATCATATTCAGGATATTGCTTACGATGTGGAAAGCTATCCTGATTCATGCCCAGCATACAAACAATTTTAAAAGGGATTGAACGCATTGGAATGAATGTACAAAAATTCACAGAACCTGTTAAGAAACGAGACTCAGGTCTAAAGGAAGATAAATGCTCGTTCAAATGTCTCTGAATCAAATGAATGGAGATTGGTTGATCAAATTCAATATTTGCACCTTCATCCAAAAAGTTATTCCAAATGGATTGTAAATGCTGCAAGCGATATTGAGTTGCATCGCTATCAATATAAAATGATGCCCAAATTTCGGGTAAAATCGTTCGCCATTCATCTAATGAATATGTTTGTGATAATTGCTGCTTCAAATGAATCAAAGCATCCACAAAGTCCACTAAATGCCCAAGTGTGATTGCTTCGCCACCTTGAATATAAGGAAATGCCAACACATCATCAATTTCTACAGCTTCATTAAAACTATATCCCAATAGTAAACGCTTTAATCCCCATAACCACGTATTGGTAGCATCTTCTCTTACATTCAATTCAGATAAATGTTGCTGATCAATCCCAAATTTAATCTGGCTGTTTTCCACCCATTTACGAATAAGATCACGGTCGCTCTGCTCTATATTGAAACGTTCTGCTATTTCAGGAATTTCCAATAATGTTAATAATTCTGAAATGGTAAAATGGCTTTCGGGCATGGACAACAACAATAGAAATGCTTCTAAAATCGGTTCATGCTTGCCTAATGTAAAGTCTGAAATTGTAAATGGGATTTTAGCATCCTGAGAAACAGGTGAACCAAATACAGCTTCAATCATTGGGCGATAGCGATCGATATCCGAAACCATCACAATGATATCTTTTGGTTCTAGCGTTGTATCTTCATTAAAAGAGTGAAGCAGCTGATCATACAAACCTTCTACTTCCCTGCGTTCACTATAGTGTGCGTGAAAACTTATGCTTTGATCATCGTGCTCTACTAAATATTTAGATTGATATTTATTTACGGCTGACAGATTAAAAACTTCACGCTGAACATAGCCCAATAACCCCTTTGTCTCAGGCTCGCTGAACGCTTCAATTTCAAGAATATCATCGTATTGAGATAACAAATGGATAAAGTCTCGCCCAATTTTTCCAAAACTTGCCAATAGTGGATTGCCATGAAATTCCAACCATTGCTCAGCTGTATTTAATTCAGCATCTAAACTATCTTCATCTATATTCGGTGAGAAAATTTCTTCACGTGCTTCGGATGATTCAAAAATAATGCGTTGAGTATTACGATTGCGATATTGCGTTAAATCTCCCCAATAAAACTGAGAAGGATTGGTGAAAAACATATGCACATCAATGTGCTTGCTCAATATATGCAGCAGATCAATGAACAATGGTGGTAAAGTTGAAATGCCAATCACAAATAATCGTGTTGGAATTTTAGGATTTTGATAACGTTCAGCAGGCAAAGATTCCAATAAGTCCATAATATTGGCTAAATAATATTGTGGAATAACTTTTTGATAAATCTCTTGCCAAATTTTCTGCTGCCATAACTCATCCACAGAATCATTAAACAGCAATTGATTTTTCTGCCATGCTTCAAACCAATCTGGTCGATAAGCTAAATATTTATCCAATAAACCTGCAATTTCTTCTGCTAACGCCATGACTCGAACATCGCTATGTTCTGTATGATCTGTTGATAAATAACGCTCTAGAATTTCTAAATCTGTCAAAGATGAGTTTTTTAAAACATCAAAAACAGCCCAAGTTAATGTTAACCGTGAAATTCTTAAATTAGTCTTTGCTCGTTCTTCATCTGTTAACAAATTCTCAATCATCGTAACGATTTGGTTAATTGGGAACTCTAATTTGGTATTAGCAAAAATATTATGCTCTTCTGCTAATGCACTCTTCAGCCAGTTCGTCATCCCGCTACTGTGAATAATGAAATATTCAGGCAATAAAGGATTTTCTAGCGGATTTTGTTGAATCAAATAACTTGCCATATATTGCAAGGAATCTAAATGATTAGAGTGATAAATAGTAAAAGCCATAGCCACTTCTTTTAATGATAATATAAACCCATTGTAAGCTAAATTATGCATTAAATGGTTATTAATAGGATTCATTATGGTTAAAGTTTTATTCGTGTGCTTAGGTAATATTTGTCGCTCTCCAATGGCTGAAGCATTGTTCAGAGAGAAAGTAAAAACCAAAGGGTTAGAAGATAAAATTATGATTGCATCTGCTGCGACAGGCGATTGGAATCTTGGCAAACCGCCACATCAAGGCACACAAGAAATTTTAAATGAAAAAGGCATTTCCACAAAAGGAATGATTGCTACAAGAATCTGTGGCGATGATTTTGAAGCTTATGATTATATTTTGGGCATGGATAACAATAATATTCGTGATCTCAAAGCATTACCACCTACGGATCAATATGATTCTAAAATTCATTTATTCTTAGAGCCTTTAAATAACCCTGAACATTCAGAAGTTCCCGATCCATATTACACAGGTAATTTTGAATTAACTTATGATTTAGTAAATCAAGGCTGTGATTATTGGCTCAATTATATAATAGAGAAATACCATTTATGACTATAACAAAAAAGATTATCATAGTTTCAATTGCTATCAGTACTACGGCTTGCAGTAGCATTGATCCTAAATACCAAGAATTTCCAAGCTACCAAAATAGTGATGGAGATAATTATGCAACACTGATTATACCTTCTACACCCAAAGAAGCTATTTCCTATGCTCTTTATCAATATGGCAATAAGAGTAAAATACCCAAAGAAAATTTGGCAATCAGCCAAAATTACCAATTATTAACCAAACATAATTATAAAAAATTAATAGAAAGCAAACAACATTCATATTATTTATATAGCACTTCTTCTCTTGATGAAAAGCCTATTATAAACAAGAATATAGAAGCTGATTTATTAAAATCAGTACGCAGTAAATATCCTAAAGATGCTTTCCAAAGCTCTTACAACCCCAATAGATTAATTTATTTAACAACAATGTACCCAAATCAGGATAGACAAGTATTTAAAATTCCAGCTGATCAACTATTTCTACTCACAGCAGTCAATAATAAATCAAATGATAATAGTGAAATTGCAGAGTGCTCAAAGTTAATCTATCTAAAAGCAAAAGAAACTTATCAAGTTTCATATCAACAAGGGATAGCTAAAGTCGTCATAATTTTTCCTGGCCCATCATTTACTTTTTGTAATTTAACGATCAACTTAGATACTAAGTAAATATATCCACACAAGAAAAAGCCCGCTCATTGAGCGGGCTATTCCGTATTAGACCCTGGAGA
>JBEBSR010000053.1:0-17726 GCA_040394195.1 Wohlfahrtiimonas larvae | reverse complement strand
GGCATCTTCGTTATAAAAACTCTATAACATTACAGCAATAAATTAACTTTCTCATTTAATGAGAATAGTTTTTGCCATTACATATTTTCATTGTTATTGTTTATGTTGGAGAAAATATCATGAAAAGCACTGATCGTTTATTAAACATATTGTCTTATATCGCATCTTGTGGACGCCCAGCCTTCCCTAAGAATATTGCGAGCGAGTTAAATATTCCATTATCCACAGTTTATAGAATATTGAATATTCTCATATCATGGGAATTTGTGACACCATCTAAATTATATGGCGCATATACTTTGGGTGCACAAAGCTTAAAAGGTCAACAATTGCACCAAGCTTATTCGATATTTGGCCCTGAATGTGATGAAGTTTTACGCGAGCTTGCAGAAGCTACAGGTGAATCTGCTGCCATCATCGCCGCAGATTACACAGAAACGATCTGCATCAAAATGGTGGAAAGCACTCAAGCATTGCGTTGTTCTTTCTTAACTGGTCGATCCAATGATTTAATTTCTGGTGCGAGTGGTAAAACGCTGTTAGCACATAAACCTTTAGATGTTCGAGATGGCATCGTTCAACGTGCTTTTCCCAATAATACAGGTAAGCAAAAAGCCTTGGATCAAGAGTTGAATCAAATCATCGAACAAGGTTATGGCATTACAGTTGGCGAGATTGATGAGGGTGTTTTAGGTATTTCAGCACCAATTTTTCGCTATCAATCAGTAATTGCGGTTGTGACATTAATGGCACCCTATTTCCGCGGTAAAGATCATCAACAAGTTTTGACAGCAATGATATTAAAAGCAGCAAAATCCATCACGCTATTAATCAATCAAGATTAGGTTAGACAAAACTTTTTCTTTTGAGCAGAATCAACACAGAGCCATCATTGTTTTTCTCTTCTGTGAATGCTAATACTTCAGGATATTCAGCGAGCCAAGCACGGACTTTATTTTTCAAAACTGGTGTTGAATTTTTAGATCCTAAACCACTACCATGAATAATTCGTCCACAAACACCTTTGGATTGTACGTAATAACAAAATTCCGTGAGTAACTCATCTACACCTTCTAATTTCACACCATGCAGATCTAAATTAGAAACGATAGGAAAATTGTATTCTAGTAATTTTTGAATATCACGATTGCCTTGCCCATTTTTAGAGTGACTTTTGGGAACTTCCAAATAAGATTCACCTACATAGAAATATTGATATTCCATTTCTTCAATGATTGGTTTCACACGAATCGGATGACGATCAGGTTGCAAAATCACCGTATCACTTTCGATGCGCTTCACATCTTTCATTAACTCTGCAAAATCCAAAATTTTTGGCTCAAATTTTTTCACAGGCTTCAAAGCTTTCTTTTGATCTTCCTGTTTTCGCATCGTTTTCTTCAGTGATTTTAGTGTTTTTTGGTAATCATCTGTCATAACTATTCAATCACATATAAATGAATCAACTGCTCTAACAATGTCTGCTTTTCTTGTAACAAAGCAACATCGCCACGCGTTTCAATATTTAATCGCAGTAATGGTTCAGTATTGGAAGCTCGCACATTGAAGCGCCATTCAAGAAAAATTAGTGTCAAACCATCCAATGTTTGTTTCAATGGCTGGTCTTCCACAAAATAATTTTCTAAATAACGTAGAACTTCATCCGTATCTGAAACTTTAAAATTCAATTCACCACTGCATGGAAAGGCTTGAATACTCTCTTCCACTAATGATTTCAGAGATCGATCAGAATTGGATAGGAGTTCGGCAATCAACAACCAAGGAATCATGCCTGAATCACAATAAGCAAAAGCTTTAAAATAATGATGCCCACTCATTTCCGCACCATAAACAGCATCCACTTCTCGCATTGTTTGCTTAATGCAAGAGTGCCCGCCTTTAGACATAATCGCTTCGCCTTGATACTGATATGCAATCGCTTCTGTATTCCAAGTCAAACGCGTATCCATCACAACTTTGCTCTGAGGATATTTCATCAACATCTGTTGAGCAACCAAGCCCATCAAATAATAGCCTTCGATAAAATTACCTTCATGATCAAAGAAAAAACAGCGATCATTATCTCCATCCCAGGCTAAACCGAAATCTGCCTGATGCTCAATCACTGCTTGCGATGTGCTTAAGCGGTTTTCTGGCAATAAAGGATTAGGAATGCCATTCGGAAATGATCCATCTGGATCATAATTCATTTTGATCCATTCAATGGGTAAATGCGAAATTAATTGTTCTAAAGCCAAAGATGCACAACCATTACCAGTATTGGCAACCACTTTTAATGGCTTAATTTTAGTAAGGTCAACATAACTAAGTAGATGTTGAATATAATCAGACTTATCATCGTATTCGGTAGTTTTACCATCAAATGTCAACGCAGAAAATTGCTGTTGAATCATTCGATCTTTTAATCGCCACAAACCTGTATCTTGCCCTAATGGTGCACTATCTTTAAGGGATAACTTCATGCCATTGTAGTCCATCGGATTATGGCTAGCTGTCACCATAATACCACCATCTGTTTTTAATGCAGAGGTTTGATAACTCACTTCTTCTGTGCCACATAAGCCTAACAAGATAACATCAACACCTGAATCCAATAGGCCATTCATCAATGATAAATATAACATCAAACTCGATTCGCGAATATCATACCCTAAAACAACATTTTTTGGCTTGAACTCAGATGCATAAGCTCGACCTAAATCATAGGCAAAACTTTCATTCAGCTCTGTAGGTACAATGCCTCTAATGTCATACGCTTTAAAGCATTTCATATCGCTCATATCAATCTCATTATATTTTTACTAAATAAAAAAGGGCTATTTACATAACCCTTTTCAATTTTGATTAATTTAAACCATTATGCAAATGGGTCTTTCAATACGATTGTCTCAGAACGATCTGGACCTGTTGAAATTACATCTACTGGTGCACCAATCAATTGTTCAATGCGCTTGATGTATTTCTGTGCATTTGTTGGTAATTCTTCAAATGAAGCAACGCCAACTGTGCTCTCTGTCCAACCTGCATGAGATTCATAAATTGGTTGGCAAGCTGCAAAGCGATCCGCACCGTATGGTGGATAATCAATTTGTTTACCATCTAATTCATAACCGATACAAATTTTAATTTCTTCCATGCCATCCAAAACGTCTAATTTTGTTAAGCACAAACCAGAAATACTGTTCACTTCTACAGAGCGGCGCAATACAGGTGCATCAAACCAACCACAACGACGTGCACGGCCAGTTACTGAACCAAATTCATGACCACGTTCTGCCAAACCATAACCCACGTCATCCAATAATTCTGTTGGGAATGGACCAGAACCTACGCGAGTTGTGTAAGCTTTTACAATACCCATTACATAATCAAAATACAATGGGCCAACGCCTGTGCCAACTGCCGCACCGCCTGCTGATGTATTACTTGATGTTACAAATGGATATGTACCATGATCGATATCTAAGAAAGTACCTTGAGCACCTTCATACATTACACTTTTGCCTTCTTTGCGAAGTGCATTCAATTCTTCTGATACATCTGTTACCATTGGCAAAATACGTGGTGCCAATGCCATAATTTCATTGTATACAGCTTCAACGGACAAAGGCTCTTTACCAAAGTAGTTTTTCAATACAAAGTTATGGTAATCCATCACCAAAGTTAATTTCTCTTTGAAACGCTCTGGATAGAAAAGGTCAGCAACACGAATCGCACGACGCGCAACTTTATCTTCATAAGTCGGGCCAATACCACGGCCTGTTGTACCAATTTTATTAACGCCTAATTTTTCTTCACGCGCCAAGTCAATTGCAATGTGATAAGGCATGACTAATGGACAAGCTTCTGAAATTTTCAAACGCTTATCAACATCAACACCTTTTGACAACAACTCATCCATTTCGCTCAATAAAGCAACTGGAGATAACACAACGCCGTTGCCAATATAGCAAGTAATGTGAGAACGCAAAATACCTGATGGAATCAAACGTAAAACTGTTTTCTTACCGTCAATCACCAATGTGTGACCAGCATTGTGACCACCTTGGAAGCGAGCAACTGCTGTAGCTTTTTCTGTGAGAAGGTCAACAATTTTACCTTTACCTTCATCACCCCATTGAGTGCCAACGACAATGACATTCTTACCCATTTGTTCTATTCCCCGATTTCAAATTTTGAATAAAAAAAAAAGAAATTCAATTCAATGATATTTTCGCACTCTTACTTACTTTGGCTGAAAATACTGAAAGAACTCAGAATCTGTATCCAAAATTAAGATGTCTCCATCTTTCTTAATACCTTTCTGATAGACCTCTAAACTACGATTAAATTCATAAAACTCTGGATTTGCAGAAAATGCTTTTGCATAAATATTTGTTGCCTCAGCATCGCCTTCACCACGTAAGATTTCAGAACGCTTATAAGCATCTGCTAATCTGATCTCACGTTCTTTATCTGCATTTGCAACTTTCTCAATATAAGTTGCTTCACCACGTGCACGGAACTCTTTAGCGGCACGTTCACGTTCTGTATTCATACGATCGTATACGCTTTGTTTAACATCATCTGGTAATTCAACGCCTTTGATGCGCATATCCACAATGTCAACTCCGTATTGTCTACCTGTTTCACGAATATTATTTAAAATATCATCTTGAATCACAGAACGAACAGTTTTATTTGTTGTGCCATCAAAACCTGCAACAACTTCTTGAAGATTACGGTTCGCAAATTCTGCACGGTAGTTATCTTGTACAACTGGCTTCAATAAGCTATTTAAACGCATCGCATTACCTTGAACGCGTTCATAAAATACTTTTGGATCAGCCACACGCCATTGCACAAATGTGTCTACGATCAAGTTCTTCTTTTCTAGTGTCAAGAAAGGCTCTGGATCTGTCTCCAACGTTTGTAAACGACGATCATATTTTCTAACTGTGTTAATGAATGGAACTTTAAAGTGTAAACCTGGGCCAATGTTATTCTCTTGAACAACACCAAACTGCAAGCGAATCGCAGTTTCCCACTGTTTAACAACATAGATTGAATTAGCTAATAAAAACCCTATAACAGCAAATAAAATAACGATTGGTGTAAATTTCTGATTCATGCTTTGTCCTACTTCCTAAATTAACGACCATCGCGACGGCTACGAATAGCACGTTCTTGAGTAGTTTCTTGTTGAGATAGACTATTTTGGCTTGTTGAAGGTGTTACTAGACTACCAATCGCAGGTAATTTTTGCGAAGATGCGCCAGTACTTGATTCTGAAGCTTTTGCCGAATCCGCTTGAGATTTACCTTTCAATAGTTGATCCAATGGTAATACCATCAAATTATTACTGTTTGTATTCATCAAGACTTTATTTGTATCTTTAAAGATTGTTTCCATTGTATCCAAATATAATCTTTGGCGAGTAATGGAAGGCGCTTGCGCATATGCTTGATTCAATAAAGTAAAGCGATCCGCCTCACCTTCTGCTTTTGCAATCACACTTTGCTTATAACCTTCTGCTCTTGCCAATTCACGCTCTACTTCACCATTTAATCGGCCCAATACATCTGTTACATATGTTTCCGCTTGGTTAATCATACGCTGTTCATCTTCACGTGCTTTGATTGCATCTGTAAATGCTGCTTGAACAGGTTTTGGCGCTTGTGCATCCACCAAGTTTACATTCGTGATATTCAAACCAATGTTGTATTGATTCAGCACTTCTTGTGCCAATATTTTAACTTCGGCTACTAATTGTGCACGACCAGATGTTAAAATTGCATCCAAACTTGTTTGGCCAACACGTTCACGCAATGCACTTTCTACAACATCACGCAAAACTTCATCAGGGTTAGTTGATGCAAACCAATAGCTCGCTGGGTCCGCACGATTAATTTCATATTGAACTTCAACACGCACATCTACAATTGCTTCATCTTTGGTTAACATCATTGTTTCATTACGACCACCAATTGTTGCAGAAAAACGATTTTCTACGTTGATGATACGATGTTCGCCCACAGGTGACGGAAAACGCCAATGCATACCAGGGCCAGTCACTGCTTGCTCTTTACCTAAGAACAATACAACTGCATTATTACCAGTATCTACAATATAAATGCCACTTAACATCCACAACACAAAAGCACCAACAACACCTAAACCAACGAGCTTACCGCTGATGCCGCCATTGAATGCTTTATTGGGTGTACGATTATTATTGCCACCATTGTTATGGTTGCCATTACCATTGTTTTGAGATGATTTTCCCAACACTTTATTTTTGAGATCTTTCAACAAAACATCCAAATCAGGCATATCTTCCTGTTTTGGTTTTTGCTCTTGATCACGAGATGGCTCTTGACCACCTGAATTATTACGATCTTTTGGCTCGTTCCAAGCCATTTCTAAAGTACTATCTTTCATTTTTCCCTTAAATAAATTCAAGAATGTTTTAGACAAAAGTGGTAATAAATTACCAACATTTGCCATAAATTGCATCTAAAATCTCTAATTGAGGTATTTTTGGGCATCCGCATCTAACTTCACTAAGCGATCCCAATCTGATCTTTGCATCAATAACTCTATAACAAATTCACCATTTTCATTAATAGACTCATTTTTTACCGCATTTAACTCGAATAGCTTAGCACGTAATCTACCTTTTGAAGGTGGTAAAATAATATTTTTTGAAATGTGTTTATCTTTAAAATAAACTGCAATAGCATCTTTTAAAGACTGAATTCCTAAATCTTTTTCAGCAGAAACCCAAACAGATTGCGGCAAACTTTCATCACTATAAGTAACATGCGGCACAACATCATCCAAACAATCTATTTTATTGTTCACTTGAATTTTTGGCACTTTATCTGCACCAATTTCTTCTAAAACTTGAGCCACTTGTTCAGTTTTGTACTCACGCTCAGGATCAGATGCATCCACAACTTCTAATAATAAGTCAGCATCCACTGCACTTTGTAGTGTTGAATGAAAAGCTGTCACTAATTCATGTGGTAATTTAGAGATAAAGCCAACTGTATCGACGATGACAACATCACCAATATTATCTAAAAACAATGTACGATGTTTTGGATCCAACGTTGCAAATAGCTTATCTTCTACGTATGTTTCAGCATCTGTTAAACGGTTAAATAAACTAGATTTACCTGCATTCGTATAGCCTACTAATGCAATTACAGGCACGCCTAAACGATCACGCAAGGCTTGACCTTGATGACGAACTTGCTGAACCTTTTCTAATTTCTTTTTAAGCTGTTTGATTCTTAGACCAATCATACGTTTGTCCATCTCTAACTGAGATTCACCTGGGCCACGTAATCCTACGCTACCACCACGTAAACTATCTAAGTGTGTCCACATTCGCACTAATCGGGAAGAGATATGGGTGAGCTGCGCCAACTCAACTTGAAGCTTACCTTCAAAGCTCTCTGCTCTTTGTGCAAATATATCTAATATAAGTGCTGTACGATCTAACACACGAACATTTAAATATTTTTCTAAATTTCGATTTTGACTGGGTGAAAGCTCATGATTCACAATGACAACATTCGCGCCTAAGGCAACAACTGCTTCACGGACTTCTTCGACTTTACCAGTACCTAAGAAATATCTTTGATTTGCTGAGAGTAATTTGCCTTTAATTAAAGTCAATTCACTGACATCAGCAGCTTTAACTAGCTCTTGAAACTCACTGATTTCTTCTGAGTGAGAATTTTGAGATTGTAAAGAGACCAAGATTGCTTGGTCTCCTTGATTAGATTGGCTTTCGTTTTCGAACATTCTAAATTATGATTCGCACAAAAGTTCAATTCTACCATGAAATTCTAATTAGATAGTAATTTCAGCTTCTGATTCTTCAGATACAGCTTCTTCGCCATCAAAGCTAACACGAATACTACGTGCAGGTACGATTGTAGAAATCGCATGCTTGTAGATCATTTGGCTAACGTTTGAACGCAATAAAACTACGAACTGATCAAAAGACTCAACTTGTCCTTGTAATTTGATACCGTTAATCAAATAGATTGATACGGGAATTTTTTCCTTACGGAGCACATTCAAGAATGGGTCCTGTAGAGATTGTGATTTTGCCATTGTTATATCCTTCACTAATAATTAATTAATTTTGTTGAGAAAATTGTTACATCTTTTATTTTTCGACTGTATCTGCATACCAATCACTTATAAACATACTTTAAATGATATGGGGCACTTTATTGATTAAAACAACTAATACTGGCAAGTTAATTAGTATTTTTTAATCAATGCAGAGCTAGATCAATACTTATACAGTTTTCACATCGATGATAAAAAAGTATAGAACATATCCGTAATAATTCAGTTATTATCTTTACTATTTTATATCTGACTTTGTAATACACTATATTCAAATATTATAACTAATTAACATTGATTTACATATTTAAATATTTAAATATTAAATTATTATCAAAGCCCCCCTTAATTGTGCCGTCACTAAACTACAAAATATGGGATATGACATCTTAGATCCATTTTCTTATACGTCAAGTTATATTCTAGTTTTTTTATAAATATCCCTAAACGCTAGGTAATTATATAGATTTTATTTTATGAAATAACTAATTTTGATAGATTTTTTTTACAGTCTTATAGAACTCTCTGTTCTAAAATTGTTATGATCCATTCCTCTATTAGTATACTAGGTTAACATTCTATGAGTAAAAATAAAAAACAATTTGTCTGTCAATCATGTGGAAGCATCACTCAAAAATGGTCTGGCCAATGTTTGGACTGCCAAGAATGGAACTGCATTGAAGAGGTTTTGGTTGAAAAAACGTTACCTTCGTCTTCTCGCTTATCTGGTTATGCTGGTACAGCAGGCAGTAATGCTATCCAATCCCTAAATAATATTAAAAAAGAAGAACACCAACGCTATGATACTGGTTTAACAGAACTTAACCGTGTTTTAGGTGATGGCTTAGTTACAGGATCTGTTGTATTAATTGGTGGCGATCCAGGTATTGGTAAATCCACTATTCTTTTACAAACTATGGTGCATTTTAGCCAAACATTAGATGTTCTCTATGTAACAGGTGAAGAATCACCTAGCCAAATCGCTCTTCGTGCAGAACGTTTATCATTGGAACAAAGTGATCTAAAAATATTATCTGAGACATCCGTTGAAAAAATTATCGCAACGGCTGAAGCCCTATCACCTAAAATTATGGTCATTGATTCAATCCAAACCATATTTACTGAATTTCTGAGCTCAGCACCAGGAAATGTCGCACAAGTAAGAGAAAGTGCGGCACTTTTAACACGATTTGCAAAACGTACAAATACAGCTATTTTCTTAGTTGGCCATGTAACAAAAGAAGGAGCAATTGCTGGTCCTAGAGTTTTAGAACACATGGTAGACTCTGTTTTATATTTTGAAGGTGAAGTTGGCTCACGTTTCCGCGTGATGCGTGCATATAAAAACCGCTTTGGGCCTGTTAATGAATTAGGTATTTTCGCAATGACAGATAAAGGTTTGCGTGAAGTTAACAATCCATCTGCTATCTTTTTATCGCGCAATGAAGAACCTAGTGCTGGTAGCATCATCATGGTAACCAAAGAAGGTACACGCCCACTTTTGGTGGAAATTCAAGCTTTAGTGGATCAATCTTTTGGTAATTACCCACGAAGAGTAACATTAGGAATTGAACAAGCCAGATTAACAATGTTGCTAGCCGTTTTACATCGTCATGCAGGTATTGCAATGAATGATCAAGATGTGTACGTCAATGCTGTTGGTGGTGTTAAAGTTACAGAAACTGCATCTGATTTAGCCGTAATTGCAGCAGCTTACTCAAGTTTTAGAAATAAAATTCTACCTTCTGATTTAATCATTTTTGGTGAAGTTGGTTTATCTGGTGAAATTCGCCCGATTCCCAATGGTGAAGATAGATTAAAAGAAGCTTTTAAACATGGATTCAAGCAAGCAATCATTCCAAAAGGCAATGTACCGCGACAAACACAAAATGGCTTTAAAGTAGTTTCTGTATCCAAATTATCAGAAGTCATTGATGCACTATCTGAAATGAGCCAATAATTATTTTTATAACGAATGATTCACATAATAAAAATCCCGCATGATGCGGGATTTTTATTATAGATTTAGAAAATTTTCTGAATACTAACACGGCCTTTATGTAAATCTAGTTTTGGCCTTTCTTCACCTTCACATTCTAACTGCCCTAAAATATCTCCAGAACATTCATAGCCCAAATTGTCAGGATCAGTTGTATATGTACTATCTTCTTCACCTATGATTTCTACAATTTCATCTTGTAAATCTTTATCCAATTGGCTTAAATCTGTAGTGCTATTGCCTTCAGGATCACTCACAATATCATCACCAGTCACACCACCGGGCGCTGTATTGGTTGTGCCTTGATTCATAATGCCTTTTTTACCAGATGAGCCACCAGTTTTAACATTGAATGATAACAATTTACCAAATGCTGCATCTGCCAAACATGGATCGTATACATTACCAACAGAGTAGGAAAGATCTCTTTCATGGATACCCCATGTTGCAAATACTACTGCATCTGTTCTTGCATCATATTTAGGATTTTGTAAAACTCGCTCACCCGAAGTGGATCCATCGGCAAGCAGTCTCATACTCCAACCATATTGACCAGCATTAGCGCCTGACCCAGAAGCTTCAGGAGTTTCAATATCTAAGATATATTTATTTTCTGACAAATAATCAATATTTGCGCCATCTTTATAATTAACTTTTCCTATTTTTAAATGATTTTTGGATAATAATGGCTTTAATACAACACTATTTCGAGCCAAATCTGCAGCTGTTGCGGTCGAATCCAATGAAGTCTGATTATGATCAATGATACTGTAAACACTATGCTCAACTAAAGAATTCTTTCCTCTATCTAGTGTCTGACTAGCTGCAATACCCGTACCAAAAGAAACATTATATAAACCTGATGATTTATTCTTTGTGACTAATGGCTTGATGGAAATTGCAGATTGACCTTCATTATTTGGTGCAGTTGATGCTTTAAATAAAGCGGTAACTTTTATCCCATCTTGATCTGTCAAATCTTTACCATTAAAGTCGATTTTGTATAAAGTCCCTGAATAATCACCAACATAAATACGATCTAAAATTTGACCATTACCCTCAGGATCATTGCGGACTATAATTGAAGGTGTAGCAGCACCGCCACCATTTTTACTTAACATTATTTCTTGTAACTTTTCTCCAGTATAAGCATCAATAAAATATAAAACTGATTTATCAACACCAAATCCATTGCCGAAAATAGCAATGGATTGCCCTCTCTGATTACTACCTTGATTGACAAGACGATTAAAAAATTCAAAACCAGAATATGTATAACCTAAGTTTTCAAAGCCCTTTGTTCTATACCGTTCAGGCCCTTGATTTGTTATTTCGAATAAAGGCAATACTTTATCCATTGTGTTAGTGATGTCTTTCGAAGGTGCACTGGAATCATCAACAGATTTTTGAGACGCAGCATAAACTCTATATCCGACTAGCCCTTTACCACCACTTCCCATCGCTGTTAAACCAATCGTTGCATAAATATCACCAACTGTTTGTTGGTACACTTTTGCATCTGTTAAATTTGTTTTACCTTCCATCACTAAAGTTGCTTCTCTATTATCCTTAGCAATTTCATCTAATCGATGGGCTAATAGCTGTGGAAAATAAGCTGTATTACGAGCACCTGCTTTTTCACTACCAGTTAATCCGCGCTGAGCATTTATAAAATTGATAAATCCATCATTATCTGTCACGATCAATAAATTAGCAGGCTGATATTTTGCTTTATATTTTAAATATCCAACCAATTCTTTACTTAAATTTCGTGACATTTTTTCTTTCACGACATTAATATTTAATACATCCTTATTAACTAAAGCTAAATTAGAGTTAGTAATACTACCCATTGGTTGTAAACGCCCTCTTAATTGATTTGGATGAGTTGTTTTTTCAAAATCAACCAACCAATCAATGTAACTTTTATCAAATTTCACGCCATAATTCGTCGCATCAAAAATGCTACTGAATTGCTTATTAACACTTGAATCTGTTAAGTATGTAAATTTAGTACCATTATTACCTTTACCAGAATCAACGAAAGTCAAATAGCGCCCCTGATTGGATTTAATAGTTGTATTGGTATTCCATAATTCCAAGGTCGAAACTACAGGCTCTTTCTTTTTACTACCTGGAATCTCTTTATATTCGCTGATATATGGTACAACTGCACGGATATTACCAATTCTTTGCCTAAAATTATAAGTTGTATCATAACGAATCGTGCCAACCGTTGATAAATCAATATTGCTACCTGAGATGGTTGGGCGGCCATCTAGTACATCAGCATTGTTTCGATCATTTGTTGCCAACGTGCTACTTGTACTTCTAATAATAGAAGAGAAAATTGTATCGAAAGCCAACATCAAATCTTCAGCATTGCCGTCACCTTTAGCAAAACCCAAATTCATCCCTTTTGTTGGCTGAGTCATATCTGTATAAATTGAAGATTTAGGATCAACAAATAAACTCACACTATGAGTAAAAATTGGCATAGGAATAGATAAAGCATCATTCCAAGATTTTCCTGCATCGTCCTTATCTTTTTCAATCCACTGACCATTTTTCAAAATAGGCTTATGTGCTGATCTTAAATCCACTTTAGATGTTAATTCCCCCATCTTTTTACCAGTTGTCGTGGCTGTGACTGATTGATTCACATCATTCACATATAAATCTTTAGCAGAAGTGCTAGATGTGCTCATCCCATCATTTTTACCAATACCCCAAACTTTGTAATCATTAGGCTGGCCATCTGTCATAACAATTAAATGGTTTTGCTGACAGCGATATCGCAATGGCGTTGGATGCTGAACATATGCATAAAAACAAGAAGATCCTTTACACTCTTTTTTTACAACAGGAAACTGAGTAAATCGTTCATTGACACCAAATGCAGTGACTGGCTGCCCACGAAACATTTTAATGGCTTCATAAACAGCTGGATACATCGGAGTATTACCTGGCGAGTTTTGAATCAGTTTAGAAACAGGATCAATCGCCCTAGATTTAAAATTTTGCTCAGATAAACCTGAATAATCATCTATTGGTAATCTAATTAAACCATTACCTTTATTTTTACTACCATCATCATTCACTTGCCAAAGAAAAGAAACACCCAAATAAGCTTTATCTCGGTATTTATACATCACTGATTTAAATGCATAATCCAGAGCTTCCGTACGTGTAACATCTGCACACTCCATAATTCTTGGTGGTTTCTTCTTACCATCAATTAGTCCATTTTTAGCTATTGAGTCATCCCATGGTATGTATCTGCCTTTACTAAAAGGATCATATTCTCCTAAACGTTTACGCTCATTATGCCAAGCTGTACTTTGTCTCTTACAAATAGGAGAGCCAAAACTATATGCATGTTCAGGCATAATTGTATCTTTTGCTTTCATAGATGCAGAGTCATCAAAAAGCATATGAATATTTGGCTTTGCTTGAGGTGTGCTAAACACTGGTGACGTTGATGGTTCAAATGTGTTAGCTTCAGAAACTACAGTCATACCAATTGCTGGTACCAAAATAGATAAGATTTTTATTGATGTTTTATGATTATTCATATTATTACTCTCAACCACTGTATAAATTTTTATTTTTCCATTCTATGTAACCACTTTGTAAATTACCAGACAAATAAATAATTATTTTTACTTTGTAAGCAAATAAGAATATTTAAAAATACACTAAATTACAATAAAAACCCCAAAAAATTGTTGCAAAGCTCATATAAAAATCTGAAAAATATATTTTTAAAATATGCCTTAAATCAAAAAGCCTCACAATTGTGAGGCTCCTAGGACATTAAAAGTTCATCTTATTCTTAGTAATACGCATTAATTTTCTTAAAGTTTACACGGCCAGGTGTTAATGGTTCTGCAGTATCAGGAATGCTCTCATTACATATTACTTCACCAAAAATTCCACCAATGCAATCTAATCTATCGGCTTCCTCATCGGAAGCATCACTACTATCTTCTTCACCAATTATTTCAATAATTTCACCCTTCAATCCTTCTTGGAAATCATCTAAATCAGCAATATCATTGCCTTCTGGGCTATCCACGATCCATTCACCAGTTAAGCCACCTTCTGCCGTACCAGTTGATCCTTGATTATAAATACCTTTTTTGCCTGATGACTTCCCTGTTTTAGCATCAAAAGATAGAACTTTGCCAAATGCAGCATCTGATAAGCATGGATCATACAAGTCTCCTGCAATATACCCTGTGCCTCTTTCATTAATTCCCCAAGTCACAAATACAATATTATTACCAGCAGTATCATATTTAGCATTTTGAATTGTACGTTCACCTGACTTATGACCATCCGCAACTAAGCGCATCGCCCAACCATTACGGTTATCATCTTGATCATTAGATTCAGGCATAGTAATTTCAAGATCATGTTTTGCTTCAGAATAGTAATCAATACTAGATCCTGCTGCATAATTCACCTCTCCTACCTTTAAATCATTGATAGTCAATAAAGGAGATAAGACTGTAGATGGCTTTGTCAATAAACCTACTGTTGCACTAGAAGAACCTTGCGTATTGTTGTGGTCAATCACATTATAAACATTGTGCTCAACTAATGAATTTTTACCACGATCTAGTTTATAACTACTTGCATTACCTGTACCAAATGCCACACGATATAAGCCTGATGATTGAGTTACTAAAGGCTTCACAGAAATCGCTGATTGCCCTTCATTATTAGGTGTTGTTGATGCGTTAAATAATGCTGTTACAGTCACGCTATCATCATCTAAATTCTTACCATTAAAATTAATCTTATACAGCGTTCCAGAATAATCCCCGACATAAATACGATCCAATGCTTGACCATCATTTGATGCTTTAACAACAATTGATGGTGTTGCAGCCCCACCACCATTATGATTTAAAATAATTTCATGTAATTTTTCACCAGTATAGGCATCAATAAAATATAAAACTGATTTATCAACACCAAAACCATTACCAAAAATTGCAACTGCTCGGCCTTTACCATTATAGGTTTGGTTAAATACTTCAAATCCAGAATATGTATAACCTAAATCTTTAAATCCTGATGTTCGATATTTTTCTGGCCCTTCATTCGTAATTTCAAATAATGGTGTCACTTGATCCAAATACTCAGTATTGGTAGATTGTTTCAAATTTTCAGGTGCACCATAAATTCTATAGCCGACAATACCCTTACCACCACTCCCCATAGATGTTAAGCCAATCGTTGCATATATATTACCCTGAGATTGTTGATAAACTTTCACATCTGATAACTTTGTTTTACCTTCTAGTACTAACGTTGCAGGGCGATTTTCTCCCGAGATTTCCGCCAAACGATAAGCTAATAACTGAGGAAAATAAGCAGTATTTCTCGCACCAGCCGTTTCATATCCTGTCAAACCACGTTGAGCATTCACAAAATTCACAAAACCATCATTATCTGAAACAATCAAATAATTTACAGGCTGATTTTTAGCCTTATATTTCAAATATTCAACTAACTCCTGTGCTAAAGAGTGACTCATTTTATCTTTAGAAATATTGATGTTTAAGATATCTTTATTTGCTAGCACTAAGTCAGAATTCGTAATACTTCCCATTGGACGTAATCGTGCTCTGAGCCCATTACCACCACCATAAGTACCACCACTCAACAACCATGACATATATTGATTATTGAATGCCTCACCATAACGATCTGCCTTATGAATTTCTTCAAATTGTCTTCTCACTTTTTCATCAGATAAATATGTTAATTCCTTACCATTAGAGTCTAAAAAAGTCACATAATTGCCTTTCTCTGGCTTAATTGTATTATCTGTATTCCATAATTCCACAACGTCAATAACAGGCTTTTCTTCACCTTCAACGATTACATGCCCAGAAATATACGGAGCCATCGCTCGAATATTTCCCATCTGCTGATTAAAATTATAAGTGGTATCATATCGAATTGTACCCACTTTAGATAAATCGACAACACCTCCTGAAGAGACAGGAATTTCATCTAAAACTTCAGAGTTTTTTCTATCATTAGTTGACATTGTACTGCTTGTACTTTTTATAATTGAAGAAAAAATTGTATCAAATGCTAATACTAAATCCTCAGCATCTCCTTCATTCATACCAAAACCTAGATTCATTCCATCTGTTGCGGTTGTCATATCAGTATAAACAGGATCCAAAGGATCTACATACAGACTCACACTATGTGTAGTAATTGGCATAGATTTAGATAATTCATCTGTCCACGATTTGCCTGCATCATCTTTTCTTTTCTCTACCCATTGTCCATTTTGATAAATAGGTTTTGTGGCATACCTTAAATCAACTCCAGATGTCAATCGACCAATATCCAGTCCATTAACAGCTACATTTCTTGAAACATGTACGCCATTCTCGATTAATTTACCATCTAGTTCTTTAACAAACTTAATATCATCACCCACACCCATACCAAATGCATAGCCCGTGTTCGGCACACCATCCGTCATCACAATCAGATGGTTCTCTTGGCACCTATATTTCAATGGTGTTTCAAATTGTACATATGGGTAATAACAACCTTTCGTATCACATTTTTCTGAAATAAGAGGCGCAGGATCAGAATCTTCTACAAACCAATTTGCACCCTCTGCTGCCAAAGGTTGCCCGCGAAATAACTTAACAGCCTCATAGGCTGCAGGATACATAGGTGTTGAACCAGCAGGTGCATGAATTTCTTTACCAATTCTTTCAATCACCTGATCTTCAAAATCTTTTTCTGATAACACAGAGTAATCATCCATCACTAAACGCACTAAACTTGTAGGCTCTTTATTAGGATCATCTAAGGCAACTGTACGCCATAAGAATGACATACCTAAATAAGCTTTTTCTTTATACTTATACATAACGGTTCTATAAGCATTATCTAAAGCCTGTGCTCGTGTAACTTTGATGCAACTCATCATTCTAGGAGGTTTTTTCTTCCCTCCAATTAAACCATTTTGAGCCTTTGTATCATCCCAAGGCTTATAAGTACCATCTTGAAAAGGATCATATTCACCACGCTCTCTTCGTTCTCTATGCCATTCGTCACTTTGCCTGTCACATACAGGTTGTCCAAAAGAATAACCATGTTCTGGCATCATTATATCTCTAGCACCCATTGAACCAGAATCATCAAAAACCATATGAATATTAGGCTTTGCTTGTGGCGTACTAAAAATAGGAGTTGTCGATGGCTCAAATTGATTGGCATTAGCCAATGCCATAGCACTCATAGCTGATATTAAAAATACTAGCTTCTTCGTCGATATTTTTTGATGATTCATAGTATTACTCGCAAAATTATTGGAAGTTTTTTATTAATCGTACCGTATCTAAAACATTCTAACTTAATAATGCTATATACACAGAAAATTACTGCCAATTATTTTATGTGATTGTTATTTCAAGCTCTATTTTTTTAATGATGTTAGAAATATGATCAAAAATGTATCTTACATAGAAAAACAAATAGTTAATTTATTTTTTCAGGAACTTTTCCTAAATATGTATAATTTTGTACT
>JBEBSR010000052.1:0-17965 GCA_040394195.1 Wohlfahrtiimonas larvae | reverse complement strand
GTAGATGCACCACTGATTTGTAATCAAGGTGTTGGTGCAGTTGTGGGATCACAAGCTTGGATTGCTGTTCGCCCTGAAAAACTGGATATATCCTTAACACCGCCAGAAAATATAGAAAGTAACTGTATGATGGGCGAAGTTTGGGACATTGGCTATCTCGGCGATATGTCCATTTATCACGTTAAAATGGATAATGGCAAAATGGTCACCGCTGCACAAATTAACCATAAACGCGCAGTTGAACTTCCGATTAATTATGAAGATCGCGTTTACGTCAGCTTTGATGCTGATTCTGCTGTTGTTTTGATCTCTTAACTGAGATCACAATAACTTAAGGAGGTTATTATGAAACACCGCCAACAACAGTTGGGGACAATGAGTGGTCGCGCGGCAGAATTAATGTCGCGTTTAAACTTCATTCATCGCAATTTAATGCGCTTTTGGCTCTATCGTAAATTCTTAGGTATTTTCAATAGTGCAAAAGTAATCATTGGCATACCTTATCTATGGCTCTTTTGCTTCTTTATTGTGCCATTTTTGATTATTTTGCGCATCAGCTTTACTGAAGCTGAAATTGCTTCACCTCCCTATTCTTCCGTTTTAACATGGATTGATGGTGGTATATTGGAGATTAAACTCAATCTTCAAAACTATATTACGCTTTGGCAAGATGATATTTATATCTCAGCTTACTTAAGCAGTATTAAAATTGCAGCCATTTCAACATTTTTGACTTTTGTGATAGGTTTTCCAATAGCTTTAGCATTATCTCGCCTACCCAAAAGATGGCGATTGTTTGGCTTAATGATGGTGATTTTACCTTTTTGGACATCATTTTTAATCCGTATTTATGCTTGGATGACAATTCTATCACCCTCAGGTGTTTTGAATAATTTCATTAATTTCATTGGTCAGGGCATAGGTTTAGTTGACCCAGCATCACCTGTGCAATTGCAATTATTAGGCACAGAATTTGCTGTTTATATTGGCATTATCTATTGTTATCTACCTTTTATGATCCTACCAATTTATGCAACACTAGATAAAATGGACCATACATTAGTAGAAGCAGCACTAGATTTAGGCTGTCCGCCTATTAAAACATTCTGGGTTATCACAGCAAGAATCTCTTTACCAGGAATTTTAGCAGGCTGTTTCTTAGTATTCATTCCAGCAATGGGCGAATTTGTCATTCCTGATTTACTGGGTGGCTCAGATGTCTTAATGATCGGAAAAGTGCTTTACGATACTTATCTACAAGGCATGGATTTACCTCTTGTTTCAGCCATTTCTGTTTCACTGTTATTGATTGTGATCATTCCAATCTATCTTTTCCAACGCATTCAACAGAAGCAATTTGAATAAGGAGCTGACATGAAACAGACATTAACACGTTTTAACAAAATCTCATTAGTGATCGGCTTTGCTTTTCTCTATATCCCTATCTTGATTCTCATTATTTATAGCTTCAATGAATCGAAGCTTGTAACGGTTTGGGGTGGGTTTTCATTCAAATGGTACCCAGAACTCTTTAAAACTAAAGGTTTATGGGATGCAGCAAAAATCACATTATGGTTAGCAGTATTAACATCAACATTTGCCGTTGTACTAGGCACAATGACTGCATTTGCTTTAGTTAAATTCAAGCAGTTCCGCGGTCGGGTGCTCTTTTCAGGTATCACTTATGCACCCATGGTGATGCCTGAAATTATTATGGGCACATCATTGGCCTTAACATTTTTGGCATTGAATTTCAGCAAAGGATTTTTAACCATTTTACTTGCGCATATCACATTCACAATGTGCTATGTCACAGTTGTCATTCAATCTCGCCTGATTGGTTTTGACCGTCATATTGAAGAAGCTGCGATGGATTTAGGCGCTGATCGATTTAAAACATTTATTTACATAACATTACCAATGATTATGCCTGCGATTGTTTCTGGCTGGCTACTATCCTTCACTTTATCATTAGATGATTTGATCATTGCAACATTCACAACAGGACCTGGCGCAACAACATTGCCTATTTGGATCTATTCCAAAGCTAGATTAGGGATTAGCCCTAATATTAATGCACTATCCACCATCATCATTGGCGTTGTTGCAACAGTCGTTTTCTTGATTACTTTATATTCACACCATAAAGAGAAAATGGACAAACATAATGAAGAATAAGATACAAAATAACTATGATTTAACAAGGTGCTAACTTATACTGTATGCTATCTGTTACGCATTCTAATTGGATATTGAACATGAAAAAATTTCTACTAACTGTTTTGATAGGGTTATTCGCAAACCAAAATTTTGTTTGGGCAGATACTATCGAAGAACAGCAGGAAGAATTCAGAAAAGTTCTAACATTGAGATTCAAATATGAAAACCTCAAATCCATTCGTGATAACTATGAAAAAGAGCTAAACGTTTTAGAAGCACAGTATGAACGCAATAAACAAATTGAAGACTTCCAAAAAAAACAGCGTCCCGATGATATTCGCACGTCAGTTTACACGACACCTTTCACATTTATATCAAGTGAAACATGGGAACAAAATATTCTTGATTATGCAAAAGAATTGTCTGTAACTAAAATTCCACGCAAATCATCCACAGATATTATTTTCCATTTCCCTACCGTTTCTAATAAAATGAAAGCACAGTTGGAAACCTATAATATTCAAATACCAACACTAAAAGTGGCTTCAGTTTTATTATCTTCAGGTAAATTGATTCCTGTCGATCAAGTCATTTCATCCAAGCTAGATGAACAATCTGTCACTATTGAAACAGATAATGCATCTATTCTTAAAATTAATTTAGCAATGAATTATCAGCTACCTACAGAAACTAATGCTAGAACTATTCTTACAGCACATAAGCCTGATACCAATGGTATGATGCTGCTGCCTTCATTTGATAATGTTGTGACATTACAGCTCACTCAAGAAAAAGCTGATGCCATTATCCAAATTGATGCTACTGATATTAAGGGTAATACGTTGGCTTCAAAAAGCTCTGAGAAAATTGCCAATACTAATGATCTTTCCACGCAAGCTATCCGCATTGATCTAATCAAAGGCTTCATTAAAGCCTTAGATGATAGAGAAATTAAAAATCAAAAAGATGCTGTAGATTATTTAACCAAAAACTCAGAATCTTACCTCGCTTCATCTAACAATACTGTACGCCAGCTGACAAAATCCTTTGCAGGTAAAATTGAACAAGTGATTATTTATACAATTGGAACACCAATTGATAAAACTTATGAGTTTTCAATCTACTAAATAATAATTTAATTTATTTATGTAAATTTACATTAACAACTGTAAATGATAAAAATATAACTCCTATCTACTATTTGAGGAGTTATATTTCTATGAAAATAATTAAAATCGCAACACTCTTGTTAGCAACATTAGGATTTATCTCAATTGCCTCAGCATTGAACATCAATACTGCTGATGCTCCTACTTTAAGCGCTGAACTCAAAGGTATTGGCATGACAAAAGCTGAAGCAATTGTCAATTTCCGTACTGAACATGGCCCATTTTCTGAACCTAATGATTTAGTTGCTGTACCTGGCATTGGTCCTAAGATTATTGAAATGATCCAAGATCAAATCACTTTTGAAGATTCAAATACTGCTATTACAGAGCCTGCTCAGTAATCATTTGGAACGATCATGACTAGAAGAGGAATGACACTCATCGAGCTCATGATCGTTTTATCCATTATTGGGATTAGCATCATGCTCACAATTCCTTCTTTTTCAGAGCTTATTCAAAATTATCACTATAAAACCGCAGCACTCACACTAAACAATGATATAAGATTCGCTAAATCAACAGCAAATCAAAAAAAGATCCGTGTTGCGATGTGTATTTCAATAGATCAAATAACTTGTATCACAGAAACATCGACTCAATGGCATAAAGGCTGGATCATCTTTCTTGATCCCAAAAATAATTTCACGCCAGAACCAAAAAATATCATTCGTCAAAGAGAAGCACGACATTCATCTGTTAAAATCACTAGTAGCTACAATATTCAAAATGGCGTGCAATTTAATATTGGCAAAAAGATTGGTAAAAGCTTAGGTTCAGGTTTACCCAACGGATATTTTATAATTTGCGGTCAAAATAAAAATGCCCAAAAACTAATTCTCAATGTTTATGGGCGCTTACGAAAAGAACAACTATCTAATTGTGAAGATTAAGATTTTTTACCAATGTAAAACTGGCTTGAAGTATAAACAGCATAAGCCTCTCTTAATCCCACCATTAATACTGCACATACTGGCAAAGCTAATAAAATACCAAAGAAGCCGAATAATGTGCCACCTGCCATCAATGCAAAAATCACAGCAACAGGATGCATGCCCAATTTATCGCCTACTAATTTAGGGGTTAATACAAAGCTTTCCAATGTTTGACCTATACCAAAAACAATTCCAACAAGTACTAATAATTTATAATCATGCGTCTGAAACCAAGCCATTGCCAATCCTGCAATGATCCCTGTAGATGCTCCTAAATATGGTATAAAGCTGATTAATCCTGCAATCATCCCCACTAACAAACCAAACTCTAAGCCCACCAAGGTTAAACCCAAACTATAAACTACCGCTAATGCGAACATTACAGATAATTGGCCACGCATAAAGCTACCTAACATATCATTGGCATCTGTTAAAAATGCAACAACCTTGCCACGCACACACAATGGAATCAGATTAATAATTCTACTGTTAATCAATTCCCAATCACGCATAAAGTAAAAGGTTAACATTGGGATTAGGAATAGACTTGTGACAAAACCAATAATTGCTAGAGTGGAAGATGTTAATGAGCCAATAATTTTCTTCAATGTTTCACTGATCACACCGCCATAATTGGTTAAAGCTTCTTGAACTGTTGCAAAATTCAGTTTCACAAATTCAGGGGATAGATCTTTTCCCAAAGGTTTAAAGATAGTTTCTTGCAACCAATTAATGATTAAAGGTAGTTTATTTAATAGTAGGATCACTTGATTAATCAGCATTGGTATAAAGATCAAGAGCAGCAATAAGAAAATAATGACTAATACACAGAATACTAATGTCACAGCCCACATACGAGACATTTTTGGAAAGCGATTCTGCACTTTAGCAACAATAGGATTGCCAATATATGCTAAGCCAAAAGCAATCAGAAAAGGTGTTAAAACTGATCGTAAAAGAAAAATCAGCCAACAGAAAAAAATCACACCCAACCACGTAATAATTTGTCGGTTTGTTAATAAGCTCATAGCGTTCCCGTTATGCAAATTGAGTAATAGGTAGATTTTACATCAAAAGATGTCAATGATTCTTTTTTAAAGTACAATAACTCACTTATATTTTTCGATAGGAACTTTTTGATAGTGCGTAAATTGTCAAAAACCTTAATGACCTTATTGTGCGGTATTCTTGCATTTTCATTCTCTGCCTATGCACAAGATAAAAATGCTGATGACATTGCCAATGCAGGAGATCAATCTATAATTGGACGTTGGGTTCAAGATGGCCCTGCCATCAAAGAATATCCTGTATGTTACCAACTTTGGAAATGCGAAAGTGGCAAGCCTGTGATGGGCGAATCCATCTCTTTACCAAAAGGAGAGTGGGGATTATGTGATAACTACACAGATAAATCCTCAAATAATTTTTGCGCCAAATGTGATGCACCACCACCGATAGAAGTTTGTGAATAACTAAGTGTAAATTATGTTCTATTTAATCGATGTAAGAACCACAGAAGAATTTGATATGGGGCATTTAGACAATGCGATTCATATTGATTATCGTGAAATCCTTCAAGAAATTGACAATATCACCACTGATAAAGAGGCTGATATCTATTTGTATTGCCGCTCTGGTGTACGTTCTGCGATTGCAGCACAACTATTGCATAGCAGAGGCTACTATAAAGCAGAAAATATTGGTGGCTACGAGGCACTCAAAGCTCATATCGAAGCACAAAATTCAAACACCAATTCCCTTTAATATATTAAATATTTTGAGGTTACTATGAAAAAAATTCTACTCGCATTACCTTTGGCTGTTGTTTTATCTGCATGTATGACAACACAAACAACCACAGTTGCTCCAGCAGAATCAGCAACTGCAACAACACAATTCAGTGATCAATGGGTTTCACAATTAACAACTCATAAAGCTGCAGTAAGAAGCTGTATTATCTCAAATAAAGACATTCAATCCATTTTGTATATGGATTCACAACCTAACGCAACTGTGTTAACAGTGAGCACAAAAAATGGTGCCATATTAGATTGTGCTGTAAATTCTAAAACAAACAATGTCATCAAAATTACACCACGCACAGAAAATTTACCTAAAAACATCAGCAAATTCTATCCAGTTGGTAAGCGATCACCTGAAGTTTGTAAAGGCAACCAAACCATTAAAGACGAAGAAGGCCGTTTGATGGGAACTGTTTGTTACTAGTATGACGTTAGTAGAAAAAATTGATCAATTACTCCCTCAAACCCAATGTGAACAATGTGGATTTGAGGGATGTTTACCTTATGCAGAATCCTTAAGCAAAGGTGAATCACAGATTAACCGCTGCCCACCTGGTGGATTACCTGTGATGAAATCATTGTCTGCATTATTGAATCAACCAGAATTAGCGATTGATCCTGAGTGTGGCGTGGTTCAACCTATTCATACTGTTTATATTGATGAAACTTTATGCATTGGTTGCACCAAATGTATTCAAGCTTGCCCTGTGGATGCTATTGTTGGCACTAAGAAGAAAATGCATACGATCATCCAATCTGAATGTACAGGTTGTGATTTATGTATTCCGCCCTGCCCATTAGATTGTATTTATGTTAAACCTAGTGAAGAAGAGTTTTTCCCTGAGGCAGGTTTATCGAATATGCAAAAAGTTCGTGCAAATAAGTCTCGTGCACGCCATCAGGCAAGGCAAAAACGTAGTGAAAATCGCACAACAATCACTAAAACATTACCGCCACAGGAAAAAGTTTTAGCCAATCGTTCTAGTGATTCCGATATGCTATCATTGATCGCAATGGCAAAAGCAAAGACGCAAGCAAAGCATCAAGAGAGAGAATAAATATGGCTAAGTTGTATCAACGTAAAATGAACAAAGCGGAAATCCTTTCCTTTTTCACAATCTTACGTGATGACAACCCCAATCCAACCACTGAATTAATCTATTCGACACCTTTTGAATTATTGGTTGCAGTACTGCTTTCTGCGCAAGCAACCGATAAAGGCGTTAATAAAGCCACAGTTCCCATGTTTAAAATTGCTAATACACCTGAAGCCATTGCAGCATTAGGTGTAGATGGTATTAAAGGCTATATTAAAACGATTGGCTTATTCAATACCAAAGCAGAAAACCTCTATAAAACCTGCCAAATTCTTGTGGAGAAATTTGACAGCGTGATTCCTGAAAACCGTGCAGATCTAGAATCATTGCCTGGTGTTGGCCGCAAAACGGCTAATGTCATCTTAAACACTGCGTTCAAACAACCAACAATGGCTGTGGATACACATATCTTCCGTGTGGGTAATCGCACAGGATTAGCACCTGGAAAAGATGTTTTGGAAGTAGAACAAGAATTACTCAAACGTATTCCAAAAGATTTTATGTTAGATGCTCATCATTGGTTAATTCTATTGGGCCGTTACACTTGCGTGGCAAGGTCACCTAAATGCGCTGCGTGTTTGGTTTATAATGAATGTCAGTTTAAGGATAAAACGGCATGATCATTAAAGATTTAGGCTTAACTCATTACAATGATATCTATCTTGCAATGAAAGATTTTACAGATAATCGCACAGCTGAATCTGAAGATGAATTTTGGGTGACGGAACATTATCCTGTATTCACACAAGGCTTAGCAGGTAAACAAGAACATATTTTACAGTTAAGTGATATCCCTATTGTGCCCACAGATCGTGGCGGACAAGTCACTTATCATGGTCCGAAGCAGTTAGTTTTTTATCCATTATTGAATATTAAGCAACATCGCTTATCACCAAGGCCTTTAGTTTCGCTCTTAGAAAAAACAGCCATACAAGTTTTGGCGGACTGCAATATTGAAAGTTATGCCAAACCAGATGCACCTGGCATTTATGTGCAACATGAAGGCGAAGAAAAAAAAATATCGTCACTCGGTTTACGAATCAGAAAAGGCTGTTGCTATCACGGCTTATCATTAAACATAGACATGGATTTAACGCCATTTTCTTATATCAATCCCTGTGGTTATCAAGGATTGAAAATGATCAATGTTAGCGATTTAAACAAAAATTTTGACATTAACATGATAAAATCCAAGTTTATTGAGTATTTTGTTGTCAGTTTCAATGAACTTGTTGAACAATCACCAAGGAGAACACATGCAAGCGAATAAACCTGTACAAGGTGAGAAATTAAGGGGCGCAGATAAAGTTGCTCGTATTCCAGTTAAAATTGAGCCAACAACACCTGAAACACGTTTAAAAAAACCAACGTGGATTCGCGCAACCTATTCTGGTGGCAAGCGTGTAACGGAACTGAAAGAAATTCTTCGTGGTGCAAAATTAGCAACGGTTTGTGAAGAAGCAGCCTGCCCTAACTTAGGTGAATGTTTTGGCAAAGGTACAGCAACATTTATGATCATGGGTGCAATTTGTACTCGCCGCTGCCCTTTCTGTGATGTTGGCCACGGTCGCCCTAATCCTTTGGATGCCGAAGAACCTAAGAACTTAGCAGAAACAGTTGCAGCAATGAGCTTACGTTATGTTGTCATCACATCTGTGGATCGCGATGATTTACGTGATGGTGGCGCGCAGCATTTCTCAGATTGCATTACTGAATCACGTGCAATGAATCCTAATTTGAAGATTGAAATCTTAACGCCAGATTTCCGTGGCAGAATGGATATTGCGATTCCAATCCTTGCAAAAAATCCACCTGATGTTTTCAATCACAATATGGAAACAGCGCCTCGTTTGTATAAAGCGGCTCGCCCAGGTGCAGATTATCAATATTCATTAGACTTATTGAAAAACTTCAAGGCAGAATGCCCTAATGTACCTACAAAATCTGGCTTAATGGTTGGTTTAGGCGAAACTGATGAAGAAATCTTAGAAGTTATGCGCGATTTACGTGCACATAACGTGGATATGTTAACAATTGGTCAATACTTACAGCCAAGCCCACACCATTTACCTGTGCTTCGTTATGTAACGCCAGAAACATTCGCTATGTATAAAGAAGAAGGTCTAAAAATGGGCTTTAAAGAAGTCGCTTCTGGCCCAATGGTTCGTTCTTCTTACCATGCGGATGTTCAAGCATCTTCACTCATTTCGTAATATCTAAATTAAAATAATGACTAATAACGCTAAAGAAATCATCAAACTACAGAAGATCGTATTCATTGTGAGTACGCTTCTGTTTGCCATCAAAGTATTTGCATGGTGGTTGACAGGTTCTGTCGCAATTTTGACAGATGCTCTAGAAAGCATCATCAACGTTGTTGCTGGTGGTTTCACATTATATAGTTTATATGTTTCATTCCTCCCGAAAGATCAAAATCACCCTTATGGACATGGCAAAATAGAGTTCATTGCGGCAGGTATTGAAGGAACCTTAATCGCTTTAGCTGGCATCTATATTTTCTATGAAGCCATCATGCAACTTATTGAGAATAAACATACTGTTCAACAGTTAGGCAGTGGTATTTTCTTAGTGGGTTTAGCAGGTTTGATCAACTATATTTTGGGCTTCATCACTGTTAAAAAAGGCAAAGAGCAAAAATCTTTACCTTTGATTGCAGGTGGTAAACACTTAATGTCAGATAGCTATTCATCTATTGCCCTAATTTTAGGCTTAGGCCTAGTCATGCTCACAGGCTGGTTATGGCTAGATAGTGTAATTGCAATCTGCTTTAGTTTATTCATTTCTTATACAGGCTTTCACATCATTCGTGAAGCTGTTGCAGGTATCATGGATGAAGCTGATGAAGAGTTATTGAAAGAATATTTGGATGTTTTAAACAAGCATCGCACGGAAAACTGGATTGATATTCATAATATTCGTTTCATCAAATATGGCAGCAATCTGCATTTAGATTGTCACTTAACTGTACCATGGTTTTTCAACACTCGAGAAGCCCACAAAGAATATGAAAAACTTCGTGAAGTGACTAATGAATACTTTGAACATCAAGTGGAACTTTTCGTTCATATTGATGATTGTGTACCTGAATCTTGCGAAGTATGTGAACGTTTTGAATGCCCGTTAAGACAACGAAAATTCATTAAAAGAGTCACATGGGATACAGAAAATACCACTCAAATTCCAAGGCACCGGATTGAAAATGTCCATAAACAGCAACAACAGAATTCATCTATTTGATTCTCATATTCATTTAGATGATCATAATTTCAGAGAAGAGCTACCTGAATTACTAGCTGATGCTCGTGACAAAAATATATACAACTGGGTCATCCCTGCAACAACTGTTGATACTTTTGAACCCATTCATCAGCTAACACAAAAATATGTTGGCTGTTACGCTGCATTTGGCCTGCACCCTTATTTTATTGATCAACATACTGACCAGAATTTAACCATTCTTAAATCTGCACTCACAAAATATAACCCTGTTGCCATTGGTGAATGCGGCTTGGATGTAATGATCCCCAAGCCAGATTTAGAAAAACAGTTATATTTTTTTAAGGCACAGATTAAATTGGCCCTGGAGTTTGATTTACCCTTAATCATTCATACTCGCAAAACTGTTGATCTCGTATTGAAAGAGATTCGTAAACATCCAAATTTACGTGGTGTATTACATAGCTTTTCAGGCAGTTTGCAACAAGCTGAAATTGCAATACAACATAATTTTCTACTAGGCTTTGGTGGCACGATTACATTTGACCGAGCACAAAAACTACGCTCGATTTTAAAACATTTATCATTGGATAATTTCATCATCGAAACTGATGCACCATTTCAAAGAGGCGCGTATCGTGATAATGGATTAAACTATCCAGCAGATTTATTCACAATTGCAAAAAATATTGCGAGTATTCGCCAAGAACCGCTAGAATTAATAGCACAAGCAACATTGGCGAATACCCAAAAGTTATTTAAGTTAAAGGATCTTTAAATGATTATTCCTAAACATCTCGCCGAACTGCTCGGCATCGAATACCCAATCATTCAAGCTGCGATGGCGGGTGGATATGTATCTGCTGAATTAACAGCAGCTGTATCTAGTTCTGGTGGTTTAGGTTCAATCGCTGCGGGTTACTTCAGACCTGAACAACTCAGAGAACAAATTCAAGCTGTCAAAAACTTCACAAGCCAACCGTTTCTTGTGAATATGTTTGTGCCACACCGCACTTATGTCAGCCGTGAACAAATGGATGAATTTGTCATTAAAGCTTCAGATATCAATCCCGAGATCAAAATCAATGAAGCCGCCAATCTATACAATGAAAATTTATGGGAAATTAGTGATCTCGAATCTATGATCGATGTTGTCATTGCTGAAGAAGTCCCTATTGTCAGCTTTACATTCGGCGTGCCAAGCGATGAAATCATTCTGCGCTTACGTGAACACAATATTATAATCATTGGGAATGCAACTCATTTACTTGAAGCTTTTGTATGGCAGGAAAAAGGTGCAGATGCGCTAATCCTACAAGGTAGTGAAGCAGGTGGACATCGTGCAACATTCATTGGTGATCCTATGGCTGTTGCTCAATCTGCATTTACCTTGTTACAACAAGGTGTGAGAGAATTAAATATGCCAATCATCACAGCAGGCGGTTATTTTGATTCTAAATCTATGGGAGCAGCTTTCTGTTTAGGTGCTTCTGCTGTTTTAGTCGGCACTGCTTTCTTAACGACTCATGAAGCGAACACCACAGAAGATCATCGTAAAGCATTACTCAATAGCAATGAATTAGATAGTAAATTTACAAAAGATTTAAGTGGCTCATGGGCGCGTGCAATTCGTTCAGAAGGTTTAAAAGCATTAGAAGAAAGCGATCTGCCTAAACTGCCTTTCCCTGCTCATGGATTCTTTGTTAAGTCCTTAGTGGGTCAACAAGAGCCAGATAAATACCGTGCGCTATATGCTGGTGTCAATGCTCAGTTCTGCGAAGAAATCTCCGCCTCAACTTTGATGAGCCGTTGGATCACTGAATTACAATGCCTATAAAATACCTTAATGTAACATCTCATGGCAATACACGAAAAATCGCGTATTGCCATGATTGTCCTGATCAAGCCAATTATTCTATCTTATGGTTAAGTGGTTATTATTCCGTCATGAACAGCACCAAAGCCAATGCGATCGCAGAATGGGCACAGAATGAATCAGTGGAAATGATTCGTTTTGATTATTCAGGCTTAGGCGAAAGTGATGGTGAATTTGCAACTGCTAATCTTTCCCAATGGTTGGAAGAAGCTTTAGCGATCTATCAGCAAATTCAAAATCGCCCTACTATTATCATTGGCTCTTCGATGGGTGCATGGCTGGCTTTAAGATTGACAGAAGTTTTACAAAATTCTCAGCAATTATTACCCAAAGCATTGCTATTATTAGCACCTGCTGTAGATTTTACACATGAGTTATTGCTCAAAAAATTACCCCAATATTTATTGAATCAGTTAGAGCAGCAAGGTATGACAGCTATTCCTTCACAATATGAAGAAGCTCCTTTGAAGTTCTATCAACAATTCATTGAAGATGCAGATCACCATCGTTTATTGAATCGTTCATGTGATATTACAGTGCCAATAACGATGATTCACGGCGAACAAGATACTGATATTCCATTAATATTAGCCATCAAAACTGCTGCTCATTTTAAAAACACTCAACTCATTACAATCAATGATGGTGAACATCGTTTATCACGCGAACAAGATATTGATCTCATCCTAAAAACTTTAAAAGACTTACAATAATAAACAAAATTCTTAGATTTACAGTAATTTACCACGATATTCTATTGTTTAAATCTAAAATTAGTTATAATCTTCCTAGTTAATTTTTATAATCCCAATGGAGGTTCTATGAACTCATATTACGGCCAAGATGATAACTTGGTTCACACACAGGAAAGTGCACTAGCAGCGAATAAGGTTATTCGCCAAGCTTATGCATTGGTCGGCTTATCTCTTATCCCAACAGCAATCGGCGTTTGGGTTGCTTCATTGATGGGTGGCGCACTAACTAATATTGCTCGCAACAGCCCTTTCATTTACTTCATCGGTGTAATGGTTGTATTCTACGGCCTAATTTTCATGATCGAGAAAAATCGCCGTAACAGTGTTGGTTTAGTATTACTATTTGTATTCACATTTGGCATGGGCCTAATGCTTCAACCTTTATTGGCAAGCGTTAGCTCTATGAGCAATGGCATTCAATTAATCAGTACAGCTGTATTTGGTACTGCTGCAATTTTTGTTGGCTTAGCATTAGTTGGCAATAACACAAGCAAAGACTATTCTTTCTTGGGTCGCTATATTGGCATCTTGTTCTTTGTATTGATGGGCACCATCATTTTGAACTACTTCTTCCTACAAATGCCAATGATGTCAGTTGTGATTTCTTTTGCTGTTATTGGTTTCTCATCGATGGCAATTGTTTACCGCATTAACATGGCTGCTCGCGGTGGTGAAGATAGCTACATTTCATTGGCTTTAGATATTTATATCTCTTTATATAATATCTTCACAAGCTTATTGAGAATCTTAGGTGTATTCGGTGGTGATGATTAATCGTCATTCACTATAATACAATCATAAAAAAGCCAGCTTAATCGCTGGCTTTTTTATGGCTCATATTTATAAACTTTTAATATCTAACTGATCCCAATCCACTATAGATGGAAATAACCAATCATTTTTGAATGAACGATTGGACAATTTAGGACTAAATCCCGATCGTACGCGGCTCCATTCTTCTTGATGTAATCGTCTGATCAACGATATAACTAACTGCTCATCAAAACCACTGCTTAATATCTGTTTTACCGATTGGTTTTTCTCAATATACAACGTCAAGATTTCATCTACCTCAGAAATATTTATTGCCTTTCCTTCATTAATGAAACTTTTCTTCAACATAAAATCTCGTGCATAATCCAACAAAGTATTAGGAAAAATATCATTTCTATTAGAGATGTTCACATATTCTGCCAATTGAACTAATCGAGTATGATAAACATCCGTCAAAGGCATAAACTCTGTTAAAGCAAAGCTTGATATATTATCTTTGATTCCTAAAGCAACTTGTGTTTTATCTACGCTACTGACAGGCCAAGCATTTAATAATTCAGCCACAGAAACAAAAATTGCCGCCTTAAAGCGATCATGCGTTTCATTCTTCCAACGTTCATCCACTAAGTGCTCGGCTTGGCTAATAAAGCCATGAATTAAGTCATTTTCTAATTTCCAGTTATAAACTTTAACACCTAAACTATCCGCAAACTCTTGAATTTTTTCTTTCAACTTAGGTGAATCAAAACGCGATTGAATGTATAAACCAGAAACCTTTTTTGCGCCTAAAGACTTCATCGCAATGTATAGTAACAGCTGTGAATTTAAGCTCCCATCCATTAATACTAATGCTTTTTGTTGCGATGTTTTCTCAATGAACTCTTTAATGACATACTTCACTGCCCAATATAGCTCTTTGACATAATGATTAGATTTACAATAAACGGGATGCTCTTTGTCCTTCAATTGATTCATGGAAGTTACAGCTGCATCTTCTTCAAAGTGTCTGAGTAATAATAAAGTTTTACCATCTTCATTCGTAATAGATGAGCAGCCTTCCAACAGCAGACTATTTGTAATGCCAACATTATTGACATAAATGATCGGTGCTTGTTTCTCACGCGCTAAATAATGCAGATATTGCTCCCTCTCAATACTCAGCTCTCGAGACCAAGGAAATGCCGCGCAGCAACAGATCAAATCACAATCAGGCACCGCTTCATCAACAAATAATTCTTCTGATACCACAATACCTATTTTAATGCCTTTCAACTCAATAACCGTTTGTTTATTACCTGCTTTGAAGTAGCGATGCTCGGCATATAGCTCAACATTGGGAATAATAGTTTTACGATGATTACCAATGATTTTACCATTTGTCATAATCGCAATACTGCTGTAAACAGCCTCCGACGTTTGTTCTGGATAGCCAACTAAAACTATCGATTTTTCACCAGTTGCATTAGCAATCTCTAATAAGGCCTTTTGGCACGATCCTAAAAATTGATCCTTCAAGAAGAAATCATCTGCGCCATAGCCTGAAACGCACAATTCAGGAAACACAATTAATTCTGCACCATTGCTTTGTGCTTTTTGGATCGTTTCAATGATTCGTTTTGTATTCAATTGAACATCACCACCAGTGCTACTCACCTGTTCCAGTGCAATCTGTAGGTTATACATATGTTCAATCTCCTTATAATTTTTTAACTGCAAGGAATTTATAGTAGCACCATTACACATGTCACTTGTTATTAATTATTATCCAAATTGTACAATAATTGGTTACAATAAGCGCGTTTGACTGCTCAACCAAAGGTATCTTTTCATGCTTGTTGAATTAACCATAGAAAACTTAGCGATTATAGAAAATCTATCATTAGAATTTGACCGTGGACTTTCTGTCATCAGTGGTGAAACTGGTGCAGGGAAATCCATTACTGTCGATGCTCTCAGTTATATCTTAGGCGGAAAAGTCGATCATGGATTGATCAGTCATGATAAAGCACAATGTAATCTGGTTGCACATTTTGATGTCTCTGACATCCCTAAAGCTAAAACTTGGTTACAAGAACAACTCATTGAATCTGAAGATGGTGAATGCATCATTCGCCGCGTGATCAATAAAGAAGGCCGCTCTAAAAACTATATCAATGGCCAATCCATGCCATTGCATGCTTTAAAAAGCTTAGGTGAATTACTCATTGATATCCATGGTCAACATGCACATCAATCACTTGTTAAAGATGGGCATCAACGTGAGTTATTGGATCAATATGCAGAAACGGATCTAGAATTAACAGAACTCCAAGGCTTAGCTAGAGAAATCCGTAAACGAACCGAGCAATTGAATCAACTGAAAAACCAAGATGATTCAATGCGTGAGCGCGTCGATTTCTTAAATTTCCAACTACAAGAATTCAAAAATGTCGCACCTAAACAAGGCGAATGGGAAAGCATTGTGGATCAACACAATGAAGCAAGCCATGCAGAAGAATATCAAGAAGGCGTACAAAAGTGTCTGAATTATTTGAACGATGATCGTGGTGTATTAACCCAATTGAATCGCATGGGGCATCAGCTCTCTACGCTTGCTAAATTAGATGCAAAATTCAAAAGCTATGCAGATATGATCAATGAAGCTAATATTCTCTGCTCTGAAGTTGCCAATGATCTCAATCGCATGGACAGTGCTGAGGTGGATGAAAAAACATTGATGCGCTTAGAATCCCGAATGCGAGAATTAAATGACTTGGCGAGAAAACACCGTGTTGAACCCGAAGAATTATTAATTAAACAGAACGATATTGAAACTGAAATTGCTTCACAATTTTTATCAGATGAAGCCATTGAAGACTTAGAAAATGAGCTTAAAGAATATCAAGATAAATGGCAGAAAGCCGCGGATAAAATCACTAAAAAGCGTGAAAAATCTATCATTCTATTAAACGAGCAGATTACTAAAGCAATGCAAGGTTTATCCATGACAGGTGGTGCTTTTGATATTCGCTTGAGCGATGAAAAAGGCTTTAGCCCTAATGGGCAAGAAAATGTAGAGTTTTATGTGCGCTCCAATCCTGGCATGCCATTTTATCCGCTTGGTAAAGTTGCTTCTGGCGGTGAATTAGCTCGTATTAGCTTAGCAATTTCAGTCATTCTCAGCATGAAATCTTCCCTACCGACATTGATCTTCGATGAAGTGGATACTGGCGTTGGTGGTGCAGTTGCAGAGATGATTGGTAAACACTTACAAGAATTAAGCGATGGTCGACAAGTATTTTGTGTGACACATTTACCACAAGTGGCAAGTTTTGGGCATCATCACTTTGCTGTTGCTAAAGCCAAATCAGAAAATCATACAGAAACACAAATCAAAAAACTGTCGCAAGAAGAGCGTGTGCAGGAAATTGCAAGAATGTTGGGTGGCGTTAAACTCACAGAAGCCACATTTAATCATGCTCGTGAAATGCTAGCAGCAAGCCATTCATCATGAAAAAACTCTTCAAATGGTTCATCTATATTGTTTTATTGATCTTAATTTTAGGTGGCATTGGCACAGCAATTTACTATAAAGATCGATTATGGCTCATCACAAAATACTTTGAACGTGGCACAGAATCACCTTCAGATTCCAAGCCACAACAAAGCACTATTTCACTAGAAAATAGAGCTAAAGAAGCTTATGAATATTCCAAAACCCATGATATGGATTTGGATCATGCTGTGTTTATAGACTTTTCTCGCCATTCAGGCAAAAACAGATTCTTTGTATGGAATTTTAAAGAGAATAAACCAGAAATTGAGAGTTTAGTTGCCCATGGTTATGGTAACACGGGCTTTGAAAGCACCAATCAAGACATTGTTTTTAGTAATCAACCTAACAGTTATGCTTCTTCTTTAGGTAAATATAAGCTTGGCGCTCGCTCTTATAGCAAATGGGGCATCAATGTCCATTATAAAATGCATGGCTTAGAAGATACAAATAGCAACGCATTTAATCGCTATATCGTCCTGCATTCTTATAAATCTATTCCTGATGAAGAAACTTATCCAAATTACTTGCCAATGGGATTCAGCCAAGGCTGCCCTGTTGTGGATGATGACACTATGCGAAAAATGGATAAACTTCTACAAACCAAGAAAAAGCCAGTATTGCTTTGGAT
>JBEBSR010000051.1:0-18010 GCA_040394195.1 Wohlfahrtiimonas larvae | reverse complement strand
TAAAATACTATCTGCATTACAAGCATCAACGATTGCTGAATCAGCAAAAATTTCTGCTAAATTCAATTGCGCAACCAATGCCAAAGGCTGACCATCTTTATTGCGTGGGTATTCTTGCTCTTTAGGAAAATACGCAACACCACCCAATTTACTAGAAAATGTATGATCTTTAACATCAATAGATTCATCTGCTGACAAACTAATGGTTAATTGCTCCATCTTTTTAAGTAAGGCAATCAATGCTTGTGGTAATACTTCAGGATATTGAATTTTGGTGATCATAATGATCTCGTTCTGAGTGAATAAAGCGTACAGTATGCCATATTTATTTCTTTCAGAATTTTTTCTGAAAACCGTGTAGAATTCACGGTATTTAACTCACATAGTTTTTATTATTTAGAATTTTATGACTACCACCGAATTATATTCTTCCAAGACTTTCTTTATCCAAACCCAAGGTTGCCAAATGAATGAGTACGACTCAAACAAAATGGCTGATAGTTTGAAAGTATTCTGTAAATTAGAAAAAACTGATGACGTAAAAAATGCAGACGTGATCATTTTAAACACTTGTTCAATCCGCGAAAAGGCGCAAGAGAAAGTATTCTCTGAATTGGGTCGCTGGCGCGAGCTTAAAGCTGTTAATCCAAATATTATTATTTGTGTGGGTGGTTGTGTTGCTAGCCAAGAAGGTGAATTAATCCGTAAACGCGCACCTTATGTTGACATTGTGTTTGGGCCACAAACATTACACCGCTTGCCAAAAATGTTGAATGATGTTTGGAAAGGTAACGGCGCACAAGTAGATGTAACATTCCCTGAAATCGAAAAATTTGACCATTTACCCGAACCTCGTGCAGAAGGGCCTTCAGCTTTTGTTTCCATCATGGAAGGTTGTAACAAATACTGCTCATTCTGTATCGTACCTTATACACGTGGCGAAGAAATTTCTCGCCCAGCTTTAGATGTGATTGGTGAAATCTCATTATTAGCTGAACAAGGTGTAAAAGAAATTAACCTTTTAGGTCAAAATGTGAATGATTATCAAGGTGAAATGCCAGATGAATCTATCTGCGACTTAGCATTGCTAATTGAATATGTTGCGAAGATTGATGGTATTGAACGTATTCGTTTCACAACATCACACCCAATTGCATTCTCTGATCGCTTAATTGATGTTTATGCTCGAGTACCTGAATTAGTTTCACACCTTCACTTACCGGTTCAATCTGGCTCGGATAAGATTTTGATGGCAATGAAACGCAACCATACAGCGCTTGAATATAAATCTAAAATCCGTAAGTTACAAAAAGTTCGTCCTGATATCTCATTATCTACAGATATCATTGTTGGCTTCCCAGGTGAAACAGCAGAAGATTTCGAAAGAACGATGGATTTAGTGAAAGAGATGAACTATGACATGTCATTTAGCTTCATCTACTCTCCTCGCCCAGGTACACCAGCATCTTCATTACCTGATGATGTTTCAATGGATGAGAAGAAAGAGCGTTTAGCACGTTTACAAGCTCAAATTTCATCACAAGCCAATGCAATTTCTGAAGGCATGGTTGGCACAACTCAAAGAATTCTTGTCAACCGCCCTTCTAGAAATGATCCAAAAATTTTGGCAGGTCGTACTGAAAATAACCGCGTTGTGAACTTTGAAGGCCCTGAAGAATTGATTGGCCAATTCTGTAATGTAATCATCACAGAAGCATTACCAAACTCTTTACGTGGCCGCTTAATTTTAGAGTAACCTAGTAACCCATTGATAAAAATATAGGAAGGATATTCATGAAAATTCAACCCGTTTCATATCAATTAACTAGTGATGAAATTCAGTCACTAGAAACTGATATTTTAGTTATTAACTGCTATGAAGAAGAGCTTTCACCTGATGCAAAAGCACTCGATGCAATCATGAATGGTGAATTACAAGCTTTGTTAGATTCTGGCGAAATCACAGGTAAAACAGGCTCTATTTTCTCAATTTTTAAACCTGCAAATTTAAAAGCTCGTTACTTATTAATGGTTGGTTTTGGCTCACGCGAAAAATCTTCCATCGAAACTTTAAGCAAAGCTGTTGAAGTTGCCACATCATGGGCAAAGAAAACACCTGCAACTAACATCACTTTTTCAATCTTGAGTAACTGTGGTAAAAAAACATACTCGATTCCTAAAATCATCGAAACTGTTAGCCATTCAACTTATACTTTCAATGATTATAAAAGCAAGAAAGACGAGCAACACGCTCAAACTTATAACATTAATGTTTCTGCAATCACTGAAGAAGTTCAAAATGCCTTCACTTATGGTTTGGCATTAGAAAAAGGTGTAGATTTAGCTAAAGATTTAGGCAATACGCCAGCAAATCATTTAACGCCAACAGATTTATCTGATGTTGCAGATAACCTAGCGCGTAAATATGATGATCTTCATTGCAAAATCTTAAACGATAGCGACATTAAACGTTTAGGTATGGGCGCAATTATTGCTGTTTCTCAAGGTAGTGTAGAAGCACCGAACTTCATCGTATTAGAATATCATGGTGCAGAAGATCGTGAAGCTGCTCCAATCGTTTTAGTTGGTAAAGGCGTAACATTTGACTCAGGCGGCATCTCATTGAAACCAGGCGCTGGCATGGATGAAATGAAATATGACATGTGTGGTGCTGCAACGGTGTTAGGCACTATGCATTCAATTGCTGAATTAAAATTACCAATCAACGTAGTAGCATTAATTCCAGCAGTTGAAAATATGCCATCAGGTTCAGCAATCAAACCTGGCGATGTTGTGACATCAATGTCAGGCAAAACTATCGAAATTTTAAACACAGATGCTGAAGGTCGCCTGATTCTATGTGATGCATTAACTTATGCAGAACAATATGAACCAAAAGCTGTAATCAACGTTGCAACTTTAACAGGTGCAATTATTGTTGCATTGGGTCACATTCCAACAGGTTTATTTGCAAACAATCAAGAATTGGCTGATCAAATCATCGAAAGTGGTAAAGCAACTTCTGATCGCGTATGGCAGTTACCAATTTGGGATGAATATCAACCACAATTGGATAGTCCATTTGCTGACATTGCTAACATTGGCGCAGGCCGTGCTGGTGGATCAATCACTGCTGCATGCTTCCTAGCTCGCTTCACTGAAAAATACTCATGGGCGCATTTAGACATTGCTGGCACCGCATGGAACTCAGCAGGCGCAAATAAAGGTGCAACTGGTCGCCCTGTTGGCTTATTGCTTGACTATGTTGCAAAACAAAGTAAAGCCTAATTATTTGATAAATAAATCAGATAATTCAATTTAATATTTCGTGGCTATAGTAATATAGCCATTAGCTTTAGTGTAAATGCCCATTAAATAATCAAGGAGAAAATAATGGCTATTCGTGTTGGAATTAATGGATTTGGACGTATCGGTCGTTTTGTTATGCGTTTAGCACTTGAACGCAATGATATTGAAGTAGTTGGTATTAACGACTTAATCGATGTTGATTACATGGCATATATGTTGAAATATGATTCAACTCATGGCCGTTTCAAAGGCACTGTTGAAGTTAAAGATGGTCAATTGATCGTGAATGGCAAAGCTATTCGCACAACAGCTGAAAGAGATCCTGCGAACTTGAACTGGGGCGCAATCAACGTTGACGTAGTTGTAGAAGGTACTGGTATTTTCTTAACTGACGAAACTGCTCGTAAACACATCACAGCTGGCGCTAAGAAAGTTGTATTAACTGGCCCATCTAAAGATGATACACCAATGTTTGTTATGGGTGTTAACCACGAAACTTATGCTGGTCAAGATATCGTTTCTAATGCATCTTGTACAACAAACTGCTTGGCTCCAATTGCTAAAGTATTGAATGACAACTGGGGCATCACTGAAGGCTTGATGACAACAGTTCACGCAACAACAGCGACACAAAAAACTGTAGATGCTCCATCTGCTAAAGATTGGCGCGGTGGCCGTGGCGCAGCTCAAAACATCATCCCATCATCAACAGGTGCTGCAAAAGCAGTAGGTAAAGTAATCCCTGAATTGAATGGTAAATTAACAGGCATGTCTTTCCGCGTACCTACACCAGACGTTTCAGTGGTTGACTTAACTGTTAACTTAGCAAAACCTGCAACATACGCTGAAATTTGTGAAAAAATGAAAGCAGAATCAGAAGGTGCTTTGAAAGGTATTTTAGGTTACACAGAAGATGCTGTAGTTTCTACAGACTTCTTGGGTGAAACTTGCACTTCAGTATTTGATGCTAAAGCAGGTATCGCTTTGACTGATAAATTTGTAAAAGTAGTTGCTTGGTATGATAACGAAATTGGTTACTCAGCAAAAGTATTAGACTTAGTAGCTCATATCTCTAAGTAATTTATAATACTCAAACTTAATAGCAAAAAGCTTCGCAATGCGAAGCTTTTTTATTAACTTAATTTTAACTGCCAAACTATTTTTCTATTTGCTGTGTAGCAACATCAAATAACTTTGTTGCTTTCACTTCATCAATATTCTTCTTCCCTGCCAAAATCATTGTTGTATGCAATTCATAATTCAATTGATCAAATACAGCTTTCACACCTTCAGAGCCACCTAAAATTAAGCCATATAATACAGGGCGGCCTACAGCAATGATATCCGCGCCCAAAGCTAATGCCTTAAATACATGTGAACCACGGCGAATGCCACTATCAAAAATAATTGGTACACGTTTATTCACTTGCTTTGCAACCAATGGCAACATATCAAATGAAGATGGTGAACCATCCATTTGTCTACCACCATGACTTGATACCCAAACACCATCTGCACCTGCTTGCACAGCAATTTCAGCAGCTTCTGGTGATTGAATACCTTTCACAAATACTGGTAAACCTTGGCTAATGAATTTAATGTATTGAATATCTTCGGCTGTGAAACTAATTTTACGCATCGCACGAGCTTCGCTGTGCGTAATGGATTTACCTTCATAATATTCAGCCACATTTGGCGTTGCCATACTGTAATTATAGTTATTCTTTTTATCCGATTCACGATTACCTGGAACGCCTGCATCAATTGTCAATACAATTGCTTTAGCACCTGCGTTAATCGCCTTGCTGATCATATGCTCATTAAATCCATTATCACGACTCATATATAGCTGAAAAAACCATGGCGTATCAGGTGAAGCCGCAGCAATTTGATCTAACATTACACTCGCATATGTACTAACACCCATCATAGTACCAGCCTTGCCTGCACCACTGATTGTTGCTTTATCAGCGACTTCATGCAATAAGCCATGTGCTGCCATCGGCGCAATAATGATTGGGCTTGCCAATTCAGAACCTAAAAATATCACTTTAGTATCTGCGCCGTCCAATCCAGCTAGGCCATTGGGAATGATCTGTTTTTTATTGAATGATTCAATATTGGCTTGCAATGTTAATTCATCCTCCGCGCCACCTTGGACATAGCCAAATGCACCTTTATCTATTTTATCCGATGCTTCCTTCTCTAAGGTTTCCAAATTAATGACTTTAATTGCACCTTCAGCATTACTTAACATAGATTACCCTCCATTGTGATTGTGTTCATTATTCTAATGTTTAACAATCATTATATAAATGAGACAATCATGAACATTCTGTTCCATATTCAGAATTAACTTAAAAATATACTAAAAGATGTAATCAAAATGTAATAAAACCTAGCAAGATAATTATTGCAAATAAATTATACAATAAAGTCACGTTATCCTATATTTTCAGGGACTTTTTAATGGTAATATCTTATACTGATAACAGGAAATTATGACTATTGTATTTATCTGAAAGGAGATCACATGTATAAAAAAATCCTATTGGCTGTTGATGGTTCTGAAAACTCACTTCGCGCAACTGAAGAAGCAAAAAAAATCGCAAAAATTGAAACTGATGCAATCGTTGACATTCTTTACGTGAATGTTCCACCAAAAACTGCACGTGAAATTCTATTAGAACCTTCTAAATAAGAACAAGATAAAGCTAGACAAGCTCGCATTAGCCCAGTAGAAAAAATCCTCAATGATGCTGGCGTTAAAAATAAAGTATCGATTGTAACTGGTGAAGCTTCACCAACAATTATTCAACATGCAAATACAACAGGTGCAGAAATCATTGTAATCGGTAGCCGTGGATTAAATGCTGTACAAAAATTTGTATTAGGCGGCGTAAGCAATGAAGTTGTTCAGAAAGCAACAATGCCTGTATTGTTAGTTAAATAATTCTTTTCAAATCCTAATGACTAAAAAGCCCCTATTTCAGGGGCTTTTCATTAATACTTAATAAACCTCATATTGTTTCACAAGGTATTCTCGGATTTCTTTTAAAGCTTTCATCTGTACTCTACGTACTTTTTCGCTTGTCATATGCAAAATTTTGCCCACTTCTGCATAAGTTTTAGAAATATCATCACGCAAACCAAAGCGCTCTACAATAACATCACGCGCCTCTTTATCCAATACACTCAAACCTTGTTCCAAAGTGTTCATTAAAGAGTCTTCTTCCATCATGCCCAAAGCATTATCTGTACGATTTTCGCTAGATAACATATCTAATAATGAACCTTGATCTTCATTCACTTCCATATCGAGTGATAAAACCATTTCATTATCTAATAATAACTCTTCAATTTCTGCGATTGTTTTATCGCATGCTACTGCTAATTCAGCGTAGGTTGGCTCTCTATTTAATGTTGCAGATAATTCGCGTTGTACTTTCAAGACACGATTGATGGCTTTATGTAAATGAATTGGCAAACGCACTGCTCGGCCTGTATTCATAATATCACGTTCAATCGCATGACGAATCCACCAAACAGCATAAGTTGAAAAGCGGTAATTCATTTCAGGGTCGAATTTCTCAACAGCCTGCATTAAACCAAGATTACCTTCAGAGATTAAATCTGATAACGAAACATCACGATTACTATAACGTTTAGCAACAGCAATCACTAAACGTAAGTTGCTTTCTATCATTCTCTGGCGAGCTTTTTCATCACCTTGCTGAACGAGATATGCTAATTCTTTCTCTTCTTCTGCAGTGAGCAATTCATTATTTGCTAACTCACTAAAATACATGCTCAAAGAATCTGAGACATCTATATTGCTGTGCTTATCATAACTAGTAATGATGTTAGAAAACTCTTCATCAGCTTCACTTGTTGCATTTAATTGATCGTGTGGCATATCGTTATTAAAATCACTATCTAATCCCTGCTTATTCATTTACAACCCTTTTAATACTTATCTTAAATCGTTGTTTCTACGGGGGCCATAGTATAATCAATGAGATATTAGGCAAAATAAAAAACTTATATAATCATTATTTATAATTTTTATAATTAGATATTAGTTGTAAATGTATACTTAAATTACCAATAATACTTTCATATAATTTCAATTAACAACATAATACTTAATAAAACATACATTCAATACATTTATTAACACACATCAAATTTTAAATTAGCTCGATAATAGTGATAATTGCTGAGGTATTCATAAAACAATAACTTGTGTAAATTTACATTAGAACTTTTCTAACAATAAGGCAAATTTACACCAGAAATTTAATCAATTTAGTAATAGAGAGATTTTGATCAATATTCATACAATAAAGCCAACTAATTTTACCTATGTTTCTTGAATTAACATTGAGCTGGATCAAATTTTTTCACTTATATTGAGTTTAGTACATATACTACAAAATATATGACCGTATTTTATACAAAGCGAAATTTTGTGCATCATATAGGCCACTAAATGTAACTTTATCGTTATTTTCAGCAATATAAGCGAAATCTTTCATGCTTGGCGACGTTTCATAAATCACATTATTGGCTTTACCTAATGATAAAGACCAGTTTTGCTCAGCAGCAACTTCAACTGCGCCATGTTCTTTCACCATATTTAGTAAGTATAGTTCAATAATCATAGGAATTTCGTTGATAGATAAAATAATCACTTTTTCTTCGCCACTGCCTGGGAATTTTCCTGAATAAGCTCGGTATTGATTAGTTGCCAAAATAAATTCAGCATCATCAGCAATCAATTGATCTTGATAAGTTAAAAAGCAAATCCGTTCACTTTCAGGATTCACCAGTACACAGTCGCCGTTATAGCGACGAGGATGACGAGCATCCACACGATACTTTACACCGCCTTTAATTACATCGCGATTGTAACCACGATGGCTTTGCCAATTGATGAGGCGCTGCTCTTTATCACTCTCATGAATTTGATAATAAATGCTGTTAGCACATTCCAACCATTCTTTTAACTCTTTGCCTGTTACTTTAATCAGCGCCAATTGATTATTAAAAGGATAGAGATCCGCAACATTTTTGAATGTGAATACACCTTTTTCGATCCAAGTAAAATCATAAGGCGCGTTCTTTCGCCCTCCCACTTTAAAAGCAGGCACAGCACTTAATAACGGTAAATTAAAATATTCAGCTTGACCCAATTCTTGTAATAATTGCTTGGCATACCAAAGTTGAGCATCTGCAACTAATTGAGCACATGCATCATCCTGTATTAATGACAATGCACTCGAAAATAGTGTTTCATTTTGCCCAATCGGTGCATTCATTCGCTCTTTAGTTAATTCATGCGCAGATTCTATGAGTTGAAATAAGGGTGATTGAAATTGCTCGCATTGTTGATTTTCTATCAATGATGCTGAGCTTTGAATAATGCGCCACTTCTGCTCACAATACTCCAACTCAAAATCTACAACTCCTAAATATTGCCCAAAAGAACCTGCCATCACAATTGGCAAATCAAAATGATGTTCATTATCTGGAAAAGTGTTGTGCGCGTGCCCTGCTACAATTGCATCAATACCTTCAATCTCTGCTAAAAACTGTATTACATTCTCAGCACCTAATTCATAAGGACGAGTTGCAAAACCTGAATGCGCCAATACAATGATTAGATCAGCACCTTCTGCTTTCATTTTAGGAATCGTTGAAGTAATAGTTTCGATGATATCTTCAACATATAATTCTTCATTATCTTTTGCATAATCTGCAAAAACTTTATGATTCCACATTGTCACTTGTGGTGGCAAAGCCCCAATCACACCAATTTTTATTGTTTTAACTTCACCTGAATCCAATATAATTGCTTTATCTAAAATCACATAAGGTTGAATCCAAGGCTGATGATGATCATCCACAATATTTGCATTCACAATGGGATATTGAATATCACCCATCATTTTTTCTAAAAATTCAATGCCAAAATCAAACTCATGATTCCCTAGCGTTCCTACATCATATTTGAGCTCATTCATAATGCAAACGATAGGATGTATTTTCTCTAACGAATAATCGCGCAGATAATTACCAATGGGATTACCTTGTAGGAAATCACCATTATCCATTAATAAAGTATTGGGATAATTTGCACGAATATCTTGAATCACATCAGCCAATCCAATTAAACCAAAATCCGCCAAAACTTCATCACGATAGTAATCATAATTCGTAACATGTGCATGTAGATCTGTCGTTGCTAAAATTTTTAATTGGGTACGCTGTTTATTCAAAATACTTCCTTTTATCCAAATACAATTCACTATGATTTAGCTTAATATTTTTTATTGATCACGAAAATTATCATGAATGACTAAAGTGATTGAAGAGAACAAAGCACATATTGCTCCTACAACACTAAATAATGTTAAGAAGCTAGAATCTATTCCACTACTCATGAAATCAAAAATAAAAGAAATCAATGAACCTATAATAGTAGTCAACACAATCCATAGTGTTTTATTAAACTTCCAATAGGCTGTCAATAAATCACTCGCTAGAGCTGTTAATAAAGCTGGAATAAATCCTACAACTACAAAAAACAACAATGATATATTGGCAAACATTAAACTTATAATAATTAAACACAACACAACCGAATATATAATATTATCTTCATTAAAACCTGACCGTATATTTCCTAATTTCTTTTGCTGATACATTTTTACAAATGATAGGCTCACCACTAGCCCAACAATAGCACTTACCATCATCATAATACTTTCAGAAATTTTAAGACCAAAAAATAGTAACCTTGACGCTGTACCAATACCAAGAACCAATGCAGGGCTAAGCAAAAAAACTATATAGTGAATCCATCGATTAACGATCATATTTATTTTACCTATAAAAAAACCGCCCAAAGGCGGTTTCAAAACTACTTATGATTGCTCGCTTAATGCAGCTAACATATCTGCTTGATGCTCTTGAATCAACGGTTCGATCACTTGATCCAAATCGCCACTTGTTACATCTTCCAACTTATACAACGTTAAGTTAATGCGGTGATCTGTGATACGGCCTTGCGGATAGTTATAAGTACGGATACGTTCAGAACGATCACCCGAACCAACCAAACTACGACGGCTATCGCTCATTGCCTTTTGCTCTTTTTCACGTTCTGCTTCTAATAAACGTGATGCCAATAAACTCATCGCACGTGCACGGTTTTTATGCTGTGAACGTTCATCCTGACATTCTACAACTGTACCTGTTGGCAAATGTGTAATACGAATTGCTGAGTCAGTTTTGTTAACGTGCTGACCACCTGCGCCTGATGCACGGAATGTATCCACTTTCAAATCAGCAGGGTTAATATTCACAACTTCTGTTTCTGGTACTTCTGGTAAAATCGCAACAGTTGCAGCTGATGTATGAACACGGCCTTGTGATTCCGTTTCTGGTACACGTTGAACACGATGCGCGCCTGATTCAAACTTCAAACGAGAATAAGCACCATGACCAATCACGCGCGCAATGATCTCTTTAAAGCCACCATGTTCACCACGGTTTTCCGAAACAATTTCAACCTGCCAACGACGCTCTTCAGCATAACGCGCATACATATTGAATAAATCACCTGCAAAGATTGCAGCCTCATCACCGCCCGTTCCTGCACGAACTTCTAAGAAGATATTGCTATCATCATTAGGATCTTTTGGTAATAACAAAATTTGTAGATTTTTTTCTAACTCTTCTTGTCGTGCTACTAATAACGGCAACTCTTCTTTTGCCATTTCTTTTAACTCAGCATCGCCACTATCGAGCATCTCTTTTGCTTCTGTTAAGTTAAATTCATTGGTTTTCCATGCCGTGAACTCATCCACAACAGGTGATAATTGAGCATATTCTTGAGAAAGCTCACGAAACTTATTTTGATTGCTGATAACATCAGGCTCAGATAACAAAACGCCCACTTCTTGGTGACGCTCAATTAACTGATCTAATTTATGGATAATCGATGGATTCATAAAGTTCTACTATATTATTCTAGAAATAGATAAAATGGTTATTATCGCAAAATATTCGCGCTTCGTGTACCCGATAGGACAAAATTTATGAAATGGCTGCATGTTTTCTTAGCTTTTATGGCTGGAATTGTTTTTTACTTCACTTATCACCTTTGGTTTGATGAGGAACAAGGCGTTCACGCCATTACTAATTTAGAAGCCAAGATCTCTGATTTAGAAGCACAAAATAAAAAATTAGAAGATCGTAATAACTCTTTAGAAGTCACAATCTCCAGTTTGAAAAACGATGTAAACTCACAAGAAGAATTAGCACGTTATAAATTAGGATTCATTCAAGAAGATGAAACCTTCTACCAAATTTTGCCTGAAGAAGAAAATAAGAATGAAAAATAATTGGGTCATTGTAGGTATTTCAGTTTGTTTCATCGTTGGTATCATTGCATTTTATTTAGGCAAAAGCTTTCCATTAATTGGTGGCGCTGTTTTTGGCATTACCATTGGCATTGCTTTGAATGCAATATTTTCCAAGCAATCAGAAAAAATCAGCATTGGTACAAGTTTTGCAGGTAAAAAATTCTTACATTACGCGATTATTCTTTTGGGCTTCGAGATGAGCATACAGGAAGTTGTTTCTGTTGGTTTAAGCTCATTATGGATCATGTTATTCACACTATTAGCAACTTTCATCACCGCTTACATCGCCGCCAAAGCATTAAAAATAGATTTTGTCACAGGCACATTGATTGGTGTTGGTACAAGCATCTGTGGCGGCTCCGCAATCGCAGCTACAGCACCTGTTGTGAGCGCGAGCAATCAACAGATATCTTATGCCATTGCCACAATATTTTTGTTCAACATCATTGCTGTATTTCTCTTCCCTGCATTGGGTCATTTACTCAATATGAGCAACGAAGCATTTGGCATTTGGGCTGGTACAGCCATTAATGATACTTCTTCTGTATTAGCAGCAGCTTATTCATACAGTGATGAATCAGGCGCTTTAGCAACGATTGTTAAACTCACACGCACATTGATGATCATTCCCATTACATTTGGTTTATCCATTTATATGGCAAAAGCACAAACTGTGAATGCTGATTATAAATTTGAACTCACTAAAGCAATTCCCTATTTCATTACAGGCTTCATCATCACAACTTTGATTAATTCTTTAGGATTTATTCCAACAAGCATTACACATTTCTTAGCTCAATCAGGAAAATTTTTGATTATCGTTGCTATGGTCGGCATTGGCTTAAATACTGATTTAGCTAAATTACTCAGAAATGGTATTAAGCCTATCATTATGGGATTAATTTGTTGGACTGTATTATCTATCGTTGCTTTAATTGTGATGTATTTTATGGGTTATATTTAATAGCAAGGAAAAATATCATGCGTCGATATATGTACACAATTGCTCTTTTGATTATTGCCATCCTGATAACAATTACTGATGCAAAATCTCTGCAAGATGGTGATATTATTTTCCAAACCTCTTTGTCATCCCAGAGCCAAGCCATTCAACTCGTCACAAAATCCAAATATTCTCACATGGGCATTATCTTCCATAAAAAAGGACAGCCTTATGTTTTTGAAGCTATTCAACCTGTTAAATCAGCGCCCTTAAAAGAATGGATAGCGCGTGGTGAAAAAGGCCATTACGTTGTTAAACGCCTCAAAAATTCAGAACAAATGCTCACACCACAAAATAAATTAAAAATGCAGAAAATCGCCCAAAGTTTTTTAGGTAAGCCTTATGATCTTACTTTTGAATGGAACGATCAAAAAATGTATTGCTCTGAAATTGTTTGGAAAATTTACCAACGAGCGACGGGTATTGAAATAGGTACATTAGAACGTTTGGGTGATTTTGATTTATCACATCCCATCGTGCAACAAAAAATCAAAGAGCGCTATGGCAAAAATATCCCCATGAATGAAACAGTGATTAGCCCTCAATCGATGTTTGAGAGTCCATTGTTAGAAACAGTGATTGAAAATTAGAATTTAAGAACTAAAATCCGTACTCACAAAGTATTTATAACGCATGCCAGGTGCTAAAAACTGCGCAACACTGATAATATTATTGCGATCCCATGTTCTTCTTGTAATGTATAGACATGGTTCGCCTGCTGGAATTTCTAATAAATCCGCATGAACTTCTGTGGCAGCAACAGCTTCAATCGTTTGCTCCATTCGGCTTAAGCCATGCTTTTCTAATAAATAGCCGCTTGGCGTAGTTTTTAAGAAATCTTGCTCAATAAAGTTTGGCACAAAAATTGGATTTACATAACGCTTTTCAATGATCAATGGTTGGCCATTTTCATAATGCACTAAATGGCAGAAATGCACGCTAGAGCCTGTGAAAATCCCTAAACCCAATGCAACATTTTCATCTGCACTCACAATATCTTGAACTAATACCTTAATAGAATGTTTATTGCCACGTTTTGTCACTTCCAATGCGATATCCGTTACATTCGTTGCAGAAGCAGCTGCTTTCTCTGCCGTTACAAATGTGCCTTTACCTGGGATGCGCGTTAATACATTTTGTGCTGTTAAATCTGTAATCGCACGATTCACCGTCATTCTGCTCACTTCAAACATCGCAGACAGTTCCAACTCTGTTGGAATTTGCCCACCTTGCTTGAATAAACCAGAGGTAATTCCACTTAAGATGTAATTTTTTATATTTTTATATTTAGGAATTGCCATGGTGACTTTCTGCATAATTTCTCTTTAGCCAATTAAGTTAATCAGTGATTTTCCTATTATTGCATACAACCTAAAAGAAAGGTGCTAGATTTCAGTTTATCACCAAAACCTAGCACCTTTTTATATTGCCCTGGAAATATTAAAGTTAATTATTTCTTTGTTTTCTCTGCAACAACACGCTTAACCAATTCTTCACAAGGAATGTATGGTAATGTGATATGGCCTTTGCCTGCATAGTTTTTATTGTATTCTACGCTCGTTGCGATTGAGTTAGGGTTTCTCGCCCAGCTTCTTCTTGCAACGCCGCCCATAACATCCCACATCATTGCTGATTCAATGATTTTAGCAGCACGATCAGAGCCATCTAGCACCATACCAAAACCACCGTTGATGGATTTACCGATACCAACACCACCACCATTATGCAATGCAACCAAACTCATACCGCGTGCAGCATTCCCTGCGAAACACTGAGTTGCCATATCTGCCATTACATTACTACCATCTTTGATGTTAGAAGTTTCGCGGAATGGTGAATCTGTACCTGAAACGTCATGGTGATCACGGCCTAACATTACTGGACCAATTTCACCATTTTTGATCATTTCATTGAAACGTAATGCAATCTTTGTACGGCCTTCAGCATCTTGATACAAGATACGAGCTTGTGTACCCACAACCATTTTGTTCTTCTCTGCATCACGGATCCAGATCCAGTTATCACGATCTTGTCCACGGCGATTAGGATCAATACAATCCATCGCTGCTTGGTCAGTTTTACGTAAGTCTTCAGGATTACCTGATAAGCAAACCCAACGGAATGGGCCATAACCATAGTCAAACAATTCAGGGCCTAAGATATCTTCAACATATGAAGGATAAATGAAACCATCTTTCTCATCATAACCATTCTTAGAAACTTCTGTAACGCCTGCATCATAAACTGATTTTAAGAAAGCATTGCCATAATCGAAGAAATAAGAACCTTGCTCTGATAATTTCTGAATCATTTTAAAGTGCTTACGCAATGATGCATTCACTAATTCAACAAATTTCTCACGATCATTCGCCAACATCTCTGTTCTTTCTTCAAAAGAAACGCCTTGAGGACAATAGCCACCATCATAAACGTTATGACATGATGTTTGGTCAGACAATAAAGGAATGTGAATATTATTTTCTGCTGCGTATTCCAAGAGATCTACAATGTTACCGTGATAAGCAATAGAAATTGTTTCTTTCTTATCCAAATACTCTTGTGCTGTATCGAATACTTTCTTCAAATCAGAACTTGCTAAAGAAACCCAGCCTTGATCCAAACGTGTTTGAATACGAGAGAAATCAACCTCTGCAACAATACCAACACCATTTGCAATTTCGATCGCTTTAGGTTGTGCGCCACTCATGCCACCCAAACCACTTGTTACGAATAATACACCTTTCAAATCTTGATCATCTTTCAAGCCTAATTTCAAACGACCTGCGTTTAAAATTGTATTGAATGTGCCATGAACAATGCCTTGTGGGCCGATGTACATCCAACCGCCTGCTGTCATTTGACCATAGTTTGCAACGCCCATTTGTTCAGCAATTTCCCAATCTTTTGGATTGTCGAACATACCGATCATCAATGAGTTTGTGATAATTACACGCGGTGCATCTGGTTTAGATGGGAATAAACCTAAAGGATGACCTGATTGCACAACCAATGTTTGATCCTGCGTCATCACTTCTAAATATTTCTTAATGAGACGATATTGCAACCAGTTTTGGCAAACTTGGCCTGTTTCACCATAAGTTACCAATTCATATGGATATAAACTGATTTCAAAGTCTAGGTTATTATCCATCATTACTTGCATTGATTTACCTTCAACACAAGCACCTTTATATTCTTCTATGCCTTTACCATAAATACGGCCTTCAGGACGGAAACGATAAGCATAGATACGGCCATAAGATACCAATTCTTCCATGAATTCTGGTGCTAATGTTTCATGCAATTCTTCAGGCACATAACGCAATGCATTTTTCAAAGCCACTTCTGCTTGTGCTTGAGTTAGACGAAAGCCACGATTTGGTGCTCGTCTATATTGTGGATCAAACGCTGGATATTCTGGCAATGTGTTATCTAATTTGATTTCCATCGCTTGAGATACATCATAATTCGTTGTCATTGTTACCCTCCTAAAAGTATAAAGTAATTTATGCTAAACATTGTCTATACAAATATAAAGCATTTTTTTTGTTTGTCTAATAATAAAATGTATTCTCTCTAAATTTTATACAGCACATGAATTATCATACTGAAAAACATCAAATAAATAAGTTATAAACTTTCAATAAAAATTACATTCTCACTTCATGAGAAAGCTTTAATAAAGTTGTATAGTAATTCCACTATACATTTCACAACAATATTAAATTAAAAAATATTATTGATTTTAAAAGAATAAAATTATTATCTTCATAAATTTCTTGATAATTACATTCTTTAATGATCTAATCATTTCAGTTTACAGACAAATGTCTATACATAATATTGTAGTCAAAAGCTTGTAAAAGCATTTTTAAGGGTTATACATTCGTATGATCTGAATCTATAATGTTGTTATTGAATTAGTATTGATAAAGGCGGATGGCAATGAAACTCCCAAATAACTGCACAATTTGGACCAATGGTCGCTTAATGACAATGGATCCAACCATTGATCAAGAATATGGTTTATTGGACCAACATGACATCATCACACATGATGATAAAATTATTGCGGTATTACCATCTGTAACTTATACAAAACCAACTGATGCAACTACAGTTGATTTAGAAAATCGCTTAGTCACACCAGGCTTCATTGATTGCCATACTCACCTAATATTCGGTGGCAATCGTGCAAAAGAATGGGAAATGCGTTTAAATGGCGTGCCTTATATTGAGATCGCAAAACAAGGCGGTGGCATTAATTCAACAGTTCGCAATACTCGTGAACTATCTGAGCAAGCTCTGTATGATTTAGCTTTCCCTCGAATGCAATCATTAGCAAATGAAGGCGTCACAACGATTGAATCCAAATCAGGTTATGGTTTAGATTTAGACAATGAGCGCAAGCAATTAAAAGTATCACAAGACTTAGCTAAGAATTACCCTATTGAAATTGCATCCACACTATTATCAGCACATGCTGTGCCACCAGAATATAAAGACAAAGCAGATGAGTACATTGATCTCATTTGCGAAACCATCATGCCAACATTATGGCAAGAAGGTTTATATGAAGCAGTGGATGTATTTTGTGAATCCGTTGGCTTCTCTTTAGAACAGACTAAGAAAGTATTTGATCGTGCTAAAGAGTTAGGAATTCCTGTAAAAGGCCACATGGAACAAATGTCCAACTTAGGTGGCAGTGAGTTAATTGCTAAATATAATGGTTTATCTGTGGATCACATTGAGTTCTTAGATGAAGCGGCGATTAAAGCCATTTCACAATCTGGTACAGTGGCAACATTATTACCTTTAGCTTTCTATTTCTTACGCGAAACACAAAAACCGCCCATTGCTTTATTAAGACAATATAAAGTACCAATGGCAATCTCTACAGACTTCAACCCTGGCACAAGTCCATTCACATCGATTCGTTTTGCAATGAATGCAGCTTCTGTACAGTTTGGATTAACTCCGCTGGAAGTCATGGAAGGTGTCACAAGAAACGCTGCACAAGCTCTAGGTCGCAAAGATACACATGGACAATTAAAACAAGATTTCGTGGCAAACTTTGCAATTTGGAATGTACAAAACCCTGTCGAAATATTTTATGAACTTGGCCATAACCCATTAGTTCATCGCGTTTTTCATGGCAAAATCGCGCAATAACGCATAATACTTTGAGGAGAACACTATGCAGTTTTGGGAACAAACACCAGAGAACATTTGGCAAGGCCGCGATGATTCAGCGGAAAGCCCAAGT
>JBEBSR010000050.1:0-18703 GCA_040394195.1 Wohlfahrtiimonas larvae | reverse complement strand
TGACTGAATTATGTGATCAGCATTTGCTCGCTGAGCATCGAGAATTAACACGAATTCCGAATGATATTGTGAAAAGGGAAGGAAATGTACCATTGAGTACTGAGTCAGCATATTTATTGGGTGCTGGGCATGTCACATTCTTTAGAAATAAGCTCAAATTTTTGAAACAGCGTTATGATGCGCTGCATCAAGAATGTTTAGATCGTGGCTTTAATGTGGTCTATAAATGGCCAGATAAGGCAAGTGAATATACAGAGTTATGGCAGGATTATGTTGTGACAGAAGCGGATATTTTGCTGAATCAAAAAAGGATTCAAGAGCGAATGCCCAAGAATCCTAGGTTCACACAATCAATAGTTTAATAATTATTAAACTATTGATTGTATTATGGTAATAATTAGTGTGCTTTATTGAATAATTTTACGTAAATTGCGTGGGCAGCTAATACGATATAACCAACAATAAAACCTAAGATAAAACTGTAAATAATACCCACAAAATGCTTAAGGAATGATTCATTGAGCATTGTGATCCAGTTATTCTGTAGTGCAACCAATTGTGGTACTTCACCAATAATGATACCACCGCCCACTAAGAACATGGCAACTGTGCCAATGAAGCCTAAAATTTTCATCAAATAAGGTGCGGCATTGATGAGCATTAAACCTGTTTTGGCTTTCAGGCTTGCTGCTTTTGCATTTTTCATCATCCAATAGCCCAAATCATCCATTTTGATGATACCTGCAACCAAGCCATAAACGCCTATTGTAATGAGAATAGCGATGCTTAATAATGTCATAATTTGTATGGTTAAAGAATAATCTGCAACAGTATGCAATGTAATCACAATGATCTCAGCGGATAAGATAAAGTCTGTACGAATTGCACCTTTAATTTTATCTTTTTCCATTTTTTGAATCATTTCATCAGTGATGGCTTCACCTGTTTCATTCAGTAAAGCTTTTTGTTTGTCATTGTTTTTATGAAATAGAGTATGGTGAATCTTCTCAGCACCTTCAAAACATAAATAAGCACCACCAATGATCAATAAAACAACCATTAACCAAGGTGCAAAAGCATTGATTAACAATGCAGCGGGAATGATCAAAAGTTTATTGATGAAAGAGCCTTTTGCAACAGACCAAACCACAGGGATTTCTCGACTTGCTTGTACGCCAACGACTTGTTGAGCGTTTACAGCGAGATCATCTGTCAATACGCCAGCTGTTTTCTTTGTGGCGAGTTTAGTCATGGATGCAACATCATCCAGTACAGCAGTAATATCATCTAATAATGCTAATAAACTTGGGCTCATATAATTTCCGCAGTATAAAAATTAGGCGATTATAAAGAGCATTTTTAAATATTTATAGTTAATTTTTGCAATGAGCCAATAAATTCAGCTAAATTTGTTATTTGTCATCCATTAGCTTTAATACAATGGCGTATGAAATGGGTAATGCAGCAGCAATGCCAACAACGGCATACCAGCCGAAAACATGCCAAATGGGTGCAAACAATGTACTGCCAATCGCAACACCAATGTAATAAGCCACAAAATATAAGCTTGAAGCTGTGCCTTTATAGCTTTCTGCATGGAGATTAATTAAAGCAGCGGCTAATGAATGTGCTGCGAACATTGCAAAGCTCAATAATGCGAGTCCTATAGTAATGAGCAATAGATTATTAAAAATGGTTAATAAAGTGCCTAATCCCAACAGCATTAACATACTGATTAACACAAAGCTTAATTTAAATCGGTTGGTCAATAAACTAACAATTGGGGCGCTTGGAATGCCAAGCATGAGCGCTAAAAAGAATGAGCTGATTGCACCGGTGGATAAGAAAAATGGTGCGCCACTTAAATGGAATGGTAGATATGTCCAAATGCCTGTGTAAGCCAGTTGAATGATTAAACCAATCAGGAAATATCGCCTTAATACTGGGTTTTTTAGATGAAAGCTGATGCCTGAAAATGTTGATAAAATCGAACCTTTGCTGGGTGAGAAATTATTAGATTTTGGCAGTAGATATAGCATGATGGATGCTGTGATTAATCCCAGTGCGCCAAAAATATAAAGGGCTGTGTGCCATGAATAATAGTGTGTAATCACGCCAGACATTACACGGCCTAATGATCCACCAACGGCATTGGCTGCAATGTAGAAAGCAATGGCAAATTTTTGATCTTGTTTGTTAATTTCTTCATTTAAATAAGCTAAGGCAGATGCAGGTAATGCGCCTGTAACCATGCCTTGAAAAAACCTTAGTATTAAAATTAATGGCAAGGAGCTTGTGCTTGCAATTAGTATGAGTAATAAAGAAGAGAGAAAGAGTGATAAAAGAATGAAATTTTTTCGGCCTAATCGATCGCTCAATGAGCCAAAAATGTTTAATCCAATAATCATCCCAATAATTGAGAAGGAAAAAGTTAGGCTGATGTAAGTACTGGAAACATTAAACTCTTTTGCTAGAACTGGCAAAATTGGCTGGAAAGAATAGAGATTGGCAAAGATAAAAACAGAGGTTGCACCTAGTAATATTACAATTTTCCAAAACGCTGCTTCTTTTATTGTATAACCCGTGGGTTGTGGTGCGATCATGGCGAATGTCAATGAGTAATGGTTGGATTAACATTGAGCATAGGATAGTTTAATGTTTTAAACAAGAAGCTCAGAGGATTTATCTGGCTTCTTGTTGATCATGAAAAATTATTGAGTTGATAAACTTTTGAGTTCTTGTTGATAGTCATCCAATTTTTTCTGGCGCTCTTGAACTTTGGCTGTTTTTTCACGGATTTTTTTATCTTTTCCTGAAAGCTTAGCTTGCTCTAATTCTCTTTCTGCTGAGGCAACTTTCTCTTGTTGCTTGGCTATTTTCTCATTCAGGTTTTGTTGATACACTTCATCATTCAATTGCAAATCAGCATAATCATCAGTTTGACCGCAGTGTTCATGTACGTTCACAATTGCACGTTTTAGATTTTCAGCGCGTTGAATATTGCCATGTTGCTCTGCGTAACGTAACTGAGTTCTTAGGTTATCTTCTTTCTTTTTACAGCCATAATCAGACTGAGCAAAGCTGATGGATGGTGATACTAAAATAGATACTAAGAAGGTAACGATGAAACTTTTTCTCAAAATAGTTCTCCTATTGTAAAATTGAATCATCGTTGAATTATAATATAAAAATAGTATGTTTTAATTAATCTTTACAATTATTTAATAATATTGAAATTAAATAATTGTTAGTTTTGCATAAGCTAAAACCAAGGTTTTAGAGCCTGCTTGTTTAAAGTTAACAGTGACACGAGCATGATCACCAACACCTTCAAAATTAGTAATCACACCTTCGTTGAATACAGGGTGAGAAACTAATTGACCTAATGCAAAGCCGTTCATGGATTGATCTTGTGTGGAAGCACCATAGCTATTACCGCGAGCAGTCATTGGTTTGGAAATAGAAATTTTCTGACCTTGTGCTTTAATTAAATGCAAAGGGATATCTCTGATGAAGCAAGAAGGTGCAAGATAAACAGTTTTGCCATGAATCATACGAGAAGCTGCGGTTGTGAGTGTTAGTAATTGTTTAGCACGTGTAATACCAACATAAGCTAATCTACGTTCTTCTTCTAAGCGAGCAGGATCATTGATAGAGCTTTCACTAGGGAATAAACCATCATCCATGCCCACTAAATAAACATGATCAAACTCCAAGCCTTTAGAGCTGTGTAATGTCATTAACTGAATTTTGTCATCATTGTCAGTATTTTCATTCACTGCGGAATCTAATGTAATTTGCCCCAAAAATTCGGATAAATAACCATGTGAAGTTAAGGGTGGAGAGCCTGGTTCGTTATTGTAGTCTTCTACAAATTGACGACTTGCCGAAATGAATTCATTTAAGTTTTCGATTCGATCTTCACCGCGTCCCATTGGTTCTTTTTTATAATGCGCCTCTAATTCTACTTTTGTGATCACATCTTGAATGAATTGATCTAAAGTTACATCATCTAAAGCATCATGCAACTCAGTGACCAATAATCTAAAGCCCATCAAAGCATTTTGTGCACGTTTGGCTAAGCTTTGGCTTTCTAGAATATTATCCATTGCATTCCATAGTGAAACTTCCGCCTGCATAGCTTCTAAGCGAATTTTTTCAATAGTTGCTGTGCCTACACCTTTTGCTGGCGTTGTAATAGCGCGCTCAAAAGAAATGTCATCATTATTGTTTACAATTAAGCGTAAATAGCTTGTGATATCTTTAATTTCCATACGATCGAAGAATCGTAAACCGCCATAAATGCGATAAGGAATATTCGCGCGCAATAAAACCTCTTCAAAAATACGAGATTGTGCATTCGAGCGATATAAGATTGCTTGCTCTTTGCGAGCGATACCATTATCAGTGGCTTCTTTAATTTTGCTTACAACGAATTGTGCTTCTTCATAAGCATCCATTGCGCTGTATTGTGTGATTTGTGAATCATCGCTATTGTCTGTCCAAAGCTTTTTGGGTAAACGCTCGCTATTTTTTTCAATAACGCTATTAGCAGCATCGAGAATGGTTGAAGTTGAACGATAATTCTGCTCTAAACGAACTGTTGTGCTGTTGGGGAAATCTTGATCAAAATTCAAAATATTTTCAACACGAGCACCGCGCCAGCCATAGATGGATTGATCATCATCGCCCACAACAAAAATCTGCTGATGCTTACCGCTCAGCATTCTTAACCAAGCATATTGAATGCTATTGGTATCTTGGAACTCGTCTACTAAAACAAATTGGAAACGTTCTTGATAATGATTTAATAATGCCGTGTTATCACGGAGCATTTCTAATGCACGCAATAAGATTTCAGAGAAATCCACTAAGCTAGATTGATCGCAAATGGCTTGATATTGAGCATATAACTCAATCATTGTATTGTGGGCTTGATTTGGTCGTCTTTCTATATTGCTTGCTCTACGGCCTTCATCTTTGTGGCCTCCGATGAATCCTTGTAAAGCTTTTGGGCTGACCAATTTTTCATCAATGCCACGCTCACGCAATAATCTTTTGCATAAACGTAATTGATCATCGCTGTCCATGATTTGGAAATTTTGATCTAATTTTGCTTCCACATGATGTAAACGCAATAAACGGTGGCATAATGAATGGAATGTTCCTAGCCACAAATTACGCAAAGGGCGTTTGAGAGAGGATTCTAAACGTGTGCGCATTTCCAAAGCTGCTTTATTGGTAAATGTTACGGCTAAAATACCATGAGGTGTTGTTTGTTCTGTTTCCAATAACCACGCAATGCGTGCAACCAATACACGTGTTTTACCAGAACCTGCGCCAGCAAGCACTCGAACAGGACCTAAAGGTGCGGTAACAGCATCATATTGTGCTGTATTTAATGTGGATAACATAGACATTCTCAAAGCAGTTGGATAATAAAACAATTTGTCATCATATCATGAGCATGACATAAAATAAAAAACAGCACTGATTGCAGTGGTTAATAAGGTTGTACATAATCTATAGAAAAATATAGTAATAAAAAAATTACAGGATTATTAAGAGATAATGCTTTTTTATGTTAGAATTCCTCGGTTTTTATCATGAAAACATATATCAATTTATTTGTTTAGCTACCGTGAAGCTTTAAGGAGTATTTAATGGCTATTGAACGTACTTTCTCTATCATCAAACCAGACGCAGTTGCAAAAAATGTAATCGGCGAAATCTATACACGTTTTGAAAAAGCAGGTTTCAAAATCGTTGCTGCTAAAATGGTTCATTTAACTCAAGCAGAAGCTGAAGGTTTCTACGCTGTACATAAAGAGCGTCCTTTCTTTAATGATTTAGTACAGTTCATGGTTTCAGGTCCAGTAATGATGCAAGTATTGGAAGGCGAAAATGCAATCGCTAAGCACCGTGAAATCATGGGTGCAACAAATCCTAAAGAAGCAGCTGCTGGTACAATCCGCGCTGATTTCGCAGATAGCATTGATGCAAATGCTGTTCATGGTTCTGATGCTGCAGAAACAGCTGCTGTAGAAATCGAATATTTTTTTGGCGCAAATGCAGTTGCTCCAGTAAAAGTTTGTAATCGTTAATTTTAAGTAAAAGTGAATCAAGTCGTGAGTAATGTAGTGGAAAAGAATTTGTATGGTTTAACTTATCAAGCAATGCTCGAACTCTGTGAAGAGATTGGCGAGAAGCCTTATCGTGCCATGCAGATTATGAAATGGGTCTATCATAAAGGCGCTGAGTCTATTGATGATATGACTGATATTTCAAAAAAAACACGTGAGAAATTAAAGTCACGACTTGTTTTTGATTTACCTAAAGTTTTATTGGATCAGCCATCGAGTGATGGTACTCATAAGTGGCTGATTCAATTAGAATCAGGTAATGCGATTGAAATGGTATACATTCCAGAAGATGATCGCGGAACTTTGTGTGTTTCGTCGCAAGTGGGCTGTGCATTAGAATGTACATTTTGCTCAACTGCGCGCCAAGGTTTTAATAGAAATTTAAGCACAGCAGAAATTGTTGGGCAGGTAATGCTTGCTAAAAAACTGTTGGGCGAATATGAGAATGACACTCAGCAAAGTCAAAATCGCCGTGTGACGAATGTTGTACTAATGGGAATGGGCGAGCCATTATTGAACTTTACAAATGTAACTCAAGCAATTGATGTTATGTTGAATGATTATGGATTTGGTTTATCTAAACGTCGTGTAACATTGAGTACATCTGGTGTTGTGCCTGCATTGTATCGTTTGAAAGAAGTTTCAGATGTATCATTAGCAATCTCATTACATGCGCCTTACGATACATTGCGTGATGAAATCGTACCAATCAATAAAAAATATCCGCTAGCAGAATTGTTAGAGGCATGTAAAAACTACATCACAGATTCATCAGCATATCGCAAAATCACTTGGGAATATGTTATGTTGAAGGATGTGAATGATAAAGAAGAAGATGCTTTTGCATTGGCAAAATTAATTAAAGATATTCCTGGTAAAGTGAATTTGATTCCATTTAATCCATTCCCAAATTCAGGATATGAATGTTCATCGATGAATCGCATTAATCGCTTCAAAGAAATCTTGCAAAGACAGGGTGTTGTCACTACGATTCGCAAGACGCGAGGTGAAGACATCGATGCAGCATGTGGTCAGTTAGCTGGACGTGTTAAAGATCGAACTAAGCGCACAAAAACAGAAAATTCTTGATACAATCACAAAGCATCGGATTAATTAAAGATAGAGAAGAGGTAGATTATGCGGTATTTAGCAGTGTTATTGCTTTCATCTACATTGTTAGCATGTACAACAACTCAAGGCACAAGTACTTCCATGAAGTCATCTAAAGGGATGTCTGTAGAAAGTTTACCTGAAGCGGATAAACTGACTTATCAAATGGGCGTGGATTATATTGGTCGTGGTGAATACCAAGTGGCAAATGAAAAATTACTGTCTTTAGTGAAAAAATATCCAAATTTTTCCGATTTGTATATGATGTTAGGAATTTCTCAGGAGCGTCAGGGCAAGAGAACGGATGCGATAGGCTTATATTCTAAGGCGATTGCAATTAATCCAACAGATCGCAAAGCCATCAAACAGTACGCAATGATTCAATGTAATGCTTATGATAAAGCTGCACCTGAAAATATGGCAAGAATTGCAGATAATGCACCACCTGAATTAAAAGCAGGAATGAATAGTGCTGCAGCTGCATGTTATTTAGTGCATAAGAACCCTGTGAAAGGTAATGAATATGCTGATCGAGGCATTTCTGCGGATCCAAGCTATGCAGATACTTATTATTTTAAAGCTGTCGCTCTGAATGAACTGAATCGTCAAAATGAAGTTTTTTCTGCTTTAGATCGTTATCATGATGAATATGGTTATGAGCCCAATAGCGTTTATTTAGGTTTGAATGCTGCTAAAAAAGCACGTAATCAAGCTGAGATCAACAAATATGAAAATGTTATTGCTATGAATCAAGGCCAATAATTCTAATAGCTAAAGAGATAATATGATTAAAGATGAATTAGCTCAACAATTGAAAAATGCTAGAGAAAATCGCCAAGCTTCATTGCAAGATGCTTCTAGGATTTTATCTATACGTGTTCAAGTATTGCAAGATTTAGAAGAGGGCCACTATGAACGATTGGGTTCGATTTTGTATATTAAAAATTATATTAAAAAATATGCAGATTATCTAAAAATTGATCGTTTTGAAATTGATGCTTTGTTAGTGCAATTGGATGATCCTTTTAAGGAAGAAAAAACTGAGAGTTTGATTCGTGCACAGTTGAATGAAGATAAACGCATGGTTCATCGTTCATTTTTTAAATGGTATTCAGTAATTTTAGTTGCACTGTTAGGCGCAGGTATTGCAATGTATTTTATCTATGGTGATAAGGTCACTGATATATTTAATATTAAGCCAACGCCAGAGAAAATTATTTTTGATAACGCTGATGCTACTTCAGATGAACAGCAATCACTGATTGGTGTCGAAGAAGCTAAACAGCCCATCATGTTAGCGTCTGGAACACAATCAATTTCAACACCATCTATTATGATGAATGAAAATAATGTGAATGCTGTAGTTGATAATATTGCACCGAATATGGATGAAAAATCTGCTTTATCAGCATTTGAAGTTGAGCAGATTATTCGAGATGGTTCATTGACTTTAGCGTCACTTGATCAAGAACAACTTGCAAATGGTGAAGTAATAGCAAATGAAAAAGTGCAATTGCCAGAAGGTATTTCATCATTATCACTCACTTTGAATAATGCAGAATGTTGGGTGCAGATTCGTGATAAGAACAAGAAAGTATTGATGAATGAAGTATTGCCTGCCAATGCTACTTACCATTTGGAAGGCGAAGCACCTTTTTCATTACACATTGGTAATGCACAAAGTATTGATAAATTAATGTTTAATGGTGAAGTGGTGGATGTAAAAGTTTATCGCCCAACTGCCAAAACAACTGTTTCAAAAATTAAATTAGAGCCTAAGGAAGAGAATTAAGTCATGAGTCAAAAGATTCAATCTGTGAAAGGAATGCACGATGCTTTACCTACCCAAACTGCTAAATGGCAATACATTGAAGGTGCATTCCGTCAATTATTTGCACAGTATGGTTATCGTGAAATTCGCACCCCGATTGTAGAAGAAACGAGATTATTTACGCGTTCTTTGGGTGAAGTGACAGATATTGTTGAAAAAGAGATGTATGTTTTTTCTGACAGTGATGAAAAAACAAGTTTGGCATTGCGCCCTGAATTAACGGCAGGTATTGTTCGTTCGGGCATTCAGCATGGATTGTTTTACAATCAAGTGCAAAAAGTATGGCAAATTGGCTCTGTTTTCCGTTATGACAAACCTCAACATGGTCGTTATCGTCAGTTTAATCAAGCAGATATTGAAGTGTTTGGTATTGAATCGCCAGATGTGGATGCTGAAATTTTAGCGATGATCAGCCGTTTGTGGGAAAAATTAGGTGTTTCTGAATATGTGACTTTAGAACTTAATTCAATGGGCACAGAAGAATGCCGTCAGCGTTATCGCGAAGTAATTGTAAAATACTTTGAAGATAATATTGAATTATTGGATGAGGATAGTTTGCGTCGTTTGAAGACTAATCCATTACGTATTTTGGATTCTAAAAACCCTGCAATGCAAGATCTGTTGAATAAAGCACCAACATTGTTGGATCATTTAACTGATGAATCAGCAGAACATTTCAAAAAATTATGTGAGTATTTAGATGCGTTGGGAATTAAATATTTGATTAATCATCGCATTGTTCGTGGTATGGATTACTATACGCGTACAGTATTTGAATGGACAACTGATAAGTTAGGCGCACAAGCAACGATTTGTGGTGGTGGGCGTTATGATCGTATGGTTGAAGAATTGGGTGGGCATAAAACACCTGCAATTGGCTTTGGTTTAGGTATGGAACGCTTGTATTTGTTGTGCGAAGAAGTACAGCAAATCGAAGAAACTCAACAAACTGATTTAGTTGCTGTTTTATTGGGTAACGATGCTAAAAAAGCAGGTTTATCTTTGATGGAGAAAATTCGTACGGCCTATCCTGATTACCTAGTATCTACAGTCTTGGGTGAGTCTGGCATGAAATCTCAAATGAAAAAAGCAGATCAAAGTGGTGCAAGATTTGCCATGATTTTGGGTGAAAATGAATTGGCTAACAATATTGCTATCATTAAAAACTTAAGAGAAAGTGGCGAACAACAAGAAATCGCATTATCTGAGTTGGTTGATTGGTTGAAAAATATTAAATAAAAGGTAATAAGATGAGTTTAAACCAGTTTGAAACAGATGAGCAACGTGCGGAAGCACTCGTAGATTGGTTAAAAGCAAATGGTGCTTGGATCTTCTTTGGGATCATTGTTGTGATTGGTAGCATCATTGGTTGGGATTATTATAAAAGCCATAATAATGGACGTTTGTCAGAACAATCAGCGAATTATTATGCATTTGAGCAAGCTTTAGAATCTGGTAAATTGGATGATAAAGCGATTGCTGCTGTGATGAATGATTCTAAAGCTGAAGGTTTCAAAGATTTAGCAATGTTACAAACAGCAGCATTTCAAGCAAATAATAATGATTTGAAAGGTGCAATTGCAGATTTACAATCACAATTGGCGGCGACAAAAGATCCTGTCATGAAGGATTTGTTCCGTTATCGTTTGGCGGTGGCTCTGTATGAAAATAATGATTACACGGCATCTATGGCGGAATTGAATCAAATCACAACAAAGAGCTTTACAGGTTTGGTGAAATCATTACAAGGTGATATTTATGTGAAAGAAGGTCGCATTGATAATGCTAAAGCTGTATATGTAGAGGCTTTCGAAATTTTGCAATCACCAGTGATTCAAAGAAAAATTAACCAGTTATCAACCGGCGCTTAATGCTGAACATTCTAAAGATTCAAATTGAAGGATAGAGTATGAATAAATTAAAAATTTCAGCTGTATTGGTTGCAACTTTAGCAGTGACTGGTTGTTCTGGTTTCTTTGTGGGTAAAACAAATGCGCCAACACCTGCACCAATCTCAGACACAACGAATAAAAATCTAGTAAGAACTTCTTGGTCAACATCAGGTTTAGGTAATTCTGATGAGACAAGTTTGAGATTTAATATCGCACATAATGGTAATACACTTTATGTTGCAAATGCTAATGGTTCTGTATCTTTAGTAGATGCAACATCTGGTAAAAAAGGTTGGTCAGTAAAGGTTGATGAGCTTTATACTGGCGCAGCAACCAATGGCAATTTAGTATTTGTCGGTACAAAAACTGGTGAATTGATAGCATTGTCTGCAGCTAATGGTTCAAAAGTTTGGAGCACAAAATTGTATGGTGCACCAACAACAACACCAGTGATTGCAGGATCACGAGTAATTATCCGTACAATGAGCGGTGCAGTTGAAACATTTGATGCTCAAACAGGTGAAAAATCTTGGGCTTATATGGTACAAGTACCAGAAGTGAGCTTGCGTGGTGGAGCTGCACCAGTTGTTGTAGGTCAGAATTTACTAGTACCAACAGATTTAGGTTTAATCGGCTATTTAAATGCTGAAACAGGTGCTGTCATTTGGGGACAAAAAGTTAGTAATCCTCGTGGCGGTACGGAAATGGCTCGTTTAGCAGATATTGATGCTGAGCCAGTGATTGATAATAATGTTGCTTATGTGCCTGTTGCGCGTACAGGTGTAGCGGCAGTATCTTTACAGAATGCACGTAAACTTTGGGAAACCAAGTCAGGCGTTTATTCTGGTCTAACAGTAGATGCATCTCGACTATATGTTGCTTATGATGATGGCAATATTGGTGCATTATCAAAACGTGATGGGAAAGCTGAATGGGAAAGCAATGCATTATTTGCTCGCCATTTAACGCGTCCTGTATTGATTAATGAACGCATTGTCGTGGGTGATAATGAAGGATATGTTCATGTTCTAGATAAGAACAGTGGACAATTACTTGGTTCAACTAAAGTGGGTAAATCAGGATTTATGCCTGATGTTCTAGCTTTGGCTGGCAGTGCGGTTTTCCAGGATCACTCTGGAAATGTTTATCGTATTAGTATCTAATTTATGAAAGATTTACCAATTATCGCTTTGGTAGGGCGCCCAAATGTTGGGAAATCTACCTTATATAACGCATTAACTCGTACTCGTGATGCTTTGGTTGCAGATCAGCCTGGTTTAACACGCGATCGCCGTTATGGCATGGGTAAAGTTGGTGCAGAGCAAACGCCTTATATCATTCTGGACACAGGTGGTTTATCTGGTGATGATAGTAATCACATGGATAACCTTATTGCTGGACAAGTTTGGAAAGCTGTTGAAGATGCAGATTTGATCTACTTTATTGTAGATGGTCGCAATGATGTCACGGGCTATGACGAAGAAATTGCAGATATGGTTCGTCGCACGAATAAACCTGTGATCGTTGTTGTGAATAAAGCAGAAGGCAAAGAAGAAGATATGGCGATTGCGCCATTCTATTCACTTGGTATGGGTGATCCTATTGCTGTTTCTGCTGCACATAATCGTGGCATTTTAGATCTCGTTATCTCTACATTTGCTCGTTTTCCTGAATTAGAGTTCGAGGAAGATGAGTTTGAAGATTACGATGAAGAATTTGAAGATGAAAATGAAGGCGATGACATCGTTTTAGATGATAGTCCAATTCGTTTAGCTGTATTGGGTCGACCCAATGCTGGTAAATCAACTTTGATTAACCGAATTTTAGGTGAAGAACGTGTATTGGCAAGTGATGTTGCTGGTACAACGCGTGATGCTGTAGAGATTCCATTCTCTAAAGAAGATCGTGACTTTATCTTGATCGATACAGCGGGTATTCGTCGTCGTAGCCGTGTAGATGATAAGATTGAAAAATTCAGTGTGCTTAAAAGTATTGAAGCAATGCAGAAATCTAACGTTGTTGTATTCGTATTTGATGCGCATGAAGGCTTATCAGATCAAGATGCAGGCTTGTTAGGTAATGTATTGGATTCAGGCCGTGCTTTAGTGTTGGCTGTGAATAAATGGGATCATCTGCCTGATCATGAAAGAGAGTGGATTAAAACAGAATTCACGCGTAAGTTTGCTTTCATTGATTTCACACAACCTGTTTTCATTTCAGCCTTGCATGGTTCGAATGTGGATAAAGTGTTGAAAATGGCAATCCAAGCTTATGACAATGCAATGCGTAAATTCACAACGAATGAATTGTCTAATATCTTGGAAGGTGCAGTTCATAGACATCACCCGCCTGTATCACAAGGTTTAGCACCTAAATTACGTTATGCACACCAAGGTGGTAAAAATCCACCACGTATCGTAATTCATGGTTCTCGTGTGAGCCATGTGAAGCCTGATTATATTCGTTATTTGATGAATACTTATCGTGAGCAGTTGAAGTTGGTGGGAACACCAGTGCGCTTGGATTTCCGTTCAGGAGAAAACCCTTATGCGGTTGAAAAGCCAAAAACTAAAGTGCAAGCAGATAAGTTGATCCTAGCGAATGCTAAGGGTAAGCACTTAAAAATTCGTAAGAGTCGTTAATTAAAGTACTTAAATATCACTCCTGCGGGAGTGATATTTATTTCATTACAAGTAAAAAGGAATGTAGATGTGTGGAATAGTTGGAGCAATTGCAGAGCGTAACGTTAGCCCTATTTTATTATCAGGATTGAAGCGCTTAGAATATAGGGGATATGATTCAGCAGGCATTGCTGTCATTAACGAGCACCAATTATTTCGAGAACGAAGCCAAGGGAAAGTCGCTACTTTAGAAACTAAAGTGATGGCAGCTGATTTAAAAGGCCCACTTGGCATCGCACATACACGCTGGGCAACACATGGTGTGCCACATGAGCGTAATGCACATCCACATGTGAGTGGTACAATCGCTGTTGTTCACAACGGCATCATTGAAAATTACCAAGAATTAAAAGCTGAATTATCTAATCGTTATACTTTTGCATCTGAAACAGATACAGAAGTGATCGCGCATTTGATTCATTCTATGCGTAATGATTCTGAGACTTTATTTGCAACCGTGCAAAAAGCATTAGCTCACTTAGAAGGTGCTTTTAGTATCGCAGTGATTGATTCAAACTTACCTGATGAATTAGTAGCGGCTCGTAAAGGTACGCCATTAGTGATTGGTGTTGGTTTGGGTGAAAACTTCATCGCATCTGATCCATTTGCATTGTTACCTGTTACTAATTCATTTATTTACTTAGAAGATTTTGATTGTATTCGTTTAACACGTGAAAGCATCGAAATTTTGGATAAAGCAGGCAATCCTGCGAAACGTCCGACTAAAAACCTTTATGCAACTGATGATGCGGCTGATAAAGGTTTGTACAAACATTACATGCAAAAAGAGATTTTTGAGCAACCAAAAGCATTGAGTGAAACATTGCAAGGTCGTTTGAAAACTGATTTGGCAACTTTGATCGGCTGTGATGCTGAAACAGCAGATCAAATTGAAGCCGTACAAATCAATGCATGTGGCACAAGCTATCATGCTGGTTTAGTTGCAAAATACTGGTTTGAATCCGTTGGTATTGCATGCCATGTAGAAGTGGCAAGTGAATATCGTTATCGTGAAAGTGTTACACCAAAAAATACTTTATTCATCTCGATTTCACAATCAGGTGAAACATTAGATACGATTGAAGCTTTAAAATTAGCAAAACAGAAGCCATTTTTAGGTTACTTAGCAATCACAAATAGCCCAGATAGTGCGATCACTCGTGAATCTAATTGGACGATTTTAACTCATGCAGGTCGTGAAATTGGTGTTGCTTCAACAAAAGCATTCACAACACAATTAACTGTATTATTAACATTGGCAGATGCTTTAGCTAAACATAGCAAGCCTGCAATGAGTGAAGCATTAACATCTTTGCCATTCTATTCAGAAGCAATGCTTGCGATGGATGAAACAATTCAGAAGATGAGTGAAGAATTTGCAGAATCTACAAGTGCTTTGTTTGTTGCACGTGGTGTTTTGTATCCAATCGCGATGGAAGGTGCTTTGAAGTTAAAAGAGATCTCTTACATTCATGCGGAAAGCTATCCTGCGGGTGAATTGAAGCATGGTCCATTGGCATTGGTGGATAAGAATATGCCAGTGATCGCAGTTGTGACTGAAAATGCTTTAACTGATAAGATGATTGCAAACTTAGAAGAAATTAATGCACGTAATGGCCGTTTATATATCTTCAAAGAGCGTAGAGTTAAGCAGAAAATTGGCTTTGGTCATGAGATCGAATTGCCTGATATGCCAGAAATGACAGCACCGATTTTAGTATCAATCGCATTGCAGTTGTTCTCATATCATGTTGCATGTGTGAAAGGCACAGATGTGGATCAGCCAAGAAATCTCGCAAAATCGGTGACGGTCGAATAATTCTTAAAGAATATTGAGTTTAAATGTAAGCGAACAATAAAGAAATACCTAGTCAATTCTTGTAAGCGAACAATGAAGGATCATACTGGATAATATAGTTTGGAACTAAAATTGTTATTCAGTTTAAAAGCACCTGTTATTCTGTTGGAAATGAGAATAATGGGTGCTTTTTTACGGCTATTATAAATGGATGGCTAGTTTTATTTTAAAGCTCTGCCAGGTGCAATAGGACTTAATAAATCAGATATTGATGCAATATTTTCAAGTTTAAGGTGATAAACTTTAGGGTTTAATGAAGCATTATCAGAGCAATCGATATTCCATACACGTAGGAAATAATTTACTGTCGATTTACGTGTCATAATTTTCAAACGATCTCTAACCATTTTATATTCAAATTTAATAACTTCTTGTGCCGTTTGAGTGAGTTTTGGATGTGCAATTAAATTAAGCTCAACGTGGTCATTCCATAGATGATCATTCATCCCCATCTCATGTTTCTTAGGAATTTCATCTAGCTCAATTGACTTTGCAATGCGAGCACTGGCTAAGTCGATAAAATTCTGTCTATTTCTATCATATACACGGATATATAATCGTAATCCATCATTGAAAATAGCATGTGGAATTACGACTCGTTCTTTTGCACCACTTTCAAGGGTCAAATAAGTCACTCGCACACATTTTTTTTGGATAATTGCTCGCACAATTGGTGCAAACTCACTGTCATAAGGGCTATTAAGTTTCTGAAACTTAGAAACCAGTGGTTCATTAGTATTTGGTAGATTCTCTAATTGGAGCCAATGAAAAATTTCTTCTTCTGAAAGATTAAATAAGTCATCAAAATTATCACTAATTTCATTTGCTTTAGTATTTTTATTAAAAATTGCATTTGGCTCAGATTTTCCAAATTTTTCTATACTTTCATCTAAATAGCTTCTTATCGCACGTGTTGCAGAGGCCTCGCTTAAAGAAAATTTTTGCATTAAATCTGCACGGCTTACAGAGCCCTTATATTTTAAGCAAAATTCGATAAAACGAGCTCTATCTGATATTTGATGAAAAAGAGATAAGGATGTATTCATAGATTTTTATATTAGTTTCTTAGTTAGTCGTTGCATTAGGATACATGATTGATCATTACCAAGCCATTAAAAACCAATATCTAGATCATTTTGATTTGACATTAGGGTCTTTTTGTTTTTAAATGATGTTGGTTGAGTAAAAACTACTCATGTTTAGTAGAAGAAAACAAGCAATTAAATGTGACTAGTGAATAATTGAAGCTGAGCATGAAACTTTTAAAGATCTAATGATTGGTTAATACTAAAAATGGATAATGATATGGATAATTTACATCAAGAAAAACAAGCAAAAGGTTTAATTAGCATAAAGCTTTATGATTCTTATATGGGGAGTTTCAATGTAAAGATTGATTGTGATGGTCATACAAATATTGCAGGGGGTAATGGCGCAGGTAAAACAACAGCGTTAGCCTTAATTCCTATTTTTTATGGATTGCCACCTGAAAGTTTAATCAATAGATCAGCAGGTAAGGATAGTTTTTTAGATCACTATTTACCTTTTAATCGAAGCATGGTGATATTTGAGTATATTGGGAACAATGGTGTCTGTTGTGTTGTACTTTATAGGCATTCCATAAGCAAAGGAGATCAGCTAGTTTATCGGTTTGTAAAAGGTTCAGCTGATAGCACAATTTTTAACCCTGTATTTAAGCATTTATTGGATCAAAATGTACCTGCATCGGAGCTGTTAAAAAGCCTTGAGAACGCAGGGATTAATATTAGCCGGCAATTAAGTACGGCTGATTATCGATATATTTTATGTAATCAATATGATAAGAAAAATCGAAACATGGGTTTTATGCAATTATCTAGTGATTTTTCATTATGTGCCATAAATAAAAAAATGGAGCATATGGGGGAGTTAACGAGTGTTTTACAAAGCAATAACCATTTATTAAAGCATTTGAAAAAAATGTTATATGACTCTCAAATTAAAAATACTATGGATATTGGTGAAAGGCCTGTTCATGATAAAGATAAAAATCTTATAGAAATGATTCGCAGTGTGAGTAAACTAGTAGAACAAAAAGATACCTTGCTCAAAAGTCGTCAGGAAACAGAGGTGTTAGAAAAGATCCATGAAGGCTTTGGGCAACATCAGTATTATATTGAGTGTTTAAAAAATGAGTATGATAATAGGCAAAATGAGAATAATAAAAAGATAGAAGTCAAAGAAACTGAGAAAGCTACCTTAAATACTAGTTATAATGCAGAGTATCAAGAAGATACTAGAGAGAAATTGAGATTAGAAGAAGTAATAGAGAATTATAACAAGCGGTTAGATATTTTATATAAAGAATATAATAGCTATAAGCAGCAAAACATACAGTTTAAAAAAAATGAATATAAAATGTTAGATTTTTATAAGGGGGAAGTAAATAATCAACAATCAGAACTTAATATTTTGCAATCTTCACAAAATAAAATTTTAGAAGAGTTTGCTCAATTAAAGATTAAAATATTAGGTGAAGAAACAGAGCAAGTGAAACTCTTAGAGCTTGATCTAAACAGATTTGAAAGAGAGTTTAATGAAAAAAATAATAAAATTAAAGATGACCTAAAAAAGCATGAACATGATACAGAGCTAAAACTAGAGGATATACGTAAAAAGCATCAAGGAAATTTAGATCAGCTAGAGACAGAAAAAACTAATTGTACAGTAGCGTATGAGATAGCAAAAAAGCCAACAGATGAAGAAGAGATTGCGCTGCAAAATTTATATGAACTCAAAGATATTAATATTGATCAAATACGATTTGTGGATGCTAATATTACAGAATGTAAACATATTCTGAGAGAAAATGAGAGAAAAAAAGAAAGTGAGAGAGAAAATTATGAGAAATATCATAATAATATTTTGAATGTTGATAAAGAACTAGATAAGTTTCGTCAATTGGTTAATCCCAATGGGACATTGCTTGCTTATTTAAATGAGGAGAGTCTAAATTGGCGAGAAGATATTGCCAAAGTTATTAATCCTAAGCTATTACTCAGTAAGGACTTGCATCCAGAGTGGGTTCAGGTTATAGAAAAAAGCTTTTATGGTTTATCGATTGATTTGGATTTATTAGATATTCCTGTTGAAGCAGAACAAAAAGATGATTTAATACAACGCATACAAAAATTGGATAAAGAGCGCCA
>JBEBSR010000049.1:0-19792 GCA_040394195.1 Wohlfahrtiimonas larvae | reverse complement strand
AGGGTCTAATACGGAATAGCCCGCTCAATGAGCGGGCTTTTTCTTGTGTGCTATAAATTTGGATAGGTAAAATAAGCTAACAACTATGCGCTTATGATCTTAAATTGCTGCTTCTATTCAATATATCTAATGATTGAGAGAGAATATGAAATTACCTCAGTTTAAATATCATCCGAATGTTTATGACTTAGATTTATTTGAAGAAGAACATGGTGAATGCTCTATTTGTCATCAAGAAAGAAGTTTAAGATATGCAGGCCCCTTCATAGTATTGAAAATTCTGAGTATTATGTCCTTGGTATCGCTGCTGACAAATATGCTTAAGAATACCAAGTATCACAGCTGGCAGCAGGATGAATGGCTATCTCATTACAATGAGCCATGCATATTTTTAGGATATGCAGATACTGACACAATTCAACCATTCTGTGATGAGATTAAAGAGGAATTCATTGAATCAGGGCAAAACTATTCTATTGAAATGTTAAATGACATTTCTAAAGATGGTCATGTTGTTGGGTACTTATTTCAATGTGCACAATGTGGAATACATAAACTGCATATTGATGATGACTAGCGTTATTGCCAATTAATGTTGAGTTTAAACTCTTCTAACCATTCACGTTCTAGTTCTAAATCTTGTTGAATCAGTGGATGTTCTTCGATCCAACCTTTTGGAAAAGTTAGAGTGATTTCTTTTTTTTCATAGGTAAAATCAAACTCAGGCATTGGTTGTGATTCACGACTACGATGTAATAATACAGATAGGCGTAAAATTAGTGTTAAAGGCACAACGAAGTCGGGCAAATATTCAAAGTCATCTAAATTGAAGCGACGTTTATGGTTATATAAAATTGCTGCAATGATTTTTTGATCTGTTCTACTAAAGCCATCTAAGTCTGCATGTTCAATCAAATATGCACTGTGTTTATAATGGCGATGATAAGAAATGGCTAAACCAATTTCATGGAGTAATGATGCCCAACTTAAATATCGTTTGGGGTCAGTCAGTAATTCTGTGCTTAAATTAATTTTTTCTGCCATGTAAAGAGAGGTTGCTTCAACTCGTTTAGCTTGTTCAATATTTGCACCGAAGCGGTGGACTAAACTTTCAATGGTTAAGTCTCGCATGTCTTCTTTGTGAATACGGCCTAATAGATCAAGAATCATGCCTTCACGAAGTGCTGTATCTACGGCTTGGATATCATTTAAATGAAATTTTTCCATAACAGCTTTGAGAATTAATAGGCCGCCACAAATTACGCGCGCTCTTTCTGTGGTTAAATCAAATCGTCTTTCGACTGCTCTGACCGTTCCTAAAGAAAGTAGAATTTTTAGGAGTTTTTTGAGTGCATCAAGAGTGATGTTGTCTTCACCAAGATTTTCTTGCAAAATCATTTCTCTCAAAGTTTTGATTGTGCCAGATGCACCAAAATATTGGCAGGGTTCAGTTGTTAAATTACTATTGAATGGTAGTAACTCATTTTCTAAGTACAATGATGCATTATGAACTTGTTTCTTGGAGATTTTATCATCAGAGAAAAATTGTTTGGATAAACGTACACAACCAATCTCTAAACTGCTAGCACGAAGAATTTTATCTTTATCCCCCAATACTAGTTCTGTGCTACCGCCACCAATATCAATGACCAATGCTAATTGATCATGTAGATCAACATATTGAATGACGCCCAAATAAATGAGGCGAGCTTCTTCGCGGCCAGAAATTATCTCAATAGGCACACCAAGAGCTTTCTCAGCATCACGAATAAAGGATTTATCTTTTAGTTGTCTGAGTGTATTTGTGCCCACAACACGAACGTTATGGCGATCAATTTCAGCTAAGCGCTCACCAAATTGTGCTAAGCAATTCAACGCTTTTTCACGAGCTTCAGGTAGCAGCTGCTTATCTTCTGTTAACCCATAAGCAAGCTGCACCATGCTTTTCATGCGGTCGATCACAACTAATCGACCATTATCTTCTTGAACGATGGCTAAATGAAAACTATTAGAGCCTAAATCAACAACACCTAATATTTTTTCATCCATACAGTTTCATCCTCTATGATTGTCGTTTTGCAAATAGCTGATTGGCTAAAGCTGTAAACTCTGCAACTGATAATTTTTCTGCACGTAAAGAAGAATCTATACCGCAAGATTCAATTTCTTCTTGGGTGAATAAGGGCTTCAATGTATTACGTAACGTCTTACGTTTCATTGAGAACGCACATTTAACCACTTCAAAGAAAGTTTCATCTGATTCAATGCCATAAGGATCAGTTTCGTAAGGCACTAAACGAACAAATTGACTTGTGACTTTTGGCGCAGGATTGAAAGCTGTTGGTGGAATAGTCAATAAAGGAATCACTTGGCAATAGCGCTGAACCATTACCGATAATCTTCCATATTCGCTATCATCTGGTGTTGCAGCCATACGATCAATCACTTCTTTTTGTAGCATAAAATGCATATCTTTGATGATATCAGCAACTGCTAACAAATGAAAAATAATTGGTGTAGAGATGTTGTAGGGCAAGTTTCCAACGATTCTTAACTTACGCTCATCAATTTTTAACGAATGAAAATCAACAGTTAGGACATCTTGATGAACAATGGTTAAATTTTCTAAAGATGACAAAATCGGAATTAAATCACGATCCAATTCGATAACAGTTAATTCCTTAATATTGGCTAAAATAGGGCGAGTTAATGCACCTAAACCAGGGCCAATCTCGATCATGCGATCATTAGGCTGAGCATGAATGCTCTGGAATAATTTAATGATTAAAGGATAGTCAATTAAGAAGTTTTGACCAAAACGTTTGCGCGCCTGGTGTTGGCGCACGAGTTGTAAATATTCATTCATCACTATTATTAGCGTCTCTCAATGTATACGTCTGCTAGCATTTTATCTTGCCAAATACTGTACTGCTGGCTTGCTTTCTTACGGTAGTAATAATCGCGAGCAATGTTTTTGATTTGCGATTCATCAGGCAAACCTAATTTTTTATCTTCAACACGAATGATATGATAACCAAATGGTGTGCGAACAGGTTTACTTGTTTCACCAACTTTTAGATTCAACATCACTTTTTCAAATTCTGGCACTAATTGTCCTGGTGCAACCCAACCAATTTCGCCACCATTTGCTGCTGAAACTGGATCTTGTGATTGTGCTTTTGCAATATCATCAAAGCCTTCACCAATCGCTAAACGTTCGTGTAAACGATCAATTCGTAATTTGGCTTCTTTTTCTGTTACATCATTATCAACACGGATTAAAATATGACGAACTTTTACGTTAGGTGTTTTACTTTGTGCTAATTCTTTTTTGAGTTTTTGGAACTCATCAGAACGCATATAAATATCCACTTCATCATTTGTCACACGAACAGTACGCATTAATTGGTTGCGTAATTCGGCGGACATCATTTGTTTACGGATGTTTTCTTTGAACTGGCTAAATGGGATACCTTGATATTGTAAATACTCTTTTAAGTCAGCAACTGTTGCGCGGTTTCTAGATGCAATATCACGAATTGCATCGTCAACTGCAGAATCAGGAATATTAATGCCCATATTTTGCGCAAAATTTTCCATGATTTTGCTGATGGCTAACATTTTGACTGTTTCATCTTGAATTGCTTGATCGCTTAAGCCAGAACCACGAAATTCTGCACGTGCTTGCGCCAATGCTGAATTGAATTCTTGGCGAGTGATTGCATGTGAATCAACAACTAAAGCAACTTGATCTGTGTAACGAGCAGGTTGTGCATTTCCAATCATTGCCAAGGAAGAGAAGCATAGTAATGATAGAGGCAATAAGACTGAAAGCTTTTTACGTGCCATACAAAATCCTTCTTTTATAAGAATATTAATGAAATAAATGGTGCTAATTATACTAGGAATTAAGGAATAGTAATGCAATTATTTTTTATATGCTATAAAATGACTACCTTTAGGCGTGACGACGCCTTTTTTGATCTATTTTTTATTATATTTTACAATTGCTTAATGTCATGACAGAAGAAAAACAGAACTTATTGGATACAACTGAAACAATCGAGACAACTACTGAAACGATTGAAAATCAAGCTCAATCTAAGCGTGAAAAGATGAAACAGAAGCAGCAAGCTGCTAATGATTTATTGGCACGTTTGTCAGTTGAGTATCCCAATGTATTTCCTAAAGCTGGTCAAGGCCGTGCTGTGCCTTTAGCGATTGGTATGCATAAAGTATTGCAACCAATTGTGGCTGAATGGGGATTCAATTCGATGACATTGCGTGCGGCAATGTTTAACTATACTCGTCAATTGCGCTATCAAAATGCATTATTATATGCAACGCATCGATTGAACTTGGATGGCTCTCAAGCAGAAGAGATTCCACAAGAACAAAAGGATGCTGCAAAAGAAGAAATTGCAAAAATTGAAGCGTGGTTGGCAAAAAATAAACCTGAAAAAGCTCAGCGTTTATCTGAAAAGAAAGCTCAATTTGCTGAGAAGAAACAACAAGCAAGAACAGCTAAGCCAAAACAAAGAAAACCACAAGGTGAAAAACCTTTTGTGAAGAAAGAAGCGAAAGCAACACAAGTTCGCCAAGAGACTAAAGCAGAATCTACTCCAAAAAATATGGATGAGAAAATGCAAGGTCTTTTGTCTAAGTTCAATCAGTATTAAGTTTTAAAATCAATGAAAAATATCATAGAATCAGCTTTAAATGGTGCTGTTCAAGCTTTGAATAGTAATGAAAATTTAAATATCCCAACCGATAAAATTGCATCAAGCATTGAGCGTACACGTGATGTAGCGCATGGTGACTTTGCAAGTAACTTAGCGATGATGTTAGCGCGTGAATTGAAAAGCTCACCACGACAAATTGCAGAAAAATTAATCGCAGCATTGCCAAGCAATCCGTTGATTGAAAAAGTTGAAATCGCGGGTGCTGGTTTTATGAACTTCACATTGAGTAAGGACGCTTACTACAATGAACTGAATGATGTGATTCTTCAACAAGATAAATATGGTCACAATGATTCAGCCAATGGCATGAAAGTACAAGTTGAGTTTGTTTCGGCAAACCCAACTGGGCCTTTGCATGTTGGTCATGGTCGTGGTGCTGCGGTGGGTGATTCTTTAGCGAGAATCATGGCTGCGAATGGCTACGATGTGACAAAAGAATTTTATTACAATGATGCTGGTGCTCAGATCGATAATCTAACGTTGTCTGTGAAATCTCGTATTGATGGCGTAACGCCTGATGATGTTTCATGGCCAGCAGATGGTTATCGTGGTGATTACATTATTGAGATCGCTGATGATTTCTTAGCAAAGAAAACTGTCATTGCAGATGATCGTAGTATTGTGGCTTCAGGTGATGCAAATGATCTTGAAAATATTCGTGAATTTGCAGTTGCATATTTGCGTCATGAGCAAGATTTAGATCTTCAAGCATTTGATGTTAAATTTGATAACTTCTTCTTAGAATCTTCTGTGTATAAAGATGGTTCTGTAGATAATGTTGTGGAAACTTTAACTAAAAATGGCTTCACTTATGAAGAGGAAGGCGCGCTTTGGTTAAGAACTACTGACTTTGGCGATGATAAAGATCGTGTGATGCGCAAAAAAGAAGGTGGTTATACTTACTTTGTGCCAGATTTAGCATATCATCGTAATAAGTGGGAACGTGGTTTTAAGCGTGTTGTGAATGAGCAAGGTGCTGATCACCATGGTACGATTGCGCGTGTAAGAGCAGGGCTTCAAGCATTAAACGCAGGTATTCCAAAAGGCTGGCCAGATTATGTATTACACCAAATGGTTTTGGTAATGCGTGATGGTCAAGAGGTGAAAATTTCTAAGCGTGCGGGTAGTTATGTAACTTTGCGTGATTTGATTGATGAAGTGGGTAAGGATGCAACGCGTTATTTTTTAGTTGCGCGTAAACCAGATTCACAATTACAGTTTGATATTGATTTAGCGCGCAACCAATCATCAGAAAACCCTGTGTATTATATTCAATATGCACATGCGCGTATTTGTTCTTTATTGGATGAGCGTAGTAAAACAGCTGAGTTTAATGTTGAAGTGGCAAAAGCAAATGTTAAGCGTTTAGATAGTCATTTAGAGTATGATGTTATGCGTGTGATTTCTCGTTTCCCTGAAATGGTTATCTCTGCAAATAACAATAATGCACCACATTTAATTGCAGCATATTTACAAGAATTAGCAGGATCAGTACATAGTTACTATAATGCTAAAGATGAAGATGGTAAGGCAATTCGTATTTTAACAGATGATGAAGCATTGCAAGATGCGAAGCTATATTTATTGGCTTCAGCGAAGCAAGTTATCGCAAATGGTTTAGCTTTATTAGGATTATCTGCGCCTAATAAAATGTAATTTATAGGCTTTATGGCAAAAAAATATTTCCAAGCAAAAAAACAAAATAACCCTTTTGCTAAGAAACATCCTAACTCGAAAAAAAATAGAATCACGACAATATCTGTTGTGATTTTGTTTTTAGTGCTAGGTGTTTCTGGTGTAGTGTCGTATTTTAGTAATAAAGGTAAGGATGAGCCTGTTCAAAAGGTTGATAGACCAGTTGTAAATACTAAAGATGCTCATCCAAAAAGAGTTGTAAAGCCTATATCTGATGAAGATTTTAAAGGTGCTAAAGAGTACAATTTTTATACTCAGTTGGAAGAACGTTCTTTAGTTTTAGGTGAAGAAGAGCGTTTTGGTGGTATTTCTTTAGATAATGTTAATGAGCCGCCAAAAATTAGTTTAGAAAGCATGTCTCAGTCAACTACGCCTGCTAAGCAGGCGCAAAATAATGATTTTGCTATTGCACCGTTGGTTTTAGAAAGTAGTCATCAGCGATCTGAGCCTGTTAAACCTATCATTAAACCAGTGGTGAAGGCTGTTGGGAATATTAGTTTACAAGTGGGTAGTTTTACTGCGCGAAAAGATGCAGAAAAGCATCAAGCTTTTTTGGCTAAATATGGTTTTACTGCAAAAATATTACAAGGCAAAAATCAATCACAACAAGATATTTATCGAGTACGTATTGGTGGCTTTACTCAGCAAGAAGTAGAGTTAGCAAAAAAACGATTAAGTACATTAGGTGTTAGTTATTTTGAAGTAAAATAAACCTCTAAGATGAGATTTTTGTGGAAATCTAGTATAGTGACTATCAGTTTTTAAGTAAGGAATAATTATGGCACGTGGGATTAATAAGGTTATTTTATTAGGTCATTTAGGTAGAGATCCTGAAGTAAAATATATGCCTAACGGGAATGCTGTTGCGAATATTACAATCGCAACATCAGAAAGTTGGAAGGATAAAAATACAGGGCAGCAGCAGGATAGAACTGAATGGCATCGTGTTGTAATTTTTGGAAAATTGGCTGAAATTGCAGGTCAATATTTGAAGAAAGGTTCTTTGGTCTATATTGAAGGGCAATTGCAAACACGTAAATGGACTGATCAATCAGGTCAAGATCGTTATACAACTGAAATCGTTGTAAATATGCAAGGCACGATGCAGATGTTGGATCGCAAAGGTGGTAGTGATAATAGTGGTGATTTTGGTGGTTCGCAAGATTTTGGCGGTTATCAAGGTCAGCAACAACAGCCACAGCAATCTTATGGTAGTCAAGGTTCGAATCAAAATTACCAGCAACCAAGAAATAATGCACCGCAGCAGCAAGCTCAGCAGGCTGCACCAACATTTGATGATTTTGATGATGATATCCCATTCTAATTATGTGAAGAAGCCTTGCATTGCAAGGCTTTTTTATTGCGAGAGCGAAATTTGTCAACTCGCTAAATGGCAGTTTCTCGCAAAAAAAATAATAATTTTTTGAAATTTATAAGATAAAAAACAAAAAAATCTCAATCTTTGAAAATAGCTATTTATAGATCAAAAGCGCTGTTATATAATTGCGCACTGATGAAATAGGAGAAGGCGCATGATTAAAAAAGAAGAAGCGATTGTTGAGCAGCATCATGGTACTCGTCATAAAGAGTATGCAGTTATCTTGGCTATTGTTGTTATTGTATTTGATTTAATTTTTCGAAAGACAACATCGACGCCATTCTTAATTTTGATCAATTTAATTTCATTGGGTGCGATTTTGTATAGTGCGTTCAGTGTTGTGCGCCATGCGGACGTTTTTGCTCATAGGCTAGGTGAGCCTTATGGTTCTTTGATTCTCAGTCTGTCAGTAGTTATTTTAGAAGTTAGTTTGATTACAGCTGTAATGACATCAGGTGTTTCCGCGGAAGAAAATGGTGGTGTTAGCCCTTATGCTACATTGATGCGTGATACGCTGTATTCTTTGATTATGTTAGTGACAAGTGGCTTTGTGGGTGTTTCTTTGCTATTAGGTGGTCGTAAGTTTAGAACTCAGCATGTTAATCTCGCAGGTGTTACTCAGTATTTAACAGCAATTATTCCTTTGGTGTTTATAGTATTGATTTTACCAAGCGTTTTGCCATCAGGTACATATTCAACGGGGCAGTTATTTGTTGTAGCATTTTTATCAGCAGCTCTATATGCAGTATTTTTGATTATTCAAACAAAAACACATCAGAATTTATTTATTTATGAGCATGAAGATCAGGATGAGGATCACGAAGGTGTGCCTTCACCAAGATCAAATTTATGGCATGGTATTTGGTTGATTATTCATTTAATCTCTGTGGTTGCGATCACTAAAGTTGACTCAATGCCATTAGAGACATTGTTGGGGAATTTGAATGCGCCACAAGCCTTAACAGGTTTGATTGTTGCAATCTTGATCTTTGCACCAGAAGGTTTAGCTGCAATTCGTGCGGTATTGGCAAATGATTTACAGCGTGCCATTAATATGTATTTTGGGTCAGTTTTGGCAACGATTTCTTTGACCGTGCCAGCTGTGGTTATTATTTCTGTATTAACCAATAATACGATTGTATTAGGCTTGGAAATGGTAGATATGATGCTTTTAGTCGGTATCTTTATGTTATGTCAAGCAACCTTTGCGAGTGGTCGTACCAATCAGGTGGATGGTGTTGCTCATTTAGTGATTTTTGGTGCATATCTCATGATGGTGATAAGTTAACTAGAATTTAATGATTCTTCTGAAGTGACTTTACTGTAATAATTTTGGGTAATAAAAAAGCGATCTATTAAGATCGCTTTTTTGTATATCACTAACTCTGAAAGTTATGCATTATGCATCTTTAGCTGTACGAGAGAAACGCTTACGATCATTTTCCGTTAAGTGTTTTTTACGTAAACGGATAGATTTTGGCGTTACTTCTACTAATTCATCATCATCAATGAATTCGATAGCTTGTTCCAATGTCATACGAATTGGTGGTGTTAATGTTAATGCTTCATCTGTACCAGATGCACGCATGTTTGTTAACTGCTTAGCTTTTAACGGGTTAACAGTTAAGTCATTGTCACGTGAGTGAATACCAATTAACTGGCCTTCATATACTTCTTCAGCATGGCCAATGAATAAACGGCCACGATCTTGTAAGTTGAATAATGAGTAAGCCGATGCTTTGCCAGTACCAATTGAGATCAATACACCGTTCAAGCGTTGACCAACTTCACCTTTCTTGAAAGGACCATAATGATCAAAGTTATGGAACATTAAACCTGTGCCGCTTGTCAATGTCATGAACTCAGTTTGGAAGCCGATTAAACCGCGTGATGGAATGATGTACTCGATACGAATACGACCTTTGCCATCTGGAACCATATTAGTTAATTCACCGAAGCGAATGCCCATTTGTTCCATGATTTTACCTTGATGATCTTCTTCAATATCGAATGTCAAAGTTTCATAAGGTTCAAGTTTAACGCCATTTTCTTCTCTGAAGATTACTTCAGGACGACCAACTGCTACTTCAAAGCCTTCACGACGCATTGTCTCGATAAGGATAGATAAATGAAGTTCACCGCGACCAGAAATCTTGAAGCGATCTGGATCTTCTGTATCTTCAACACGTAATGCAACGTTGTGCAATAACTCTTTTTCTAAACGCTCTTTGATTTGGCGAGAAGTGACGAATTTACCTTCTTTACCTGCAAATGGTGAGGTATTTACTTGCACTGACATAGAAACTGTTGGTTCATCAACTGTCAATGGTGGTAATGCTTCTGGAGTTGCTGGGTCGCATAATGTATCTGAGATAAATAATGGATCAATGCCTGTGAAGCAGATAATGTCGCCAGCTTGTGCTGATTCAAATTCAATACGATCCAAGCCGTGGAAGCCTAGAATTTTTTGAATTTTACCATTACGTTTTTTACCTTCACGGTCAACGATTGTTACTTGTGAGTTGGTTTTGATTTGGCCACGTTGAATACGACCAACACCAATCAAGCCAACATAAGAGTTGTAGTCTAATGAAGAAACTTGTAATTGGAATGGTGCATCTACTTCAACTTTTGGTGGTTCAACGTGTTTAATTACAGCTTCAAATAGTGCTGTCATGTCACCATCGCGAACATCAGGTGTGTTACCAGCAAAGCCACTTAAGCCTGAAGCATAGATTACAGGGAAATCTAATTGCTCTTCAGTTGCACCTAACTTATCAAACAAATCGAAAGTTTGGTCTAAAACCCAATCAGGACGAGCGCCAGGGCGATCGATTTTGTTGATCACAACGATTGGTTTAAAGCCCATTGCAAATGCTTTTTGTGTTACGAAGCGAGTTTGAGGCATTGGGCCTTCAACTGCATCTACCAATAATAGTACTGAATCAACCATTGATAAAACACGTTCAACTTCACCACCGAAGTCAGCATGTCCTGGAGTATCAACGATGTTGATGCGGTAATCATTCCAGTTAATAGCAGTGTTTTTTGCTAAGATTGTGATACCACGTTCTTTTTCGATTGCGCCAGAATCCATAACGCGATCAGCAACTTGTGCTCTTGGATCAAACGTTCCAGATTGTTTAAGAAGTTGGTTTACGAGTGTAGTTTTGCCATGGTCAACATGGGCAATAATCGCAATATTGCGTAATTTTTCGATCACTTGAGTAAGTCCTTATTCAGTGAATAGTTAGAAAAAATTGAGACCGCACATTTTAGCATATTTTATGATCAATTTGTCAATTTTTCAACGATATGTAAAGAAAAATAAATCTCTGTGTGCTTGGTGCAAAATGCCGTTAAAACGGAGTATACTTGGCTGTAATTAAAGTGTTAGTCGATTGTAGAGAAACTTTGATCTCAACAAAGGAGCCAATCATGGATGAAGAGTAGCTGATATGTTAAATGATCTGAATTAAAAAAGCCCCATAATTAGTTATGAGGCTTTTTTTAGAAACGTTGCTAATTATTTATAAAAATAATTATTAGTACATGCGTTTACGATTAATTGAATCACGCATAATACGCTTGTAATGGCGTTTCTGAGCAGCAGCAGCCTTACGCTTACGCTCTGCTGTCGGTTTTTCAAAGAATTCACGTGCACGTACGTCTGCAATTACGCCAGCTTTTTCACAAGCACGCTTAAAACGACGCAGAGCAACGTCAAAAGGTTCATTATCACGAATCTTGACGGAAGGCATTAAACATCACCCCAATTTAATTAAAGTAAAATATAAAACGTTTTTTGTAATTAAATTTACAAAAAACACCAAGTCAAAAATTATACACTAATTTCAGATAAAGTAAAAAGGTTGATCAGATTAGTTACCGATATCATAGAATAACGACTCAAAATAATGACATCTATTTACTCAATATTTACGTTTTTTTGAATCCTTTTGTATTGAAAAACCTACAATAATCGCAATTATAAGAAAGTAGTTTTAAAATTATTAGGGAGCAAATTAATATGAAAATAACTTGGATTAAGAGTATGCAAACAGGTGTCATAGTTACTCTATTATCAATAAATGCTGTAGTGGCACAAACATTGCCAGATTGGAGTGATTTATTTGAAAAAAATAAATCTTCTGTTGTGAGTATTACGGTGAAAGGCAAGGAAGAAGTGCAGAATATGCAAGGTTTTCCTTTCTTTGATGATAATGATCCTTTTCAATTTTTCTTTGGTGAGCCTCGCCAAAGGCAGCACCAGCCACGTGAAAGAGTAATTCAAGGTGGTGGATCAGGATTTATCGTGGATAAAGATGGTATCATTGTGACAAATGCTCATGTTGTTGGTAAAGCGGATGAAATTCTTGTTCAGTTGTCTGATCGTCGAGAGTTGCCTGCAAAGTTAATTGGTAAGGATGATCGTTCGGATGTTGCTGTGTTACAAATTGATGCTAAAAATTTACCTGCAGTAAATATTGCTAATGTAGATGATTTAAAAGTAGGGCAATGGGTGATGGCTGTTGGTTCTCCATTTGGTTTAGATTATACCGCAACACAAGGCATTATCAGTTCATTAGGCCGCAATTTGCCAAGCGATAATTATACGCCTTTTATTCAAACGGATGCTGCTGTGAATCCTGGGAATTCTGGTGGGCCATTATTTAATACGCAAGGTGAAGTCATTGGTATCAACTCGCAAATTTATACAAGTACAGGTAGTTATGCAGGTGTGAGTTTTGCTATTCCGATTGATTTGGCGATGGATGTTGTGGATCAAATTAAAGCGAATGGTAAAGTAGTCCGTGGTTGGTTGGGTGTTCAGATTCAAGATGTGAGCGCTGATTTGGCTAAAACATTTAAATTAGATAAACCACAAGGGGCTTTAGTTTCTGGCATTATGCCGAAAGGCCCAGCTTCTAAATCTGATTTGAAAGTGGGTGATTTGATTTTATCATTCAACGGTAAAACGATTGAAAAATCAAGTGAATTGCCTGTGTTGGTTAGCAGAGCTAAAGTGAATGAAAAAGCTGAATTAGAGATTTTACGTAATGGTAAAAAGCAAACGATCAAAGTTGAAATTAAAGCTATGGATGGTGAGCAATTAGCTTATCAATCACAAGATGCAACCAATAATTTGTTAGGTTTAGTCGTAGATGCAATGCCACAAGATAGTATTCGTAAAGGTGTTGTAGTGAGTTTGGTTTCTGAAGGCCCTTCAGCTGACGTTGGGATTATGCGCGGCGATGTGATTTCTCAGATTAATGGCCAAGATATTCATTCAGTCGATGACTTTAATCAGGCAATTACACAGTTAAAATCTGGTGAAGTTGTGCGTTTATTGATTCAGCGTGGCCAAAATTCATATTTTGTAGCTGTACCATTGAAAGAGATCAAAAAATAAAATTTAGATAGAAAATGCCCCGCAAGGGGCTTTTTTGTTGGCTATAATAAATGGCTTAATTCACTTGAGTGGTATCGTTATGGCTAAAGATAAAGTTGATAAAACCAATGCAATGCGCGCATTGGACCAGTTGAAATTAGAGTATGAAGCTTTAAGTTATCCTTGTGCTGGTGATGAAGTTTTAGGCGGTGTTGAAGTGGCTGGGTTGATCGGTGAATCAGCATCAGTTGTATTTAAAACTTTAGTTACTCACAGTGATAATAAAGATTTTGTGGTTGCAGTGATTCCAAGCGATGAGCATTTATCATTAAAGAAACTCGCAAAAATCAGTGGGCATAAAAAAATAGAAATGATTCCTGTCGCAAAAATTGAATCATTAACAGGCTATATTCGTGGAGGTTGCTCTCCCATTAAAATGAAAAAAGCATTCCCAACTTTTATTTCAGACAAGGCAAAAGATTTGCCATACATCATTATTTCGGCAGGTAAACGCGGCGCGCAAATCAAGATAACCCCTGAAAAATTGCAGAAAGCTATTCGTTATCAGTTTGCAGATATCTCAGATGTAGAAGAAGTAGAAAGCTGATTTGTGGTATGATCGCTTCTTTTAATTTTAGGATTTTGGGCAGTATATGGGAAAGCGTAAACAAAAATTTTCACAAGAACCATTTGAGGTAGCAATTACCGATATCACACATGATGGCCGTGGTGTTGCTCATGTGGATGGGAAAGTTGTGTTTGTGCATGGTGCTTTACCTGATGAAGTTGTCATGGCTCAATATGTCAAAACACGCAAAGACTATGATGAAGCAAAAACTGTGGATGTGCTGAAAGCTTCTAGCGATCGCGTTGAGCCTATTTGTGAATCATTTGGTATTTGTGGTGGTTGCTCATTACAGCATTTAGATCCTGAAAAGCAGATTTATTTCAAAGCTAAACAATTGGCTTCGAATTTAAGAAAACAAGCAAAATTAAATTTTGATGTGGATGATCAAATTCCAGCGTTACGTTCACCAAGTGAAGGTTATCGTTTCAAAGGGCGATTGGGCGTTAAGTATGTAGCGAAGAAAGAGAAAGTATTAGTCGGCTTTCGTGAGAAATTTGCGCCATTTATTGTGGATATGGATCGTTGCCCAGTTTTAGAAGCTCGCGTAGGCAATTTATTACCACAATTATCTGAGTTGATTGGTAGCTTAACTTTGTTGGATAAAATTCCACAAATTGAAGTGGCAATTGGTTCTGGCCAAGTGGCATTGAGCTTCCGCGTGTTAGAAGAACCAACAGAAGATGATTTGGCAAAATTGAAAGCATTTGGTGTTGAGCATGATATCTTGATTTATCTTCAACCCAAAAATGAAGCTTCAACATTCTTATTGAGTGAAGTAGAAGATACTGAAGATTTATTGAATTATCGCTTAATGGATCGCTTAACGATGGCATTTAAGCCATATCATTTCACACAAGTGAATCCTGTGATCAATGAGCAGATGATTGCACAAGCTTTGAAATTGTTGAATATTCAAAAAGATGAAAAAGTTTTGGATTTGTTCTGTGGTTTAGGTAACTTCACTTTGCCATTGGCATTGGAAGCAGGTTCTGTGATTGGTGTTGAAGGCGATAAAAGCTTAACAGAATGGGCGGCTAAAAACGCAGCGCGTAATGGTTTAGATAATGTTGAATTTTATTGTACAGATTTAACGCAAAACCAAGATAATGCTGATTGGATGCAATTAAAATACGATGCGATTTTGGTGGATCCACCAAGATCAGGTGCATTAGAAATGATGGCTTATTTGGGTAAATTGGCACCGAAACGCATTTTGTATGTTTCATGTCATCCTGCAACTTTAGCGCGTGATTTAGCAGAGTTGGTTCAATATGGTTATGAAGTCACAGACGCTGGTGTAATGGACATGTTCCCACATACAGCACATGTTGAATCTATGGCTTTATTGGTGAAGAAAGATTAAGCATATTCATTAATTTTAATCATTTAGGATAATATAATGGCAATAAAAGTTGTTGGCTTTGATTTAGATGGCACATTGGTGGATAGCGCATTAGGATTGGCAAATACTGTTGATAATATGTGTGAACGTTTAGGTTTGCCAAAGCCAGGAAAAGCATTAGTCACGACTTGGATTGGTAATGGCATTGAAGTTTTGTTGGATCGTGCCTTATTGTGGGCAAATGCGCCAAAAGATGCTGAATATCGTCAAAATGCGATGGTTATATTATCCGAGTGTTATGAAGATGAATTATTGTCAGGTAGTCCATTGTTTCCTGATGTGAAAGAAACATTAGAGCAATTACATTCAGAAGGCTATCAATTGGTATTGATTACTAATAAACCTTCGAAGTTTGTACCTGATTTAATGGATTATTTGGGAATTAGTCATTTATTTGCGATGATGTTGGGTGCTAATGATTCTATAAAAATAAAACCACATCCAACACCAATCTTTAAAATTTTGGGTGAATTGGGTGTAATGCAGTCTGAATTTGTTTTTGTGGGCGATTCTCGCAATGATATTTTAGCTGCAAAAAATGCAGGCGTTGCCTCAATCGCATTAACATATGGTTACAATTATGGTGAGCCGATTGCAAATGAATCACCAGATTATATTATTCATAATTTTGCAGCGCTATTGCCATTAATTCATCAATTAAAGGATTAATATGAGTTTTAAAAATTTATTGGTTTATCGTTTTGAAGAGCCAATCAAAGACACTTTAGAAACGGTTGAAGAAAAATTATCAGAAAAACCGTTAACAGCATGTTTAACACAAGAGATGGAAAGTATTGGTTGGTTGCCTGTTTTTAAAGAAGGTAAGCAGTATGTTGAAAAGATCAACAATGCATTATTCTTCCGTTTAGGTATTGAGCAAAAAATATTGCCAAATTCAGCGGTTAAAACTGCTGTGGATAAAAAAATTGAAGAGAAAGATTTAAAGCATGTAAGCCGTTCAGAAATGAAAGAGTTACATGAATTGGTGACAAATGAATTATTGCCAAATGCTTTGGTGAATCGTCACTCAATTTTGGCTTATATTGATTTAGAGAAAAACTGGTTAGTTGTGGATGCAAGTTCTACAAAGAAAGCATCATTGGTGACAAGCCATTTGCGTAAAACATTGGGCAGCTTACCAATTGTACCGTTAACACCAGAAAATTCTGTGAATGCAGCTTTAACTCATTGGGCTTTACATGGTATTCAATCTGATGTTTTATCTATGTTGGATGAAATTGAGTTGAAAGAGCTCAAAGATGAAGGTGGTAATGCGAAATTTAAAGGCGTTGCATTGGATTCCAAAGAAGTTCAGGATCCATTGAAAGAAGGTTGGCAGGTGATAAAAGTGATGTTGGAATATGATGAGCAAATGTCATTTTCGATGTCAGGTGATTTTATCTTTAAGCGCTTAAAATTTTTGGAGCGTTTTGAAGAAAATTTGGAGTCAGAAGATGACCCATTGTTGCAAATACAAGCAGAATTATATCTAGCCATTGATCTATATCGTCGTGTTGTACAAAACGTTTATGATCTGGCTAATAGCGCAAAATAATATTTAATTAATAGGTTTACGATGTCTGAGAAAAAATATACCGCGAGTTCCATTGAAGTTTTAACGGGATTAGATCCTGTTAAAAAACGACCAGGCATGTATACAGATACGACAAGGCCAAATCACTTATTGCAAGAAGTGATTGATAACTCTGTGGATGAGGCACTAGCAGGCTTTGCTGATCATATTATCATCACTTTATATAAAGATGGCTCTTATGGTGTGCGAGATAATGGCCGTGGTATGCCAGTGGATATCCATCCTGAACATGGCGTGAGTGGCGTTGAATTAATTCTAACAAAATTACATGCTGGCGGTAAATTTAACCAAGATGTTTATCATTATTCTGGTGGTTTGCATGGCGTTGGTGTTTCGGTTGTGAATGCTTTATCTGAGCACCTAGAAGTTACGGTGATTCAGCAAGGTTTTCAATATAAGATTGTATTTGCTAACGGCGATTGTGTAGAAGCTTTGACAAAAGAGCCTTATAACAATAAAAAAGATCAAGGGACAGAAGTTAGATTTTGGCCAAATATTTCTTACTTTGATCATGACAAAGTTGCAAAAAGCCGCTTAATTCCATTATTAAAAGCTAAAGCATTGTTGGCAGCGGGATTAAAAATCACTTTAATTGATGAAAATGCTCCAGAAGGTTCTGAAGATGCACATTTAGAATGGTATTTTCAAGGTGGTATTACAGAATATGTGGAAGATCAATTAAGCGGTGAAGAAATCTTACCTGTTGCGCCGATTATTGGGGAATTTACAGGAGAAACAGATGAGTTCACTTGGGGGTTAGCATGGAATAAAGAAGGTTCGCCATCTATGATGGAAAGCTATGCCAACTTAATTCCCACAACTCAAGGCGGAACACACGTTAATGGTTTGAAAAATGGTTTAACAGAATCTATTCGTGAGTTTTGTGATCAACGCAGCTTATTGCCAAGAAATTTAAAAATCACACCAGAAGATGTGATGCAGAATTTGAATTACTTGTTATCACTCAAGATGGTTGAACCCCAATTTGCAAGCCAAACAAAAGAGCGTTTAAGTTCTCGACATATTGCCAATATCGTTGCAACTGCGGTTAAAGACTTTTTCACATTATGGCTGAATAAGCATGTGGAAGAAGGCTTAGAGATTATTACATTGATCATTGAAAATGCCAATGCTCGTGTTAAATCATCTAAAGCAGTGGTGCGTAAGAAAATTTCTCAAGGACCAAAATTACCTGGGAAACTGGCAGATTGCATTAGCAATGATGTCAATTTAACCGAGATATTTTTAGTGGAAGGTGATTCTGCTGGCGGATCAGCTAAGCAGGCGCGCGATAAAGAAGTGCAAGCAATTATGGCACTTCGTGGGAAAATTTTGAATACTTGGGAAGTAGACTCTAATCAAATTTTATCATCACAAGAAATTAATGATATTTCAATCGCGATTGGTGTTGATCCTGCGAGTGAAAATTTAGAAGGGCTGCGTTATGGGAAAGTCTGTATTTTAGCGGATGCTGACTCGGATGGATTACATATTGCAACGCTTTTGTGTGCATTATTTCTAAGACATTTTAGACCATTAGTTGAAGAGGGGCATATCTTTGTTGCTGTTCCGCCACTTTATCGTATAGATATTGGTAAAGAAATATATTATGCTTTAGACGAGTATGAGAAAAATGAAACGATAAAAAAATATAGCAATAGTAAAAAAACAATTTCAGTAACTCGATTTAAAGGTTTGGGTGAAATGAATCCAATACAATTACGCGAAACCACAATGGCGCAAGATACTAGGCGTTTGGTGCAATTGACCATAGATGACTCTGATATAAATCAAGTGTTTGATCGTTTGTTGAATAAAAAAATGAGTGCTAAACGTAAAGAATGGATTGAAATTCAAGAGTTTAACGAACTTGTTGTGTAAATTTATAAATTGATTTTATAAATCGCAACTAGTAAACTTGCGTGATTAATTCTATAAAAATTAATTGAGGATAATAATTATGGCTAAAAAGCCCAGCGTATGTATCGGAATAGACATAGGGTCTTATTCTATAAAGATAGCTGAAGTACAAAAAAAAGGGAAAGACTATATTCTGACGCGTGGACTTGTTTTTAACTGTGAAGGTGACTGGAAAGATGGTTTGCCAATGGAAGTTGATGTAGCTGGGATTAGTTTAAATAAAGCAATTCATGCTTTTGGTGGTGCAAAAGAGGCTACTATGGCGATTCCTACATCAGCTGCTATGGTGCGTTCAGTACCAATGGAATCTAAATTAAAGACGGATGAGTTATGGAAAACAATTGAGGCAAACGTATCTCAATATTTTCCTTTCTCAGCAGAAGAAGTATTTATTGATTTTATCCCCATTAAACCATCTATTACAATTGAAGATCATACAGATGTTTTGATTGTGGCGGCACAAAAAGAATTTGTGAACCAAAGAGAAATTTGCGCAGATATTGCAGGTGTTAAAGTTAATGCTGTTGATATTAATATTTATGGTTTGTTAGATCTCTTACATATGCAAGATGTATTTAGCAATATGTCTGACTATGATGCCATTATGATTTTTGATATTGGATTATTCCAATCAAGCCTGAATGTAGTGACAGGTGATCAATCTGTTTATGTGCGTGAAGTGCCGATTGGTGGTGAACGTTTGACTCAGATTATCTCAGATAAAAAAGGCGTATCTTTATCGGATGCAGAAAAATTAAAATTATCACAATCAGGCGATATTTCTGAATGCATTGAGCAGTTTGTATCTGAAATGAATATGCAATTACAGTCTGCTATTGATGTTTATATTTCTAATAATCCTCAAATTACATCACACGCTATGTATATTGTAGGTGCTACAGCATGTTATCAAGAAATTGAAAATGCATTTAAATCACAACTGGGTGAAATCGATGTTATTAGCCTAACGCCTGAAGCATTGTTTGATATTGATGCAAAAGTGTATTCTAAATTGAATGATGCGAGTATTCATAGTTTAAC
>JBEBSR010000048.1:0-19866 GCA_040394195.1 Wohlfahrtiimonas larvae | reverse complement strand
AATTACTTTGGGGTGCTGCAGAGCCTGTGCGTAGAATGTTGATGATTTTAGTGAACTAATTATCTACACAAATTCGAACTATAAAAAAACCGATCTTCTGATCGGTTTTTTGTAATCCTAGTTCAGAAATCTATAAACTAAAATCGATCTCTGGGCCAATTGGCACAATACCACTTGGATTCAATGATGGATGGCTTTCATAATAGTGATGCTTGATGTGATAAAAGTTAATGGTTTCTGCAAATTCAGGTTTTACATATAACTCACGCAAGTAGCGCCAGATTTCAGGATAATCACGCAATTGCTTTTTATTACATTTAAAATGGCTGTAGTAAACTGCATCAAAGCGAATTAATGTCACAAATAAACGAATATCTGCTTCTGTTAACTGATTGCCTACTAAGTAATGTTTACCTTTTAAATGTGTTTCCAAATAATCCAAAGCATCAAATAATTCTTTGTAAGCTTGGCTGTACGCTTCTTGCGATTTTGCAAAACCACAACGATATACACCGTTATTAATCGTATTGTAAAAACGATCATTCATTGCATCAATTTCTGGGCGTAAAGCTTCAGGATAATAATCGCCCTGTAATGCACCCACATCATCAAATGCACTGTTAAACATGCGAATGATTTCAGCTGATTCATTACTCACAACTGTATTCGTTTTCTTATCCCACAATAATGGCACGGTTACAATACCGCCATTTCCCTCATAGTTAGGATCAACTTTGCGATACAACTCATATAAGAATTTAGCATTGAATAAAGGATCTTCATCTGAATCTTGAGCTTTTTCAAAATGCCAACTTTCCTCGCCCATTCGCCAATGAACTGAGCTTACAGAAACAAAATCTTGCAAACCTTTCAAGTTTCGCATGATCAAGGTGCGATTTGCCCAAGGACAAGCTAAACTCACATATAAATGATAGCGCCCTTTTTCAGGCTGAAACTCACCATCTTTTGTGATCCAATTGCGGAATAAACTCTCTTTACGTTGAAAACTACCTTTAATACCTTGCTTATTCATTGTTCATTTCCTTATAGTTTTGCATAACATGATGTTTATAAATAGCCTATATGGCATCGGATAACAATTCAACACAACTTTCATATCTTTGATAGAATAGGCTTTTTCATTTTTGCAACTCACGATGATCAGCCTATCGCAATGAAGCTAACTCCAGAGCAAGATGCTATTCTTGCAATTGATGCTAATTTAAAAGTTAATGCCGTTGCCGGTTCTGGTAAAACGACAACGATCGTCGCATACGCAAAATCTCGTCCTAATGATTCTAAAATTCTCTATTTAGCGTTTAACCAAACGGTTAAGCAAGAAGCCATTCTCCGCTTTCAACAAGCAGGTTTATATAATGTTACTGTAGAAACAGCGCATTCTTTAGCATTTCGCTATATTGTGCGCCGTGGTGGTTATCAGCTTAAAAATAATGGTTATTCTATTCCTGAAACTGTGAATGTTTTAGAACTACAATCATCCATGCCAATTCAGCGTGCTTATCTCTTTGCACATCATATTGATAAGTTATTACGTTTTTATTGTAATAGCTCTGTCAAAAGCGCTGATGAACTCGATTACTTTAGCTTATTAAGTGATGATAAAGCCAAAGCTTTTGTGAAAATGAATTATTCTGAGATCGTAGATTATACGAGAGCTTTCATTCGCAAAATGAATCAAGCAGAGATTGAAATCACTCATGATTTTTATCTCAAAAAATTCCAATTAGTTCGCCCTAACCTACCTTACGATTATATCTTCTTTGATGAAGGGCAAGATGCATCTTCTGTGATGCTGGATATTTTCTTAAAACAACCTGCTAAAAAGATGATTGTCGGCGATCTTCACCAACAAATTTATAGCTGGCGCCATGCAGTGAATGCATTAGAAGAAACAGATTTCACAACTTTCCCTTTAACAAAAAGCTTCCGCTTCCATTCCGATATTGCGCTATTGGCAGAATCTATTTTGGAATGGAAAAGCTATCTGCACATTAAAGATGATTTAACCATTGAAGGTGTCGGTGCAACTGATAACAAACATCAGAAAATTGTATTAGGCAGAACCAATTTAGGTTTATTGCGTGAAGCGATTCGCTATATTCATGATCCTTCTTTAACGGGCTCTATCTATTTTGAAGGCAGTATTCATGCTTATACACATACAGAAGAAGGTACTTCTTTGTATGATGTGGTGAACTTACATTTAGGAAAAATTGATAAAATTCACAGTCCAATGATTAAATCCTTTGAGAATTTAGAATCTTTGGAAGAATATGCAGAAGAAACTAATGATGCACAATTAAAAATGCTCATTGAATTGGTGCGTTTATATGGTGCAAAAATCTTTGGTGTAATGAAAAAGTTAAAAGATCGATTAGTGGCTAAAGAAGATAAAGAAACAGCTGATTTACTCTTTTCTACAGTGCATCGCAGTAAAGGTTTAGAATACGATGAAGTCTATCTCGTAGAAGATTTCATCACTGAAGATGAAGTAAAACGCTTATCCAAAAATTCTGATGACTTACAAAATCTTAAAATTATCGAAGAAATTAATCTATTATATGTCGCGATTACGCGCGCGAAACATACCATTTACATTGCAGAAAATATGTTGCCGAAGGATTTCCCTCAATTGCCACACATTAAGATCATGAATCCGAAAGTGCGAGTGAATTATCTGCAAGAGTTTTACAATATTGGAAGGAAATGAATCATGTGGACCATTTATCACAATAGCAATTGCTCTAAATCCAATGCTGCTTTTGATCTTCTAAAAGATAAAGGCGTTGAATTTCAAATCATTAATTATATTGAAAACCCGCCTTATATTGATGAATTAAGAACTCTATGTACGCAGCTCAACAATGATATTGAAGCGATGATTCGTAAAAAAGAAGATGGTTTCTTGGTAATCAGTGAACAATGGAATGGTTGGGCATTGGATCAAAAATTAGAATTTTTATCTCAAAACTCACAGTTGATGGAACGCCCAATTTTAGTTAATCCACATAACAAAGCAAAAATTGGCCGCCCTAATCACACTGTGTTATTCGATCTATTTGAGGATTAATGAATGCGTAATTTCTTTATCATTGGTGGATTATTCTGTGCATTAGCAGTTGGGCTTGGTGCATTTGGTGCTCATGCTTTAAAACCTTATTTAAATGATTATGGTTTAGGATTATGGGAACGCGCCACTTATTATCAAATGACTCATGGCATTGCCATCATCATCGCAACGCTTGCCGCATATTTCTTTAAAACAACACGTTATTTCTTCATTGCCAATCTATTATTCACGATTGGCATTTTTTGTTTCGCTGGCAGTTTATATACCATTGCACTTACAAACATTAAAATGTTTGGCATGATCGCCCCAATTGGTGGCTTTTCATTCATGATTGCATGGTTATTGGTTTTCATTGGTTGTTATATATCTTCTTCAAACATTGTTATTCCTAAAGGGGCTTAAATATGTTGGATGCAATTACTGCACTCTCTCCACTCGATGGACGTTATTCAAGACAAACATCACTATTACAAGGCATTATGAGTGAATATGGCTTAGTGAAAGCACGTATCACTGTTGAAATTGAATGGTTCATCGCATTGTCAGAAAATGCGGGCATTCCTGAAGTACCATCTTTCTCTAAAGAAGATGTACAAAAACTTCGTGACATCTATGCAAACTTCTCACCAGAAGATGCTAAAGCTGTTAAAGAGATTGAAAAAACAACAAATCATGACGTAAAAGCGGTTGAATATTGGTTAAAAAATGCATTCAAAGCAGTACCTGAAATCGCAGAATATTCTGAATTCATCCACTTTGCATGTACATCAGAAGACATCAATAACTTGTCTTATGCTTTGATGTTAAAAGAAAGCATCAATAATGTTGTGAAACCAGAATTATCAGCAATCATTGCAACATTGCGTTCAATGGCACATGAATTCGCTGAAATTCCATTATTGTCACGCACGCACGGTCAATCAGCGACTCCATCAACTTTAGGCAAAGAAATGGCGAACGTGGTTTACCGTTTAGAGCGCCAATTCAAAGCATTAGAAACTTTCGAATTCTTTGGCAAAATCAATGGTGCTGTAGGTAACTATAATGCGCATATGGTTGCTTATCCTGCTGTTGACTGGGAAGCACACGCGCAAAACCTAGTGATCAATCATTTAGGTTTAAGCTTCATGCCTTACTCAACACAAATCGAACCACATGATTATGTTGCTGAGTTATCTCACATCATGAGCCGCTCAAATACAATCATGATCGATTTAGCACGCGATATTTGGGGTTATATTAGCTTAGGTTACTTCAAACAAAAAGTGATCGAAGGCGAAGTTGGTTCTTCTACAATGCCACACAAAGTTAACCCAATTGACTTTGAAAATGCTGAAGGCAATTTCGGTATTTCTAATGCACTGTTCATCCACTTTGCAGAAAAATTACCAATTTCAAGATGGCAACGTGACTTAAGCGACTCAACTGTATTGCGTAGCTTAGGTTCAGCATTTGGTTATACTTTGATTGCTTATAAGAGCTTGCAAAAAGGTTTAGGCAAATTAGAAGTGAACGAAGCAATCATCAGTAAAGATTTAGATTTGAACTGGGAAGTGTTGGCAGAACCAATCCAAACGGTGATGCGCCGTTACAACATCGAATCTCCATATGAAAAATTGAAAGCATTAACACGTGGACAAAAAATCAGTGCAGAAAAATTATCTGTATTCATTGATTCTTTAGAAATGCCTGAGGATGTGAAAGTGGAATTGAAAAAATTAACGCCGCACAACTACATTGGTAAAGCAGTTGAATTAGCGAAAAAAATCTAATCTTTTTTACTAAGCTTTAATCAAAACCACATCAATGATCTTGATGTGGTTTTTTATCATATTCACTCAATTTCTCCCGCAGGGAAAAATTAATATTGGCAGTAGTTTTACCATGATTCGACTATAATGGTTATTCATTCAGATTAATTGGACATTATCCATGAAGAAAATTGGCATCATCGTCGTTTTTTATAATTTAAGTCACTATGTTGAAGAATGTTTAAATTCAATTAAAAATCAAACTTTCACTGATTTTAAATGTATTTGTGTGGATGATCGTTCAACTGATGACACCTTTGAAAAACTCCAACAATTTTCTGCCAACGATGATCGCTTTGTCACCATACAAAATGAAAAAAACTATGGTTCACCCTGCCATTCTCGTAATGTTGGCATTAAAAATGTGAGTGATTGTGAATACTTCATGTTTATGGATGGTGATGATTTATTACACCCTCAAACAATGGAAATTTGCTTCAATACCATTGAGAAAGAATCTACATTGGATTTTGTAGCTTTTAATAAATTCACATTTGGCAATGTATCTGAAATTAAAGATCAAAAATATGATGCTCAAAGCATTGCAGTTATCGAGCACAATAATGCATTAGAACTATTCTTAAAACGTGATGCTCAATCGCCAGACTCACCTGCCTGGAATAAGCTTTATCGTTATAATCGTTATAAAGAGTTTCACTTTTATGAAGACATCTTTTATGAAGATGATTATATGTATGCTCTACAATTGTATGCAAAAACTAATTACTTCGGAAAGATCGATTTACCGCTCTATTTTTATCGCCGCCATGAAGCAAGCGTAACATCTGGATTGCGTGCAGAGCGTTACTTAAATGATGCCACAACACGATTAAAGCATACTTATGATTACTTTATTGTTGGTAATAATATTCCATCACAAGTGGATACTTTGTTTAAACAACAAATGGCTAATGATGCTTATCGCATGATCGTGAGTAAAATTATCCGTAAAACTAAAGGTAAAGAATTGAGAGATCAATTAATCCCAGTTGCTCAGCGTAATTTCAAAAAACTAATTGATGAGAAAATTATTGATCTTAACTATCTCAGTTTTGCTAATCGTTTAGTGATCAAAGCATTTCTCAATGATCAGTTAGGATTAGCAAAACTATTGGCAAAGATTTTTGGCTAATTTAATCTACCTACGTCGCCCTTTAGTATTACCTGCTAGTATTTTATTCAGCAGATTGAAAATCCCCCGAATAAAAGTAGCACTAGTGATAAGTTTAATGATGCTTTTCATGAATGTGCTCTCTGCTGATTTACTAACTTTCGATGGTGATGACTTTGATTCATTATTTGTCGACTGAGATGATTGTTCTGTTTGTTGTGATAGCTTTTCCAATTTAGCTGTTAGCATTTCATGAGCACTTTCGCGATCAATGGTTTGATTATATTTTTTGGCAAGGGATGATCGATTCATCAATCCATCAATTTCCTCTTTAGATAAAATATCCATTCGACTTTCTGGCGCTCGCATCACACAAACAACAAGTGGCGTTGGAATGCCTTTTTCATTCAACGCTGTCACTAATGCTTCACCTGTCCCCATCGACGTGATGATTTCATTGGTTGTATAGAATTCAGTTGTAGGAAAGTTTTCTGAGGCCGTTTTAATCGCTTTACGATCTTTTTCTGTAAATGCACGCAATGAATGCTGTATTTTTAAACCCAATTGAGCCAGAACACCATTTGGAATATCTGTAGGGTTTTGCGTAATGAAATAAATGCCGATGCCTTTTGAACGGATTAATTTCACAATAGTTTCAATTTGGTTCAATAACGTTTTGCTTGCTTCACTGAAGATCAAATGCGCTTCATCAATGAAGATCACTAATTCAGGTTGGCCGCTATCACCTTGTTCTGGCATTTGGGCATAAACTTGAGACAATAAATTCAACATGAATGTTGAGAATAGCTTAGGTTTATCTTGTATATCCGTTAAACGCAGAATATTCACATAACCATATCCTCGTTCATCCACACGCATTAGATCACGCACATCAAAAGCAGGTTCTGCGAAAAACAGATCAGCACCTTGCTGTTCTAATTCGATAATTTTACGGATGATTGCGCCTGTTGATGAGGAAGAAATACGACCATATTCACTTTCAATTTCACTTTTGCCTTCATTGGTTAAATACTGCAATGCTTTTTTAAAGTCTTTCAGATCCAACAATGGTAGTTGATGATCTTCACAATATTTAAAAATGAGTGAAACAATACCAGTTTGCGTATCATTTAAATCTAAAATTCTGCTGAATAAAACTGGACCAAATTCAGTAACTGTTGCACGTAATCTCACACCATTTTGTTCAGAAATTGACATCAATTCGACAGGAAAACTATCCACTTTAAAAGGTAAATTCATCTTTTCATGTCGATCTCTGATGAAATCGTTTTCTACACCTTTCTCCGCAATGCCACTGAAGTCACCTTTGATATCCATCATCAATACAGGAATGCCTTTAGCTGACAATTGCTCAGATAGAACTTGAATCGTCTTTGTTTTCCCTGTACCTGTTGCACCTGCAATCAAACCATGTCGGTTAATCGTTTTTAATGGAATATTCACAAAATGATCAGCCAATATATCTTGATCCAACTTCGCAGCACCAATCGTGATGTAATCACCTTTACAGGTATAACCTTCTAAGAATTTTTCACTGAATTTTTCTGTCATAATCTTCTTCTATATTGATATTGTGAGATACATGGAGAAACAACAAAGATATCTGATATTTAAATTATTATCTTTATCCGCTCATTAATATTTATGCTTTGTATTTCACATTAGCATGAGCACCCATAAAAATAAACCCCAGCTCAAATGCTAGGGTTTATTTTGATTTTATAAATTTTTGTGTCATTTAATGTATCAGTTTAGTAGAGCTTAGCTTGGCCAAAATATGATTAATAACCATAGGATTACAATAAGAATACTTATAGATGATATGCCAAAAATAAAATTATAAAATGTAGCTCCTTTTATTTCTTCAGGTGTCTTTCTATTTTCGTAAAGGAGTCCTTGAACTTTATAATGGATCTTCTCACCGACTCTCATGATAACTTCGGTAAATATCCACATGAATATTTCAATGAAAATACTTAGAATGCCTACAATCCCACCTACAATAGCCCCGATTAGTTCACCCATTTCATCTCCTTTATAATTATATTTTTATATGAATAAATTAAATCCTTTCCACTTATGACTGGAAAGGATTTAAAGGATCAAGCTTTATATTTTATTAGGCATACTATCAATGCAATAGATTTTTGCATTTAAAAGAACCTTAATCGCGAAGTTCTTTCGGCAATGGGAACACAATTGTTTCAGGATTTTCTGTAACATTCTCTTGAAGAACTGCGCCTTCATTAGCAAGTAATTCTAGAACTTCTTTTACTAAAATTTCTGGTGCTGAAGCACCTGCTGTTACACCAATATTTGCATGATCTTTCAATACTGAAACATCAATATCATCCGCACGATCGATCAAGTAAGCAACTGCGCCTTCTTTTTCAGCCAATTCACGCAAACGATTCGAATTTGAACTATTTTTAGAGCCCACAACAAAAATCAATGAGCATTTTTGTGATAATTCACGCACTGCATCTTGGCGATTTTGTGTTGCGTAACAGATATCATCTTTTTTTGGCGCTGAAATCACAGGGAAACGATCACGTAATTTACCAATGATCTCTTTTGTATCATCCAATGATAGTGTCGTTTGTGTGACATAAATATTATTTTCTTGGTTATCAATGTTAATCTTTTCGGCATCTTTCATATCTTCTACAAGATTAATTTTACCGCCAAAAGATGCATCAAATTGCCCCATTGTGCCTTCAACTTCAGGATGCCCAGCATGGCCTATCAAAATCGTATCACGCGCATTACGAGCATCACGGCTCACTTCCATATGCACTTTTGTCACTAATGGGCATGTTGCATCAAATACTTTCAAACCACGTTCTTTTGCTTCATTCTGAACAGCTTTAGAAACACCATGCGCAGAGAAAATCACAATTGAATCATCTGGCACTTCATGCAACTCTTTCACAAAAATAGCACCACGTTCGCGCAAGCCATCCACAACAAACTTATTGTGAACCACTTCATTACGAACATAGATCGGTGCACCAAATTGCTCCAATGCTTTTTCTACAATACCAATTGCACGATCAACCCCCGCGCAAAAACCGCGAGGATTGGCTAGATAAATCTTTTTACTCATGATGCGAACGCTCAACAAAAGATGACAAAATGACTAAGCCTGCGCCAATTGAAACACAGATGTCAGCGAAGTTAAAAATTGGGAAATAATATGTGCCAAATTGTGTGCTGATAAAATCGATCACATAACCATGCCAAATGCGGTCAATCACATTACCAATCGCACCTGACATAATGAGCGCCAGACCATAAGGCAAAATACGCTCATGTGCTTTACGTCGAATGATCAGAACAGCAATCACAATTGCTGCGATAATCGCAATGATGATAAAGAACCAACGTTGCCAACCTGCATGATCAGCTAGAAAACTAAATGCAGCACCATAGTTATAAGCCAAACGCCATGATAGGAAATCAGGAATCACTGTGATTCCTGCTCCATAAAGCTCTAAAGTTGAGTTAAACCACCATTTCGAACCTTGATCAATCACAACGCCGATCAAAGCCAAAACAAAGAAGATCGTAATCTTCTTTGTCTGTAAGGAAGAATTAGGCATATTGACGATTCTCGCCTTCTGGCGTCAAGTTAGTAATACAACGATCACATAAATCTTCGTGACCTGCATGTGTACCTACATCTTCACGATAATGCCAACAACGCACACATTTCTTATGGTTGTTCACTTCGATTTCAACGGCAAATTGTTCACCTTCTAAATCAAATACAGCTAAATCTTCAGCTTTATCTGCTAAAGGTTTTACTGTTGCATAAGATGTTAACAATACAAAGCGTAATTCATCTTCTAACATTGCTAACTTATCGAAAATACCTTGTGAACAGTAGATCGTTGCATTTGATTGCAATGAAGATCCAATTTCACCATTTGCACGATGCTTTTCAATCTCTTTAGAAACTTCTGAACGAACATTCAACAACATATCCCAGAAAGGACGGTCAAATTTCGTATTTTCTAAAGGTACTAAACCGGTATAGAATTCTGCCAAGAAGATAGACTCTAAACGATCTGAATCTTTCTCACGCATGTTCTGCCATGTTTCTTCTGCTGTGAATGATAAGATTGGCGCCATCCAACGAACCAATGCTTCCAATACATGATGCAATGCAGTTTGACATGAACGACGCGCACGTGAATCTTTTGCACAAGTATATTGACGATCTTTCGTGATATCTAAGTAGAAACTGCCCAAATCGATTGAACAGAAGCTTTGTAATTTCTGATAGATGTTATGGAAAGAGAAGTCTACATAATGCTCAGAGATTTCTTGCTGTAACTGATGTGCACGATCAATCACCCAACGATCCAATGGCAATAATTCATCCATAGGTACTGCATCTTTTTTGAAATCAAATTCGCCAGTATTCGCCAACAAGAAACGTACTGTATTACGAATACGACGGTATGTTTCAGATGTACGTTTTAAGATTTCATCAGATACAGGGATTTCACCACGGTAATCTGTTGAAGAAACCCACAAACGTAAAACGTCCGCACCCATTTTATCCATCACATCTTGTGGCTCGATACCATTGCCTAATGATTTAGACATTTTGCGGCCTTGAGAATCCACTGTGAAACCATGCGTTAACAATTGCTTGTATGGTGCAATGCCATCCATAGCTACAGATGTACAAATTGAAGAGTTAAACCAACCACGATGCTGATCTGAACCTTCTAGATATAAGTCTGCAGGATATGTTAATTCTTCGCGTTGGCGCAATACTGTGTAATGCGTTGTGCCTGAATCGAACCAAACATCTAAGATGTCTTTATTCTTTTCATAGTTTGCAGAATCCTCTGCATTCAAAAATTTTGTGATATCAGCTTCAAACCAGCCTGTTAAGCCTTTTGCTTCGATTTGATCAGCAACTTTCAACATCAATTCAGCTGTATTAGGATGCAATTCGCCTGTTTCTTTATGCAAGAATAAAGGAATTGGATTACCCCAATAACGTTGACGAGAAATACACCAATCACCACGACCTTCGATCATGCCATATAAGCGTGCTTGACCCCAGCTTGGCGTGAATTTAACACCATCAATCGCTTTCAAAATATCTTGGCGAAGATGTTTATTATCCATACTGATGAACCATTGTGCTGTTGCACGATAGATCGTTGGCGTTTTGTGTCTCCAGCAATGTGGATAGCTATGGTCAATCTTAGACAAGAACACTAATGTATTCTTCTCTTTCAAAGTTTCGATGATATTACTTTCTACAGTTGTAATGTTCTGACCAGCGAACAAAGGCACTTCTGATGAGTAATCACCATTACCCAATACATAATTCACCATTGGCAAGTTATATTGCAAACCAACTTTATAGTCATCATCACCGTGTGATGGTGCTGTATGAACACAACCTGTACCACCTTCTAATGTGACATGCTCACCTAAAATTACTGGTACTTGCTTGTCATAGAAAGGATGGTTCAACATTAAGTTTTCTAAAACTTTACCTTTGAACGTTGCTTTTACAGTGATATCACCTTTCCAACGTTTTGCTAAGCCTTCAACTAATTCAGTTGCAACAACTAATTGTTCACTATTAAATTCAACCACTGAGTAATCATATTCAGGATGTACAGATACAGCTTCGTTTGCTGGTAATGTCCAAGGTGTTGTTGTCCAAATCACTACAGATAAAGGTGCAGCCACATTTGCATTTGTTACAGCATTAAATGCTGCTAAATCTACGACAGAGAATTTAACATCAATGCTTGGTGATTTCTTATCAGCATATTCAACTTCAGCTTCAGCCAAAGATGAACCGCAATCCAAACACCAGTTAACAGGACGAGAACCGCGTTCCATATGACCATTTTCATAGATTTTAGCCAATGCACGAACTGTATTTGCTTCTGTTTTTTTATCGTATGTTAAATATGGACGATCAAAATCACCTAAGATACCAAAGCGTTTGAATTCATCGCGTTGTAAATCAACTTGTGTTGCAGCGAAATCAGCACATTTCTGGCGGAACTGTTCTGCTGTCATCTCTGGGCCAACTTTACCAAATTTACGCTCAACCACTAATTCAATTGGCAAGCCATGGCAATCCCAACCAGGAACATAAGGAGAATCATAACCCATTTGACTATGAGATTTTACAATGATGTCTTTCAAAGTTTTATTCACAAAGTGACCTAAGTGCAATGCGCCATTTGCATATGGAGGGCCATCATGCAATACGAATTTTGGTTTACCTGCGAATTGTTTTCTTTGTTTTGCATATAAATCAATAGATTCCCAAAACTCAACAAACTTTGGCTCTTTAGTCGGCAAGTTTGCACGCATATCAAAATTAGTTGTTGGAAGATTCAGCGAATCCTTATATGTATGATTACCATTGTCTTGAGATTTATCTTTACTCACAGTCTGTACCTATTCTGAATAGTCTTTAAAAAACGAATAAGAGTCCGTTATATCATGCTCAATTTGCTTTCGCAAATCCTCGAGTGTATCGAACTTTATTTCGTCTCTCATTTTATTAATAAAAGAAACTTTGAAGAATTGAGCATATAGATCTTCATTGGTGTCATGAAGATGAACTTCAAGAACAACGCTGCTCCCACCAATCGTTGGGCGGAAGCCAATACTTGCAGCACCTGTATATTTTTTACCTGTGCATAAATTTTCAGCTGTAGCATTATAAATGCCAATCAGTGGAAAATCGTGCTGCAAATGAATATTAATCGTTGGCATGCCCCAAGTGCGTGCTAGTTGGTTACCAGGCACTACTTTACCAATCAAACTATAATCGCGGCCTAAGAACTCTTTGGCTGCTGGCAAATTGCTATCTGCTAAATATTCACGAATTTTTGTGGATGACACGCGAATATCATTGCGTGTTAAGTCATCAATGGCAGAAAAGTGGTATCGATCTTTTAATGCTTCTGCTAAAAATTCAATATTCCCTTGAGCTTTATGACCGAATTTAAAATCCTTGCCAACAAACAGCGCTTTCATTTGTAAATGATCAATTAAAATATCATCTAAGAAGCTGTCTGCAGTGATGGTTGCCATCGCTTTAGAGAATGGGATTAATATAATTTCATCCACTAAATCACTTTTCTTCAAAAACTCTGCCTTATCCCTTAATGACATTAAGCGATGTGATATGCCTTTTTTAAAATATTCAGGAGGAAGTGGACTAAACGTTACAAGTGTACGTTGTAAGTTATGAGCTTTGGCGTATTGATTCAATTCTGAAAGAATTTTCTGATGTCCAATGTGAATGCCATCAAATGAACCAATAGTGATTGCACGACCATCAAAATGTGATGGTAATGAAGAGAGATTTAGATGTGTAAAATACATATTTCACCAAATAATAAAAAGGCCGGATGAACCGGCCTATTCTATCAATTTTAAAACAATTACTCAGCTTTATCTGCTGGTGTTGTTGCGCGATCAACTAGCTCTACATAAGCCATTGGTGCGTTATCACCTGCACGGTTGCCACACTTAAGAATTCTTAAGTAACCACCTGGACGCTGTTGCATACGCGGTGCGATTTCAGTGAACAATTTTGCAACTGCTGCTTCTGAACGCAAACGTGCGAATGCTAAACGACGGTTAGCAACTGAGTCAACTTTTGCCAAAGTAATTAAAGGCTCAACAACTGATCTTAATTCTTTAGCTTTTGGTACTGTTGTTTTAATTAATTCATGCTCAATCATAGAAACAGCCATGTTCTTGAACATTGCTTTTCTATGCGCTGATGTGCGACTAAAGGCACGACCTGATTTACGATGACGCATTAGAATAATTCCTTAAAAATTTGTAACTTAATTATGCTGGCGGCTTGCTTACATCTAAGTGTAAAGGTGGCCAGTTATCCAATTTAGTACCCAAAGATAAACCATGTTGTGCAAGAACGTCTTTAATTTCAGTCAAAGATTTCTTACCCAAGTTTGGAGTTTTTAACAACTCAACTTCAGTCTTTTGGATTAACTCACCAATATAGTACAAGCTTTCTGCTTTTAAACAGTTTGCTGAACGCACAGTTAACTCAAGATCATCCACTGAACGTAATAAGATCGGATCGATTTCGCACACTGGCTCTTCTTTCTCTTCTACTACATCAGGTTTTGATTTCAGATCAACAAATACTGCTAATTGTTCATGCAAAATTGTTGCTGCAGCACGAATTGCTTTCTCTGGATCTAAACTACCATTGGTTTCAAGATTAATAACCAAGCGATCTAAGTTTGTTCTTTGTTCAACACGAGCAGTGTCTACTTTGTAGCTAACAGTTCTCACTGGGCTAAAAGATGCATCGATCTTGAAGTTGCCAATTTTCTGTGTCGCGTCTGTTGCTAATTCGCGCGCACCTACTGGTTGATAACCACGACCACTTTCAACTTTTAAGCGAAGCTTCAAAGAGCCTTGAGCTGTCAAATTAGCGATTACATAATCTGGGTTAAAAATTTCCACATTATGAGGAACCACTAAATCTTTAGCCGTCACAGGACCTTCGCCAGATTTCTCTAGCGTTAAGTATGCTTCATCAGCATCGTGAAGTGATAAAGAAATTCCTTTAAGATTCAAAAGAAGATCTATTACGTCTTCATACATTCCAGGTACTGCTGTGTACTCTTTTTGAACGCCTTCAATCTCACATTCAGTGATTGCCGCACCAGGCATTGAAGACAAAAGAATACGACGTAAAGCATTACCTAGAGTATGGCCAAAGCCACGCTCTAAAGGCTCAAGCGAGACCTCAGAACGTGTAGGACTAATTGTTTTTATATCAACAATCTTTGGCGTTAATAATTCATGTACAGCCATAATAAATATTCACCTAGATATTAACGTTAATCAATAATATTACTTAGAATACAATTCAACTACTAGTGATTCATTAATGTCTGCTGGTAAGTCGCTACGATCAGGGATACGCTTGTATGTACCTTCCATTTTAGAAGGTTCGATAGCTAACCAATCAACAAAACCGTTGCTCTCAGCCAATTGCATTGCGTATTTAATACGCGTTTGCTGTTTTGCTTTTTCTGTTAAAGAGATAACATCTTCTGCTTTCAACTGGTATGAAGGAATGTTAACTGATTTACCATTCACCAATACCGCTCTATGAGAAACTAATTGTCTAGCTTCTGCACGAGTTACTGCAAAACCCATACGATAAACTACGTTATCTAAACGGCATTCCAAGATTTGCAACAAGTTTTCACCTGTAGAACCTTTACGACGTGCAGCTTCTGCATAGTAAGCTCTGAATTGCTTCTCTAATACACCATAGATGCGACGTAATTTTTGCTTCTCACGAAGCTGCTCACCATACACTGACAACTTCTTAGGACGAGCGCCATGCTGGCCAGGTGCTTTATCATGAAGTTTAGTTTTTGATTCAAAAGGACGTGCAGGTGATTTTAAGAAAAGATCTGTACCTTCTCTTCTTTCTAATTTACATTTAGGTCCGATATAACGTGCCATTTAATACTCCAATTATACTCTACGTTTCTTAGGTGGACGACAACCATTATGAGGAATTGGTGTTACGTCAACGATAGATGTGATTTTGTACCCTAAAGCATTCAATGCACGTACCGCAGATTCACGACCTGGGCCTGGACCATTAACTTCAACGTCAAGATTCTTCAAACCATACTCTTTAGCTGTAGTACCCGCTCTTTCAGCTGCAATCTGTGCTGCGAAAGGAGTAGATTTTCTAGAGCCACGAAAACCAGAACCACCAGATGTAGCCCAAGATAACGCGTTACCTTGACGATCTGTAATAGTTACGATTGTATTATTGAACGATGCATGTATGTGTGCGACACCGTCTACAACAGTTCTTCTAACACGCTTACGTGTTTTTACTGAAGGTTTTGCCATCACTAATTCCTATAAATTTTTATTTCTTAACTAAACGTCTTGGGCCTTTACGAGTGCGAGCATTCGTTTTGGTGCGTTGTCCGCGTACAGGTAAACCACGACGATGTCTGATACCACGGTAACAACCAAGATCCATTAGTCTTTTAATACTCATTGACACTTCACGACGAAGGTCACCCTCTACTACGAATTGCGCTACCTGCGCACGTAGTGCTTCAACTTGATCTTCAGTCAACTCATTAACTTTAGTTGTTGGATCAACCTGTGCATTTTGACAAATTGCTTTTGCGCGTGTGGCACCGATGCCATAAATGGACTGCAAAGCAATAATAACATGTTTTTTGAGCGGTAAGTTTACACCTGCTATACGTGCCATATGTTATGAAACTCCGAAATTTTTTGTTTTATGACCAAGGGGTGGAATTCTATACTGTTTTTCAGAATTCCACAAATTTAATTATCCTTGACGTTGCTTATGACGTCCATCTTCACAGATAACTCTAATAACACCATGGCGTTTAATGATTTTGCATTTTCTGCAAATTCTTTTTACTGATGCTCTAACTTTCATAAAAACTCCTAATCGAGAATATTTTAGATTGATGGCGGTTTGCCATTTAAAGCATTGCTAATATTGGCTTTTTTCATCAAAGATGAATATTGTTGAGACACCAACTGAGCTTGAACTTGAGCAATTAAGTCCATGACAACTACAACCGCAATCAGAATAGAAGTACCACCGAAATAACTTGGGAAGTTAAAAATTGCGCCGAGCATATCTGGTAATAAACAGATCGCTGTAATATACAACGCACCCCAAAGTGTAATTCTAGTTAATACTTTATCAAAAAACTGAGAAGTTTGAATCCCTGGGCGAATGCCTGGAATGAAACCACCAGAACGCTTTAAATTTTCGGCTGTTTCTTTTGAATTAAACTGAATTGCAGTATAAAAGAAGCAGAAGAAAATAATTAAAGCAGCAAATAAAATCATATAAGCTGGTTGACCTGGTGTGAAATACTTAACACCATAGTTGCCGATTTTTTGGAAGAATTGACCTGCAAAAAATGAGAACTTTTGTAAACCAGACATAGGACCATCAACAACCTGTACTTCAATCTTAGCCAGTGCTGCTGAAATTGTGTAAACGAAAGACAAGAATGCCGAGCCGAAAATTGCTGGAATAACACCTGCCATGTTTAATTTCAATGGAAGATGCGTTGTTTGCCCACCAATTGACATTTGGCGCCCTTGTTGTTTTCTTGCATAATTGATCGTAATACGGCGTTGGCCACGTTCAATAAATACAACCAACAACACAATCGCCATAACAAATAAAATTACAAACACAACTTTCAAATAAGCGAGCGTTGTGCCTTCAGTACGTGCAGTATCAAATAATGCACTCACACCTGTTGGCATACCCATCAAGATGCTAGCAAAGATAATCATAGAGATACCATTACCTACGCCTCTTTCAGAGATTTGTTCACCCAACCACATTAAGAAAATCGTACCTGTAATCCAAGTAATTACAGCCAATAAGACAAAGTTAAAAGCAGGAATCATAACGATATTAGCGTTAAATCCTAATGAGCCATTAACGATACCAAATGCATATGCCGTACCTTGCGCTGCAGCAAAAACAATAGTGAGATATCGCGTATATTGCGTTATCTTACGACGCCCTGCTTGGCCTTCTTTTTTAATTTGTTCAAGTGGTGGGTATACCACACTCAACATCTGAATAACAATAGATGCTGTGATGTATGGCATAACCCCTAGCATAAAAATCGACATCCTTTCAAATGCGCCGCCTGAAAACAGGTTCATCATCGCACTTAAACCTTGGCCTTCACCTGGTTGTGTCATTTGATCCATCAATAATGGAACATTGATCCCAGGGACTGTGATATGTACACCTAAACGGTACACAATCAAAGCCAACATCAAAAATAAAAAACGAGATTTTAATTCTGATAAATTGCCAAGCTGAGGAAGTTGATTATTTTTCATACTATATCTTTACTCGTTGATTGTTCCACCTGCCGCCAAGATAGCTTCCTTAGCACCTTTTGTAACCGCTAAACCATTAATAGTTACCGCACGGTCAATTGTACCTGAAAGAACGATTTTAGCTCTTTCAAATTTACCAGCGATTACGTTTGATGATTTCAACGCGATCAAGTCAATCTCAGTACCTTGTACTTTTGCCAATGCAGACAAAGGAACTTCAGCAGTTTTCAATGAGATTTGAGAAACGAAGCCAACTTTTGGAAGACGACGTTGTAAAGGCATCTGACCGCCTTCAAAACCAACTTTATGGTAGCCACCCGAGCGTGAATGCTGACCTTTGTGACCACGACCAGCTGTTTTACCTAAGCCTGAACCAATACCACGTCCAAGACGCTTCTTAGCTTTACGGCTGCCTTCTGTACTAGTTAAAGTGTTTAAATGCATTATTTCACCTATTTCTCAGAAACTTTCAATAAATAGGACACTTTATTAATCATCCCTCTGTTTTCTGGCGTATCTTGAACTTCAACAGTATGATTAATTTTTCTTAATCCTAAACCACGCACACAATCTTTATGTGATTGTAGACGACCATTGGTACTTTTAACCAAAGTAACAGTAATAGTACTCATGAATTACTCCTTAATGTCTTCAACTGAAAGACCACGCTTAGCAGCGATATCTTCAGGTGATTGCATCGAGCATAATCCTTCGATAGTTGCGCGAACAACGTTGATAGGATTACGTGAATTTTGGCATTTAGCCAAAACATCTTTAACACCAGCAACTTCAAATACAGCACGCATTGCACCACCAGCGATAACGCCAGTACCTTCTGATGCAGGTTGCATGTAAACACGCGCTGCACCATGAACACCAGTTACTGGATATTGCAATGTACCGTTTGTTAAAGCAACTTCTTTGATGCTTTTACGAGCTTGCTCTACTGACTTTTGGATTGCTAAAGGAACTTCTTTAGCTTTACCGTATCCAAAACCTACGCGACCATTACCATCACCTACTACTGTCAAAGCAGCAAATGCGAATTGACGACCACCTTTAACTGTTTTAGATACACGATTTACTGCAACAAGCTTTTCTTGAAAAGCATCTGCTTGTGCTGCAACATTTGTATTTTCTGATTTCTTTGCCATATCAAATCCCTATTAGAATTGTAAGCCAGCTTCGCGAGCTGAATCTGCCAATGCTTTAATGCGTCCGTGGTATTGGAAACCTGCACGATCAAAAGCAACAGATGTAATGTTTGCTTTCAATGCACGTTCTGCAACTACTTTACCAACTACTGTAGCCGCATCCACATTTCCACCGTTTTGGATTTGAGCACGAACTTCTTTATCTAAAGTTGATGCTGCTGCCAAAATAGTTTTGCCGCATGGAGAAATTACTTGAGCATAGATATGACGAGGCGTTCTGAAAATAGTCAAACGTGTCGCACCGATTTCTCTAATTTTTGCTCTAGCCTTACGACTACGACGTAGTCTAGCTTCTTTTTTTACGTTCATAATCACCTACTTTTTCTTAACTTCTTTCAATGAAACAACTTCATCAGCATAACGTACACCTTTACCTTTATATGGCTCTGGTGGTCTATAAGCACGTACTTTTGCTGCCACTTCGCCAACTGCTTGTTTATCAACACCACGGATGATAATTTCAGTTTGTGAAGGAGTTTCACAAGTTACACCTTCAGGCATTGCATGAACGACTGGGTGAGAAAAACCTAATGTAAGATTCAATGCAGAACCTTGAGCTTGCGCACGATAACCAACGCCAACCAAAAGTAATTTCTTTTCGAAACCTGCAGAAACACCAATTAACATATTGTTAACCAATGAACGCATAGTACCCGCTAAAGCGTAGTTACCTTTAGT
>JBEBSR010000047.1:0-20365 GCA_040394195.1 Wohlfahrtiimonas larvae | reverse complement strand
TTCAACCTAATTCTTTTACCTATTGGGCACTTAAAGAGCAGGGGCAAGATCAAAGTACAATTCGTAATTTCCAACATTATACTAGTAATAAGTTAATACCGTTGTTCGATGAGAGTTTTTCAGAAATTACTTTTACTTTTAATAGTGGAAATAATCCTATGATGTCAGATGATTTTACGATGAGTGATGAATTTGTGGAGAAAAAAATAAAAATTTCTAAAGGAGAGGAAAGTAATTTTATTTGGTCTATATTCTATAGCTTATTAGATTCTGTAATTGAAATGCTGAATATTGTTGATCCGAGTGAGCGTGAAACAAACCAATTTGATCAATTAGAATATATTTTTATTGATGATCCAGTCAGCTCTTTAGATGATAATCATCTAATTCAATTAGCGGTTGATTTAGCAGGTCTAATTACGAAAAGTAAGTCTGATCTTAAGTTCATTATTACGACACATAACCCACTTTTTTATAATATCGTTTTCAATGAATTAAAAACTAAAACAGGATATGTCTTAAGAAAGCAAGAAAGTGGCTTATTTGAACTAGAGGAGAAAAAAGGTGATTCCAATACAAGTTTTTCTTATCATCTTTATCTTAAAAGAGTAATTGAAGAAGCTATTGTGGATGAGGCTATTGAGAAATATCATTTTATGCTATTACGTAATTTATATGAAAAAACTGCTAGTTTTTTAGGTTATCAAAAATGGTCTGATTTGTTGCCAGATGATAAAACACCTTATCTTAATCGTATTATTCAATTTACTAGCCACTCTACATTATCTACAGAAACAGTTGTAGAACCATCAGATCCTGAAAAAAATATAGTTAAATTTTTATTAGATCATTTGGTGCAGAACTATCATTTTTGGCAAGGGGAATAATTTAATGACCGAAACAAAAACCATTGCAGAATCGAATAATTTTATTATCTTGGAAAAATATACCAAGATTGACCAAGCGGGTGCTAATTATCAAACGGAATCGGAATTAGAGCGTGAATTGATTCAGGATTTACAGAATCAAGGTTATGAATATCTAGCTAATTTAACAAGCCATGATCAATTGATGGAGAACTTGAGGAATCAACTTCAACGCCTGAATAAAGTAGAGTTTAAAGATGCTGAATGGCAACGGTTTTTAGTTGAATATTTAGATAAACCCAGTGAAAACAGCACAGATAAAGCAAGAAAAATTCATAATAACCATATTCATGATTTTGTTTTTGATGATGGCCGTATTCAAAATATCTATTTATTGGATAAGAAAAATATCACTCGTAACAGTGTGCAAGTGATTAAGCAGTTTGAACAAAAAGGCACTCATGCTAACCGCTATGATGTGACGATATTGGTAAATGGTTTACCATTGGTTCAAGTGGAACTGAAAAAGCGTGGTGTTGCTATTCGTGAAGCCTTTAACCAAGTGCATCGTTATACTAAAGAAAGTTTTAATGCTGATAACTCGCTCTTTAAGTATCTGCAGATTTTTGTGATTTCTAATGGTACAGATACTCGTTATTTTTCTAATACAACGAAGCGAGATAAACACAGCTTTGACTTTACGATGAACTGGGCAAAGGCTGATAATAGTTTAATTAAAGATCTGAAAGATTTTACAGCGACATTCTTTCAATCTAAGACATTGTTGAATCTTATTATTAATTATTCTGTCTTTGATGTCAGTGATACATTACTCATCATGCGCCCTTACCAAATTGCAGCCACAGAGCGTATTTTATGGAAGATTAATGGTGCTCATAATGCTAAGAATTGGAGCAAAACAGAAAGTGGTGGTTATATCTGGCATACAACGGGTTCAGGTAAAACACTGACAAGTTTTAAAGCTGCACGATTAGCAACAGAGCTAGACTTTATCGATAAAGTATTCTTTGTGGTGGATCGTAAAGACCTCGATTATCAGACCATGAAGGAATATCAGCGTTTTTCACCTGATAGTGTGAATGGATCAAATAATACGGCTGGGTTAAAACGCAATATTGAGAAAGATGATAATAAGATTATTGTTACAACAATTCAAAAGCTTAATAACTTGATGAAAGGTGATGAAGAACTTGATATTTATGATAAGCAAGTAGTGTTTATCTTTGATGAAGCACACCGCTCTCAGTTTGGTGAAGCTCAGAAAAATCTTCAAAAGAAATTCAAAAAATATTATCAATTTGGTTTCACAGGTACACCAATTTTTCCACAAAATGCATTGGGGGCTGAAACAACGGCAAGTGTATTTGGTCGTGAGCTTCATTCTTATGTGATTACGGATGCTATTCGTGATGAAAAAGTTTTGAAGTTTAAAGTGGATTATAATGATGTGCGCCCACAGTTTAAATTATTGGAACAAGAACAAGATGAGAAGAAGCTGAGCGCTGCTGAGAATAAGCGAGCATTGCTTCACCCTGAGCGGATTAAAGAGATATCACAGTATATTCTGAATAACTTTAAACAGAAAACACATCGTTTAAAAGCGAATGGCAAAGGTTTTAATGCTATGTTTGCGGTCAGTAGTGTGGAAGCTGCTAAATTGTATTATGAATCGTTGAGAGAGCTTCAAAAAGATATAGAACGACCGTTAAAAATTGCAACAATCTTCTCATTTGCAGCCAATGAAGAGCAAGATGCACAGGGTGATATTCCTGATGAAACTTTTGAACCAACAGCAATGGATTCTAGTAGTAAAGAATTCTTAATGATGGCCATTGATGATTATAATCGTACGTTTAAAACGAATTATAGTGTTGAGAGTAAAGAATTTCAGAACTATTACCGTGATTTGGCATTAAAAGTTAAGAGCCAAGAAGTTGATTTGTTGATTGTGGTTGGTATGTTTTTAACAGGCTTTGATGCACCAAGCTTGAATACGTTATTTGTTGATAAAAACTTGCGTTATCATGGCCTAATCCAAGCTTATTCACGTACAAATCGTATTTATGATGCAACTAAAACTTTCGGTAATATCGTAACTTTTAGGGATTTGGAGCAAGCTACAGTAGATGCAATTACATTGTTTGGTGATAAAAATACCAAAAATGTTGTCTTGGAAAAAAGCTATAAAGAATACATGGAAGGCTATACCGATACTGTCACAGGGAAAGCTTGCCGAGGCTATTTGGATGTGGTTGAAGAATTACAATCACGTTTTCCAAATCCTGATGATATTGTGACAGAGAAGGATAAAAAGGACTTTGCGAAGTTATTTGGTGAATATTTACGAGTGGATAATATTCTTCAGAACTATGATGAATACGCAAGCCTACAAGCATTACAGGATTTAGATATTACAGATGAAGCAGCTGTTGCTGAGTTTAAAGAGCAGCATTATTTATCTGATGAAGATATTGAAAAAATGCAGGCCATTACAGCACCATCAGAACGAGAAGTGCAAGATTACCGCTCAACTTATAATGATATTCGTGATTGGATTCGCCGTGAAAAAGCAGGCAATGAGCAAGGCGAGGTTAAAGAGGATTGGGATGAAGTTGTCTTTGAAGTGGATCTCTTAAAATCTCAAGAAATTAACTTGGATTATATTTTAGAGCTTATTTTTGAACACAATAAAAAAACGAAGACCAAAGCAGAGTTGGTAGAAGAAGTTCGTCGTTTAATTCGTGCAAGCCTTGGTAATCGAGCAAAAGAAAGCTTAATTGTTGATTTCATCAATGAAACAGATATGGATAAAATTCCTGATAAGGCGAGTATTATTGATACTTTCTTTAAATATGCTCAATCTGAATTAAAGCGAGAGGCTGAGGAGTTAATTGATTCTGAAGGTTTGAATAAAGAAGCAGCTAAACGCTATATTGCGACGTCATTGAAACGTGAATATGCGAGTGAGAATGGCACAGAATTGAATGAAGCTTTACCTAAAATGAGCCCATTGAATCCACAATACTTAACGAAGAAACAAAGTGTTTTCCAAAAGATTTCTGCATTTATTGAGAAGTTTAAAGGGATAGCAAATAGTTTTTAATCTTATTAGAAGTATTTATCTGTAATAATAAAGCATCTTATATGATGCTTTATTTGTATAAAAAACATATAATATATCAATAATGATTGATTATATGGTTATTAATATGCGTTTCGATTTTGCAACAGAATCAGAAATTTCCGAGGAGCTTGGTAAAAGAATAGCTCAGCAGAGAATACAAAAAAATATTACTCAGGTTGATTTGGCCAAAAGAGCAGGTGTTGGTGTTGCTACACTTCAACGCTTGGAAAAAGGTGAAGGATCAAGCTTGAGTGTATTCATTCGTGTATTGACAGCCCTCGGTTTTGTGAATGATTTAGCAGATATTCTGGTTAAGAAAAGTATCTCTATTCAAGAATTTGAAGAGATGAATAATCCTGAGCCACGCCAAAGAGCTTCAAAGCCAAGGAAATAAACTATGCAAAATTTATATAAAATTAGTGTTTATTACAATGGTTGGGGTGAGGATTGGCACTTGGGTGATTTGGTATCCAATGGCCGACAAACCATGTTTGAATATTCCAAAGAAGCATTAAAGCGCAATATAGAATTTTCACCGAATTGCTTACCATTACAAGCTGAAGCATTTACAGATTTTCCAGCTTTTCAATTTCAATTGCCAGGATTATTTGCGGATAGTTTGCCTGATGGTTGGGGTTTATTGCTGATGGATCGCTTTTTCAAAAAAGAATTCGGTAAAAATCCTGATCAAATTAATCCATTAGAGCGCCTAGCATGCTTAGGTGATCAAACAATGGGTGCATTTACGTATCGTCCAAGCTCTGATGTGATTATGGAAGTTCAGGAAATGAGTTTAGCTGATATTGCAGAACAAATGGCTGCGGTGCAGATTGGCCAAGATGTTGATGTGCTAGAAACATTGGTCGTAATCGGTGGATCACCACAAGGTGCAAGGCCTAAATCACAAGTCTATTACAATCCTGAAACTGAACAGATGAGCAATCAGCCGATTGATGGTGGCGAACCATGGTTAGTGAAGTTTAATGCACAGGATGAAGATATTGAAGTCTGCGAGATAGAGAAGTTCTACCTAGATACGGCTGAATTATGTGGCTTGCCTGTGCCTGAATCAAAGGTCTTTCATGTGAATGATAAGACCTCAGCCATTGGTATGAAACGTTTTGATCGCTCAAATGGTACACGGATTCCAATGCACAGCTTAGCAGGTGCATTACACGCTAATTTTCGCATTCCTAATTGTAGTTATGGCATCTATTTGCGTATGACGAGATTCATGACGAGAAACGAGCAGGAAGTTGAAAAGGCATTCAAATATTGTATTTTCAATGTATGCATGAATAATCGTGATGATCATACAAAAAACTTTTCATACCTGATGAATCAAAATGGTGAGTGGGCATTATCACCTGCTTATGATTTAACTTATAATCCTGGGCTGAATGGCTATCACCAAATGGATGTAGAAGGTGAAGCCTTTAAAATCAAACGTGAACACCTAATTAAATTGGCTAAAAACTCAGGCTTAGATGTGAAGAAAAGCGAAGCAATTATAGATTCTATGATTGCAGTTATTAAAAGCCGATTGGAAGAGTTATCGAGTGGTAAATATGCAGTTTTAAAGGCTACAAATGCGATGATTAAGGATAAGATTGCTGAGAATATTGGATTGTTGTAAGGCATTAAGCCTAAACTATAGATATATAATGGATTATTTATGACAAAGGTATAGAAAATATAAAACCAAGTTTTGAGGATAGAATAGTGAGTTTGCAGAAAAAAATTGAAGAATTATATAGAAATAATTCAGTTTATAACAATCCTGATCAGGCGGTAAATCAAGCAGACTCCTTAGATGCTCTGTCAAAAGATCTATATGCTGATTCTAAAAGATTTATATATGAGTTGTTACAAAATGCCGATGACTCAACTATTAAAGGGCAATCTGTCCAAGTATGGATAAAAATTATAGAGAACCATTTAATCGTTGCTCATTCAGGTAAACCTTTTAATGACAGGGATGTCCAAGGTATTTGCAATATCAACAATGGAACTAAGAAATCTGATATTGCAAAGACTGGTTATAAGGGAATAGGTTTTAAATCTGTTTTTGGTCAATCACAAAAAGTAATTATTTTTACCAATAATGAATATTTTAGGTTTGATGCTTCATATGAATATGATTGGATATGGGAGGATATTGATAAAGATAATTGGGAACAAGAAAATGATCGAAAGTTTCAATATCCTTGGCAGATTATTCCAATATATATGCTCCAAGAAGAAATTAATAAGGAAGTTAGTGATTACCTAGGTAGTACAAAAGCAAATGTTGCAACAATCATTGAATTGCAAAACTATCATGAAATATTAGAATCCATAAAAGAATTATCTCAAAAAACCAATATGTATCTTTTCCTCAAAAATATTTCTCATATATTTTTTGATACAGGGCAAACTACAACCATCTCCATAGATAGAAAAGAAAGTGGCAAGATAAGTTTAGGGAGCAATAATTCATCTCAATCAAGTTGGTTATCAAGAAATTTTGAAATTACAATTCCTGACGGCATAAAGCAGGATTTAGCTAATGATCAGAATATTCCCGATAAATTTAAAAGTGCGACTCAAATTGATTTGACCCTATGTGCGCAAATAAAAGACCGCTCAATAGTCACACTCAGTGGTACAGAAAAGCTCTTATACTCTTATTTACCTACAGAAGAGACAAACTACAATTTTCCCGTTCTAGTGAATGCTAATTTTTTAACTACAGCAAATAGAGAATCTCTTCATATTGACTCTATATGGAATCAATGGTTATTTAAACAAATAGGAACTAAATTATTTGAATGGATAGCAGAACTAGCTCAATCGGAGTATCAATTTCAAGCCTACAATTTACTTCCAAATAAAATAAAAAATGATTCCTTGGGTAAAGCGTTCAATGAAGCTATGGATAAGGCTTTAGAAACAATACCATTTGTAGCTACAAAGCATGGAAATTTAATAAAAGTAAGAGATTCTATTGTAGATTTCACATTTTTATCTGATAAAGATTATGTGGGTGAAGAATCCATTAAAAAACTGTTAGGTGCTAATGAAAAATATTTTACTGACAATACAGGATTTGGAAATAAACTGACGAAATTAGGAGCTACGGAATTTAATTGGAAGCAAGTCACTAATTTATTATCTTCAGCATATTTTCAAGAATGTCATTCTTCAAATAATAATATTCAATTAATAGATCATTTTTATTGCCTATATAAAAAGGATAACTTCAGTGATTTGAAAAGTGAGGATTTTAAAAAGATCTCATTCATACTAGATCATAAAAATGCGTTATGCATTCCTCAACAAGTTTGTTTTCCATCTGCTGATGATTCAAGTTGGAACAATCAGAGCAGTGTTTTATCGTTCATTCATGAAGATATCCAAATATGGCTTCGTGGAAAGCCTGAAATTAAAAATTGGCTAGAAAGCTTAGGTGTGCTGGAAAAAACGGATATTACCTATATTACACAAACTATTATTCCTAGCATCCAAAGCTACATTACACATAGTAATGCCATTCAGGCTATCCAAGATTTGTTCCGCCTATATGAAAAAGGAGATCTCAGAAAAGATCTTATCGAACAGCTGTCAGAAATAAAATTACTAACAAAAAAAGGACAACTAATACCTGCAAATCAATGTCATTTATCTGATTTTTACAGTCCTAGATTTGCAATTGAAGGAATATTAGACTCGAATATTTTTGTCAGTGAAAAATATTGTATTGATGAAGATGATAAAAATGAATGGAAGCGTTTTTTTATAATATTGGGAGTACAAGAAAAAACTTTATATTTTAATTTTTCGGAGAGAATTAATAAAAAAGCCTTTATTGATGCGGGATATAAAGCAGATTACTTTAATGCTGAAGATAAAAAATTCTATAATAAATATTTTGATGCTGATATATTTAGCAATATAACAACAATAAATTATATTGAATGTACCCCAAACTCTATAAAATTTGCTACTAAGTTTTGGGAAGATTTTTTAATACATCATCAAGCTTCGAACATCAAAGAAAATGCTATTGCATTTTGGGGATATGATGGAAGAGCTGGGAAATTATCTGGAAATCAAGTTCACAACTATATAGTATGGTATATAAAAAATATTGCCTGTATTCCAACAACAAAGGGGTGTTGCTATCTAGCCCCTAGTGTTTTTTTAAACAAACTAGAGATACAAGAGATTGGTGGAAGTTATTTACCAATCTTTGAAGGTATTGAGCTTAATGCTGACTGGAGATCTTTCTTTAATTTTAAGACACAATTAGATTTAGAGGATTACTTATCAGTTTTAGCTCAAGTTTCACAAGATACTGAACCCGATGGAACAGCAAAAGAAGTAAATAAAAAAAGAATAAATCTTATTTACAGAGACCTTTTAAATCAATGTACAAACTGGGACGAAGATGAAATATCTTTGATCCAAGAATGGAGTAAATTAAATCAGTTACTAAATAATGAAAATGAGTTTACAGAATGTATTGATTTAAAATATTTTTTAGATGGTAATGAGTCTATATTTCAAGGGCAATTTAATTTCATAAGTATCAATGCTGAAAACAAACAGCATCATGCTATAGAAAGGCTTTTGCAATGCTTAGGCGTCCAAATTTTGCGGCAAGATTATTTTGAATTAATCCCCACTGAAGAATCAGATTGCTTTGCATTAAAAGAGCATTTAGAGAATATTCTTCCATATTTTAAAGTTTGGATTGAGCGAGATACAAATAATGATATTGACGTGCTTAGGGTATTAGAGGATTTACAACCTAATATTAGCCAATTAAGTATTAAACATGCATTAGAGTTAAAAATACAATATCCAGAAATTGGATTTACAAAAGATACAAATACTCACTTTGATACGAATGAACTATATGTGACAAAGCCTTGGGATTCAAATAGCGTTCTAATAACATTACCAACGCTACTATGCCGATATTTAGGTTTACAGGGACATGATAAAAAACTGGATTTTTTACTTAGATCGCAAGTTGATGAGATTCAGAAATACTTTGCTCAAGAAAATATTGATGTGCCTAAAGAAATTATAAGTCAGTATAATAGTAATATCCAAAATTTAACTAATCAAACAATTACTAATATTTCAGGAACTACAGCATCATTGGTAACTCATAAAAAAGTATCATCAGAATATTTTCATATGAGTAAGTCTGATTTAGAAAAATACAGATATACCCAAGAGATTATTTCACGATCCATGAAAAATATTCTTCAATATCTTAGTACTCATAATGATTACGACTGCACAAATAATTATCAAATGGCTGCTAGTATCCTTGGTGGAATTAAAAAAAATGGGCATGAAATTACAATAGTTGCTCGACCATCTGATAATAATCAGGTCATATTATATGATGGATCAGAGTTTGATGTATTATCTCATACGGATGCAGAATTTTGGCATGAAGATGGTATAACACCACCAAGACAAATACGTATTGGGCAGCTGATAACTCAATTAGAAATTAATAGAATCCCCATCAGAAATATAAGCATTTCTACTAATGACTTGATCACATCATTGAAAGCAAAATCTCAGATTTTAGATTTTGATGCAATTCCATTTGCCCCAGCAAAAATGGCAAAAATAATTTCATCCTTTGCCAATACTGATGGTGGAAAAATCATATTTGGAGTTAAAGAAAGTACTCTTGATTCACTAGAGGTAGTAGGGTTAAGTAAAAGTATTGACGTAGTAGATATAGTTCAAAAAGCTATAGCAATCCTTTCACCTATTCCATGTATCAATTATGAGTGGGTACATGTTGAAGGTGAAAATATATTTTTAATAGAAGTAGAAAAGCAAAATGGGAGAGATATTCTATTAAACGATATGAAATATATTCGTAACGGTATTGAGTCTATTCTTGAAAAAGAAAATATTGAGAGTAAAGTTTTATTTAAAAAATTGGAAATTAAAAGAACAATAGCAATTATTATTTCAATTGAAAATTATGTGTTTAGACAAAATGATCAAATAAAACAAGTTAAATATGCAACTGAAGATGCAAAAGCTTTTCAGCAATGTTTGATTGATAATATGTTTCTCTCTGGGGAAAATATTCATATGTTTGTAGATCAAGATGCTTACAAAAGTTCTCTAGATTATGATTTGTCTGGATTATTTAGATCCTTAGAAGAAAATGATCAATTAATATTTTATTATGCAGGACATGGTTTTCATGATGGAATTACAAATTATTTATCTACATATGACACACACCCTTTTAATATTGCAGAAACATCAATTTCTTTGCGACAGATATTATTAGATCCTTTGCAGGAGTCAAAATGTAAAAATGCATTGATTTTTATCGATGCTTGCGCTCAGATGCTACGACAAGACGGAGCTAGAAATAGTATTTCAGATATAAATATAGAAGAATTCTCTATTATTACCGATAAATTCCCCAATTTTAATACTTTCTTATCTTGTCACACAGGACAAAGTTCATATTCTTGTAATGATATAAAACACGGTATTTGGACATATTTTTTAAATAAAGCATTATCAGGTAATGAGGTTGGTGCTCTTAGGAATTGCAAATTTATAACTAATCAGTCATTAAGAGATTATTTGTCAGAAAATGTCTCAAAATATGTAAAAGATAAGCTTGGTTATGAACAAAATCCAAAAGCAATTTTAGATTCTAATCATGAGGTGATTATTTGCGAGAAAACATAGATATCGGTTCTTTAAGCTTTTAGACATCTTTCATACCAAAAAAGATCCAACCACATACTTTTTCATGTTTTAGGGTAATTGACTATATTCTTGATAAGCAAAGTATAATGTGTTTTTTGTAGTTTTTGTACCAGAGTCATACTCCCGCCGCCTCCACCAGCTAGCTGAAAAGCCACTAATAATCTTAGTGGCTTTTTTACTATGTAGTGGCATAATCAAGACCATTGAATTATATAATTTTAGGTAGACATGCTTACAACTGAACAAGAATGGATAGAACATACTTTCAACAAGCAGAATTTAAAACAAGCAACATTAAGCCATAAATATTTTGAGGAATGTGTCTTTGATGATTGTGATTTTAGTGAAGCTGAGTTGAAACACTGTAAATTTATTGATTGTGAATTTATTAACTGTAATTTAACTTTATCTAAACTAGACTACAGCAAATTTAACTCGGTGAAATTCCTAAACTGTAAAATTATCGGTGTGAATTGGACACAAGCAATTTGGTCATCAATCGGAATATCTTATCCCTTACATTTTGAAAAGTGCATACTAAATGATGCATCATTTTTTGGCTTACCATTGCAAGAAGCAGTATTTATGGAATGTAAGATTCACAATGCAGATTTTGGCGAAGCTAATTGCGAAAGTGCTAATTTCTCTTATTCAGACTTACAAGAAACATCATTTCATCGTGCGAATTTAAGCTACGCTAATTTCGAGGGTGCTATTAATTATAATATTGATGTGCTCAACTGTAATATTAAAGGTGCAAAATTTTCATTACCTGAAGCTGCTCAATTGTTAAATGGCTTAGATATCGAAATTATTTAACTTTTATTAATAATAATGATTATGTGTCATTGAAATAAGATATGCTTTGATATGCGGGCAATAAATTTTGTAATGGTAAAAGTGAATGAATTGATTATTTTGTATCTAGACTATATTCAGGTAGGATGAGGAAACTACCATTTTAAGATCTCACTATGATCCCATTTAATCCCAATATTTTTTTGTATTTTTATATTGCAGAACTGCTTTTATGGATCACGCCATTTTTTATTCTCATCACATTATTAATCATCGTGAGAGTTATTTATGTGGCTCGCAAAGCAAAAATATCCGTTTGGCATCAATTTTTTAAGCGAAAAATTCTCGCAGGGATTTCAATCGTTATATTTATATTAACGGGCATATTATCAGTCATTGCATGTGAGACTTTGAGTATGAAAAAAGAGCTGAATCAACTCTCTGAAAGCTATGATGAAAGGCATCGCAATCAGCAAATGCGTAGAAACTTTGTGCTAGAACATGATCATCAATATGGTGAATTTATCTTTCCAAAAGGCACGTTAATTAATCGTTATGATCCGAGTGATGATGGTGAAGAAACTTATCCTTTGATTTTAAGTGGCTTTAATCAAGCAAGATTTGCAGAGCCTGTAAAAATTGCAGGTGTCATGGCTTCAGCGACTGATGGCAGTTGGGTTGAATTGGCAGAAGATCAAGAAGTTGGCCCAGTACATTTTTACTCTTCAAAGTTTGGTGAATATGGCGGTTGGATGGTTGATCGCACAACGCCAACAATTTTCTGCCGAAAAGGGTCTGTTGCGTTGTTTGAAAAGCCATCTGGCCTAAGTTTTAATACAGATGATGAATATTGGTGGAAAGCTAAAGATGGTGCTGAAGCTCATTTTAAACCATCAGAATGGCAATTTAGATATTGTGATCATTCACATAAAATTGAAGTATTGCCAGCTTACGGCACAGATGAAGCGATTGCCTTAGAAAAAGCACAAGCTGAAAGACAAGCAGAGGAAGATCATAAATATCAGTCCATTGTTAAAGATGGTGTATTAATGGATGCAGAACCTATTGAATTTACGATTAGTTTCTATCTAGAAGGCTTGCAGCAATATATGAATGCTAACTATTCGGAAGCTTATCAATCATTCTTACAAGCTGAGGAATACAAAGAAAAAGGTGCTGATTATTATTTAGGCATCATGAATTATCATGGGCAAGGCACAACTCAAAATAGAGAAGAAGCATTGAACTGGCTGAATCAAGCAGTAGAAGCTGGCGATAGTAATGCCGTTGCTAAAATCGGGCAAATCTATTTTGAAGATGATGAAATGAAGGATTATGACAGGGCTTTGCTAATTTTTAATGAAGCAGCTAAGCAAGGTAATTTAGTTGCAGAATTTTATTTGGGCTTAATGTACGCGGAAGGTTTAGGTGTAGAGCAGAATTACCCAATAGCATTGTCATGGTTCAAAAAAGCAAGTCACCCAATGCATGATGCAGGTATGGCAGGCACGCATGATTTAAGTATTCAAGCCATGATCAACATTGGCAAAATGTATTCAGAAGGCTTGTTGGGTGAAAAAGATCCTAAATCCGCTGAGCTTTGGTTGGAAAAGGCTTGTTACTTGGATTCAGAAAAAGCATGTAAATTGTGGGAAGCTGTCAAACAGTAACTATTGTAATGAATCATTATCAGTATTATGAAGAGTCCTCGAATATTCGGGGGCTTTTTTTATACCTATTGTTTAAGGGTAAAAACCATGAATCATGATGGAATGCTATTATTTTAATTGCAACTCATTGATTTTTTATTTTTATTCTCGTAATTTGAGAATATTATTTGTAGTTAATTTGTCGTTTGATTATTGTGACGTCGAAACTTGGAGGAAATATGAAAAGCACAGATAGATTGTTAAATATATTGTCATATATATCATCATCTGATCGGCCTGTTTTTCCTAAAAGCATTGCTGAAGATTTGAAAATTCCATTATCAACAGTTTATCGTAATTTAAATATTCTCATGTTGTGGGAATTTATTGCGTTATCCAAACGCTATGGTGCATATACATTAGGTGCACAGAGTTTGAAAGGGAAGACGCTTCATCAAAAATACTCGTTATTTGGTGAAGAAGTGGATCAAGTATTATCTGATTTGGCCCGAAAGACAGGTGAATCAGCAGCGATTGTTGTTGCAGATTATTATGAAACCATTTGTATTACGATGGCAGAGAGTCATCAGGCTTTGCGCTGTTCCTTTGTACCAGGGCGAGTGAATCGCTTAATTTATGGTGCAAGTGGTAAAACATTGTTGGCGCATAAAGCCCCTGAAATCAGAGATATGATCATTGATTTATCATTGCCAGATACAGGTTTAGATCCCATAGCATTTACCCAAGAACTTGATTTAATTCAATCACGTGGCTATGGCAGAACAATGGGAGAGATTGATCCTGGTGTATTAGGGATTTCAGCACCCATTAAACGTAATCAAAATACTATTGCTGTTGTTACGCTCATGGCACCATTTTTTAGAAGTGAGAATAAAGAACAGCAGTGGATAGAGGATGTTTTAGAAACATCACAAGAAATATCAGCATTAATTAACATAGATTAGGATTCAAGAAGGGAAATAATATGTCAGAAGAATTTCATTGGTCAGGACGCTTTGATGGTGATGAAGCCATCCATCGTCGATTCTTTCAGGTGATTGCGGAAGAAGCATCTGTGGATCAAATACCAACTTTTGGCTTAATTGGTTTTTGTTGTGATGAAGGCGTTCGACGCAATAAAGGGCGATTAGGTGCGCGTAATGCACCGAATTTGATACGTAGTCAAATGGCAAGTTTGCCGATTCATACGCCTGTGACCATTCAAGATATGGGTAATGTTGTTTGTGAAAATGGTGAATTGGAAACTGCTCAACAAAACCTGAGCAAGAAAATTACTGCATTGTTAGATCAAGGCACAACACCAATCATTTTAGGTGGCGGGCATGAAACTGCATTTGGGAGCTTTCAGGGCATTTTTCAGCATGTGCAAAATCAACATAAAGGTGAATCTATAGGGATCATTAATTTTGATGCGCATTTTGATCTAAGAGATGCAGATGTACCAACATCAGGCACACCATTTTTAAATTCTGCCAACTTGCTCAAAGATCACAATCAAGCATTTCATTATTTATGCCTAGGTATCGCAAAACATGCAAATACCAAGGTATTGTTTCAAACGGCGGATACTCTAAAAGTTACTTATATAGAAGATAATGCTTTGCTGTATGGATCAATCACAGATTCATTTGCACAGATCAAAGCATTCATTGATCAAGTAGATCATATCTATATCACGATTGACTTAGATGTATTTTCTGCCCATATCGCGCCAGGTGTGAGCGCCCCCGCTGTTCGCGGAATTTCTATCACAACATTTGAGCAACTGTTTAATCAAATTATTCAAAGCCAAAAGGTTCGTTTACTCGATATCGTGGAATGTAACCCTGAATTTGATATTGATAATCACACAAGTAAGTTAGCGGCTTATATCGCGTATCAATTTATTCAACAAATTATCACTAAGGACTCAATATGACCTTTCAATTGGATGCCATGAGCACACTATTTTTAACTGTATTATGCTTATTATTGGGTATATATTTAAAAAAACGCATTAACTTTTTCGAGAAATTTTGTATCCCTGCGCCTGTAGTGGGCGGTTTTTTAATTAGTATTTTAATATGGATTTTGAAAAGTACTGATATTGCAACATTCCAATTTGACACAAGCTTGCAAAGTTTCTTAATGGTGGCATTTTTTACCACCGTTGGTATTGATGGTAGCTTTCGCGTGCTCAAAAGTGGCGGTAAATTGTTATTCATCTATTTAGGTATTTGTTGGTTCTTAGCAATTTTCCAAAATACATTTGGTGCAGGTTTAGCAATGGCATTGGGCGTTGACCCTGTGATGGGCGTGATGGCTGGTGCAGTGTCGCTAACAGGCGGTCATGGTGGTGCAGCTGCATTCGGCACAATGGCAGAAGAGTTAGGACATCAATCAATGTTGGTTGCGGCGATTGCTTCAGCGACATTCGGTTTAATTGCGGGTAGTATTTTGGGTGGACCAGTTGCTAGTTTCTTAATTAAACGCCATAACGTAAAAATTGAGGCAGTGGGCAATGGTGAAAATTTACCAGGTGCTCCAGAAACATTAACAAATGCAGTGAAAGCAGTGGATGTGAATAGTTTCTTAAAAATGCTGGCTGTAATTTTGGGTATTATGGTGGTTGGTCGCTGGGCATCTGAAGAGTTTACAGCGATGACAGGTTTTTCATTGCCAAGCTATGTGGGCGCTATGTTGATTGCAATCATCGTTCGTAATGTTAATGATTATTTTACAGTGGTGAAGGTTCATCAAAAATCTATAGATTTAGTTTCAGGTGTTTCATTGGGACTGTTCTTGACGATGGCAATGATGTCATTGAAAATTTGGGAATTAAGTGAAGTTGCATTGCCATTGTTGATTATTTTAGTGTTACAAACCATTGCAATTTTAGTCTTCACAATTTTCATTGTATTCCGCTTATTGGGTAAGAACTATGATGCTGCAGTTATGTGTGCGGGTTTATTAGGGCATGGCTTGGGTGCAACACCCAATGCGATGGCGAATATGACTTCAGTATGTGATAGATATAAAATGGTATCAACACGCGCTTTAATGATTGTTCCAATCAGTGGTGCAGTTTTGATCGATTTAGTTTCTATTCCATATCACACATGGTTAATTAACTATTTCTCATAATATCTCCATAAGATATATAATGTTTTGAAACAAAGCCCCAAATGTTTAGTGTAAGCTTTTGGGGCGTTTCATTTTGTCGTAAATTTAAGAGGTTAGTATGAGTAAGAAGCGATTATCCAAAGGCGTAATCATCCCAGACAAAGATAAAAAAGTTGTGGAGGTTTTATTAGGCTTGAACAAGGACGCTTCGGATGATGAGTTTGTGATTGCCTTTAGACAAAAATACCCAGAAGATTGGAAAAGAGTAGAAGCGCGTTATAACGAGTACGAGAGCTTGGCTAAAAAAGGCAACATTCCGCCAATGGCAAAGCCTTATCAATATATATTGAGTGCTGGTCAAGGTATTCGTGCACGTTATAAAAAAGGTGAGGATTTGGCAGAAGTTCTAAAAACGATGAATGCACCAAAGCCAAAATTCATCGAAGGTATTCCACAAGATTTAGAAGCTTTATTGAAGAAATTGCACGATAAAGGCAGTTATGAAAAACGTATTGATGCGATTAAAAAGCTAGGTAAATACAAGTGCAAGGAAGTGATTGATGAATTTTTGTCGATCATGAAAACAGATCCTGTAACAGATGTACGAAATGCCGCATATTCATGCTTGATCGTATTTGGTTATGACATCAGTCGCCCTAGAAAAGCACCGATGTATGTAGATAAAGATTTGAAGGAGAAGTTAATAGAAGTTGCAAATTCCTTGCATGCAGATTTCTCTTATGATCGCTTTGCATCAAAGTTTCAAGCAATTTACCCTGAAGAATATGACCTGCATAAATATAATAAAAATGTATTATTCAAAGGTTGGTTGCAGCAACAAATTAAGCAGTTACCAAAGCAATATTCAGATTCATAAATATAAACAAGCCCCTTTAATCAGGGGCTTATTTATACTTAATGGCTGTTAAGTTAACATTCAGGAAGAGAAATTTTTGATTCACCCACATGATGATATGAGCGATTAAAGTAAACTAAGCCTTGATTATGTTGGCTTTGTTGAATCGCTACAATGCGACAAATGAAAATTGTATGGGTACCAATCTCTTGAATTTGGTCGATTTCACAATCAAAGCTCACAAGTGCATCTGCTAATACAGGTGCACCTGTTTCTAATTCAATCCAATTACCATGTTCAAAACGTTCTTCAGGGGACATTCTAGAGGAAAATACTTTAGAAATTTCTTGATGATGAGAGCCTAATACATTCACAGTTAAAATTTTATTATCAATAAAATGATCATGTGAACTGGATGCTCGATTCATGCAGACTAACAACGTTGGCGGAGTATCTGTGACGCTACATACAGCGGATGCAGTAAAGCCATGACGACCAGATTCTCCTGCTGTTGTGACGACATTAACTGCGCCTGTTAACAAAGACATCGCATTTCTAAAGTCTGCTACTTCAATCATTGTTTTTTCCTAAATTGATCCATAGTTTTGTCCCTACTGATTAACTATAGCATGTGAATCCATCAAATGAGTTCTTGGCGCACAATTGCTGCACCTGCGCTGAGTGCCTTAAGTTTACCACGTGCAACGCTGCGAGATAATGGTGCCATGCCACAGTTTGTAGAAGGATACAATTTATCTGCATCCACGAATTGTAGTGCTTTACGTAATGTGGCAGCAACTTCATCTGCTGTTTCAATTGCATTGGTTGCTACATCAATCGCTCCTACCATCACTTTTTTACCACGGATCAATTCAATTAAATCCATTGGCACATGAGAATTTTGACATTCAAGTGACACAATATCAATATTGGATTTCTGCAATTTTGGGAACGCTTCTTCATATTGGCGCCATTCTGAGCCCAATGTTTTTTTCCAATCTGTATTGGCTTTGATGCCGTAGCCATAGCAAATGTGTACAGCTGTTTCGCATTTTAAACCTTCAATTGCGCGCTCTAGCGTGGCAACGCCCCAATCATTCACTTCATCAAAGAATACATTGAATGCTGGTTCATCAAATTGAATGATATCAACGCCTGCAGCTTCTAGTTCCAATGCTTCTTGGTTGAGGATTTTAGCAAATTCCCACGCCAATTTTTCACGGCTTTTATAGTGCGCATCATAAAGAGTATCGATCATTGTCATTGGGCCAGGTAAAGCCCATTTGATAGGTTTATCTGTATGTTGACGCAGGAATTTAGCATCTTCCACAAATACTGGCTTTTGACGTTCTACAGCACTCACAACTGTTGGCACGCTTGCATCATAGCGATTACGAATGCGGACTGTTTCACGCTTTTCAAAATCCACACCACTGAGATGTTCAATGAATGTTGTCACAAAATGTTGGCGAGTTTGTTCGCCATCGCTCACGATATCAATGCCAGCGTGCAATTGATCTTGCAGAGAAACGAGCAGAGCATCTTGTTTTGCTTCTAACAATGCTTCACCTTCTAATTTCCAAGGTGACCATAATTTTTCAGGCTCTGCTAACCAAGAAGGTTTAGGTAAACTGCCGGCAGTGGATGTTGGTAATAAAATTTTCATAATAGATAACCTTGCGTTGCGATTAATTAAAGAGCCGAGCTAGCTGCCCATTGTTCGAGAATATTTTTGTAGGGTTGAATGAAATGCTCTTCAGTAAATTTCCCTTGTTTCACTGCTAATTGATTACGCTCTTCGCGATCATAAACAATCTGTGTCAATGAATAATCTTCGTAGTTTAAGCTTGGTTGGTAGCATTGACCTGCCACTGAATTCGTATTGTAGATTTCAGGGCGATAGATTTTTTGGAATGTTTCCATCGTGCTGATCAAGCTGATCAACTCAAGATCAGTGTAATCGCTCAATAAATCACCTGAAAAATAGAAAGCCAAAGGTGCTGTGCTGTTTTCAGGCATAAAATAACGAACCTTTAAGCCCATCTTTTTGAAATATGCATCCGTCAATGAATAGTCATTTTGCTGATATTCACAGCCCAAAATTGGGTGTTTATTAGCAGTTCTATGATAAGTTCTAGTGGTTGCAACACTCAAGCAAATTGCAGGTGCTTTGTTGAATCTTGTCTTGTAATCATCTGAGTTGATGAATGACTTAAATAGTTTGCCATGCAAATTACCAAAATTTTCAGGTGCGCTGAAAGTCTCTCGATCTTTATTGTGCTCTAATAGCAACACGCTAAAGTCATAGTCACGAACATAAGATGAAAAACTGTGGCCAGGCATGCCAGCAATGTGTTCGCCTGTTTTATGATCAACAATTGTTGTTTGCAAAACTTCGATTGTTGGGAAGCTTTTGCCATTGCCTTCGACATCCAAATCTACAGAGATGATGGATATTTCAATAGAATAACGATCACCTTTAGGATTATCCCAAGTTGCTAATGAGTTGAAACGATTATTAATCATTTGCAATGTATTGCGTAAATTTTCCTGTCTATTATCGCCTCTTGCTAAGTTCGCAAAGTTGGTTGTAAGGCGAGTATTATCAGATGGGTGATAGTTTTCATCAAAAGGGATACTTTTAATGGATGTTATAAAAGTCTGACTCATAATGTGTGATTCCTAATTAATTAACATAAAACATATATGTATTTATATATAAACCAGTACATGAATAAAAATGATTTGATTTCATATAAACATGAGCAGAATTCATGAATAGGATTTTTGAAATTTTTTGTAGGGTGGTTATTGATCAAAAAGTATGATTGATGATGTGTGTATAAAATGAATAAAAAATAGTCATGTATAACAAATGCTATGAATGAATAATGAAATTTTGGCACAAAATCTTTAAATAATTTTGTATGCAATGTAGGAAATTAGTAATGAAATAGAAAAGGTAAAAGGCTGATTTAAGTCATTATTTTTTATCGATATATTTTTTAAATGGGTTTTAGCCCCCCCTAGGCCGAAAAATATTTTTTTTAATTAAAAAGTCTGTATTATCCGTTTTCTTGGTTGTGATGAACAAACACGTCATCCACCAAGTTATATAAAGCACCGAGTCAAAGGACCGCAAGTCACCAGACTTATTTTCTTTCAAAACCCTATC
>JBEBSR010000046.1:0-22313 GCA_040394195.1 Wohlfahrtiimonas larvae | reverse complement strand
GAGCATCATCGTAATAGTAGCTTGCTTCCTCTTCAATTTCTTGCAGAGTCAAAGCATGACTAAATTGCATGATGATGAACAACATTCCGTATGTATATGAGGATAGTCGCTTAGCCATTTTATGCCTCTGATGAAAGGGGAGAAATATTTAAAAATCAGCTTGATTAAATATAACTTTGTTTAAATTATTGTTATTTTACATTTTTAAAATGATATTGACTAATCATTTATGAGCACTTGTGAGTAAAATCAGAAATATTGATTTTCTTTATAATTTATTTATATGATTTTATTCATGAATAATTTTTATAAAAAAAGCAGGCACTCAAATGAATGCCTGCTTTGGTGTATAATGTAAGATTCTACTTAGAGATCAATGTCACGATGACAATCTTTAGAGTAAATATAACTAAAATCTTCTTCACCTACTTGATAAGCTACTTGTAAGTTATAAGGGCCCATGAAGATGTAATCACCTTCTTGAACTGGCATCCATTGATTATCTAAGTTATACATACCACGACCAGATGTAATCAAAGCGCCATGTTCTTGAACGTGAGTTTCGATGTAACCATGTGATCCACCTTTTTTGAAAGTTAAGATGTGCATGTTCATATCAAAGCCTAATTCAGCAGGCAACATACTTTGGAAGTGAACATTTTTCATGCCTTCATAGTGAATCACTTCAACATTTTTAATGTTGTCAGAAATAACGCGCGCAGAATAACCTTCTAATGGTACATAACGGCGTTTGTAGAGGAATAATTTACTCTTCTCACCATTGTTATCATTTTTAAGGTACATCGTAACGCCAGCAGGGCAGTACAAATAACCACCTTTATCTAAGATATGCTCATCTTTATCTGAGTAAGCTTTGATTTTACCTTCCAATACGAATACGAAAGTTTCGATATCACCGCCACCAAAACCACGAGTATTTTCGCCATTAGGATGCATTGTAACAACGTAATCTACAAATGATGCGCCCATTTTAGGTGAACCTAAAATTGTCATGTCACAGTTATCAAAGCCTGGCACTCGGTTATTAACCCAGCCATTTGGTTCCAATAACGCACAGTTACCGTGTTTTACGAATGAACGTGTTTGTAATACGCCATTTGGAAAGCCTAGCTGATTATTAATATAACCCATCGATTATCTCCTTTAAAAAATTAAACAATATAAATGACTAGAAGTTGTTCATTAAGCAACTTTCTTCTTATTCATAAACATAAATAAAATTGCACCTGCAAATAGAATTGCAACCGCAACATAAAAACCTAAAGCTTGGCTGCTTGTAGCATCTATAATAGCACCTGTTAATGGTGGTGCGATAACAGAAGATGCCATGCCGCAGCTATTAAATACACCAAGAGTTGTACCATAACCTTTTTTAGGTGCAACATCGGCAACATAAGAGATAATAATAGGTTCTACAGCAAGTTTGCCGAGTAAGCCATAGAGAATTAAAGCAATTAACAATGCTGTTTCATTTGTAAAAGAGATGATGCCAAATAACATAACAGCAGCCGCTAATTCTAAAGCAACGATTAAGGTTGTTTTTTTAGATTGAAATTTATCAGATAAACGGCTGAATAATAAAGCGCCTGGAATAGAAGCGAATGCAACCAATGATGCTGCAAAACCAACAGCTACACCTTCAAAGCCTCTTTCTGATTGTAAAAATTTTGGTAACCATGTCACGATCATGTAATAGCCATAACAAGTACCAAAATAAAGGAAGTAAATAGAAAGCATTTTTGGTGTTAACAAACGCTTCATTACGCCTTCTTGATCTTCTTCCTCAGCTGCTTCATCTGTAGATTGAGTGCTGTTAGCTTGTTGTGGTTTAATACCTTTGATGATTGCTAAAAATACAAAGATCATAACGATGATTAGAGCTGCTGAAATATACATCATGAGCTGCCAAGACATGCCCATTTGTTTAACCAATAAACTTGAGCCAATCAATGCAATCGCCATACCCAGTGCTGAACCACTGTTGATGATAGCTGTTGATAATCCACGGCGATCAGCAGGAATATTCTGTGAAGAGAGTGAATAAGCTGAACCATAATATGTACCACAACCAATACCAGCAAGCACACTTGCGAAGTAGATCATGTTAATGGAGCTTGAAGTTGCAATGAGAAGAGGAGCAACAGCGAATAAAATAAATCCTGGCACCATAACAATTTTTTGGCCAAATTTATCCACTAAAATCCCCGCAGGAATTTGCATTGCAGTATAGGAGAAGAAATAACAGGTTGCTATAAAGCCTAATGCAGTATTACTAACACCCAAGTCGAGTTCCATTTCAGGGTAAACACTTGGTAAAGTTTGTCTATAAATCCAAATCGCCGTCCAACCCAAACAGAGCACGATGATTAGTTTCATCCAATATGGCCATCCTTGTTGAGGATGGTCCGTTGTTTCGATATTCGTATTCATATTTACCTCTATTTTTGATAAAAGAGAACCTTAGGGCTGAGAAATTTTAATTTCAGCCCAGATTTCTTAGTAAAATGATCAGTTGTTTTAAAGGAGTGACTTACTCTTGATACGCTAATTCATAAAGTGTTTGTGCCAATACTTTGACGCCTTCTGCCAAATCTTCTACTTTTGTTGCTTCAGCAGGATTATGGCTCACACCATTAATGCTTGGTACAAAGAACATCACTGTTGGCACTTTTGGTGCGAAAATTTGTGAGTCATGTCCTGCGCCACTGTGCATTACACGGAAGTTATAATTGTCACGTTTGCAAATGCCTTCTAATTTTTCAACAAGCGCTTTATCCATTGGGATTGGATCTTCATCCATCCAACGATCAATTTCAATGATTAAACCTTGTTCTTTGGCAATGCGCTCCATATCAGCTTCCATCTCAGTTGTAAAATCAACTAAGGCTTTTTTGTCAGTATGGCGACAATCAATTGTGAAAGTAGTGTAACCAGGGACAACGTTGACAACGCCTGGTTTTGGCTCAACTTTACCAAAAGTTAATACTAATGGATCACCCATTTTTTTAGCTTTATTAATAGATTCAAAGCAAATTTGGCTGAAACCATAAATGGTATCTTTACGATAGCCCATTGGTGTTGTACCCGCATGGTTCGATTGGCCTTTTAATGAAACATTATAACGGCGTTGACCCACAATATTATTCACAACACCAATTTGTTTGCCTTCCATTTCAAGAACGTTACCTTGCTCGATATGGATCTCAACAAATGCTTTGATGTCACTGCGCATTGGCTTTGCATTATCACGGAAATCAAAACCTGCATTACGCATTGCATCGACAAACTTATTGCCTTTACTGTCTGCAATGTTTTCAACATCACTATTTTTAGCAATGCCAACAATATTTTTACTGCCCCAGAAAACGTAAGGAAAACGGCTACCTTCTTCTTCAGCCATTGATACAACTTCTAAAGAACGCAGTGGTTGTCCATAAGTTTCTTTTAAATATTGAATCGCTAAAAATGCAGCTTCAATACCATATTGACCATCTAAGTTACCACCATTCACAACTGTATCAATGTGTGAGCCTGATAAGATTGTTTCGTTAGGGTATTTACCACCTTCAACACGGCCAAATAAGTTACCAATTTCATCAAAACTTGCTTCAAAACCATTGTCAGTAAATTTTTGCTTTAAAGCATTCTGTGCATCAATCCACTCTTGCGTATAAAGAAGGCGAGTCATTCCACCTGTAGGATCAGCACCAATTTTGGATAGCCAATCAGAGATATCAGAAAAACGTTTTGTAAAATCTATCATTACATGCTCCTTAATCATTTTGGATTAAAATGTTGTTGCTTGTAGAAGAAAGCTCGATATTCGGGGGAGAAGGATCGAGTTTATGGTTTTAATTAACTGGCAAATGGGTCTTTATTGTCATAAGAGTTGACATAAATTGCATCTGAAATTAGATAGTTATAGATTTCATCGACAATTTCTACACCATTGGCTAACGCTCCGCGCTCTGCGATTTCTGTGTTTTGACCAGGATAGAAGACCATGTCGACACCTTCAGCAGGTTTAATATCATTCAATTCTTTCATCATTCGGCTAATACCTTGGCGAACAACTTCAGCACCAGCAAATTTAGCAGGATCAATCACGATGTGTAATTGTCCTAAATTGCGGCCTTCTTTTAAGTCATGGTACATGGAAGAGACGTTTTTACCAAAAGGCAAGCCTAAGAGCACGCCTGCTAAAACATCCACCATCATCATTAAACCATAGCCTTTAGGGCCAGCAATTGGTAATAAGCCATGAACAGCGTGAGCATCAGTTGTTGGTTTACCGTTGCCATCAACAGCCCAAGTATCAGGAATGGCAACATTGCGAGAACGAGCATCGAGCACTTTACCCCAAGCTTGTACTGTTGTTGCCATATCAAAAATAATTTTATCTTTGCCTTCGCCAGGTGCTGCGAATGCGATAGGATTTGTGCCGTAATAAACTTCAGCACCATTGAAAGGTACTGCCATTGGGTCTGATTGGCACATTGAAATGCCGACTAAGCCTTCATTGGCTGCCATCTCTACAAAGTATGATAATGCGCCACTGTGACCAACTTGTCTCATACCTACTACGGCGACACCATTTTCTTTTGCCATGGCAATGGCTTCATCCATTGCTAATTTAGCAGCAACATGGCCTGAACCATTATCACCATGGAAAATAGCACTACATGGACCAGTTTTTTCGAGTTGGAAATTAGGATTGGTATTTGTACCACCTTTGCTGATGCGTTCTGCATAGTATTCAACGCGAACAGCGCCATGAGAATGAATACCACGTAAATCGGCATGAACCAGTACATCAGCTACGATGCTAGCGTGTTCTTCAGTTAAACCTGCTTGCATTAGTTTATTTTTCATAAGGGAATGCAATTCTTGGTGAGTCAGCTTCATAGTTCTTCTCCAAAATGTTCATCGATGACTGAAATATGCGACATTTTATCGAAGAATGACTTGATCTGAGTTAAGATTCGCCAAGTCGTCAATCTTTTCATTCAAATGAATTGTATTGTTAGAAATAATCTAACAACACAATTCATAAGATTTGGCCAGAAGTTTGCTGGGTTTTAAGTCAATGAAGAGTTGGGTAAGGAAGGCTCTGAGTCATTGATTAATGGCTCATTTTCGGCTGTCCAACCATTATAAGCTAATGGTAAAAATGCTACAGCAATTGCAATGATTGCCACAAACCATAAGTAATAAGCAACGCCCATAGGTGTAACTTTTAATAATGCGATAGCAACAGCTGGTGTAATGGCGCTGAAAATTGCATAGGATAAATTATATGCGAATGATAAACCACTGAAACGAATATTGGGTGGGAACATGCGTGTGGCAATAATTGGTGGTAATGATGTACAACCAGCAAAGAAGCCCATTAATCCATACAATGCCATCACTGTGAATAATGTGCTTTGTGTTAATTGATTCGCTTGATAAGGCACCAATATTGATGACAAGGTTGAATAGAAGATTGCTGATGTAATGATCAATCCGCCCCAAAATAATACAGAAACTTTACGGGTTTTTAGCTTATCTTCAAAAACACCACAAGTGATACAACCAATGACTAAACAAACTGCAGCAATTAAGCCTGAAATCCTTGTGATCATTGGATCAATGCCATATAAACCTTGTAGAACTTTGACTGGCGTAAATAAGATGCCCAACATAATTGTTGTAGATAACGACCATGTTAATAATCCAGTCAATAAACATGCCAATTGATGCTTTTTCACAACCGTTACAATAGGAATTTCTTTAGATAACGATTTATTTTTTGCCATTTCTTGGAACACAGGTGTTTCTGATAAGAATCGACGCAAGTAAACTGCCACTAAACCAAAAATACCACCAATGATGAATGGAATTCTCCAAGCGTAATCTGTGATTGCAGCACGATTATCAGCATAAATAACATCAATGGATAATGAAATAGAGAAACCTAATAAGATACCGCCAGCAATACCACCTGTTAACACACCAATGCCTAAACCATAATGCTTCTTAGGTGAATGTTCTGCAATAAATACCCAAGCACCTGGCATTTCACCGCCAATCGCAGCGCCTTGTAATACACGGAATACGATCAATAAAACTGGTGCTGCAATACCAATGGTTGCATAAGTTGGCATTAAGCCAATTAATAAAGTTGGGATTGCCATCATAAAGATGCTGAGTGTGAACATCTTTTTACGGCCTAAAGTATCACCAAAGTGAGCCATTACCATGCCGCCAATTGGGCGAGCTAAGTAACCTGCGGCAAAACCACCCCAAGCAAAAATATCACCCCAAATGCCAGCAGCAATATCTGCAGGTAGAAAAAGAGGTTTTACGACAGTTTCTATGTATAGCGCATAAATAACGAAATCATAGAATTCCAACGTGCCTCCCAATGCTGCTAGAGATAAGGTTTTCTTATCCTCTCGCGATAATGACTTTTCGGCCTGAACTGGCTCGGTACTGACTGACATGGTTTACTCCTTGGGTTTAAATTTATAATTGTGTAGATTAAAAAAAGCCCGCTTTGTGCGGGCTTTCGGTTATGTTTTGCTGGTTTATTTATGCATCACAAAATTCTCCGAGTCCCGCAGGGCTTGAAGTAAAAGTAAAAGAAATAAACTAGTGCAATAATTCTGTTCATTCATATTTTTTACATCGCTTCTAGCATAAATGCAAGCAATAGAATTAAAAAAATTAATGATGGGGATGGGAATTGAGCTTTAACAATGCCTTCGTGGCATTTGTTTGAAATTTTCTGAGGGTTTTAGATAAGAAAAAATTGACTTTAAAAATAATTGTACTACTATGCTAGTACAGTTTATGGAGGAATCAATGAAGAATGATGATTATCAAGCGCTTTGTGAAGCATTAGTATCCATTGATGATGCAAAAGAGATGAATGACTTTTTAAGAGATCTTTGCACACCCAATGAATATGCCGTATTTGTAGAGCGTTGGAGAGTATGTAAATTACTTGCAACGGAACAACATTCGTACCGTGAAATTCATGCCCTGACAGGGGCGAGCTTAACAACAATAGGACGTGTTGCACGTTTCTTAAAAGATGAAAATAACAATGGATATGCTTCAGTTTTAGCAAAAATTAACCAAAAATAAATTTATGTTGAGGAGTATGGAATGAAAAAAACAGTATTGGCAGCAGCTTTAGGATTAATGACAGTATTCAGTGCATCGTATGCTGAAATGAAAAAAGTTTATGTGAACCAAATCGTAGAGCACCCTGCATTAGATCAAACTGCTAAAGGCATTAAAGATGGTTTGGAAAAGCGTGGTTATAAACAAGGTGAAAACTTGGATTTTCGTGTGGAGTCAGCACAAGGCAACATTGCATTATCAAGCCAGATCTCTACAAAATTTGTGAACCAAGGCGCTGATGTGACAGTGGGTATTGGTACGCCTTCAGCACAAAGTTTGGTGAAAGCAGCAAGTGAAGGTAAAACAAAAATGGTTTTCTCTTCAATCACAGATCCTTTAAGTGCAACATTAGTGACAAAGTTATCTGGTTCAAACAATAACGTAACAGGTATGTCAAACAAAGTAGATGTTGTGCCACAGTTTGAATTATTTAAAGAATTATTACCTAACTTAAAAACGATCGGTTTCATTTATAATCCTGCAGATGCAAACTCTATTCAGCAGTTGGATGATGTGAATGTTGCAAGTGAAAAATTAGGTTTAACGATCGTGCCACAAGCTGTGAATAAAACATCAGATGTTCCGCAAGCTGCAACACGCTTAGCAGGTAAAACAGATGCATTATTCGTATATGGTGATAACACAACTTTAGCAGCATTAGAAAGTGTAATCATGGCAGCAAATAAAGAGAAAAAACCTGTGTTTGTTGCAGATACAGATGCAGTCGAATTAGGTGCTTTAGCGGCATTGGGTCCAAATCAGTATGATTTAGGTTTAGATACAGCAGTGATGATTGCAGACATTTTAGATGGTAAAGATATCAATAGCATTGATGTTGGTTTCCCGAATGGTTTAGAATTGTTCATCAATCAAGATGCTGCTGATAAATTGGGTTATACATTTTCAGATGAAGTCAAAGCAAAAGCAGCAAAAGTAATCAAGAAGGATTAAATTAGTAGATGATAAGTTTCGGTGAATTAGAGATGAGCCTCATTTTGGGGCTCATTTATGGGATTGTTGGTATGGGGATTTATCTCACATTTCGTGTGATAGATTTTCCTGATTTAACATGTGATGGTAGCTTCGTATTAGGCGCAGCGATTTCAAGTATTTTAATCAAATATGGTTACAATCCTTATTTCGCATTGTTGATCGCAATCATGGGCGGAATGGCAGCAGGATCAGTTACGGGGATTCTCAATTGCTATTTCAAAGTAACAGATTTGTTGGCAGGTATTTTAGTTGCCTTCATGTTGTATTCTGTCAATATCCATGTGATGGGCGGTATTCCTAATATCTCTTTGATGGGCGCGAAAACCATTTTTCCTTCGTCGTACTTTGAATTATTTGGTTACAGTTTTTCCTACTCATTAATTTATTTAGCAATCATTAGCATTGTATTGGTTGCAGTATTTACTTGGGTATTAAGCACTAACTTAGGTTTGTCATTGCGTGCAATTGGGCAAAACAAACGTTTGTGCTTGAATGGCGGTGTCAATGTTAAGTGGATGATTATTTTAGGCGTTGCATTGGGGAATGGTTTGATTGCATTAGGCGGTGCATTATTCTCTCAACAGCAAGGCTTTGGTGATTTAACATCTGGTATTGGTACGATCATTGCAGGTTTTGCAGCTGTGATCATTGGTGAAAAAGTTTTACCATTCAGATCAATCTGGGTGAAATTATTAAGTTGTATCATTGGTTCAATCGTTTACCGTGTTGTGACTTCTATTGCTTTAAATACAGAGTTTTTAAACCTTCAAACGTCGGATTTCAATCTCATTGCAGGCGTATTAATTATTGTGATTATGGCGTTACCAGGAAGAAAAAATGCTTAAACTAGAATCAATTGATGTCATCGTTGCCAAAGGCACAAAATTAGAAAGAGAAGTGCTTTCAGGTTTGAGTTTGGAAGTGAAAAAAGGCGAGTTTTCTGTGATCATTGGTGGCAATGGTGCAGGGAAGTCCACATTGTTCAATGTAATCTCTGGCTTTATGAAACCTGAAAAAGGCCGTATTTTAATCAACGATGAAGATGTGACAACTCGCTCACAACAAAAACGTGCGAAAGATGTTTCCATTGTGATGCAAGATCCTCGTGTTGGCACGATGGAACGCATGACAATTTTAGAAAATATGGCATTTGCAGCAAAACGTGGTCAAACACGTGGTTTAGGCTTTTTCAATGGCAAAGCACAGCGTGAATTCTTTAGAGATCGTTTATCTTTATTGAATATGGGTTTGGAAAATCGCTTACAAGATTCCGTGATGAACTTATCAGGCGGTCAGCGCCAAGCATTGAGCTTAATCATGGCAATTTTGTCTGATTCTAAAGTCTTATTATTGGATGAAATTACAGCTGCACTGGACCCTAAAATTGCTGAAAATGTGATGTATTTAGCAAATAAGATTGTGGAAGATTCACATTTAACATGTTTGATGATCACGCACAATATGCACCATGCCATCAAATATGGTGATCGCACAATGTTATTGAAAAATGGTCAATTCTTAAAAACATTTAGTAAAGAACAAAAACATAATCTCACTGCACCAGAATTGGCGGCGATGTTTGAAGAAGATTTGGATTAAGGATTAAACTCTTAAGATTAAAACTAAAAAAGCTCTGAGTGGTCAGAGCTTTTTTATTGCAAATAGAATCGCAATCATACATCATAGTCACAAACACATGAATTCATTAATAAAATATAATAAGGAAATAATATGAAAAAAAATATTATGATATTGGCTCTCCTATTAATTAGCCCAATGATAGCAATGGCAGAAGACGATAATAGAGTTTGTGATGCTAAAGACCAAAGCTCTGCTGAACAGTTATTAAAAACAGTTTTTGCTTGCCAAAATACAAAACGTACAAAAGAGCTGATGAATGTCGTATTTTTAGGCACAAACGTAAATGATAAAATTTTGGGTGTGAATGAAGAGGATGGCATGTTGATCCCTGATATGTTGCAAGATCAATCAATCTCTATCAAAGATTGGCGTGCGAAAAAGCTTATGGATTTTACAGATATGGATAAAAAAGATCTCAATGCTATTGAAGTAATTAGCGTTGGGCAACCAATCATGCATGATCAAAACCCATTAAAGTATCAATCAGAACAAACTTTTGAGAAGGCATTGGTTCGTTATCAATTTAAAAGTGTTGATCCAAAAAATCAAGAAAAAAGTGGTACGAAAACTGGTCGTCATTTAATCGTTTTTCTTGAGGGTAAAGCCTATTTAAATTTATTGGATTATGATCTTTGGGAATTGAATCAGTAATAATTCTAAGTTTTTTATAATCACTGAACCTTCGGCGTGAGTTTTATATAAACCAATTCACCAATCAGTTCCACAATCGTCTGTGTGACGATGATGCTCGTTGTGATCAATATCATATCTTCGGGTAATGCTAAGGCAAATGGTAATACGGCTAATGAGTTTCTTGTGCCTGCACTGAAAATCAATGTGCGCTTGGATTCAGATTCCAATTTAAATAATTTTCCCACTAAAAAATTAAGTGGAAACATGATTGCCATGAATGCAATGTAGATTGGTACAACTTGCATGATTTGCTCGTAATGCAATGCAATCGGGGTGATTTGTGATGCAATGATAATGAGCAGAACAATCGCCATAAATGGCACAGGCAGCCAATTAGAAATTTCATGTGTGATATTCACAATTGAGTTTTTAGCTGAAAAAGTTTGTACAAGAATGGCAGCTATAAAAGGAATTACAATTAAAAATAGGAAAGATTCTACAAAGGGTAGAATGGATAATGAAGATAAAAAGCCTTTCCCTAGCATTAACCAAATATAAATAGGCAATAATAGAATCTGAGTGATGAATAATAATGGTGTGGAAGCTAACATTAATTTTGCATCACCTTTGCCGATTTGTGTAAATACGATCACATAATCAATACATGGCGTTAATAACACCAATAAAACGGCAAAGATAATGGCAGGTTGATTGGGTAGAAATTGAATCAATAAGAAAACCAATAAAGGCACAACAATGTAATTGCTGATAAGTAATGCAGTCATGAATCGGCGATTACTAAAAGAAGTTTTTAAATCTGCAAAAGGGATTTGCAAAAACATACTGTACATTAGAATGCCTAATGCTAAAGGTAATGCATTACTTAAAATATGGCTGGCAGGGAACACAAGCCCCATTACAATGGCAATAATAATCGTGACAGCATAAATATTTACTTGATTGTGTTCTATTTGTTCTCTCATCTCTTTGATCCATGAATGATGGGATTGTATTTAATTTTTAATTATAGCTGATGACGATTAGAATGGTGGTTCTTTGAAATTTGAACGCTATAATCGAGACTTTGAAGGTAATCAATTGGAGCATTGAATGATCACTGTAACAACCTTGAGAAAGATGAAAGAGAAGGGCAAAAAAATAGCAATGTTGACTTGCTATGATGCTTCTTTTGCAAAAGTGATGAATAACGTTGGTGTAGAAATTTTGCTAATTGGAGATTCATTAGGTATGACGATCCAAGGTCATACAAGTACTTTGCCTGTCACATTGGAGCATATGGTTTACCATACTCAAAATGTTGCAAATGGTAATCAAAAAGCATTATTAGTTGCTGATTTACCATTTGGTGCTTATGAATGTTCTGTAGAATCTGCTTTTCAAAATTCTGTGCAGCTGATGAAAGCAGGTGCACATATGGTTAAAATCGAAGGCGGTTTAGATCAAGTGGAGAAAACAGCTTATTTGTCTAAGCGCTCCATTCCTGTATGTGCACATTTGGGATTAACACCACAATCTGTAAATGCATTGGGTGGCTATCGTGTTCAAGGTCGTGATAAAGAAGTGGCTGATGAAATGATTGCAGCAGCAAAGGCACATGAATCAGCAGGTGCATCTTTGATTGTGTTGGAATGTATTCCTCAAGATTTAGCAAAATCTATTACAGAGCACGTTAATATTCCTGTGATTGGTATTGGCGCAGGCGTGAATTGTGATGGGCAGGTTTTAGTTTTACAAGATATGTTGGGTATTTACCCAAATCCACCTAGCTTTTCTCACAACTTTTTAGCAGAAACTAATTCAATTGAGTTGGCTGTAAAAGCTTATGTAGATGCTGTTAAATCATCTCAATTTCCAACAGATCAGCATTCATTCAATTAGAATCATTATTGAGATAGTTCTAATAAAAAACTCTTCCTAAATTTTCAGGAAGAGTTTAGATATTCGCTGTTAATGATTAAGCTTTCTTAATAGCTAAGATCACATGTGGTGCTTTGAAAAGTGCTGTCACAGATTTACCAACAGCTAATGCCATATTTTCAACACCAATATTTGTAACAATCGCAACCAATTCAACGCCTTCTTCTGTTTTTAAGAAAACTTCACTATCAGCTGTGCCTGTTTTGATGGCTGTGACTGTTGTGAAAAATTGGTTGCGTGTTGAGAATTCATATTCATCAGAATCAACAGCCAAAATGATCCAAGTCGCTTTGATCATAGCAACGACTTCTTGGCCAACTGATAAATCAAGGCGACGTGTGTTGCCTTGAGTAATGCCAGCAACAATTTCTAAACCAGAACCGATATCAATGATGATTTCATCATTGCCTGAGCCAGCAGATTGAATGGCTTCAATTGTTCCTTTGAATTGATTGCGTGCTGTTGTTTTCATCCCTACTCCTTTGTGAAATGTGTTATCGTCTGACATTATAGCGTTGATTGCGCAAATTGATTGTCAGATAATGTATATATTTATATTATTAATTTCAAGGTTCAAGATATGGTTTATACAGTTCGATCAGTGGATGGGTGTTTAATGCGTCAATGGCACAGCTGTGAATCATTTACCTATCGATTGCACAGCCGATTCAGCCATGCCATTAATTGGATGAATAGTGAAGGCGAAATGGTCACATTTCTATCTGAGGATTTACCTAATGGCCCAAATACTTTGATTGTAGATATTGAATCTTTTGATGATTGGGCTTTAAATGAATCTGTGATGCTCACTCAATCTGCTCAAGGATTATCATTATCTAATACAAATATAAATCTTAGTATCCAAGAAGATCTTCAATTATGGCAGTCTGAGCTTCCCAAATTATCTAAAGTGAATAATGATGAGATTCTGGCCATTCATCAATTTTTAAGCCTGCACAATGGTGATTTACAAGAGATTGAGAAACAAATCTATTATAAATTAGATGATAATCATAAAGCTTTGTGCAAAGCCATTGATGCCAAAAACTATGCTAATGTGATTGAATGTATTCAAGCTAATATTGGTTTGGGATTGGGCTTAACGCCATCTGGTGATGATCGTTTAGTGGGATTTTTATTAGGTTGCTTTATTCAATCTCGCAGAAATATAGATTTATTAGAAGCAATACAAAAAGCTATAGCAATTAGCCACGATAGAACGAATGATATTAGCTATGCAATGTTAAAATGCGCAGCAGAAGGGCGATTCAACGAATGGTTGATGGATTTGAGTGAAGTGATTTGTCATCATGATCAAAATGCATTGAATGATGCAATCGAGAATGTGTTTAGCATTGGCTCAAGATCGGGTGGTGATATGCTCAAGGGATTAGCGCTATCCCTTGAGTTATTTAGATAATTTTAGTGTTATAAATTTACATAACGTGATGGGTTAATAGGATTGCCATTCACACGTACTTCAAAGTGCAAGATACTTTTACCTTCAGGACTTGCACCCATTGTGCCAATTTGTTGGCCGCTAGAAACTTTTTGCCCTTCACGAACTGCGACAGAAGATAAATAGCCATAAGCGGTATAAACATTATTAGAATGTTTGATCATGACTAATTGCCCAAATCCACCACTGCCTTGGCCTGCATAAACTACAACACCATTATTGGCGCTGTTGACTAGTTGATTTAAGTTGCCAGAGATTTGTACGCCTTTGTGGCCTGGTAGATTTGGATTGAATGAGCGGACAACTTTACCTTGAGTAGGTTTATGCCAGCCACCCATTTTTGGAATCGGTTGATTAGTGTAAGTGGATGATGCTTGAACACTATGATCAGTATTTTTATTAGCTGGTGGAACTTTGTAGTTGCTGCTAGATGAATAGTTAGAACTACTGCCACGAGAATCTTTAACTTTTGTGCCACCACGAGTTTTAAGGGTTTGTCCAACGCGAATATGATTAGGATTAGAGATATTATTCATACGACTGAGATCAGCCACAGACATATTGTGGCGACTCGCAATATTACTCAATGAATCACCTGGTCGAACAGTATATGTGCCAGAACTAGAACAAGCAGCAATGATCAAAACGATTGGAATCAGTAGAGTTGTACGCATAGAGCTCATAGTATATTTATTATCGATCCTAAATGTGAGACAAGTTCGCAAAATAACGGCTTTACAGGATATTGTAAAGGATAATTTTGCGAACTTGTGGATTTATTGCTAAATATTATTCAGTGGCACAGATTGCTGTGATATTCACAACACGGCGCACTGTCGCAATGTTTGTCAAAATCTGAACAGGTTTTGCAAAGCCCGTTAAGATTGGTGCAACAACAACGCTGCCTGTGATTGATTTTGCAAGGTTATAAGAAACGTTTGCAGAGTCAATATTGCTGAATACCAATAAATTTGCATTGTCTGATAGCTTATTCGTTGGTAAATATTCATCACGATATTGTTTGAATAATGCCAATTCAGGTTGCATTTCACCATCCACAGACAAGGTTGGGGCTTTCTCTTTTAAAACTTCTAATGTTTTTCTCATTTTGAGAGAATATTCAGTGTCAAATGAGCCAAAATTAGAGTGAGAAACCAATGCAACATTAGGTTTTAAGCCAAAACGTTCAACAATTTTAGCGCCTGCAAGCGTAATGTCAGCCAATTGTTCAGCGCTTGGATTTTCATTCACGTGAGTATCTGTGAAGAATAATGGGCCATCTTGAGCTAATAAAATACTGACAGCAGATGGTTTATTGTGTGAATCTTTCAAACCAACTGTATCTGTAATGTGTTCTAAATGGTTTTTGTATTGGCCTAAAGTACCAGCAACGATACCATCGATGAAACCTTGATCCAATAACATGCCAGCCAAAACATTCGGACGCATTTGTAAGCGATGATACGCCCAATCAGATGTTAAGCCTTTGCGACCCATTTTTGCATAATAGCCTTTATGGCAAGCATCTAAATGTGGTGGTGTACGATAATCGATGATCTGAACAAACTCACGTTCAGTACGAGAAATCTCTTCTTCAGGCTGCAATACTTTTGTTGGCAAGCTGATGGATAATTCTGCCAATTTAGCTTGAATTACATCTGCGCGACCAATTAACACAGGATTTGCAATTTGTTCATTGTGAATGATTTCAGCAGCACGCAATACACGTTCATCTTCACCTTCGACGTATGCAATCGTGCGATAGTTGTGTTTAGCTTCATCAAATAAAGGCTTCATGATCATAGATGAACGGTAAACTAAAGCTGTTAATTCTTCACGATAAGCTGCTAAATCTTCGATTGGGCGAGTTGCTACACCTGTTTCCATTGCAGCTTTTGCTACAGCGATTGGCAATTCAATGATTAAACGAGAATCAAATGGCTTAGGAATGATGCTGTCACGACCAAAGCGAGCTGTTTGGCTCTTACGGCTACCAACATTAATGCTCGCACTTTGTTGTGCTAATTTTGCAATTGCATTCACACATGCAACTTTCATCTCTTCATTGATTTCAGTTGCACCACAATCCAATGCACCACGGAATAAGAATGGGAAACACAATACATTATTGATTTGGTTTGGATAATCTGAACGACCTGTTGCAACAATCGCATCAGAGCGAACTTCATGAACGATTTCAGGGCGAGTTTCTGGTTCAGGATTTGCCAATGCAAAGATGATTGGATTTTCTGCCATTGATTTGATCATATCTTGATTCAAAAGACGTGGTGCAGATAATCCTAAGAAAATATCAGCACCTGCAATTGCTTCAGCCAATGTATTATGTGGCGTTTCGCGTTGATATTCTTTGTTGTATTTGTTCAAAGTTTCTTCAGGGCGACGAGTGTTGATGATGCCATCAATGTCTGAAACTAAGATGTTTTCTTTTTTTAAACCCATTGTCACTAACATGTTTAAACATGCTAATGCAGCTGCACCCGCGCCACTTGTTACTAAACGAACATCTTCAATAGATTTATTCACAAGTTTCAATGCATTCATGATACCCGCTGCAACGATGATCGCTGTACCATGTTGATCATCATGGAATACAGGAATTTTCATGCGCTTTTTCAATTCAGCTTCGATTTCAAAACATTCTGGTGCTTTGATATCTTCTAAGTTAATGCCACCAAAAGTTGGTTCTAATGCAGCAACTGCTTCAATGAATCTTTTTGGATCTTGTTCATCCACTTCGATGTCAAATACGTCAATACCTGCAAATTTTTTGAATAGAACGCCTTTGCCTTCCATCACAGGTTTGCCTGCTAAAGCGCCAATATTGCCTAAACCTAATACAGCAGTGCCATTTGAGATCACTGCAACTAAGTTACCTTTTGCTGTGTAATCTAACGCTGCTAAAGGATTGGCTTTAATTTCTTCACAAGGATAAGCAACGCCAGGAGAATATGCGAGTGCAAGATCGCGCTGATCGCTCACAGGTTTACTAGGGATGACTTCAACCTTGCCGGGTTTCGGGAAGCGATGATAATCCAATGCCGCTTTTCTAAACTCTGCTTCTTTCTTAACCTTATCGTTGGTCATAATTCCTCCAAAACCATTGTTTGATTGTGTAAAATTTACGCAGTGTGCGCAGAATTTTCAGGGCTTGATGTTATCAAAAAATGTAATTATTGACTATACTTATGGTAATCATAGTAAAAAGATAATAGAAGACAAGAAGTGACTATGTCATCATAGATTTATGATATAATAATCTGTCAAATTTTAAGGGAGGTTCAATGAATAAATCTTTAGTTTTAAGAGCTAATTCATTGCCTGCTGTCAGTGATGACTTCAGTGCATATGCTTCTGCAATCGCAGATATTCCAACTTTAAGTGCAGAAGAAGAGAAAGAGCTTGCTACACGTTTAATCGAAAAAAATGATATTCAAGCGGCGCAATTATTAGTTTTAGCACATTTAAAATTTGTTGTTCATATTGCCAAAGGTTTTACTGGTTATGGTTTGCCATTGGTTGATTTAGTACAAGAAGGTAATGTTGGTTTGATGAAAGCAGTGAAACGCTTTGATCCAAGTTTCAACGTTCGTCTAATTTCGTTCGCTGTTCATTGGATCAAGTCTGAAATTCATGACTTTGTAATCCGTAACTGGCGAATTGTTAAAGTGGCAACAACCAAAGCACAACGTAAATTATTTTTTAACTTGCGTTCATCTAAAGAATCTTTAGGTTGGTTGAATGAAAATGAAGCTGAAAATATTGCAGCGGATTTAAATGTAAGTGTTGATGAAGTCAAAAGAATGGAATCACGCTTATTTTCTAATGATGTTTCATTTGATTTATCCACAAGTGATGAAGACAATGAGCATTATTCACCATCAGAATGGTTGGCAGATGAAAATATGGATCCATCAGTACAAGTTGAGCAAGACGATACAGAACAAAAAAGCTTAGAAGCTTTAGCAAATGCTATGGCGAGCTTGGATGATCGTAGTCGTGATATTGTTCAGCGTCGTTGGATGGAAACAGATGACAGTAAAAAACCAACATTGCATGAATTGGCTGCTGAATATGGCGTGTCAGCAGAACGTATTCGTCAGATTGAAGCGCAAGCAATGACGAAATTGAAAAAATTCTTGATTGAATAATCAATTGGATCGTTATGAAATCTAAAAAATTATTAGCAATTTTACTAGGGGCATTAATTTTGCCCCTATCTGGCTGTGCGCCATTATTGGTATTTGGTGCTGTTGGCACGACAGGTGTTATTATGGCGGATCGTCGATCAAATGCTGTGATGCTTGAAGACCAAGAAATTGAATTGAAAGTAGATAAAGCTGTGAGTGATCTACCTTACGGTTCAAAAAATCATATTAATAAAGTTAGCTACAATCACGTTGTATTGTTGGCTGGTGAAGTACACAATCGCGAAGTAGGTTTAACTTTAGAAGATGAAGTTAAAAAAATTCCAGGTGTAACGAATGTTTACAATGAATTGGTTATAGCGCCAACATCATCATTCAGTGAGCGTTCACAAGATACTTTCATAACAACCAAAGTAAAAAGTGAAATTGCTTTGATTAATATTGCGCCTGATTTTTATGCGGGCAATGTTAAGGTTGTGACTGAGCGAGGCATTGTTTATTTAATGGGATTACTAAAACCATCCGAAATGCAACCAGTGATTGATCGTGCGCGTGGTGTTTCTGGTGTCGTTGAAGTTGTGCCATTATTCCAAACATATTACCCAGAGAAAAAGGATAAGTAATGAAATATGATGTAATTGCTCTTGGCGCAGGTTCAGGAGGAATTTCCGTTGTAGAGCGTGCTGTGAGCTATGGCGCAAAATGTTTAGTGATTGAAAAAGGCATGGTTGGCGGCACATGTGTGAATGTTGGTTGTGTACCAAAAAAAATCATGTGGAACGCATCTCATGTTGCGGACACAATTCGCAATGCATCAGGTTATGGTTTTGATGTTGAATTGAAAAATTTCTCTTGGGCAACATTGAAAGAGAAACGTGATGGCTATATTGGTGGTATTACAAATTGGTACGGTGGTTACATTGAATCTTTAGGCATCGATTATATTGAAGGTGCTGCAAAGTTCATTGATGATCATACAATCGAAGTGAATGGTGAGCGTTATACTGCTAATCACATCGTAATCTCAACTGGTGGTCGTCCAAAAATTCCAACAGATGTCAAAGGTGCTGAATTTGGTATCACATCAGATGATTTCTTTGCCTTAGAAGCACAACCAAAAAGTGTTGCTGTGATTGGTGCAGGTTACATTGCTGTAGAAATTGCACAGTTGATGCAAGGTTTGGGCACTGAATCACATTTATTCTGCCGCAAAGAAAATGTATTGAGAACATTCGATCACTTTGTGACGGATGAATTGAAATTAGAGTTAGAAAAAAACCTAGCTTTCCATACAAATTCCACAATTGAAGCAATCGAAAAAACAGCCAATGGTTTTGTAGTTGTTTCTAATCATGGCCGTACAGAAGTTGAACAGGTGATTTGGGCGATTGGCCGTGATTTGAATACGGATAACATTGGTTTGGAAAATACTTCTATTAAAGTAGAAGCAGATGGTGTGATCCCAGTTGATCAATATCAAGAAACTAATGTAAAAGGTGTTTTTGCATTGGGTGATATTATTGGTGAATTCCCATTAACGCCAGTTGCTATTGCGGCAGCGCGTCGTTTAGCAGATCGTTTATATGGTGGTAAAGAAGGTCGTTATTTGCCTTATGAAAACATTGCAAGCATCGTATTTTCCCATCCACCAATCGGTACTGTTGGTTTAACAGAAGCTGAAGCTGAAGCTCAATATGAAAAAGTAAAATGTTATACAACATCATTTACTTCGATGTATTCAAGCTTTACACCACATCCTGTAAAAACAGCAATGAAATTAGTTGTTGTGGGTGATGAACAAAAAGTTGTGGGTGTTCATATGATTGGCCCACAAGTGGATGAAATGTTGCAAGGCTTTGCAGTTGCAGTTCGCATGGGCGCAACGAAGCAAGATTTTGATGACACAGTTGCGTTGCATCCAACTTCAGCAGAAGAATTGGTAACAATGCGCTAAACATCGTTAGCATTTTGTATTACAATAGGCTCTTTCGTCATTAGAAAGAGCTTTTTTTATGTTGGCTGAATTTTTTTCTGGGCTTGATTGGCACGTCATTTTAATTTTGATTGGTTCTGTCGGGCTTGTTCTAGCTTTTGAATTTGTAAATGGATTCCATGATACCGCCAATGCTGTAGCGACAGTGATTTTTACCAAATCAATGAAGCCTGGCATGGCGGTTTTTTTATCTGGCATATTTAACTTTTTAGGTGTTGCATTGGGCGGTTTAGCAGTTGCATATGCAATTGTAAATTTGTTACCTATGGAGTTATTGGCAACAGCAAACTCAACGAAGGGATTGATCATGATCTTCTCGTTATTGGTTGCAGCATTGATTTGGAACTTAGGTACTTGGTATTTTGGTATTCCCGCTTCGAGTTCTCATACTTTGATCGGATCAATTTTAGGCGTTGGTTTGGCAAATGCATTGATTGAACATGGCTCATTAGTGGAAGGTGTAAACTGGGCTAAAGCTTATGATGTGTTCTTCTCATTGCTATTTTCACCATTGATTGGTGCAGGTGTTGCAGGTTTATTCCTATTGCTATTATTGAAATGGAAACCTAAAAGTAACATTCATAAAACCCCTCATATTCGTCATAATATTGAAAAGAAAAAACGCCCGCCATTCTGGCCACGTTTCTGTTTGGTATGTTCCGCAATGGGTATGAGTTTTGCACATGGTCAAAATGATGGTCAAAAGGGCATAGGTTTAGTGATGCTGGTGTTATTCAGTATTGTGCCAGCACAATTTGTTGTGAATATGAAATCGGATGTTTATGACATTCAGCAAACAAAAATTGCAGCAGAATTGATCATCACTTCTTATGATAAAAATAAAGATGTGATGGAAAAATTATTTCCAAGGCCTGAGAAAGTAGAAAAAACGCTTTTCAGCTGTGAGCCATCTGAAATGGTCGCACATGCACAGAAGTTAGTAGGTTTATTGGATGGCATTACAAGCTATGATCAATTAACAACAGATCAGCGTTGGTCAGTGCGCAACGAAGTTTTGTGTTTAGGCAATGTAACTAAGAAGTTAGAAAAGGCAGAAGATTTATCAGATGCTGATCGTAAAACTTACAAGAGCATTTCTAAAAACTTAACGAAGACAACTCAATATGCACCAATTTGGGTGATTTTTGCTGTAGCTTTAGCATTAGGTTGCGGCACGATGATTGGCTGGAGAAGAGTTGTAGAAACAGTTGGTGGTAAAATTGGTAAGAAAGAGATGACTTATGCTCAAGGCATGAGTGCTCAGATTACAGCAGGCGTTTCAATTGCTTCAGCAAGCTACTTGGGTTTGCCTGTTTCAACAACGCATATTTTATCGAGTGCGGTTGCAGGAACAATGGTTGCAAATAAATCTGGCTTGCAAGGCTCAACCATTCGTACAATTTTGATGGCTTGGGTTTTAACATTGCCAGTATCTATTGGCTTATCATTCAGTTTGTATTATATCGGTAACCTTATATTTATTAATTAGTTGGTCATGAATAAGTTATTAACAGTAGAAGAAGGGATTGAGGCATTAGCTCGTCAAGAGCTAATCCTTTATCCTACAGAAGGTGTGTATGGCATTGGTGCAGATGCACGAAATGTTGAATTAGCGGAAAAAATTTGTACAATAAAAGGACGTCCTTTTAGTAAAGGATTAATTGTGTTGGCAGATTCTTTGGAGCGACTGAGCGACTGGATCATACCATTGACAGAAGACCAGAAAGCTAAGATGCAAACGATGGATTTTGGCTTTCATCATACTTGGTTGTTGCCAAGGACTGATCGTTGCCCTGATATTTTATCTGGCGATTCACCTGATTTAGCGGTAAGATTGACAACACATCCTGTGGCAAAAGCATTGTGCGAAGGTTTTGGTGCGCCTTTAATTTCAACGAGTGCTAACATTCAGGGAGAACCTGCTATAATGTTAGAAGAGGATGCTTTAAGATTTTTTGATTCCGAAGTGGTTGGTGTTGTTGCAGGTAGATTAGGTGGGATTCCACAAGCAACAAAGATCCAGCATATCGTTACAGGGAAGGTTTATAGAGCTTAGTATTGATAGGAATCAAATAGAGAAAATAAATACCTTTTAACGTTTGTGATTGTGGTATGTACGTCATAATATAATTAAATAATTTGTGTATATAAGGAATCATCTATGGATAACAATGTAGACTACAAAATTCCACCGAACATGGAACTTTCCGATTTACCTCAAGGTACAACAGAGTACGTAGAAAAGACTTTGACCTACTATGAAGGCTTCCAACGTCGAATTTATGTTGTGGATGAGGAA
>JBEBSR010000045.1:0-22376 GCA_040394195.1 Wohlfahrtiimonas larvae | reverse complement strand
AAATCTTTATTAAAATCAAAAAAGATAGATAAATACATTAATTAAACAATGTACTAAGTAATCATCTAAATATATTTTATTTTAAAAATTTTTATAATCATGCGTTAAAAATTGAATTTTTAGACCTACTTTAATGTCCAATATATTATTTTAAACTTTTTCATTACTTTTGAACTTTTAGTTTTATATATTCAACAATATCTGCTAGCATCCCACAAATGATAATTTTCAACGAATTTCACTTAAATTTTGAAACTTTGAAGTGATATACGTATAATTACCCTATTTTATGTCACTACTATGAGGCAATATGTCTATAACTGACTCACCTAAGGTGTTGTTAATCAATGGTCCCAATCTCAATATGATTGGTACTAGGGAGCCTCATATCTATGGTTCAACCACGCTCATACAGCTAGAAGAGCAATTGACACATAAAGCAAAACAGCTAGAGTTTAATCTTAATTGCTTTCAATCTAACATTGAAGGCGAAATCATCACACAAATTCAACAAGCAAAATCCAATAACATTGATGTGATCATCATAAATCCAGGTGCATATACACATACAAGTATCGGAATTCGTGATGCTTTTTTAAGCGTACAGATTCCTTTTATAGAAATCCATATTTCAAACGTGTATGCTCGTGAGCATTTTAGACATCACTCATATTTATCAGATGTTGCTTCAGGAATTCTGGTGGGACATGGTCTTTTCGGCTACGAGCTTGCGCTCTATCGAGCTCAAAATATCATCTCATCAAGATAATTAATAACTTTGTCGTAGGAGAATAAAAACTCATGGATATTCGTAAAATTAAAAATTTGATTGACCTAGTTGATGAATCAACAATTTCAGAAATCGAAATCATTGAAGGCGAAGGTTCTATCCGTATTAGCCGTAATACACAAGGCGCTGCTGTAGCACACGTTGCGCCAGTTGCACCTGCATTCAACCCAATGCAACAAATCGTAGCAACAACAGCGGCACCAGTGGCTCCTCAAGCAGCGGCAGCTCCTGTAGCACCAGCATTACCAGAAGGTAAAGTGATTCGTTCACCAATGGTTGGTACTTTCTATACAGCTGCATCTCCAACATCTAAAGCATTCACAGGCGTTGGCGAAACTGTAAACATTGGTGACACTGTTTGTATCGTAGAAGCAATGAAAATGTTTAATCAGATCGAAGCGGAAATCTCAGGAAAAGTTGTATCGATCCTTGTTCAAAATGGTGAGCCAGTGGAATTCGATCAACCGCTCTTCATTCTTGAATAAGATAAGGACAATTCCATGATTAAAAAAATACTAATCGCAAATCGTGGTGAAATTGCACTACGTATTTTGCGAGCTTGTAAAGAAATGAACATTGAAACTGTTGCGGTTTATTCCACAGCAGATAGAGACTTAAAACATGTGCTTTTAGCAGATGATTCTATTTGTATTGGGCCACCACAATCTTTTTCAAGCTATTTGAACATGCCACAATTGATTGCAGCAGCAGAATTAACTGATGCAGATGCAATCCATCCTGGTTATGGTTTCTTAGCTGAAAATGCTGACTTTGCTGAGCGTGTTGAAGAATCAGGATTCATCTTCATCGGCCCACGTGCTGAAACAATTCGCCTAATGGGTGATAAAGTTTCTGCGAAAAAAGCAATGATTGAAGCAGGTGTTCCTTGCGTTCCAGGTTCGCCAGGTGCATTGACAGAAGATGGTAATGCAAACTTAAAATTAGCAGCTGAAATCGGCTACCCAGTCATCATCAAAGCTTCAGGCGGCGGCGGCGGTCGTGGTATGCGCGTTGTTCACGATGCAAAAGAATTATTGTCCTCCATTGAATTAACAAAAGCAGAAGCAAGTGCTGCATTTGGCAATCCAATGGTTTACATGGAAAAATTCCTAGAAAAACCTCGTCATGTAGAAATTCAAATATTGTCTGATGAACATGGTAATGCTGTATTCTTAGGTGAACGTGATTGCTCTATGCAACGTCGTCATCAAAAAGTATTAGAAGAAGCATTGGCGCCAGGAATCACAGAAGAAGAACGTGCTCGCATTGGTGAATCATGTGTGAACGCATGTAAACGTATTGGTTATCGTGGTGCTGGTACATTTGAATTCTTGTATGAAAACGGTGAATTCTACTTCATCGAAATGAATACACGCATTCAAGTTGAGCATCCTGTTTCTGAATTAGTAACAGGCATCGACTTAATCCGTGCACAGATTGATATCGCTAATGGCAAGCCATTGAAATTCACACAAGAAGATATCAAATTCTCTGGTCATGCGATCGAATGTCGTATCAATGCTGAAGATCCAAGATCATTCTTACCTTCACCAGGAACAATCACAACATTCGTTCCACCAGGTGGCCCTGGCATCCGTGTAGACACTCACATCTATGCTGGTTATAAAGTTCCACCTTACTATGACTCAATGATCGGTAAAATTATCGCTCATGGTCATACACGTGACATTGCAATCTCTCGTTTACGCAATGCGTTGCAAGAAACTGTGATCGAAGGTATCAAAACAAATATCCCATTGCACTTGAAGATCTTAAACGATCCTAACTTCATCAAGGGCGGTACGGATATCCATTACTTGGAAAAAATGTTGAAAGAATCTGATTAATTATTAGATGCTTTCCAATAAACTAGAAAAGCTCTGAGCAATCAGAGCTTTTTTTATTTCCGACCTTCTATCTAAAAACCGATAATTTTGTATTGTTGTAATTCGACTACAAGCTGATTCATTTCTTCACTATGAGTCAATTGATAATAAGGTTTTGCTTTGGCTTCAGAAAGTTCCATCAATGTTTGCCAATCATTAACACTCCAAGATTGAATATCAGACCAAGTATATTGATTAATTTGTGATGGAAAACCAACTTGATAGATTCCATTCATCCAGTATTCAAATGATTGCTGAGAAGCTAATTGAATTTGTTCAAAAGTTTTTTTTGCTTGCCTTTCACTCAATCCTACTGATAACAAATCATCCATCGAAAGATCTAACCAGTCCACTAATGTTGTAAATTTACGTTGCTCGGCTAAAGCTTCCCAAATGGACTTATTCATCCCCCGAATATTCAGCCCTTTTTTTCCTCCAAGGAATGTTATTCGGTTAATAAAAATCTTATGACATATACCACTATAAACAAAGCAAGCATCAAGTTTTTTATTGGATGAATTAAAAGGTTTTGTCACCAAGTTTCTGACTTCAGAAATTCCTTCAGCAGATATGCCAATAGATATATTTTCACCTAAACTGATGCTTGCCACAGGCTGAGGCTTTATGTTTTTTTCTTTTTGATATGAGTTATCAGAATTTTTTGGTATAAAATTGTAAATAACAATTAACACCATCACAAAACCTATTAAAGATACAGTCAACCAAGGCATACTAAAAAATCTAGATGATTCTGGAGATTCCATAGTGTGGTGATGATTCACTATAATATTAAGATCACCGCTATCAAATATATATTCGCTATCACAGCTATTGCATTGATAACGATCTTTTTCTATCGGATGTTTATGGGTACTACCACAATGAGGGCATTTAATAGCTGTTATTTTTTGAGTCATCATATTAAGAATTAATCATTATCATTTTTAATTAAGAACGAGCTTTATAATTAGATGCGGCATGCCTAACAATACAGAATATCGCACTCAACTCATCAACAACTCTTATTATACTTCATTGCGATACTTATGATTAATCCAAATATGAAATACGCTGTAGATAGCTTGATCCACAAATTAAAAAAGCCACAATTTTTCAATTGTGGCTCTATTCCAATATGGATAGCTTGATACTGCTTAAATCATGCTAAAATTGATAAGAAACACTCAAGCGGATATCTCGTCCTGGTGCAGGTACTTTTTCGCTTAAATACGGTGAATAGTTCTTATTAAAGAGATTATCTACAGTTAAGTTAACTTTTGGTCCTTTATCACCATAAGGCTGATAAACCATAAAGATATTATGCACAGAATAACCTGGTGTTAATGGATAACTCAATGCACCTGCTTTAGGATCTAAAGTTACTGGTGATCTTGTTTGCTTACGCACCATTTTGCTCTGCCAACCCATACTAAAGTTGTATTGCGGTATATTAAAGCCAATTGTAGCAGTCAATTCTCTTGGTGGAATATCACGCATCCAAGTGCCATTTTCCTGCCAAATATTGCGAGGTGAACCTTTACGCTTTCCTTTAATAATTGTTGCAGCCAAACCGCCAAATACATATTCACTATCATATTTAAGATCTAATTCTAAACCTTTAATTGTATAGCCAGGACCATTGTGATAGGCGCTCATTGGTTTACCACAAACCTTATTATTGCCCGTTACATGATGTTCTTCGCAATAAATCGCCCCAATCTTACGAATCACTTCATTCTTAACTTTATTTTGGAAAGCAGTTGCTTGGAAGGTTAAGCGGTCTTCTGAAACAATCACATTTTGAAGATTCAACATCCCACCAAAACGTAATGCACGCAATTTCTCTTTACCTAAATCTCGGCTCGTGCCATTTGGCCCACTTGTACCTGCTGCTTGCACAGTATATTGATCATGAATATTTGGTGACTGCCAACTGTGAGAATAATCTGTGAATAGTGCCCATGTTTCATTTGGCTGCCAATAAACTGATAATCTTGGTGAAAGCCCTTCATATTTTACAGCACGATAATCATGCCCATCTTTAGGATCAGTGGATGCATAACCCGCAATATTACCAAAACTTTGGTTTTTCACATGATCATAACGCAATGATGGTGTAATCGTGAAATCACCCAGTTTAATCTCATCGGCAATATAAGCACTCGTGATAGTTTGGCGACCAGCTGGTAGATATGGCGGAGTAAAATAACCATAATTAAAGTCTGCTGATCCATATTTCCCACTGTCATAGAACATTGTTGCCGTTTGCTGTTTACGCAAATACTGCAAGCCTACAGTTACTTTATGTTGAATATCGCCTGTATTAAAAATACTGCTATTTCTTAAATGAATATTAGTATTTTTATATGTTGTCCAATTCTCTTTACCAAATGTTGATAATGAAATTGAAGGTGGCTTTTGCCCCGCCATTGGTGCAACCTTCTGATCGTGTTGCTTAGTTTCAGAATGTGCAATCTCAGCTTTAAAATTAATGAGTGGATTCTCTGATGGCAAATATTCAAAACTTGCACTGTAATTTTTATCACGCTGATCACGATAAAAAATACGACGCTTCCAATCATAATCATTATCAGGATCAACAATGATGGTATTCCCACCCATGGCAGCAAATGGCATCCAACCTTTATATTTAGTATTAGAAGCAGATAAAGTTAATTTTGCCTCTTCACCTAAATAAATATTACTTTTAGCCAAATAGCTGTATTGATCCATCGAAGAACCACGATATTTTTCATGATTTGCTAAACGCACATCATTTGATTGGCTATTTGTATAATAAACCAAACCATCAATGACTTGATTCTTTGTTTGCCCATAAATTGCAGCAGTATAATTATTTTGATCATTGTTACTATGATGACCATATTTAATGAAAGCACCTAGATTTTGGTTATCTTTCAGGAAGTCTTTCGCATCTTTAGTGGTCAATTGAACATTACCACCAAAGCCACCATTACCAATCTCTGGGCTAAATGCGCCTTTATTCACTGTTACATTTTTAATTAAATCAGGATCAACAAATAATGTGCCTTGGCGATATTTCCCAAATGTCTTGAGCGCACCATCCACCATAATTGGCACAGATTGTGTATCGCTCATTCCCCAAATATTTAGAATTTGGCCACCAGGTCTTGGGCTACCACCCATTGTCACACCAGGCATTTTATCCAATACAGACGCCATATTACTGCCTTGAATAATATCTAACTGCGTTTGGTTTAATGTGCTTTTACCAACTTCACTTGCACCCAATCCTTGATCAATACCAATGATGCTCTGTGATTCCACCTGAACCACAACTTGAGATAAATTGATTGCTTCCTGCTCATCAATATTTTCATCTTTTTTCTTCACTGAGCTATCTTCGGCATAAACCATCTGCCCTGCTAATAAACATGCCACAATGATTGCCAATGGCTTAATCTGATATTTCCCTATCCCAACGCCCAACATGATACCCTCATGAAAAAGCGTACATATTAATGATAATAATTATCATTTGCAAATAACGATTATTTTCATTTAAGATTTTTAACAATAATAACTCATTAGAAATAATATTTTGATAATAAAAAACCCCGCAGATGCGAGGTTTCTATAACAAATTGATTTATCAAAACATATTACAACATATTTAATTCTAACTTAGCGCGTAACGACATACGTTCTGGGGTCCAGAAGGGCTCCCAAACTAAATCTACAACACATTCTGTAATTTCAGGTGAAGCCATGACAGCATTTTGAACCCATTCAGGCATAGAGCCAGCAACTGGGCAACCTGGCGCAGTTAATGTCATGTCAATTTTGATCTTGAAATTATCTTCTGTCGTATCTAAAAATTCGATCACGTAGATCAAACCTAACTCATAGATATCTACAGGAATTTCAGGATCATAAACACGTTTGATATTAGCAATAATATCTTCAACTAACGCTTCACTTGCTTCTGTCTTTTCAACACCTTCAGCATAATAAATTACGGCTTCATTGGGATTTTTTTCTACATCACTCATTCAATAATCCTTACATTACTCTGTTTTAACGGGTTCGTTGTTTTCAGTCAATGCTGCATGTAATGCATGCCATGATAATGTGGCACATTTAACGCGTGCTGGATATTTTTTCACGCCAGTTAAAATAGCCAAACGACCTAACCCACTGCTATCTACATCTTCATCAGATGTTACTGCATTGTGGAAAAGGCTATAAAGCGCTTCCGCTTCTTCAATTGTTTTACCTTTCACAGCTTCAGTCATCAAAGAACTTGATGCTGTTGAAATCGCACAACCTTCACCTTTAAATGCAACATCTTGAATCACACCGTTGTCATCAACGGTTAAAAATACTTTGATTTGATCACCACACAATGGATTATGCCCACGGGCAGAATGCGTTGCAGGATCAATCACACGAAAATTACGAGGTTTTTTGTTGTGATCAAGAATCACTTCTTGATACAAAGCCTGTAAGTCTGAATCCATCATTTTGTCTTGCTCATCATATAGGACTAAAAGAGTTCACAATTATACGCCCTTTTTAAATTAACCGCATTAAGAATGCCATTAAATTCTGTTCTATTGAGTATTTATCCGGAATAATTTATCATTGCTAATCTACTTCAACTTAGTTAAAGGTGTATCAATGAGTTCATGGTTCGACCGTCTTAACCCAATGCGTATCAAAAGTACAAACTCTAATAAGAAAGTACCTGAAGGCATTTGGAAAAACTGTAAAAGCTGTGATGCTATTCTTTATCAGCAAGAATTAGAGCAAAACTTAAATGTTTGCCCAAAATGTGATCACCACATGAAAATTTCTGCAAGAAGTCGTTTATTAAACTTCTTGGATACTGGTTCAACTGAAGAAATTGCTGGCCATTTAGAGCCTGTAGATTTCCTAGGTTTTAAAGATGTTGAGGCATATAAAAACCGCATCAGCAAAGCACAAAAATCAACTGGCGAAAAAGATGCAATGATCGCAATGTCAGGTATGTTGAAAAATATCCCTGTTGTAGCGTGTGCATTTGAATTTGATTTCATGGGCGCATCCATGGGTTCAGTTGTTGGTGAGCGCTTCAAACGCGCTGCAGATTTAGCATTTGCAGAACGTAGACCATTAATCGTGTTCGCAGCAAGTGGCGGCGCACGTATGCAAGAAGGTTTAACATCTTTGATGCAAATGGCTAAAACATCAGCAATCATCGGCAAAATGAATGATGAAAAAATTCCTTTCATTTCTGTATTAACACATCCAACTTATGGTGGTGTTTCTGCAAGCTTTGCGATGTTAGGTGACATCATTATTGCTGAACCAAAAGCTTTCATCGGCTTTGCTGGTCCTCGCGTTATTGAACAAACCGTTCGTGAAAAATTACCAGAAGGTTTCCAACAAAGTGAATTCTTATTGGAAAAAGGTGCAATTGACATGATCATTGATCGACGTGAAATGCGTAATGAAATTTCATCGATCTTATCGAAGTTGTATCAATTACCTGAACCTTTCTCAGAAACTTCTTTCCAACAGCCAGAAGAAACAGCAGAAAAAAATGCATAAAAATCTTAACCAATGGTTAATAGAGCTCGAAAAAATCCATCCATTAGCGATGGATTTTAAGTTAGAGCGTATTCAAAAAGTATTTAAACAACTGAATGTAACGCCAATCTCACCGTTCATTATCACCGTTGCAGGCACAAATGGTAAAGGTTCAACGACCAATACGATTGCATCCATTTGCCAATCCGCAGGTATTTCTGTGGGTTTATATACATCACCACATATGCATCGATTCAATGAACGCATTCAAATCAATGGCGTCGAAGCCAGTGATGAAGAAATCATTGCAGCATTTGAAGCCATTCAAACAGCACGTGGCGAAATTACGCTCACTTATTTTGAGTTTGCAACATTGGCAGCATTCTATTTATTCAATAAACATCAAATAGATATTGCTGTATTAGAAGTTGGTTTAGGTGGAAGATTGGATGCCACAAATATTGTAGATGCTGATATTGCTGTTATCACACCGATAGATTTAGACCATACAAATTTATTGGGCAATACAATTACTGAAATCGCTTTTGAAAAAGCGGGGATCATTAAGCCGAGTGCTTTAGCAATTTCAGCAGAAAATGTGCCAAACATCTCCATCATTGAACAGGCACAAAAAAATCATGCGCCACTTTTGCATGCGGGCAAAGATTTCCAATATCACAAAGTGGATGAATCAACTTGGCAATATCAATACCAAGATCATGCTTTTACTTTCCCAATGCCAAAATTGCAAGGTGATCACCAATTACAAAATTCAGCAGCAGCAATTACTGCTTTGTTGAATAGCCCAGTTCAAAATCAATTAAATGAATCTATCATTGCACATGGCTTATTGAATACGCAATTAAAAGGCCGCTTCGAGAAAGTCATTCATGACAACTGTGAATTCTACTTTGATGTTACGCACAATCCACAAGGTGCGGCTATCTTACATAGCCTTTTAAAACCTTATCGTGCCAAAGATCAAAAAGTCATTGCAGTATTGGGCATGCTTAAAGATAAAGATGCAGCAAACCTCGCTTCTGCCCTGAAAGACGATATTGATGGTTGGGTTTTAGCATCTCTAGAAGGTGACCGTGGGCAAACCGCAGAACAACTCAAAGAACGCATCGAACCATTTCTAAATCACAATCATATTGTTTTGACAGAAAATTCTGTTGCAGCTGCATGCCAAAAGGCACTTAGCATGAAACAAAATGATGATATAATCCTAGTGTTTGGATCATTCCATACGGTGAGTGAAGGATTAGACTGGATTAATCAGAGATAAAACTATGAAAAAAAAATTACAACAACGCATCGTCGGCTCTATCGCTGTTTTGGCATTATTGATCTTAATTTTGCCACATCTATTCTCGTCCAACGAATATAAAGTACCAACACCGCCTGTAAATCAGCAAAATAACACACAAACATCGACACCAACAACGATACCAAATAACAATTTTGATGATTTCCAATCACCAACGATTTCTGTTGACCCCATTCCTACACTCTCAAATAATGGTCAAGCATCCAATAATGCGGACCCAATTTCAGAAAGCACGTGGAACAATGTAACTCATCAACAAAATACAAACACAGCACCAATGGTGCCAGTTCAACCAAAGCGTGATCCTAATGTTTCGGTTGCAGAACAGTTATTGGCAGAAGCAAATCAACAAGCGCCAATAACACCTACAACTTCTGCTCAAAATAAACCCAATAACACCACAAATAAGCCAAGCAATACAAATAACAATCAAGTAAAAACACCTGCAAATCCATTACCAAAAATTGAATTGATCGGCACAACCCAGTCAAAACCTAATACAAACAATCAAGCACAAACTGCTGCACAACCAAAGTTCACATGGTATGTTCAAGTGGGCTCTTATTCCAGTAAAGAGAATGCGAATAAAGCGATGATGGAATACAGAAAGCGTGGTTATTCTTCTGAGGTTGCTTATTTATCAGGACAATATAAAGTACGTATCGGACCATTGAAAACACAAGACAATGCGAAAAATGTACAAGCAGATTTAAAACGCCAAGGGCAAAATAGCTACATCATTCAAATTCAATAATTCATAACGGGATATTATGAGCAATTTAAACTACATCGACATTGCCATCATTGGCATTATTGGGCTATCAACCATCATCGCATTTTTCAGAGGGCTAATTACAGAGGCCCTCTCTTTGCTTGTATGGATTATTGCTTTTTGGGGTGCAGCCTACTTTTCACAAGATGTAGCATCCATGTTGCCTGGTCAATTGAACTCACTTAGTGGCGGAAAAATAGACCTTGTCGCAACTGAAGGTTCAACAGAAGAATTGCTTGTTTCGATTTTAAGCTATGCGATCACATTCTTAGGTATCTTATTCTTGGCAGGTTTAGTGAATCTTGCCATTTCATTGATGATTCGATTCTTAAAAATCTCATTCATTGATCGCTTCTTAGGCATGTTCTTTGGCTTATTACGTGGTTGGTTAGTGGTAGCTTTTTTGGGCTTATTTGCAATGAATGCTGGTTTAAACAGTATTCCAATGTGGCAAAAAGCACAGTTGGCACCTTTTGTAGAAACAAGTGCAAACATGATTTCTAAATTCTTGCCAACGAAGTTTTTACAACAAATTAATATCAGTGAGCTTTCTAAATTATTGCAATCAGATTTGCAAACACCTCAAGCTCAGCCTCAAAGTGCACCAACTCAGCAACAAGCTCCGGCTGCACCTCAACCAGTAGAACAATAGCTCATAGCTAGGAGAAGAAGTTATGCAGAATGTCTCTCAAGATGAGATCAACAAATTTGACCAGCAAGATTGGTGGATACCTAATGGTAGCTTCCAAACCTTGCATGACATCAATCCCACTCGTTTTGAATTCATTACAGAATTTGCACAATTAGATGGTATTAAAGCATTAGATGTTGGCTGCGGTGGTGGAATCATTACGGAAGGATTGGCACGTCGTGGTGCAGATTCTACAGGTGTTGATTTAGCAATTGGCGCATTAGAAGTTGCTCGCCAACATGCTAATGAAACAGGTTTAACGATTGATTATCAACTATCCACAGTGGAAGCATTGGCAGACTTGCAGCCTGAAGCTTATGATGTGATCACTTGCTTAGAAATGTTGGAACATGTACCAGATCCACAATCCATTGTGAAAGCATGTGCAAAGCTTTTAAAACCAGGTGGCAAGATATTTTTATCGACGATCAATCGCACATTCAAAGCTAAGCAATTAGTGATTTTTGCTGCTGAAAATATCTTGAAAGTCGTACCGAAAGGCACACATGATTATGATAAGTTCATCACACCATTTGAATTGTGCCATTACTGCGAAACAGCAGGATTAACAGTAAAAGAAACGCGCGGCATGTCTTTCAATCCATTCAATCGCGTAGCTTATTTAACTAAAGATCTCTCCATGAACTATCTTCTATATGCAGAGAAACCATTTACAGATCATTCAACAGAGGTAAAATAATGAGTCGCTTACAAGGCAAAGTAATTTTAATCACTGGCGTTACAGGCATGGTTGGCAGAAACAGTGCTTTAGCATTGGCAAAAGAAGGCGCAACAATCGTTCTTTTAGGCCGTGAGAAAAAGAAAAAACTCATTGATGATTTGTATGATCAAATCGTTGCTGAAGGTGGTGCTGAACCTGCGATCCTTTATATGGACTTTGCGAAATCTTCTAATGATGATTTTTATGCATTGTATGAAACATTAGAAACAGAATTCGGCAAGTTAGATGGCATCGTTCATACTGCTGCGAACTTGGGTAATTTGACACCATTAGCACACACAAACCCTGAAAAATGGTTACTCAGCATCAATACAACATTGAATACACCATTTTACTTAACGCAAGCTATGTTGCCGTTGTTGAATAAAGCAGATAAATTTGGCTCTGTGATCTTCTTTGATCATGCTGAAGTTGCAGGCGGTGATGAAGCTTATTGGGGTAGTTATGCTGTTGCCAAAGCAGGCTTAAAAACATTGATGAAACTATTTGCAACAGAATTTGAAGTACAAGGTAAATTGCAGTTCAATAGCATTGATCCTGTGCGCTTGAATTCAGCAATGCGTTACAGCGTTTCTCCATCTGGTAGCCGTGAAGCTAAAAATATTAATGATGTAACTAAAATCATCATCGATTTAAATGACAGTGAACAACCATTCACAACTGGGCAAACTTTTACCCTGTAAATTAAAATATAACGATATTGAAGTAAAAACCACCAAATGATCTCGTCTTGTGGGCGAGATCATTGATCTTAAATAATTTCTTCATTTGACCCACAATCAAACTCACTTTCTAACTCAGGAGATCTATATGGCATTGCCAGCGATTCAAAGTAGAAAAGGACTCAAGCAGATTTTAGCTGCAACAACACTCTCTGTATTGGCAACAACAGCAATGGCAGGCCAAGATATCACCACTAACAATACTCATGAATTCACTTTAGATAATGGCTTAAAGCTCATTGTCCGTGAAGATCACCGTGCACCTGTGGCTGTGACAATGGTTTGGTACAAAGTCGGCTCAGTGGATGAACCACGTGGTAAGGGTGGTTTATCTCATATGCTAGAACATATGATGTTTAAAGGCACACCAACTTTAAAACCTAATGAGCACTCTACAATCATTGCGAACTTAGGTGGTAAAGATAACGCTTTCACTTCATATGATTACACTGCTTACTTTGAAATTTTGCCAAGCTGGGAATTAGAAACGAGCTTGCGTTTAGAATCTGATCGTATGGCAAACTTGGTGTTAAAAGAAGAAGATTTCGCACCTGAGCGCCAAGTAGTTGCAGAAGAGCGCCGTCAACGCACAGATAGCAATCCGCAATCATTGTTCTATGAAGCATTCAATGCAACAGTATGGACAACCAATGCTTATCGCAACCCGATCATTGGTTGGATGCCAGAAATCCAAAGCTGGACATTGGCTGATTTGCAATCTTGGTACAATCAATTCTATCGCCCAAATAATGCAACTGTTGTGATCGTTGGTGATGTGGATGCCAAAAAAACTCATGAATTAGTGAATCAATACTTCGGTAAAATTCCTCGTGGTGAAGAAATCACTCGTGAAATTAACTTTGAAGTACCACAAAATGATACTAAATTCATTGAAATGGCAACGCCAGCGAATCTACCTGTATTATTCATGGCTTATAAAGTACCAAGCATTAACAGTACAGATAACAAACAAGAAGCTTATGCATTATTGTTAGCTGCCGAAATTTTAAGTGGTAGCAATACAGCTCGTTTACCTAAAAAAATGGTACGTGAATCACAAAACTCATTAGATGCTTCTAGCTATTACAATGAAGGTGCACGCTACGATACAACATTTATGTTAAGCGCTGTACCTGCGGATGGTGTTGAGTTAGAAACTTTAGAAGCAGAATTGAAAGCTGAAATCAAAAATCTTCAAACAACGTTAGTCACAAAAGAAGAGTTGAATAAGATTTTAACGGCATATCGCACAAGCCAGATCTTCGCAAAAGATTCAATCTACTCTCAAGCAATGTCCATTGGTTCTGCGGAAACAACGGGTGAAGGCTGGAGAAACCGTGAAAATCTTGTGTCATATCTTGAAAAAGTAACGCCTGAAGAGATTCAGCAAGTGGCACAAAAATACTTGAATGATGGCAACTTAACAGTAGGTCGCCTCCGTGCACATGCTGCGCCAGTAGAAGCTATCAATGAAGGAGAATAACCATGTTAAAAAGAACCATTGCAATCATCATTGGTGTCAGCATCTCTTCTATCGTTATGGCGGCTGATATGAAATCTCGTATTCAAGAATGGAAAACAGATGAAGGCGCGCGCGTGCTTTTCATCGAAGCACCTGAAATCCCAATGGTGGATTTAATCATCTCAATGGATGCAGGTAGCTTCCGTGAAGGTAAAAATCACGGCTTAGCAAGTATGACATCACAAATGATGACATTAGGCACTAAAGATAAAGATGAGAATGAATTTTCTGAAGCATTAGAAAATTTAGGTAGCGCAATTTCTATCTCATCTGGCGTGACGAATACAGCAATTAAAGTACGCTCATTAACTGATGATACAGTATTGAACAGCACATTATCACTATGGCGTGAAATGGTGCAAGAACCACGTTTTGATGCTGAAATCTTCAATCGTGAACGTACACAATCCATTGATGCACAAAAAGCACGTTTAGATAGCCCTGATGCGATTGCGAGCGAAACATTCAGTACATTGCTCTACCCTAATCAAATTCAAGGTGTAACAAGCGAAATGCTTCAAGCATCATTGAAAAAGATGAACATTGAAGAGTTGAAACAATTCCGCAAAGATTACTACCATGCAACGGGCGCAAACATCATCATTGTCGGCGCTTTAGATCGTGATTCAGCAGAAAAAATCAGTACTGGCATCAGTGAAGTTTTAGGCAAAGGCAAAGCATTGTCTAAAATTGAAGAGAAAGTGGAAAAAGTTAAGCCACAAACTGTGCGTAAACATTTCAATAGCCCACAAAGCCGCATTGTCATGGGCCACGTGAGCATTGATCGTTTCAGCCCTGATTATTGGCCATTATTGTTAGGCAACCATGTTTTAGGCGGCAGCGGTTTAACATCATTATTGATGATGGATATCCGTGAAAAGCAAGGTTTAACGTACGGTATTTATAGCTACTTTGCACCTTCGTTCTTGCATGGCCCATTCACAATTGGCTTATCTACTAAGAATGAAAGCGTTGATCATGCCATCAAAGCAACGATTGAAGGCACAAAAGACTTCATCAAAAATGGACCAAACGATACAGATTTAGATCGTGCGAAAAATAACTTAATCGGCAGCTCTATTTTGAGTTTAAGTAGCAATAGTGGTTTAGCTAGCGCATTACTCATGATTGCTCAATATGATCTACCTTTAGATTATTACGATACTTATCCTGAAACCATTCGCGCAATTACGAAAGAAGAGATTCAGAAAGCATTCCAAAAGCATGTTCATCCTGATGATTTTGTGACAGTGATTGTTGGTGGTGAAGCACCATAATTTGGGGCAATACCATCTAATAAAATCAATAATAAAAGCTCCAGTTTGGGGCTTTTGTTTATTAATGCATGAATAAAATAAGTATTACTTCTCTTATGAGATTAAATTTGATAACTTCCCTTTCATAATTATAGTGAAGTCGATCTAATACTTAACTTAGTAGTAATTAAATCTATTTGGCTATATCTGAATTGAGTTAAACATGAAGGAAAAAATATGCGTTTAAACAAATTTATCAGTGAATCTGGTAAAACATCTAGGCGTGGTGCGGATAAACTGATTGAAGAAGGCCGTGTCAAAATCAATGGCAAGAAAGCTAAGATTGGCGATCAAGTGAATCCTGGCGATAAAGTCCTTGTGGATGGTGCTTTAATTGAAGAAGTGGCAAGCCCACAAAGCTTTGTTTATATCGCATTGAATAAACCTGTTGGGATCACAAGTACAACTGAAAAGAATGTGAAAGGCAATATCGTTGATTTCATGAATTATCCTACTCGAATTTTCCACATTGGTCGCTTGGATAAAGATTCAGAAGGCTTAATCCTAATGACAGATGATGGTGATATCGTGAATGAGATATTGCGCTCTGAAAACAAACACGAAAAAGAATACATTGTTTCAGTAGATCGCCCTATTAATGATGAATTTGTACAAAAAATGTCTGCTGGCGTGAAAATCCTAGGAACTAAAACATTACCATGTAAAGTGACACAATTATCCAGCAATGAGTTCAATATCATCCTCATGCAAGGCTTGAATCGCCAGATTCGTAGAATGTGTGAAACGCTTGGTTACAATGTCACAAGCTTGAAAAGATTGCGCATCATGAATATTGAATTGGGTAAATTACCTGTGGGTGAATGGCGCTATTTAACAGGTAAAGAACAAGATGAATTATTTGAAGATCTTGGTTATGGCATACAAACTACAAAGTGGACACCATAAAATAAAAGCCCCAATTTGGGGCTTTTATTTTATACATAATCAATGCTCTGTTGGCTCAAAACCTTTAATGCTCATTCTCGGAATTGGTTTACCTAAAAGCTTTTCAATATCTTTCAATAACTCCAATTCTTCTGCACCACATAAAGAGATCGCTTCGCCTTTAGCATCTGCACGCCCTGTTCTACCGATACGATGCACGTAATCTTCTGCTTGATCAGGCAGATCATAATTCACAACGTAAGGTAATTCAGCAATATCTAATCCACGCGCCACAATATCCGTTGCCAATAACACACGAATAGTTCCTGCTTTAAATTCTGATAGTGCTCGCGTTCTCGCACCTTGGCTCTTATTGCCATGAATTGCCAATGTCACAATTCCTTTTTTATTCAAATGTTCAGTTAAGCGATTTGTGCCATGTTTTGTACGACAAAATACTAAAACTTGTGACCAATTATTTTCTGTAATCAAATGTGCCAATAACTCACGTTTACGGCTTTTATCCACCATGTGAATATGTTGTGTGATTTGATCAGGTGTAGGCTTATAACTCTCAATTTCAATCATTTCAGGTTTAAACAATAAACCTTCTGCTAATTTTTTAATTTCTTTAGAAAAAGTTGCGGAGAATAATAGATTCTGACGTCTTTTTGGTAATTTAGCCAAAATACGCTTAATATCGTGAATAAAACCCATATCCAACATACGATCAGCTTCATCTAATACTAAATATTCTACATTAGATAAATCCACTGCATTCTTCTGTGATAAATCCAATAATCGCCCAGGCGTTGCAACTAACACATCAACACCGCCACGTAATTTCATCATTTGGGGATTGATGCTCACACCACCAAATACAGTCAATGAACGAAGCTTTAAGTGCTTGCTATAAGCTTCAACATTCTCACCAATTTGTGCAGCCAATTCACGCGTTGGCGATAAAATCAAAGCACGAACAGGTCGTTTTTTTGTCTCTTGCTTCAATGATTGTTGATGCAATTTCTGTAAAATTGGCAATGTGAAGCTTGCTGTTTTTCCTGTGCCCGTTTGTGCACAAGCCATCACATCTCGCCCTTTTAATACAACTGGAATCGCTTCTCTTTGAATTGGTGTTGGCTCTACATAACCTACATCATTCAACGCTGTCAGTAATTCCTTGCATAAACCTAAATCATTAAAGGACATCAAAATTAAAACTCCACTGCCTGTATAAAATAAAGTGCATATAGTACAGGAATTTATCTAAAAGTCTTTTGAAAATAATTTAATAACTCTTGTTAAACTAAAGAATACCCCGTTATAAATGGGGAAAATATTGTGGCAATTTATAAAAACATATTACTAATAATAAAGTATCATACTAAAATAAATCTCATATACATTCCCTAGGTATTCTATTCCCATATGCCACTACTAAACTAGCATTACCAATTCAGATTTATGCTTGTTAATCTCTTTCCATCGTTCAATTAATGTTGTGGTACATGGATTGCCTGACCTGTGCTGTCAAATATAGACAATAAAGTATCATACTGAGATCTATATAAATGCATAGTCTATTCATCCTTAAACAATATCAATAGCTATTAAGCAACCTGTTTCTTTGATATTCTCTTGCATAATAGCGAGTTTATTTTTCTGCATACATAAAAATATTTCCTGTAATCTAGGAAACTTTTCTAAATTCATTTTATGCCCTTTTTCAGCAGTTACTTGCTGAAAATATTTATTAGGTTGATTAAACATTTGTTCTCTTTCAAAGAGTTGATAGCACTCTGAAATCAATAGCTTACATTTCTTCAATGCATAATATTCAACTGTTATTGATAGTCCCTGAGGATCAAAATCAGGATATATTGCAATCTCTGTTTCTGCAGGTAATCGTAAAATTAGTTCTTTGACATAGTTTATATTTTGTCCATGCCCACGATAGATAAATAGTGCGTCTTGCCATTCATCAGGCAAATACTGATACCAATCATGCCAACGAGTTATCATATTGCCATTTTCTATAATTAATACTTTCTTAAGCTCTGCAATATTTAACTCTTTTAGCTCAATTGTTGGAACAAGACCACGATAATTCATCATAATCTTACCCGATACTAATGGGATTGGCATTCGAGGTGAAGTACAAACCAATTGAGTAGCGAAAACACTTTGCATGCTTAATTTTTCATCTCGAAAAATTTCAACGCTATCTAATCTATCCATGTGGACAGGCATATCTTCCAATGGATTAATTTTCACATATTTAGCATAACTATTTTCCAACCAAATATGATCTTCTGACGTTAATTTATATCCTTTTATTGTCTCTGTACCTATGCCATATTGCTCATGTAGAGTCTTCCAAATATTATTTTTATTAACCTCGTGAAGCTTTCTTTGCAGTACAATTTGGATTGCATTTAACGTTTTTTTATTCATTTATGCACTCCTAAATACCGTAACATCATGCACAGTACGATTCCCATTATATATTTCAGCAATACTTTCATTAAATTCTAGAGCTAAAGGGATAAAAAACCCATGGCGATTCTCATTAAAAAAATCAACAATCATGGATAACCAATCTTCAAAATTACATTCATTTTCTAGCTTTAATTTAATATAACCATCTCGTCCCGTTAAACTTATAATCCCATCAGAGCATTGTAGTGCTTCAAAAAAATAGATAATTGCATTTTCAACTACTGAATACTTTTCTTCAATAACACCATTACTCTCATTAATAGGAGCATCAGTGTTTCTTTTATCTTTATTTTCTTTACTATCCGTTGATTCCACACGCTTTTTTAAAGCATTTTTAGCAATTTTCTGATAAGCACTCAGGGTCTCTGGATCATATAAATCTGAATGACTATATTCTGGTCGCACAGGAACTTTATGAAACAGCCGTTGATTGATTACAGCCCATTTAGGGTCGGGCACAAAATCAGGATTTAAATGATAATGACGTGCAAATCTATTAATCAACCGACTGATTTTTTGTAGCTCTAAATCTTTTTTCCAATTTAATAAATTTTCTCTCAGTCGATGCGCTGCATCAACTAATTCATTTTGGCATTTATCCACTTCAGGCTTTAAGTATGTAAACAACAACGCCTCTAACATAGGCTCTGATGTACCTAACTCAATAAGCTTATCTACGGACAAGCCTGATAATGTATCATTAATATTCTTCAATTCCTCCAATGCATTTTCATTTGCTAATATTCTGACTTCTAATCGATCGATCAACAGCAACTGATCATGAATATTTCCTGAAAAATGCACATAAGATTCTCGTAAACAACCACTCAACAAATGAACCTTCTCTTCTAAGTCCCTATAAAGCATCTCACTATCGCTTTGGCTTTTATCACTGGCAAAATGGTAGAGTTCAAGTGCTACTTTAATCGCATGAACCAATCCTGCAATCTCACCATTACTATTGGCAAATCGAGTTCTCTGCTCATAGTGTTGAATTAATCTCATTACAGTTGAGCTTAATTTAAAAACTTGTCCTCCCAATAGAAAGTATCCTAAATTTACATGCTCAAGACTAACAACCTGCTGATAATTTTCAGCATTTACTTCAATCAACCCATTATGATTACTTGCATAATAGGTGATTAATCCAATATGTTTACTCAAAACTTTGATGGGTTTTATTGCAGGATGCTGATTAGGCTCTTTTTTCATAATAGGCTTCCTTGATGTGTTTCAGTTATTTCATCCACATCATCAAAATCAACATCTTCTTGTTCTGCAATAAACTCTAATTGTTCATAAAGCAAATCCCACTTGGCTGTTGCCCTATAAACATTCGCTGATATCAAAATAAAATAATGATTATCTTCTAAATATTTAAAAACACTCTCTAGCTGTGTTGTTAACTGAGCGGCCGTGGAACGGTTCAATAAAGTTACAGTATTTTTTAATAAATGCTGAAGGTGAGATGAGTTTTCAATCACTGCCAAGTATTGGCTAAATTGAATAACCTCATTTACAACAATAGGTTTTTGATTATCTGAGCAACTCATACAAATACGCATAAAGTTTAATAAGGGCTCTATTTTCATCATCAGCTCATTGAAATCTCGACGTACTGTTTCTAACGCATTATTACCATTGATAGTAGTATATACACAATAATATCCCGAATCACACTTAGTACTGATGCATGCTCTATCCATTATCAGTAAGTACTGATTAATCTCCTGTAGAAAGTTCGGATTACGCAATAAATCATACTCTGCAGAATAACGGACTGAATCAATAATTTCACCATTTAATAATATATGAATAATTTTTGAAAACATTAAGATTCTCCTCCTAGCAATAGTGGATTTGTATCTGATATCTCTTTTGCCTTATATCGTCTTATTCCAATTTCACGATCAATATGATGTTTATATTCAAAATATGCACTCATGGAATGATCAAGCTTTGGTGTTGCTGTAAATAGTACAATATTTTTCTTATTCATTAGTTCAAAGAGTCGTGTGGTATTTTTACCATCAATCACGCTAAGCTCATCCAAAGGCCAATGAATCTTCACACTTTCATCTTTACATAAATAACGCGTTAAGCTTGAGAAGATCGTCACTAATAACAGCATTGATAACCCTGTACTACTACCTGACCTTAAATCATTATCCATCTTAACGTTCACCAAACGTCCATTTTCTTTAAAGCTTAATTTTAAATCAATAATTTCTGATGAATTCGTATTGCTAACAGGAATATTCATTAATATTCGATTATTTTCTTCAAAGGCACTCAATAAAGCCTCATTAGGCAACTCTCTCTGTCCTTCGTCATATTCTTTATATCGTTCTACAAAGGATCGTAACCCTGAAAGGTCTTCATATTGACTTAATATGGAAGAGAGTTCTAATTTAATATCACTGATATTTTCAAAAAACTGTTCATGATTAATTTCTTGCGTTAATGTCGCTGAAACTTTTTTAACTTTCTTATTGAACTCATTAACTCCGTGATAATAATTAACCATCTTTCCGCCAACTGCTCTAAAATTCTCTATGCATGCTCGTTGTTCTTGTGGGATATCGTAATCCATCATACCAGCTACTTCCTTCATAGCTTGCATATAGTAACCAATATTATGCAAAGGGATATGAACATACCTGCTCATCCTATTTGTTAAGGCTTGATCAAACCTAGCATCTCCCTCTTTAAATATAGATAAAATATTACTGTATATATTTTTAATAGACTTCATTTTATCGCGAAATAATACAACATCCTGTTGAATCGCCCCCGCCAATAATTCAAAGGGTGGCATTTTTTCTTCTTTGTCAATTTGATATAGCTCATTTCTAGGAATATCTATATACACTTCCTCAATACTTTTTTCTAACTTTATTAATTGGCTTTGATCATTCTCAATACTTTTATTAAGGCTCTGTAGTTCTTTTATTTGTTGATCAAACAATTTTAACTCTTGCAAATAATACTCTTTCTTTACTCGCATATTGTTAATTAGCTCATCAACTGCCAATTGTTCATACCCTAAATTATGCTCTAACTCAGGCTTTTGAGCATAGCTAAATTCCATCCATTGTTCATATTGAAGAATAATTTCATAGTATCCTAAGGTCTCTTGATATTTTTTTTCAGCATCCTCTAATTTATTTTTTACTCTCTCTAAAGTCTCTAAATTTACACCTTCCTTCTCTAATTCAGAGTTTTTTCTATTTTCAAGATTAATAATTCTTTCGTCCTTCGATTGACTTGCTTTATTTTTCTTAATTTTTATTACATCTTTTTGTTTATTAAATTCTTTACTTAATTGTTCTATATCATCATTAATTTGTAGTTTTCTATTTGCTAGTACCTTCTTCACCTTTTCATACTGTTCACTATTATGTACTTTTTGTTCCTGCAATCTTTCTTTTGCTCTATTTAGGGCAATATTAGCAGTATCAACCCTCAGCTTTGCAGACTTTTCCTGATTTTCTTTCAAGTTAATAATCGCTTTTGCTAGATCACTTTCTTCAGTTTGTAATTGTTTTTGCTTATATTCATATTTACTAATATCTAGACCAATTTTTTTAATAACACTAACAATCGATTCTAATGAAGCTTTTATATTTATTTGTTTATACAAATAGTTATGGCGATCTTTATCCAAT
>JBEBSR010000044.1:0-22971 GCA_040394195.1 Wohlfahrtiimonas larvae | reverse complement strand
TCCGGGGACAATTTTCTGGTTTTGGAGAATTTGGTTAATAAAGTTTGAGCTTTCCTTGTTTCTTTCTCGTCTGCCCTGTTCAAAAAAATAACTTAACGACTGTAAAGCCTATCGTTCTGCATGCGAATATCAGAATATTTTCCATATATTTTATAAACATCTGCCCATGAAAATAAATCTTTACTGTGCTTAGAAACAGTCTCAATAAGGTATTTTTTTCGCTCAAAAATAATTGCAAATGGTATTTCTATATTTGTCCTGCTGTAGCCTTCCGCCTTAAAGTTTGTAATTATCTTGCTTTTAGGGATACTTTTAACTAGCGCTTCTTTTAAAGTTTCTTTAAAGCCATCAGATACTATTTTTGGAAGCCAATCTTCTATTTCGTACGAAACAGCAAGAGCTAGCTTGGCTGCATCAATCAATGCAAATCCTAGTGTTTTTTTATTGGCTGTGGCATAAATAGCGCCATCCTCTCTAAATCTTGCAAACCTGACGCAAGATTTTTCTTCCATTGATTTCATTCTTCTTGGGGTTAATCTTACATCGTACATATCAGCGTACGTAATACAAAAATGCTCATCAGATACAATATAATTATCATTGCCTATATCATGAATATAAAACGAGATACTTTCTCCTCCATCGCGCATACAGAAAGGCGAAGAGATTAGTATTGTTCTTTCTCCTCTTTCTACTATATTCCATGCGGTTAGATCTTTAATTTCCATAATATATTCTCAAATTAAGCTTAATTGCTCTTCTGTGAATGGCGCTTTATACCCATTCAGTATATCCAAATTATTTTCTATGCAAAATAACTTTATAATGTTTTCTAAATTGATTTCCCAATCAGGAACTATTGGCACTGCATAGCCGTAACCTTCTTCTAGCCATATATGCCTATGTAATCCATTAAATATTTCACCATAGTATGGCAAGCCTTCACCAATATTATTTCTATGTTCGCTTTGGCAATAATCAATTGCTGATATTCTACAATTATTAAAATATAAACCAACATTTATATTCTTGTGGATTCTGATTTCGGCACTATTTGGATAAAAGACATCTGATTTGTATGCGCAGTGAAAAAACAAACCTTTAATGGTTGTTCGCAATACTTGGCATGCGGTTTTATATTTATATCGGCTGCTGCCATAAGATGCATTTTCAACTCTCCAATCCATAGGGTCGGTCGTTTGCTTGCTTAAATCTAGAGCGTATTTTGCTTCTTCTATTGTGACAATGTATTTAGACATTAATATTCATCCATTTGTATTAATTACATATCCACCCACTTACCAATAACAACACCACATATAGTTGCATTGCCGTTTATTTTGATAATTTGGTCGGGCCAATTAGGGTTTAGTGGTTGTAAGTATTTTTCATCATTTTCAATAATTAGTTGTTTGAATGTTGCTTTTTCATCGTCATCTAAACGAACAACTACACATGATTTGTTTTCTGGTGTTTTTTCAGGGTCTACGAAGATAATATCTCCGCTTTCAAATGTTGGATTTCCATTAGGATTCTTCATGCTCACGCCAGACACTAATAATGCATATGTATTCTTGCTATGAGGAACAGGGCATGGCAACCACCTGCTTGCTTCATCATGAGGCAACATTTCAATATTGCACCAATTGCCCGCAGCCACCCAAGATATGACAGGGATAACACCTGTAGGCATTTCTATATCACTTAAAGAAGAATCTAGTAACGTTGGTTTATCTAGATCAACTTTCATATCTTCGCCTTTCAGCCACTCTGCTGATACATCAAGGGCACTTGCAATTTCTACCAAGAATTTAGAGCTCTCATTTCTTCCATTTTCTAGGAATGTAATAGTGGAAGTGGATACTCCTGCTTTTTCAGCTAAAGCCTCTCTGGAATATCTTTTTGCTTTTCTTGCCTGGTATAAGCGATCTTTTAACATAACTGTCTCCTTGTGTATTAGTAATTTAGTTACTTTTGTAACGAATCGCAATATACACATGTAATAAATAATGTTACATAAGTATTGAAAATATTTATTACTCATGTAACAATTGTCATATATTTCGTTATAGGAATGTTACATATGACAATGACTGAAAAAGTTATTAAAAAAGCAGGTGGAGCAACTGAGCTTGCAAAAAAATTAAATATTACAAGGCCAGCGGTTGTTCACTGGAAGTCACGTGGATATAAAGTTCCGCCAATTAAGCATGCCTTTCTCATTGAAAAAGCCACTGGAATTCCAAAAGAAGATATTTGGCCAGAAGTGTTTTGCGAAAAACCACAGGAGGCCTAATCATGACTCCAAAATCAGTACGTGATCACATCATCAGCGATCTGAAAAATGGTCGTTCTGTAACTGTGCGTGGAATTAATATTAAATATCGCACAAATGGCGCTACAGCTCGATTAAGTGAGATTGGCACTATTTATCCACTTGCTAAACGCTGGGCGACTAATCAGCGCACCAAGAAAGCATACAAAATTTATTCGTTGGAGGTTCAATGAGTAGATTAGCCACCAATTGGGCTTGGGATTTAGATATCAAGCCTGCAACGCTGAAATTAATACTTTTATCAATGGCTGATAGAGCAGATGAATATCACACTTGCTATCCAAGCAATTCACGCCTAGAGAAAGATACTGGGTTGAATATTAAAACAGTTCAAACAGGCATTTTGAAGCTAATTGAAATGGGGCTGATTAAAGACACTGGCAAACGTAAAGGTCCTACAAATTCAGTCCGCGTATTTCAATTAAACATTGAGATCAAAGAAGTTAAAACAAGCTCACCCAAAAACGGCAGCTCTACCAAAATTGGGGTTGCTATAAGCGAACCCGAAAATGGGGTAGGTAGCTCACCCAAAATTGGGGTGGATAGCTCACCCAAAATTGGGGTACAGAATCTGCCAACTGAACCTCCCATTGAATCTATTAGTAGTAGTGGTGGTAAGGCAGATGATTTTAATGATTCAGAAATTAAGACAAATCCATATCAACAAATTATCGACAAGTGGAATGATTCAGGATTTACAAAAATTAGAGCAATTGGTGGAGAGCGAGAAAAGTTACTTAAAGCAAGAATCAAGGAATATTCACTTGAATTAATCATTGAAGCTATTGAAGTGGCTAGTCAATCCAATTTCCTAAAAGGTGGTGGTGATAGAGGCTGGGTGATGGATTTCACATGGTTCGTTAAGCCTAATAATTTTATCAAAGTTTTAGAGGGTGGCAGATATGTTGATCGATCACAAAAGGGAAAACAATCAAGCCATGATCTAAGCCAGCAAGACCACAGTAAAGATGAAAATCAAATCCCTCAGTGGATGCTTGATTTAAAAAAAGAGGGAGCTAATCAATGAGTATTGCTGAATTGAATATATTTCAACGTTACGAAGCAATGGCTAAAAAACTAGAAGATGATGACATTGTAATTAATCTTGATCAGTTTGAAGTTTGTGACAAGCATGGAAAATATCAATCTTACAAAGATATTGGTAATGGCAGAGAGGTTTGCATTAACCCATCTTGCCCAGTGTGTCGTTCAGAATCACGTGCAAAAGAAATCATTGGCAAGGCTGGCATTCAGAAGCGTTTTTTAAATTGCACATTTGAAAATTATGAAGCATCAAATGACCAGCAAGCAGAGATTAAAGCAAGAGTTCAATCATATGCTGATAATTTTCCAAAGGTTTTAGAAGCTGGATCTTCAGTGATTTTAAGCGGGTCAGTTGGTACTGGAAAAACTCACTTGTCATGTGCCGTTGCTAATCAACTAGCTTTATCTGGATTCACTTCATGCTTGCGTACAGTTTCAGAGCTTGTGCAATCAGTGCGTGATGGTCGTAACTGGTCAAATGGTAAAACATCAAGTCAGCTCATTGATGAATATACGAAATTTGATCTCTTGATCATTGATGAATTTGGCGTTCAGTCTGGCACAGATAACGAATTAAACATTCTGTTTGATGTTGTGAATGCTCGATATGCAGATCAAAAGCCAACAATGGCATTGACCAACTTAACGAAAGAAGAATTTAAGAAAAAGGTTGGTGATCGAATTTATGACCGATTAACACACAAAGGTGTTTTTCTAAAACTTGAATGGAATAGCTACAGGGTGGAGGGTTAAGAGTGACTGATTTAGAAAGTCCAAGCCAACTATCAGGCATCAAAAACGGCATTGTTATATTCACAGATAAAGGGCTTTGCTCTGATCGTTTAGTTGATGAATTAGAAGGCATAAACAACGTATTTAACGCCGATGTAAATACAGAAGTTGGCAAGAATTTAAAAACGGCATTTGCGATTGAGTATATACCAAGTGCGATTTTTATTAGAAACGGAAAAATGAGTACGCCAGTGCAGGGCATTAATGCGATTTTGAGAGGTGTTGAATGAATAATCATAATTTTAAAGTTGGCGACAAGGTTGTGCGTGACTGGGAGAAAAAAGGCTCTAGTGTTTTAGATGGATATATTGGTCAAATATTTGTGGTTACTGACACATCTAAAAATACAGTAACAGTTAATAGAATGATCGTGTGGCATGACAGAGTTAAGCATTATCAAATTTTGAGAGGTGTGGAATGTTAAAAATTGAAGATGTGAAAGTTGGTGATAAGTTGGAATGCATTAATGATAATAATAAAGATTTTAATGTGGGAGATATCTACAAGGTAAATCATATCGACAAGAATGGAATTATGTTGTCAGGATTTCATGGTTATTGGTTGGTTGGTGTTCTTCAATACTTCAAAAAGAAAGAGCAATCACAATATACGTTTGATGATCTGATTGATGTTGCAAAGAAAGCAGTGAGAGATGGTGTTTTGCAGTCTTTTACTTTTGGCAGAGACCTTAAAGATCTAGACTTGATTTCAGTAGTTAGCATAGATAACCGAAAACATATATTCAATTATCAATCTACAAAATCAGGTATTAAACACATCCAATCCCTCTACAAAGAAACCTTTGTTATTGAAACAGTGGCGGATGCCCTTAGAGTTGATTATCAAAGAAGTGTTGTTTTACTTCAAAGCGGTGAAAAATTAGTTTTAAAAGACCATAAAAGCTTGAATAGTATGCCTGCTAGCTTGTTTTACAGAATCTTCAAAGGCGCAACAGTAGAGCAAGAGCGAGGTCGTGATGACTAAACTTCTAAAAAGCATACATAGTAATTATGCGCAATATATGAATAATGTTCATGAGCTTGAAAGGGAATTATTGCCATATTTAGAAGAGTATTTGTGTGGCGAAAGCGCTCATATTTTTATAGCAGAAGATGAAGGGTGTCGTCTTTTTTTGGTTCATCCAATTAGTGCTGTGAGATATGAAATAACTAAAGATCACATTAAATATATTAAAAAAAATAAGAAGCTTAATGAAGATTTAGGGCGGTGTTAGATGACTAAGTTCTACATTGTAAACAGCCAAGTTCAACAAAACGCAATCAACGCTATCAAGGCAATAGGCTTTGATAGCAACATGATGATTGAGATTAAGAAGCGTACACGTACTTTAGATCAAAATGCCAAGATGTGGGCAATGCTGACGGATTTAGAGCAGCAAGCACCTGAATACTTCGGCATCAAAATGACCAAAGAAAAGTACAAAGATTTATTTACTGGATCATTGAGCGGCTATGACTTTGTTCCAGCAGTTGGCGGTCATGGCATGATCGGAATTGGTGGAAGCTCAAGCAAATTAACAACTGCACAGATGGCAGATTTAATCTCGATGATTGAAATGTTTGGTGCTGAGAAAGGTGTGAAATTTAGCGATATGGGGAGATGGGAGTGATGGCTACTAAAGCAGAAAAACAACATCTCAATAAGGTGGCTGAATTGGGTTGCATCGTTTGCAAAAATGAAGGCTTAGGAAAAAGCCCTGCTGAACTTCATCATATTAGAACTGGTCAAGGTATGGCGCAACGAGCATCAAATTACGAAGTCATTCCGCTTTGCCATATCCATCATAGAACAGGTGGTTATGGTGTTGCATTTCACGCTGGCAAAGGTGGATTTGAAAGCAGATTTGGTACAGAAAAACAGTTATTAATTCAAGTGGAGGAATTATTAAGTGGTAGAGATTAAAGAAGAATTATTGCCCGAATCATTTGTTTACTCAAAAGTAATGAGAGAAGTTGAGAAAGAATTACTACTAATTGCATGCCGTAAATGCAAAGGCAATCAATCTGCGATGGCGAAATATCTTGGAATTTCACGAGCAACGGTCAGAGATCGAATGGAATTGTATGGGATTGAGGGCAATAAAAGGAGGGATGGATGGTGATTAACTTTGATGGCATGACGTTAAAAGAGATTGTAGAGGTTATTGAAAAAGAAGCTATTAGAAGTCAGCTGCTTAAAACTAATTGGAATAAAGCGCAGGCATCAGCTGATCTTGATATTGATAGAAAAACAATGAATAAAAAAATTAAGGAATACAGGATTACAAGATGAAGGTATTTATCGGCATAGATGTTGGTGTTAATACAGGGGTTGCTATTCAAGTGAATGGCAATCTTGAAATAGTTTGCTCTTGTGATTTCTTTACCGCAACTGATCTTGTGAAAAATTACAAGAAAAGCTGTTTTAAGTTAAAGGTTTATGTTGAAGATCCACGCAAGCGAAAATGGTTTGGCAACAACGAAAAGAAAGTACAGGCGTCTAGAATGGGTGTTGGTAGTGTTAAGCGTGATGCCCAACTTTGGGAAGATTTCTTAAAACGCGAAGGGATTGATTATGTTCTAGTTGCCCCAAAGAGCAATAAAACAAAATTAAAATCAGATGACTTCAAGAAGATTACTAAATGGACTAGGCAAACGAATGAACATGGTCGTGATGCTGCAATGTTAATTTTTGGGAGATAGGTATGAATTTCGGCTTAGTGTTTGAAGATGGAATCCTTAAAGGCTTTAAAATGCCTGAGCATGATGTTCATAAAAAGCAATTTGCAGAACGTGGATTAAAACAGAAGCTCACTAAAGAACAATTGCGATATGCAGATCATGCTTTAGAATTTCGTGCTCGCTGGTTGCATGAATCAGTTGGGTATGGTGATTCATCATGCAATATCAAAGAGAGCGATAGAATGCCTGCTGGTAGTAATATTCCTATTGGTTGCGAAATTCCCGAAGTGGTTGCAAAGGCTATTCATGCTTTGGATGAAATGAAAAAGATCAATAAAACCCATAAGCAGTACGTTTTTCTTCTAAATGAGGTTTATTTGGCTAGGAAAGACAATGAAAGGATAGCTGATGTTATTAAGGAAAAAGGTTATTCAGCAGATCAATATAGAGCTGCGCGCAATAGATTTGCATATTTTTTAGTCAATTGTTAATTTAATATGAAAATAGGGGAATAACTCCCCACTTTAACCCCAAATTTTTGTTACATTATCTTTGTAGTGGTTGTTGCGTCTAGCGAAAGCCATTACAAAGCCCTCTGATAAAGGGTTCGATTTCTGTGCGACAGAATGCAAGTGAATATTCGTGTTATCTAATAGCTCGCAACTGAATTTGAAAGACTGCTTAGGCTGTCTTTTTATATTTAATATATATTTGTTGAAATGCAACAAGTTATTAATTTATTTTATAAATATTTCATTGACAGCATGGGTAATATGGTAGATATTGAATATGGAGATGCTGTTAATGTTTGTAGTAAAAAGCCCTATAGAGATATGGGGCTTTTTGCATTAGTTCGAATCTGATATAACGCTCCAGATTTATAAGATCGCTCAGGCGGTCTTTTTGTTGTGGAATGTAAGTATTTGACATTGTAATGGTAAAGTTATATAAAGTAAGTGCTAAGCAATTAGCTCTCCTTTGGTAAGAAACCCCTGCTTTGATACTCCCAGTCCCTCCAAGCAGGGTTTTTTATGCCTACAATAAACCCTGTTAGCTCAGCTGGATAGAGCAGCAAGCTTCTACCTTGTAAGTCGGGAGTTCGAATCTCTCACAGGGTGCCAAATCTCATAACTAGTTGACTGAAATTATTGAATGGTTTATAAAATAGACACCGATCATTGTCATTGTTCGGTCCTTAGTTTGGTTAGAAGCGCTAGCCCTGCCTAGAACTCTCTCATGTTCCCCGAAGGCAGGGCGTTTTTCTTCTAATATATAATGCTTAGTAATATAATTGTGTTATCTGCAAACAGTTGGTTGCCATCTTGTTGGCATTGATCTGCCTGGCTGGGCATTTTTATATAATCTATCTGGTTTAAATATTGCATCAGAAGGCACTTCATATCTCCATGCTTTGTCCCCGCAAATGAATAGTAGTTGCCCTCCTGAGTTAACATAATACAAAACAGGCATTTCTAAATTAACTCCAGGATCTATTTGTGTGTTGTAATAAATAAAGTACGTTCCTTTGCTTCCATGAATAAATTGAACAGCTCGTGTTTCACCGCCAACAAATGGCAAAGAAGGATAGTTATATATATCATTTGTTAAATCAGCGCTTGTATATCCAATCTCAGCAAAAGTAGTTGGAACAATCCCTGTAGTAGCATATGTTTCGATTATTTTTTCTCTAAATACAGATGTTACTGCTAAGCCTTCAGTTACTTTTGTTCTCATGACATGATCTCGATACATGGGAGCTGCTATCATTGCTAATATTCCAATAATAGCTACAACAATCATTAGCTCTATCAAGGTAAATCCTCTAGAGTTCATAGAATATCCTTTTTGTAAGTTAATTTATGTTAATTATATATATTTTCAAAGTTTCATGTTGATTAATATGGGTTTAGCCTTATCCTAATATGCGATAAGGCTTGTTAGTAAACTAAGTTTATAGTGCTTTTTTCAAAGACTCTTTAAGGTGTTTAATATTAGCTTCAATCTTTTCTACTTTTTGCTTAAATTCACTTTCATTAATATCAAAGTCGTGGTTACATGTAGCGCATGAAACAGTGAGGCTATTTCTAAGTTTGCCAATTGCTTCGGTAATTATTCTGGCGCATTTAGGGCATTTGGCATTAATGAGATGAGCTTCTAAATTTAAGTTATGCATGACACCCTCCTTTTGGTGTGGTTTTTAGGTAGATTAGCACCTTTATTCAGATAGTTGTATAGCGTAAAAGAGGCATTTACTTGTATTGTAATAAATTCAAATATTTGTGTGTAAGAAAGCCATATGACGACTTATAGCATTCTTAAAAAATATATTGATAGTCTTTGATTTAAAAAAAATAAGGTTTTATTGCAGAATGTTATTATAGCCGAGCTATTTGTAATCATTTTAGGTGTTAGTGGGAAAGAGAAATACTATGAGACTAGTATTGTTTGTTATTTTATTTGTGCCTACGTTAGTATTTGCTTATCCTTCTGGGTTTATACACCCACTTAACTTTGATGATAGTGAAGAGCAAAAAAAACAAGTACTTATTTATATTCAAAATACTATCTTACATGATTATTGTGGTCCACAAAGTGAATCATGCCATTCTTCAATAATTGTCATTGAGCGAGAAGAAAATTTAAAAGCCTTTTATGAATTGGTATTAATCACAAATAAAGAGTATTTAAATAAAATAATTGATGAATATTGTAATTCAGAATTTTTTAGATGCACTTACTCAAACCTTTTATCAGCATACAAAGAAATCTTGTGGTTAAATAAGGATCTTGTAAGCATTCAACAAAATAATGATTATTCAAGATATAGAGAAAAGTTAAGAGTAAAATAACTCACTTTAAACGTGAGGCGATTGATCATGAAAAAATGTAACACATGCGGTAAAGAATTAAACATTGGCTTCTTTAACGAACAAAGCGGCGATGATTGTGTCTTGTGTGCAGCATCAAGAGTAGAGCTTGCACCAGTAGAAAAACATGATCACGAAGAAGTAGAAGATACTAGCTGTGCAGGTGGTGCTTGTACGTTGTAGTTGTTTCAATAGTTATATATCCTACAGTTTTGCTTTAAGGATTTATAATGATTGATATAGATAGCTACATTAAAGAAGGCATTATCTTCTCGTTGAATTACCTTGATTGTGAGCATTTAATCAAAGGCCCATCTCTTTTTAAAGAAGTGACGCAAGAGGCACAAGAGTTTTATGTATCTCAAGCTGAGAAAGAGAATGCGATCATCAGTCAGTTTGCAGATGAAGTGAAGGGTATTAAAAAGCCACTTGATCAATATTTACAAAAAGATACAGGCTCTGATAAAAGCCCAAAAATATATGTAGTTATTGATAAAAACACTACACTTTATGAATTTTGGAAAGAGATGCAAAAATATTCATACGATCTAAAGGGTTTTGAAATGTATGTCAGGCCAATGTTCTTGTGGTACAAAGGAATCCAAATTCCTTTTGATACTCTTGATGATGTAGAAGAGATGAATAGTTAAATTGAATTAATAAACAGCCCCTTAATTGGGGCTTTTTTGTGGGAGCAATAAATGCTAAGTGAACATTTTAAAAAGAAAGAATTTGCATGCAAAGATGGCTGCGGATTAGGCTTAAAAGATGGCGATGTAGATCCAGAGTTGGTAGAAGTACTTGAAGATGTGCGTACGCATTTCGGCAAACCTGTTGTGATTAATAGTGGATTGCGTTGTGAGTCTCATAACAAGAAACAGGGCGGAGCAAAAGCATCACAACATTTACTTGGTACAGCTGCGGATATTCGCATTGCAGGCGTTAGTCCAAACGATGTTTATGCGTATTTAAATGAAAAATACACAACTAAATATGGTGTAGGTAAATACAGAATATTTACTCACATCGATGTTCGTGCAAACAAGGCTCGATGGAAAGGCACGGGCGTTTCTTAGAAGGGAATCAGTATGACTGAGTATCAAATAATCAAATCTAATACAGCTGATGCTTATTGCTTTGGCATTGTATCTATGAAAATTGATAAGAATGCCACATTAAAATTAGTAGTTGCATTAGAAGAAAGTGAGATAGTTCCGATTGATGAAAATTTCAATTACAGCAACCTGGAAGTTAAATGGGGCGAAAAGCTAGAAGCCTATCAAACGAAAGAGCGATTAAGAAAGCTTGATTGACGATTCACTCAATACTTTGAAAAGAGTATTGGGCTGAGTTGTTAAGTAATATTTAATAACTGGTGGTGTATGGATAAAGATAAAAAGTGGCGATTGAGCCAATTGGTCACTAATGAAAACGGCGATTTAAGCACAACAAACACTATACAGATGATGAGCGCTATTACGTTGTGCATTGGCTTCTTTGTTGCGATGTTGTTTGATCTAACTGTACCAAGTGAACTGGCTTTTATTATTGCAGGAATGGCGACATTGACAGCAACGAGCAAAGGTTTTGTGTCTATAAAAAAAGATAAATCGTTATAGTTTTTATTGATCAGTAAATGTTTTTTATTTATAATATATTTAAATTTAATTATATATAGGTTTTCCTAATGAAAAATAAAGGCTTTACATTAATAGAATTAATGATCGTTGTTGCAATTATAGGAATTTTATCTATGTTTGCATTACCAGCCTATCAAGATTATACAAAAAGAACTTATGTTGCGGAGGGCCTAGCTCTTTCTAGTGCAGCAAAAATGGCGATAACAGAGACTTTCTCAGCTCAAGGAGCATGGCCATTATCGAATGTCGCGGCAGGTTTGCCAAGTGTTGATAATATAACAGGGCAAGCTGTTGCTGGTATTGGTGTTGCAAATGCTAATGCAATTGGAGGGCCGCCAACATCTTCAATTATTATTTATTATAATCAAAAAGTTATAGGTCATGCAACAGCAACTCCTGTTAATAATAATGATTATGATAATGGCTTGGTATTGATTCCTGATGTGGATCCATCTTTAGATATATCTTCATATGGATCTATCAAATGGAAATGTTTTGCATATGATGACGACAACATTCAGTTGAAATGGATTCCATCTTCATGCAGGTCTACTTTATAGTTAGAGTTTCAAGCTAAAATATCTTGGATGAAAAAATGAGTAAAATTAAAACAATAGCATTAACAATACTAGGCGCATTAAGCGCCTTTTTTATGCTTGTAATTCAGCGAAAGAATCGAAAGATTCAGCAACAAGAACAGCAGATTAAGTCAAAAGATCAACAAATCAAAACACAGGAATTTATTAATGAGGAAAATGACAAAACAATCGTTAATAAAGGCAATGCTTCTAATATGTCTGATGATGCTGTTGCAGGCGTGTACAAGCAAAACGGATGGATCGACGATTGATTATAAAGCAATCAACTGTGCTGGATGGCCTGAGCCACCAAAACTGCCAAATAATATTAGTAGTGAAGCAATGAAGAAGCTTTACCCTGTTTATGTGAAGCTTCAGGATTGTATGGATTATCGAAAGTTAAAGCTCTCTTCTGGTGATAAATAGGCCAAACGATAACACTGCAAAGAATATGGAAATAAATGTATATATCAAACGTTCGGTGTGCTCACACCATGCTTGATTATATGAATTTCCCAATGGGCTTCCCAGGAAGTACAGTTCCAAGAACAGATTAGCAGCAGCAAGTACCGAAATGATTGCTGAGATAGTAATCGCAATAATTAATTTAATCGTCATATTTATCTCCTAATGTTTGGTTGATTATGGCAAATCTTTACACTTATTAAAACAGATAAATATATGGCAGATCATTTAAAAAATACATTTGAAAAGTACCAGTTTTGGGCATTCACAGCCATGGCAAGCGTTTTGGCTGGAATTGTCCTGAATTCACAAGCAGATACCAACAGACGACAAGAAGAGACTCAGCGAGAGATTGTTGCTATGTCCAAGCAGGTTGCTGTTGTTGTGGTAAAGCTTGAATCTTATGAGATGGCGCAACGTTCACTTCAGGATGAAGTTAAGGAATTATCCAAAAGAGTTGGAACATTAGAGCGTGACAATGGCGAAATTAAACAACAATTAAGACAGTTAAGTAAATAACATAAAACACCTATATAATTACATCATCTAATAATAACTATAGGTACATCATGAAGATTTTAATTGGTTTAATTTTTCTTTTATCCATTTCATTTGCATGTGATCAGCCTTATGAAGAGTTTGAAGGCTATAAAATTGGGTGCAATTTTGAAGATAAAAATAACGAGTTTAAGTTAATAGAATTAAGAGGCAAACTTTCTCTGTATCAGAAAAATGCAGATGAGATCTTTGATAGCGTTAATGTGATTGTATTGAATGGAAATATAGAAGGGCTAGTTTTTGTAAAAAATACTGAAAGCTTAGGCTCTTCTGTGGATACATTTAGTGAGGATAGGTCTCTTGCTAAAAATGCAGCTTTGTTGATCCGTAAAATCAATGAGCGATTTGGTGAAAATATACAAATAAATCCAAATAGGGGGACTATGATATGGACTCCTGATCCTAATAATAAAATTATTAGCATGATTAATGTAACAGCTCCGACTATTAAAAATGATAATTTTGATGTCGTGGTCTATTCGATAAAACTATCAAACTACTTTAATCAAATTAAAGCATTAAATTCTAATGATTAAGATTCAATTAAAATAGTTTTAGCCCCTTAATTGGGGTTTTTTATTAACTAAAGGAAAGTAATTATGGCGGCTAAAAACAAAGTTGGTCGTCCGACTAAATACAAAGATGAGTACTGCGAACTTGCTTTTAATTATTGTTTACTAGGTGCAACAGATGAAGATTTAGCACGCTTCTTTGAAGTTGATGAATCGACAATTAACAGGTGGAAGCTTGAGCATGAAGAATTTTGCGAGTCCATAAAAAAGGGCAAGGTTGATGCTGATGCATTGGTGGCTAAATCTCTATTTCAAAGAGCCGTTGGGTATCAATACATAGAAACAAAAAATGAAATGTCTGAACAAGGCATGAAGAAGTCTGTTACCACAAAAGAAGCTATACCTGATACTACAGCGCAGATATTTTGGCTTAAGAATCGGCAACCTGAAAAATGGCGAGATAAGCCTGTTGCAGATAATGAAGATCAAGAAGCGGCGCCAGTTCAGATTGTCGTAAACGTACAGGATGCGAGAAAAAATGATAAGTCCGAAACTTAATATCCCGCAGGCTGAGTTTTTAGCATTAGACAAGAAATTCAAAGCTTTTGTAAGTGGGTTTGGTGGAGGCAAAACTTGGGTTGGCTGTGGTGGTATTGCAAAGCATTTTTGGGAGTATCCAAAAGTCAATGCTGGTTATTTTGCTCCTACGTTTCCTCAGATTAGGGATATCTTCTATCAAACAATGGAAGAGGTTGCTTATGATTGGGGCTTGAGTGTAGATATTAAAACATCAGATAAAGAAGTTCATTTTTACAATGGATCAACTTATCGCGGTGTTTGTATATGTCGCTCAATGGATAATCCATCATCAATAGTTGGTTTTAAGATTGGCCATGCGATGGTTGATGAAATAGACATTCTTAATCAAGATAAAGCAATGCTAGCTTGGCGGAAGATCATTGCAAGGATGCGCTATAACGTATCTGGATTAAGAAATGGCATTGATGTCACAACGACACCAGAAGGCTTTAAGTTTGTATATGAGCAGTTCGTTAAGTCAGTCAGAGAGAACCCAAAGTTAGAAGCATTATATGGATTGATTCAAGCAAGCACATACGACAATGAAAAGAATCTGCCCGAAGGTTATATTGAATCGCTTTATGAATCTTACCCAAAGCAATTAATCCAAGCTTATTTGAATGGCCAATTCGTAAATCTTACAAGCGGAACGATATACAGTAACTTTGATCGCAAGTTAAATCATTCTGATGCAGAAATAGAGAAAGGCGAGCCATTGCATATTGGTATGGACTTTAACGTATTAAAAATGGCCGCTGTAGTTTATGTGATTAGAGATGGCAAACCTATCGCTGTTGATGAATTAACAGATGTTCGTGATACGCCAACAATGGCAAATCTAATTAGTGAGCGGTATGAGAATCATGCAATCAGTATTTATCCCGATGCAAGTGGGCAAAATACAAGCTCAAAGAGTGCGAGCCAATCGGACTTGAGTATATTGCGTGAAGGAGGGTTTAGGTTAATTGTTGATTCATCAAATCCACGTGTTAAAGATCGAATTACAGCAACGCAAGCAATGCTTTTAAATGGCAATGGCGAAAGGCGATTGATGGTTAACACTCGAAGATGCCCGAAGTTCACAGAAGGACTTGAGCAGCAGATCTATGATAAGCATGGCGAGCCTGATAAGTCATCAGGTGTTGATCACGTTAATGATGCTGGTACTTATCCAATAGTTAAATTATTCCCGATTGTTAAGCGAGTTGCTCAACGTATCGCATTACCTTATTAGGAATTAAAATGAAAGTAGATACAATTTCAAATGACATTGCCGAATTCCGTACCATGATAGAGCCTATTAAGGCTCTACTTGGTGGAACAAGTGCGATGAGAAGTACTCGCGAATCTTATTTACCTAAGTTTAAAGCTGAAACGGCAGATGATTATAATCGTCGTTTAAGCGTTGCAACATTAACGCCATACTTTGAAGATACAGTTAAATCAATGGCAGGTCGTGTGTTTTATAAAGCACTGGTCGTTGATGATTTGAATGAAAAAGTAAGTGCTTACAAAGAAGATTTTAACGGCTCAAATAAAAGCATGAATGGTGTATTTGAATCGATTTTCTTTGAAGCTTTGGCGTATGCTAGATCATATATTGTTATTGACTATTCTTCTGTAGAGCAAGCTAAATCACTGCAAGAAGAAAAAGATAATGGTGCAAGACCTTATGCTTTTAAGGTTGGTGCTAGTCAGGTTATGGATGTACGCAAAGACCAAAGTGGAATAACATTATTCAAGTATATGCATAGTGTTATCGATGAAGTGAATACAAATGATTTTGAGATTAAATATCTTGATGAAATTGTGTTGATGACACCTGGACGAACAAGATCCTATAGGAAAAGTGGAGATAACGAAGCTTGGTCATTACATAATGATGTTGAGATCAAGATTAGTGGCGAAGATTATCCATATGTCATGGCCTCTGAATTAAAGCTTGCTAAAAAGCCTCCTTTGGCCAATTTGGCTGATCTGAATATCAAGCATTGGCAGTCACAATCAGAGCAAGACAATATTTTAGGAAAGGCAAGAATGCCGATCTTAAAGCTGAAAGGTACCAATATTGGTAAAGATGAAGAATTATTGATTCAAGGGGCGATTCAGCTACCTGCAGATGGTGATGCTGGTTATATTGAGCATACAGGCGCAGCGATTGAAGCTGGACAAAACTCTTTGAATAAACTCGAAGAGCAAATGGCCGTTGCAGGATCCAAGCTTCTCATGCGAACCAAAATGGCCTTGACTGACACTCAGGCTAAATCAGAAAGCACAAAAGAAGTCAGCGAGTTGATGTTGTACGGAATGATGCTTAATGATTTCATCAATGATGTGATCTATAAGTTTGGCTTGTGGCTGGGCTTGGATGATGCAGGCTCGATTGATATCACTGACAATCTCAAGTATACAGTTGATAGTGATGTCACTACATCAGATTTACTGCAATCATTAACGCATGGCGTTATTTCAAAGCGCACAGTATTTGATACGTTGGTTGCCCGTGGTGGCATTGCTGATACTCGTACTTATGAGCAAGAGCAGGATCTAGTTAATATTGAAAGAATTGGGAGCGTTGAGGTTAATGAATGACAAAAATCAGCTACAACGATTTAACGGTTGCTTTATGTGAATATAAGATCAATATCTTTCGTTATGATGCTTATGTGCGATCAATCGTATTTAAGCATCTAGATAGCACCCAGAAAGATCTTATTGCTCGTATTATCAATGATAATATTGCAGATATCACTAAACGAGATCTTGATATTCTTGTGCGTGACATCAAGGGCATTATCACGAATGAATATGAACGAATCATCGCATATTTGAATGATACGAATCAGCAATTCTATGTTGCATCTCATAAGATTGAAGCCAATATTTACAACTCATGGCTTGGCTATAAAGCATTTAGCTCAATACCGAATTACAAACTAGAATCCATTAAATATGCACCACTGTTTGATGGTCGCGATATTCGTGATTGGTGGGAAAAGCAATCAAGCGATTTGCAATTCAAGATCGAAACTATTATCAGGAATGGCAATGTTATTGGCGATTCACAATATAACATTTCAAAAGATATTAGAAATCAAATCAAAATCAGTAAGGTTCACGCTGATACATTGGTGAGAACAGCTAATGCAGCGATTGCAAATGATGCCCAAGAAAAGTTGATCGAATATAACTCTGATTTAGTAGAAGCAAAACAGCATTTATCCACACTTGATAGTAGAACGACAGATGTATGCAAGGCTCGTGATCTGAAAAAGTGGACTTTAGATAACAAGCCAATTGGCCACAAAATGCAATATAGAAAACCGCCTTTGCATTATCGCTGTAGATCAATCATCAGAATGATATTGAAAAATGCAGTGGCTTCTACACGGGCAAGTCAATTTGGGCAAGTGAATGACAATGTGGATTATTCTAATTGGCTTAAATCTCAGCCGATCAATTATCAAGATCGAGTATTAGGTATTCAACGAGCCAAGTGGTTTAGAGATGGCAAATTAACGATTGAGCAGATGCTTGATCAGAGTGATCGACCGCTGACATTGAAGCAATTGAAAAAATTATACGATTTATAACAGCTCCGAAAGGGGCTTTTTTATTACTCAGAATTTATTAATCGAGCGTGATGCTCAAACAATTAGGCGAGAAGCCAAGGAAATAAAATATGTGGAAAACAGATGAAAATGGCAATTTAGTTGTAGTTGATGGCAATCCTGTGGTGATCACAGCGGATGGTAAAGAAGAGGCTTTCTCTTTGGATTCAAACAAGCAATACATTGAAAGCTTGAAAGCTGAATCAATTGGCAGACGCAAGGAGAATGCAGACCTTAAAGAACAGTACAAAGGTTTTGACGGATTAGATGCGACTCAGGCGCGTGAAGCAATTGAGAAGCTAGGAAAAATCGATGCAAAAGTACTTATTGATGCTGGCAAGGTTGATGAGGTTAAAGCAGAGATGCAAAAGGCCTATGAGTCTAAGCTGAGTGAAGAAAAATCACGGTCAGCACAGCTTGAAAGCAATCTAAAGCAGTACATCGTAGGGAATGAGTTTGGTAAGTCAAAGTTTATTGGTGAAAAGCTAAACATTCCCGTCGATATGGTGCAAAACACTTTTGGGAAACACTTTACAGTCAATGAGCAAAACAGAGTTGTCGCTCTACACGATCCAAGCAACAAAGACAGTGTTATTTATTCAGAAGCAAATCCGGGCGAACCGGCATCTTTTGATGAGGCATTAGCTAAATTCATCAATGCATACCCACACAAAGATTCAATTTTAAAAGGTAGTGGCAATCAAGGTGGCGGTACCAGTAATTCAGGCAATGCACCATCAGGCATTAAACGATCTGAAATGAGCCCATCAGAAAAAGCTACATACATTCAAAAACATGGGCAAGAAAATTTCTTAAAACTTCCAAAATAGGTGAAAAACAATGGGAACAACTGTAAATAAAGATATGGTTATTTATAACCAAACGGCACAGACTGCATTTTTAGAGCGTCGACAAGATAATATTGACGTTTTTAATAGCATGTCTAATGGTGCAATTGTATTGGAAAGCAATATTATTCCAGGTAATTTTGCACAATCATCCTTTTATAAATTAGGCGGTGAGATTGTTCATCGCGATGTGAATTCAACGGCAAAAGTTACTCCAGACATTATCGGCATGGGCGAACAAGTTGGCGTTAAAGTTCCATATAAATATGGTCCATATGCTTCAACAGAAGAAGCATTCAAGCGTAGAGCTCGAAGCCCTGAAGAGTTTGCCTATGTTATTGGTCAAGATTTAGCAGATGCAACATCAGCAGGCCATTTACTTTATGGTGTTGGTGCATTAACAGGGGCGATTTTAAGTAATCCCGCGATGAATGTTCAAGGCAATATTGCTGTGGATGGTCGTAAAGCCCTCACACGTGCAATGCGAACATATGGAGATAAGTTTAACCGCGTTGCATTGTGGGTAATGAACTCTGATACATATTTTGACATTGTTGATGAAGCTCTGACTAATCAGATTTACTCTGAAGGTGAGATTATTGTTTATGGTGGATTGCCAGGCACAATGGGCCGTCCTGTTTTAGTCACCGACATGATCAGTCAAGATATCTCTTTTGGGCTCCAAGCAGGTGCATTGAAAATCACTGAATCACAAATGCCAGGATTCCGAATTTGGGATATTAACGACGAAGAAAATATGGCAATCGGTGCGCGCGCAGAAGGTACATTCAACCTTGATTTGCTTGGCTATTCTTACAAGATGTCAGAAGGTGAAAATCCTGACATTGAAAAACTTAAAGCTAAGACAAGTTGGGAAAAACACGCTAAGAGCAACAAGCTTACTGCTGGTGTTCTTATTGACCTTACATCAACAGGTTCTAATGGCTCTGGCGATCAAGTCGGTGATTAATCATTAATGGCGGTGTAAAGCCGCCTTTTCTATGGAGAAAATAATATGTTTGAGAAACGTCAATGGATTCCAACCGACAGCCATCCTGGTGCGAGCGATTTAAATCGAATTGAAAATGGTATTGCTGATAACGATGCAGTAATTCAACGCATCAAGCAATTACCGAAACTTGAAAACGGTGCAAAAGCTGCTGATATTGCCAAGGCTTACAATGCTTTAATTGATACAGTAAATGGCATTGCTACTGTTGATCATGTCGATAACTCTGACAATCAAGATAATATCGATAACCAAGAACAAAAAGAGGGCGAATAAGCCCTTTTTTATTGAGGTGAATATGGATAGTTATGTCACGCTTCAATATGCTGATGAATATCACTCAAAGCGAACAAGTGCGGAGCGATGGGCAATTCTTGATGAACAAAAGGAAAAGCGATTAGTTTCTGCATCTGATTTCATTGATGAAAGCTTTGATTTTGTCGATGATCTAAATGAAAAGATCAGAAATGGTGAAGTTGAGGCGCCAATTAAGCTGATGAATGCTGTTTGTGAAGTTGCTGTAAATAATGAATTAATTATCTCGCGTTCACGCACTCAAAACAGCCTCAAAATTGATGTTATTCAGATTGAGTATAAGGATGATGATTCAGCATATCAAAATGCATTAAATCGCATTAAAAACATGTTGGGCGATTTGATTGAAGCTGAATCCACGGCATTATTTGTGAGATTATCACGATGAACTATGAAGAAATCCGCAATATTGTTGATGAGCTATTGCCTGAATTTGGCGTTGTTTGCACTGCTGTTACCAAGATTGACGGTGAATATGATCCCGAAACAGGCATGACAAGCAGTGAAAAGCACACTAAAGGGCAGGTTGTTATTACTAATATTGATATGCGCTTTGGCAATCAAAACAATCTAATTGAAGTGGGCGATCAGACTTTATTAGCCACTGCATCACTTGAGCTAGAAGTTGGAACTATTTGCACAGTTAATGATGTTAAATATCAAGTCATTGCACCCAATCCAATTAAGCCAGCTTCCACTATTGTGATGTATAAGGCGCATGTGAGAAAGATATGAGTATTAAAGATCGTATCACTAAGCGAAAAGCAGAGATATTTGCTGAGATTGAGGGGGATTTAAACAAAGCATCAAACAGCCTTTTGTCAAAAATTCAGGCGAAAGTACCTGTTGATAGTGGAGAGCTTGAGATTTCATGGAAAATATCTCAAAAGGGCGATTTTCACTATGTTGTATTTAGCCCATCTGCATATGCTCACATTGTTGAATACGGCCTTCACCCCAATCCTCCCAAAAATCCAACAGGCAAAACTCAAAATGGTTTTTCAATTCAAGCACCAAAAGGCTATGCCAGAATTTCATTAGAAGAGGTTAAAAATGAGTTTAAGCGAGGCTCGTAAATCACTTGAGATTTATGTTCGTGATTTTGCTAAAAAGCATGGACTAGGTGTTAGCTATGAGAATGTGAAATCAGACCACAAAGGTGAATATCTCGAATGCTTTATCCTGCCTATTTCACCGCACGATGAAACTTTCTCAAGCGAAAATCATCAATATATTTTTCAAGTTAATTTCTATTTAAATGAGAATGAGTCGGCTAAAAAAACAGATGAGTTGATAGATGGCTTCTCGCATGGCTTATCAAGCAGAAGAATTAATAACACTTCTGCGATTTATAAGCCCATCTCTAGGTCACCAAGTATTCGATCAGGCGGCAAATATATGACCGCTATTTCTATTTATTTTCAATTTTCTAAAACAATTTACTAGGAGCAAATATGTCAAGAGTAAAAGCTGATAAAGTCAAAATCTTTATCTCAAAATTGCCGATGGATGAAATGCCATCCACTGCACCACAGGACAGCGATTTAGTTAGTTTGTCTTGTGATCTAACAAATATGTCAATTGATTTTGGATCAAGCGAAGAGATTGATGTCTCAACACTTTGCACTGTTGGAAATCGTGATGTTGAATTTGGTTTAAGCAATGCAGGTTCATTATCAGGCGGGCTATTCTTTGAGCCAGACAAAGGCGCGTATAGAGTGCTTAAGTCAAGCTTTGACGAAAAGCGAAAGCACTATATCAAAATGGTATCTCGTGATTTAAATGACAAAATTTTGTTGACTGAAACCACGTTAGGCACAGTAACAGCATTATCAAGATCAACAGATGTGGGCTCATATCAAAACTGTGAAGTAACAGTGACTTTTAATCAAAAAGTTAATGATGAATATGCAGAAGAAGGAGGGGAAGGTTAATGGATATTACTAAATTTAGCCGCGATGAGCTTTTAAAGCCAAGATCATTTAACCCTGAGTTACCAGATGGCCAGACTGCTAAAGAAATTGAAATCACAATTCGCTCATTTAAAAGTGATTCTGCACTCGATGATATTGATCGTGCTTTAAAGAACGAAGTAAAGAGCAATCAAGAAGCCATTAAGAGCGAAATTCGTCATGCGAAAACCATCTTAGTTGGTTTTAAGGGTATTAAAGTTAATGGAAAAGAGCTGAAAGATGATGCTGATGGCATTGACTTCTTGCTGACTAACTTTGATTGGCTACGCACGCAAATTATCGATAAATCTAGAGATGATAAGTTTTTTTTGCTCAAAGATTAAATGTGCTTGAAGAAGATTTCTCTAAGTTTGTTCATTTTTTCTATAAAGCAAATAAAAACGGGCAAACTGAATATCAGAAGCACCTATCTCTATATAAAGCAACAGGATCTCTTTCTAATGAGTTAAAAAATCCACCATCGATTCCTGGCGAGTTTGAACACATATTTAAATGGTTTACTGATTTAGATAAAACTCGCAGGAATTACGTGGGAATGTCATTTGCTTATGGGGCGCTAATATACCAAGAGATTAAAGCCTACTTTGATCTGAAATCAATCGACTATATCAATTTGGAATTAGAAGTTTTATTGATGCTAGATAGTTTGTTTTTGCAGATTATGAATGAAACGAAGAAATAGCCGCTTAAATGCGGTTTTTTTACGCCCTTTGGGTGGGGTTTTGTTTTATCCAAGATAACTGCTTAAGTGCGGTTTTTTGATGGCAGGTGCTGATAATGTATGTTAATGTTCGGTCATTAATAATTTATATTATTTGGAGTGTGGAATGAAATTAACATTTCATGATCAAACAATTGATAACTTTTATAATGAAAGATACCCATATTCTTCATTACTCAGTGCTGTATCCACGGTAGATACAGATGATTTAGACCCTGTTGTATATAAATATTTTATTGGTGAGATCATAAGTCTAAAAGAACTTTTATGGATGATACATAAATTAGAGATACCCCTACCTATAAATCAAGTAGATCACTATAAAATTATTCCATTATTACGAGTAATTATTGAAGGGTATTTTAAAATTCTTTATTTGTTCCCTGAATGTAAATATGACGAATATTCTGATAAAAAATTTATAAAATTAATTGAAAATTTTT
>JBEBSR010000043.1:0-23113 GCA_040394195.1 Wohlfahrtiimonas larvae | reverse complement strand
TTGGTTAGAATACCTGCCTGTCACGCAGGGGGTCGCGGGTTCGAGTCCCGTCCGCTCCGCCAGTTAATAAAAAAGCTTGTTATTGCAAAATAACAAGCTTTTTTATTGCCTAGAATATATCATCCAATCCTATATAATTAATTCTTTCGATGACTAAAACAGGATATCTACAATGCGTCTTAAATTCCCTATTTTATTTTTATCCATCATATTCCTATCTGCCTGTGCATCTGATATCAATGAAGCCAAACGTTTAGAAACATGTGTAATTGATGGCAATGTTAATAATGACTGCGAGCTCAAAACATTAGAAAAGAGCCAATAAACGCAGTGACAATAGAAAGCTAAACAGTAAATTTAGCTTTCAGCTACGATAAAAACAATAATTCCTGGCTAAATATAAAATGAAGCTACGCTACTTGAACATTTTTTGTTTGAACTTAATATTCTTAATGGGTTGCTCAACACAGCTCAGAACCAATGAAGAGACACAAAACTTAGAGTTTACTGTACAACAATCCAGCACAACACCTGTGAACCAATCATCCAAAGTCATTACTATTTCCGATCTTTTGCCTGGCGATATTATTTTATCCTCCACAACAGGTATCACATCATGGAGCATCCGATTAGCAAGCTTAAGTAATGTGAGTCATGTTTCCATTTATTTGGGAGATAAGGTAGTTGCTGAATCCATTGGCAGTGGCACGAGAATTATTCCTGTACAGCAAGCCATCGATGAAGCAAACAATATGGTTGTTTTACGATTATCTGGCTTAAATTCTGAGCATGCTAAAAAACTACGTGAATTTTCTGAGAGCAATAACAATAGTGATTACAATTATAAAGGCATCATCATGCTGACACCATGGATGGTCACTAAGCGCATTTGTGAAATCCCTTTAGCACCTGAAACTATTCGCAATACTTGCTTAAAAACCTTAGCAAAAGTTCAATTAGGCAAAAGCCAAACCAATGGTTTCTTCTGTTCACAATTTGTCTTAGATGCATATAATCATGCTGGTATTCCGCTATTTGACGGTGATTCATCTTGGACTACACCTGCCGATATTCTACATATGCGCACCAATGATGTGCCAACCTTTACTGCAACACAAAGATTAAAATATATTGGGCATTTAAAACTTTGGCGCCCCATTAACTAAGCAGCTGAATACAAAAAAGCTCGTCCTAAAACAGAATGAGCTTTTTTATTTTAATCTATGCAAAATATTAAAACTTACGATGACTCACAACGAAGTCTGGTTGAATAGCAGATTCTTCGATGAATTCATAAGGATTACGGCCACGTAAGAAGCCATAATCAGCCATCAACGCTGTTTTCATACCAAATGTATTACCACCTAAAATATCTGTATGTAATGTATCACCCACCATCAATACGCGATCTGGCGTAATACTACCCACAACTTCTAGAATCTTATTAAAGCTTAATGCATAGCATAACTGAAATGGCTTACCAAAGAAGTGTACATCTACACCATCAATAGCTTTAATATCCAGTGCATAAGTGCCAGGTTCAACTGTAAACGCTTCCACTAGTGGCGCACATACATCAGGATTACCAAATAAAACAGGGCGCGGTCTTTTAGATAAAGACTCCAACAACCAAGTTTGTTTTTCAGATGACCATTCCATAGTACCTAAGAAAATAATGCCATCCACTGCATCTACATTTTCTTCTGTTAAATACACAGATTTTACTTTCAATGTCGATGCATCATAATCTGGTGAACCTATCACACCCCAAGTTTTACCACGTGTACTTAAAGGATGAGATGGCACAGCATGTTCAACAGCACTGCGTGATGAAATCACACACTCAGGAGAAATGCTGTAACCCCATTTCGGATAACGCGCTGCATTTTTCGCCACAGGGAAAGTTGCACCATTGGTTAATACAAACGCTGATTTACCTTGCTCAACCAATCCATTAATGATCTCTGGCATGCCTTCAATTGTTTCAGCGCCCACATTCAATACACCAAAACCATCCAACAGCAACACATCAAACTCATCTGCAATATCTAATAATGATGATACTAATTTACTTGCCTTCTGAGGCTGCTTAACTTCTGGGAACAAAACATCGGGACGATAATGATTTAAATAAATATCCCAATTACGTTCGAAATCTGACATTACTTTTCCTTAATTCGTATGACCAACTGGCAAATCAATATTCTTCAATAAACCTTGTGCGATCGGGTGATTCTGTTCGAATAAATCAATCACTGCCTGTACTGTTTTACCGCTAATCTCTGTATTCCAAGCCAACATCATTTTAGAAGGCACACGATGCGTTGCAATTTGCAGCTCAACCAAATCACCTTTCTCAAGGTATGGCAGACAAATTGTACGAGGCAGAAACCCAATCCCCAAGCCGTTCAAATGGCATTTTAGCTTTGTGGACATATTAGGTACTTTAATCTCTTTTTGCCCTTTCAATAGCCAAGCTGTGCGCTTTTGCAAATTACGAGCAGTATCTTCTACGTTAATTGCAGGATATTTACGTAGCATTGCATCTGTAATTGGGCCTTTATGCTGTGCTAGTGGATGGTTTTTAGAAACTATAAATGCCCAAGAAATTGAACCTAAATCTTTAGACTCAATGATATTTGTAAGCGACTCAGAGCCTGGCGCACCAATCGCAAGGTGATGATTGTCATACATCAAACGATCCCAAACTCCCATAAAAATTTGGCGTGAAATCGTAATTTGAGTTTGCGGAAATAATCCATTCAAATAAACCAAAAGCTCTGTGACAGCATCCACACCATACAATAAGTTATTGATTGTGATGTTCACGCTTGGCTCGATGCCATCGTTAATTTGCTGGAGCTCTTTTGGCATGTTCTCAAGCCACAGAATCCATTCGCGGCATTGCTCTAACAAATGCTCGCCCGCAGCTGTTAATTCAACTGTACGAGTTGTTCTATTAAATAACTGCGCACCAACACTTTCCTCTAGCATTTTAATTCTATAGCTAATAGTTGCAGAAGTTTTGTGCAAGTTGCTGGCAGCTTTGGAGAAACTCTTCATCTCCGCCACTTGAATGAATGAACGCATCATTTCTAAATCAAGCATGGATCTTCCTTCATAATTCATCAGTAATAACTAGCTAAAATACAATCTGCTACGTTTGTATGCAAGCCTCTCCATCAAACTTCATGTAAATAAAATTAAAAAAGCCAACTAACAATCGCTAGCTGGCTCTTAAATGCTCATTTAAAATCAGTTATTGAATACCATCTTTCTCACCAAATGCTAGCAATGCTTTTTCAAAGCAAGCTAATGGTGCACGAACTGTACCAGCACCTACTTGACCAACACCTGGATCTTTATGCGCGATACCCGTATTGATTAATGGTGTAATACCAGTTTCAACTACCAAGCGAAGATCTAAACCAACCAATGCACCTTGGAAATCCCATGTTGGAATTTGCAATGCCATATTGTGATCCACATAGATTTCACTCATTTCTTCAGATGTTTCAACTGCTGATTCAAAACCACCTGCACCAACAAAGCGCGTTACACCAGGAGCAGCAATCATTGCACAACCACCAACACCATAAGTTTCAGTAATTGCACTGTCACCGATATCTGGGTTCGCATCATCTTGCGTATAACCTGTGAAGAATAAACCTTGTGGTGTATTCACAGGCGCTTCAAACCACTGATCACCTAAACCACTTACTTTGATACCAAAGTTACGACCGTTACGGCTCATTACAGTGACAATTGTACCTGCTTTGATTTGTGCACCAGCATCCATTGCTGCTTTACAATAAGCCATTGCTACGTTCAAGAAGAACTGATCTGTAATACTCATGAAGTTAATAACTTCAGTAATTTGCTCTTTTGGATAATCCAAAGTAGAGATGATTGGAGATAATGTACGTGCTAATAATGCTGATGTTGCAATATTACGTTGATGGAATTCATCACCCATTGTCACGCCTTGTGCCATGTGAGCTGTGATATCCAAACCATCTTCCATTTTTGCCAATGCATCACGCAAGATTGGACGTAAAGTATCACGCATCCAACGATGACGAGCTTGTACTTCTTCACCAAATGCACCAAAGCGCATTACTTTACCGATACCTTCGTTGATATTACAGTAAGCATAGTTATCATGCACCGCATTATAAACAACGATCATTGGCATGTTTGCTGATGTAATACCACCCATTGGACCAACAGCATTCACTGAATGACATGGAATAAATTCTACTTCACCTGCATCCAATAATTTACGTGCACTTGCTTCATCTGTTGCCCAACCTTCAAAGATTGCAGCGCCTACGCAAGCACCTTGTGCCGGACCTGTCATTTCTTCCCATTTAATAGGAGGACCAGCGTGCAATAACTTCTTACCTTCAGCCAATGTTGGTACAGCTTCTTGAGCTGGAATAACACTTACCCAACGTGGACGCGCCTCTTTGATGCGCTCAACGACTGCTTGGTTCGCTTCATCAATTGTTGCAAAAGTTGTCATAATTAGGTCCTCTTATTTCAAATGTTTAAGAATATTTGCTAATTTTTTGTTACCGCCCGCAACAGGCGCCCATTGATACTGTACAACTGCTGTTTGTGCTGCTTGAAGATCTTCAGCAAAGCCACGTAAGCCTGCATTGATAACTTTAACGCCATCCAATAATGGATAAGGCTTCAACTCACCAGCTTTCGCTCTTGGTGTAATCAATGCGAATGCTAACATTGCAGCTTCTGGCAAGTTGTTAACTACCGTAATGCCAGCTTCTTTCAAAATTGCAATTTCGTTATCACGACCTTGTGGATCTTGATTTGTACCTGTCACTGTTGCAATAAAGTTAATAGGCTCTTGACGCTTTTCTCTCAACTTAATCACTGCAGTTGCAACTGATTCCGCTGGATTCTTCATAGAACCATAACCCAAAACAACGTCTAATAACACAACACCAATTTCAGGGCGTTTTGCTAATTTAATGATTTCTTCTTGGCGAGATGATGGATCAATCATTGGATGCGGACGACCAACTGTATAGAAGTCATCCCCTAGATCCACAACTTTATGACCATCAGCATCTAGCATTGTGCCTTTTTCATGCTTAGAATCAATCTCAGCATTTAAACCTTCAGCCAAAATCAATGCTGTTTCAGCTGCCAATGTACCACCTGTGTATAAACCAAGAATTTTACTACCTGGTACAGGGCTCATTGTTTCATAATCTTTTTCTACTTCTGATAATTCAGATGCTAAACGTGCTGCTTTATCAATCGTATTGATCAAATAAACATTACCATCTTTTGGCTGATCAATTTTACTACCTAAGAACAATGCAACCACTGGCTTGTTAATAGATTTCATACGTTGAATAATTTTTTGGCGAACTTCTTCAGCTGGTGGCTTAGAAACAAATGCAATCACTTTAGTATTTGCATCGTTTGCTAACATATCCAAAGCTGTCATTGCACTGATACCACCAACATCAACAGATAGATCACGACCACCTAAACCAATAGCATGAGTAATGCCTTGGCCTTCTAATGCGATCTGTGAGCATAACTCTTGAATACCTGTACCTGATGCGCCAACTACGCCGATATTACCTTCAGGAATGATGTTAGCGAAAGCTAATGGAGAACCTGCAATCATGGTTGTACCACAATCTGGACCCATTACAATCAATCCCTTATCTGTTGCTTTTTGCTTTAAACGAATCTCATCTTCTAATGTTACGTTGTCTGAGAAGATCATCACGTTCAAATCGTGATCTAATGCTGAATCTGTTAATTCTGCTGCATATTCACCCGCAATAGAGATTAACAATGTATTGGCATCTGGCATTCTCTGTACTGCTGAAGCTAAACGTCTTGCCTTTGGAATTCGTTTACCGCTACCACCTTGGTTCTTAGCTAAATTTGTTAACTCTTCTTCCAATGCAGCAACGATTACATCCACAATGCCTGAATCTACTGTTTCTGCTTTAATTGCTATACAAATATCATTTGGGGTTGCTTCATCAAAATCTGGGCTCCAGAAACCTGTTGCTTGCAACAAATCTTTATTTGCTGGCGTTCCCATCATGACGGAAATTTCTTCGACATCAGGATGTTCACTTAGCTTGCGTGAAATTAACATCAAGCTAACTGAGTCCTGAAAACTGCCTTTCTTCACAAAAGAATGGATCATAGTTTGAGTACCTCGTTTAAATGTACCTAAATTTAAGTGTGCCATATCACAATTAGGATGTGGCATTGCACAATCAAAAAGTAACATGCTTCTCAAATATAATAGTGATAAATGTCATGAAATTCAGGCTGTTTTAAAATTTCTGTCAATGCCAAAAGATTGGTTTAATTTTTTTGATGAGAATCGTTGGGAAGATAGATTTCTTCTATCAATCGAGGGATATTGACAACATTTTTAGTGCAATCAAAAAAAGGCAACTTATGTCAAGATTTCTAATGCTATTTGCACTAAATTAGAGGGCAGTTATTCCACTTATAACTTTCTTCTAAGGAGAGCTTTCTATGAGTTCAACAACACAATCCCCAAGCGTTAATAGTAAATATTGGATGATAGCTGTCGCTGTCTTCTTCCTCGGCTGGGTCTTTATCTATGCAGGACGTATGTTAGTCAGTCCTGTTATGTTCGAGATCGGCAAAACATATGGCATTGGTGCAGCAGCTGTCGGCGGCATCATGAGCTTATTCTATTTAGCTTATACAGGTTTACAAGTACCATCTGGCATCGTTGGTGACATCATTGGTAGAAAACGTGTATTAGTCATTGGCTTTATGATTTATGCAGTTTTCGTTGCATTAGTTTACTTTGCAAACTCATATGCAATGTTTATCATTTTTTGGATGATTGCAGGTGCGGCGCAAGGTAGCTATTATGGTCCACAATATGCATTATCATCTGAAGCAATCCCACCAAAGCATTTGGCTGTAGGTAGTGCAATCATTGGCGCTGGTATGTCTTTCGGTATCGCATTAGGCTACGAAGTATCTAGTCGCTCTTATAATGCAGGTAACGATTGGCGTGTAGCATTCGTTTATATGGCTGTGCCAATCTTTGTTGTGGCTTTATTGATTCTATTCTTCATCAAAGAAAGAGTGAATAATGTTAATACAGCACAAACTGCTACGACTGAGAAAAAGAAAGGTATCACATTAAATGATTTCTTATCTTTATTTAAACGCCGTAACCTTGTGATGGCTTATATCGCAATCTTCTGTTCAATCTATGGCTTCTTCGTGATCATCACATGGTTACCGTACTACCTTGAAACTGAACGTGGCATGGACAAAGCTGTTGCTAGCCGTGTAGCATCAATTGTTCCTTGGTTATCCATCATTGGTACAATCTTCTTTAGTTGGGTTTCTGATCGTTTAGGTAAGCGTAAAGCAGTTGCGTTATTCATGTTACCTTTATCTTTATTATCAATCTTCGGTATCGTTTACTCTGGTAACTTAGACAACAGTGCAACTAGCTCGACAATTTTAGGCCTAGCAACTAACCCACAAAATATCTTGTTATTGGTTGTATTAGTACTTTATGGCTTCATTGGTAAAATCAGTTTGAACCCAGTTCTATTAGCATTAACTGCTGAAAACGTTCCAAAAGCATTGTTGAGTACTGCATTTGGTTTGTATAACTTCTTAGGTATGTGTGGTTCAATTTTAGCACCTTGGATGACTGGCTTCATTGCTGAAAAAACAGGTAACTTAAATGCAAGTTTCTATGTTGCAGCTGCAGTGACTGTAATCGGTATTTTGGCTCTACTTTTTGTAGATGAATCTAAAAACTTAAATAAACGCGAAGCATAGTTCAACATTAAATTAGCTTAACAAAAAAGCCATTCTGAAATTCAGAATGGCTTTTTTATCATCTTTACTCTTTCACAATACATTCTTCAATTAATTTTGAAAGCCTAGAAATATTAGGTTCTAAATTAAAGTCGTTGGAATAATAAAGTCCATATCCTGAACTACGAATGACAATATTGTTATTTACTCTTGTTACATCCACAGGATAATTGCCAAGTGAATTATCTCTTTTTCCAAGAATAATTCGACCAGTTTTAATATTTTTATACATAATCTTTTCTTGGAAGATCCTCTTAGGTATTCCTTTGCTACCCAAGGTCACACCAATGGAATGATTAGATTTCTTCACTGAGTCAATCGTACAGTCAAAAATCTTTTCATTATCTGTACTGGGATCTATTGGTATAGTCGTTTTTGTGTATGTTGCACAACTAGCCAACATTACAACAGCAGCCAAAAATATTATATGTTTCATTTAAATTAAAGTATTTCCAAACTTAGTTTATGATTGCTGTGCAATATAGTGATCAATCCTAGAACGAAACTCTTTTCGATCTTTCTTATTCATCACAAAGCGATTTAAAGCATGATTCACAATTGTAAAATACCCAGTATTTAGATCTTTCACGACTAATACATAATCATCATCTGATGTTGTAATAAACAGTGGTAAAACAGCTTCTTTCTTCTTCACGATTGCATACTTCAGCTCTTCTTCTTTACCATCAATATCCAATTGATAACGAATACACTTTTTCTTTTCCCACTCAGCAACATCGTATTGATACAAAGCCAATTGCATTCCACCATTATTATTTAATGCTCGAATAACTTTATTCATACGCGGTGAGTTTCTGAATAAAGCAACACATCCCAACCAGATCAATCCTATGCCTAATACAACAAAAATAGATGCAACAAAAATTCTTGAAGAAATCTTCTCAATCGCTAGATCTAACGTAATTTTTGATGGATTTAAACGGCTTTGCAATGCAATAACCTCATAGTCTTTCGTACCGAGATCTATAAAGCCAAATTGTTTCTCATATTTTTGCCCACTATAACTAATCTTCACTTTGCAATCTGTGAAAATCACTATTTTAGACTTACATGTACCATCAATATTAGCATTAATTTCTGTATAACTTCCCTTCCATTTGTAGTCATCATAAATGCTTTGCCCAACAAAATAGCTGAACACAAGAAATCCGAATGCTAGTAAGATTACACCAACCCCTGCCCAAGCACTTGAGCCATCGCTCAGTACTTTTTTAACTTTTAGTGAATCTGAGGGTAAAACTGTATTTAATAATGGATCTTGAATCGTTTGACTGCTTATATTTTGCCTTATTTGTGTTTAATAATATTTATTATTTTATGTATATGAAGTTGGGTATTCTATAGAAAAATACAAACGCTTCACAGTGACATAATCAACTTAAATCAACAAATATCCACCCAAATCAAAGCATTAGAATATTTTTCTAATTCATCCAAAGATAATTCAATGGCACTATTCGCACTACCACAAGCAGGAAATACGGTTTCAAAAGCTTTCAAACTTATATCTAAATAAATTTCTACATCAGAATTCACAGCAAATGGGCAAACACCGCCAGCTGCATGCCCAATAATTTCTTCAACTTGATCAAATGCTATCATCTTGGCACGATCATCAAATTGCGCTTTGAACTTTTTATTATCCACCCGTGCATTGCCTGCTGCCACAATGATGATATTTTTATTCTGCTTTTTCAGTGTAAAAGATAATGATTTTGCGATTCTATTTGGCTCACAATTCAAAGTTTGTGCTGCTAATTCAACCGTTGCACTCGAAACTTCAAACTCCTGAATACGATTATCGATTCCTTCTTTTGCAAAAAATGCTTTAACTTCTGCAATGCCCATAAAAACTCACTCCTAATTTGAATATCTCACCACAAATTTTTATTTATTAATTTGTAACACTAAATCATGTAAAATGGTTGGTTTATCGAATTTTTATTTAAATAAGTAGGCAACATATTTTATGGCAGGAATGATTCAAGAGATGGAACGCAGACGCACGTTTGCGATTATCGCTCACCCTGATGCTGGTAAAACCACAATGACCGAAAAGCTTTTGCTATTCGGAGGTGCAATCAGCTTGGCAGGTACAGTTAAAGGTCGTAAGGCAGCGCGTCACGCAACATCTGACTGGATGGAAATGGAAAAGCAACGTGGTATTTCCATCACATCTTCTGTCATGCAGTTCCCTTACAAAGAGAAAATGATCAATCTCTTGGATACACCGGGCCATGAAGACTTCTCGGAAGATACTTATCGTACATTGACAGCCGTTGACTCAGCTTTGATGCTTATTGACTGTGCAAAAGGTGTTGAAGAGCGAACCATTAAGTTAATGGAAGTTTGTCGCTTACGTGATACGCCAATCATGACGTTCATCAACAAGCTTGATCGTGAGGGTAAAGATCCAATTGATCTACTCGATGAAGTTGAAGATGTATTGAAAATCCAATGTGCGCCTGTTACTTGGCCAATCGGCATGGGTAAAGAACTCAAAGGTGTTTACCATTTGATTGACGATTATGTTGCTTTATATGAAGTGCATAAAGATGGCAAAAAGCATGACAGTAAAATCATTCATGGTTTAGATAATCCTGAATTGGATGAAATTTTGGGTGCAAAAGCAGCTGAATTCCGTGAAGAGTTAGAATTGGTTCGTGGCGCAAGTAATGAATTTAATTTAGAAGATTACTTGGCAGGTAAATTGACACCTGTTTACTTCGGCTCTGCTGTAACAAACTTTGGTGTGCAAGAAATGTTGGATGGCTTTGTTAAAATCGCGCCACCACCGAAAGCACACGCAACAACTTCACGTGAAGTTTCTGCCACTGAAGAAAAATTCACAGGGTTTGTATTCAAAATCCAAGCAAATATGGATCCAAAACACCGTGATAGAATCGCATTCATGCGTGTTTGTTCTGGTAAATATTCACCTGGCATGTCTGCACGTCATGTTCGCATCAATAAGAACATCAAAATTCCTGATGCTTTGACATTCATGGCATCTGAACGTGAACATTTAACAGAAGCTTATGCTGGCGATATCATTGGTATCCACAACCACGGTACAATCCGTATTGGCGACACATTCACTGAAGGTGAAGATTTAGTATTTACAGGAATTCCTGACTTTGCACCTGAATTGTTCCGCCGTGCACGCTTGCGTGATCCTTTGAAGATGAAGCAATTGCAAAAAGGCTTACAAGAATTGTGTGAAGAAGGCGCAACACAGTTGTTCAAACCTTTGAACAGCAATGATTTAATCATTGGTGCAATCGGTATACTTCAGTTTGACGTTGTTCTAAGCCGATTACAAACTGACTATAACGTTGATTGTATTTTTGAAGCAGTGAATGTATCAACAGCCCGTTGGGTTTCTTGTGCTGATTCAAAGAAATTCGAAACATTCATTAACAAATGTTACGACAATATGGCAGTGGATCACTCAGGTGAACATGTTTACATCGCACCAACACGTGTGAATTTAACATTAGCACAAGAGCGTTATCCTGAAGTAAAATTCACAGCAACTCGTGAACATGGCATTAGCTAATTAGCTGAACTTCATAAAACAAAAGCGCTTTGATCCAATAGATTAAAGCGCTTTTTAATGGTTTAATATTTACTGTTCTGCAATGATATCCAAGAATATTAAAGGCTCGGTACCTGTATTCTTCAAAGCATGTGAATCACCTTTTCTAGCAATCGTAATATCACCAGATTTAACAGGCTTTTCTTGACCATCTGCATCAGTGAATACACCTTCGCCAGAAACAATAATATATGTATCTTCATTTGTAATATGTTGGTGATAGCCAATAGAATCTCCAGGTTGTAATGTCATCCAACCAATTTCTTTAATAGCATGATCTTTGGGTGATTGATCTCGAGTAAATGCAAATTGGCCATATAAGGTGCCATTACCACCAGCAGGAGCAACTTTATCCAATGAGATTAACTCTTCTCTTGTATAAATATCTGCAAATGCCAAACTAGATAAAGTAACAGAACCTACAATTATAGAGCTTGTGATTATTTTTTTGATTACTAACATAAATCCTCCGAAATTCTTTGTTGTTATTTAAGAAAAGATTATTTTCATCACAATAAATTATCATAATACTGATACAAAAATCTCTATATACATATAATTTCAATATGTGCTAATTGTCCCAAACACTAACCAACGATATATTGGGCGCATTTTCTATATTGCAAATCACCGTCCTCGACCTCCACCGCCACCAGAACCACCACCTGATGATCCGCCTCCACCTGAGCCTGAGCCTCTACCACCACGGCTTCCACCACTACTATTTCCGCTGCCGTTGGAAGATGGAGGATATATAGTTTTTCGAAATTGTGAAGAAGCTATAACTACTCGTGCTCCAAACGTACCCTTATGCTCGCTTAACATATATTCTTGAGGAAAAAGTGTTTGATACAATTTGATCCAATGGTTATCGATATCAAATGCGATTGCATAAGGTAGATATTTTTCGAATAACTCAGGTGTCAATATTTTATATTCTTCGGATTTTGTATAACGTAAAAAATGTATGAACTCTAATACTTGTTGTTGCTCATCTACATATTCAGGTTTAATAGATTTTTTTAGCTTCCCATATAGGCTTAAAACAATATAAAACAAGACGATTATTATAATACCAAGTAAAGTTGATTGAATGCTTGTCTCATCATTAAAATTGCCGAATAACATCATCCAAGGTGCGATAGAAAACCCTGCACTGAATAATACACACAATGCCAAGATAATAACTTTGGCAAAGAATCCTCTCAATATTGGCTTATTAAAAAAGCTAATTAAACCTATCCAAAAAACACCACACCCAATAGTTGGAAATAGCATCAACAACATTGTTTGGCTTCCCATTATAGAAACTGAAATAACAACCCATAACACGAATAACAGAAATGCAATCCATCCTACAAACTTCATATTAGAGGAATAATATTGTGAAATATATTGTTCGATAGGCTTAATCATCGCTCGAAACGCTACATATAAGAATTCACTGTAAGTACCATAAGAAACTTGATTACCAACTTTATTTTGTAACGCTAAAATAAATTTTTGTTCGCCTGATGTTAAATCCTTAAATCCATTTTGATCTACAATTGGATTAGCCACAATGAACTTTGTTGACTCTTGGAAGGTAATACATTTTTTCTGGACTAAATCAACTAAAAATGCAGAAACTAAACGATCAAATTTCGCCATTTTTGAATCTCTTAGCGCGATCATTTTATCTAAAGGCATACTTGGTGGCGAGAATCTCACCGTAAATACTCTTTGATTTTTAGGTAATTTAATTTTCTGTAATATAAAACTAAAGCACCACCATACAAATAACATCACAACAAGAGCCATTAATACGATATGTATAGGTTTGACAAAAGATGGAAAATAGCTAACTGCTTTCTCTAGAATTTTTATTGAAGGGCTCAAATTAACTGATGGAATAACACCTTTAGTAAAACCCGTTGCAACAGTTAGTCCGCTATAATTTCCTATTGTTTGAGGAGATGTGAATTCAATTAATTGTGGTGAAATAACATCGACACTAGCTTTTTTAGTAGAACCAGATTTCCCATAATAAGCTGCTGATTGTATTTCTTTCACTGAATCAGGCAAATGCAATGTTACTGATGCCTTTTCAATAGGAAACGTCCAATTATTACCAATGGCATTGAAATATAATTCATCATAATCACTAAAATTTCTAATATGATTAGGGCTCTGCCAATGAATTACATAAGTGTTGTTTCCCTTAGGGAGGTAATAATCAGGATGGTTATTTTTTGCACCTGTATAAACTTCAGAGATTCCTCCATAATTTTCCACCCAATAATTCTCAGGCTGACCATTCCTCATAACACTTAAGACATTAACAGGTATTTTAATCTTTTGTTTATACAAAAAATATACATTAGGAATATCCCGAATAATTCCTAGCCGAACATCCTTGTGATCGATATCCATTTCAATGGTTTCAACAACATCAATTCGACCATCTTCTAGCACAGTGACATTCACATCATAGTTTTTAATCACATCGGCAACTGTGATAGTCAGTAATGCTCCGATAAAAAAAGCGATCACAGATATAGTTTGTAAAATTTTATTTATATTCATTATTTACCCACTCTGAACATGCAATATAACCATGAGATAAATATGATTTCTGATAATCAAACGGGTACTTGTATTCAAATGATGACACCCATTTTTGCTCAATATTAAAAATAATTGCATAAGGCAGATATTCTTCAAAAATATTGGGCTTAATCAGGGCATATTGTTCCATATTTGTATAAGTTAAAAAATGTTTAAATTCAAGTACTTGCTGTTGTTCTTCTATATACTCTTTTCTAATCATCAAACCTGAATGTTTAACAATGACTACAATGGTGTACACCAAAATAGATAAGCTCATCCAAATAATCACAGAGTTTATCCATGGAACATTTAGTTCATTGACAGCATGCCAAGCGATTGATATTCCCATGACTGTGAATATAAAGCCCATTAATGTAAAAATAAAAATCTGTCCCATAGATTTTTTCAGATTAGGTACAAATAACATGATGAACAGCCCACTACCAAATAACGTAAATATTAAGCATACAAGAAAAATGATAGGAATCACTGTACTCAACTGCCACAATCCTAGCAATAATAAAGCAGCACCAAAATAATGAAAAATTGAAAGAGGATAATAGTAAATCTTCTGCTCATAACGTAAAACAATAGAGCGCATTCGCCTTAATGCTTCATTCAATTTTGGACTATATTGGGTATAAGGAAGCGAGCCATATTTTTTTAATGTATCTAAAAATATTTGCCCACCACCTGAAAGGCTTTCATCTTGCACACTTTCAATGTTTTCAATCATGCCACTTTCTGAATTAAAGTGAATCTTATTACGTTGCATCAAATCTATAATAAATGCAGTATTAAGTCGTTGTTCATGTCGCTCTGAATTTGATTCACTTAAAGAGATTATTTGATCTAAAGGCAAATTTGGGGGAGAAAATCTTGGGGTAAAAACACGATTAACTTTAGGGAAACATAGGTACCAAATAATCATATTCACCATACCATAAATCACACAAGTGCCGACAAACATCAGTATGTAAACAGTATAAGGATGCAAATTCATCTGCCTCCTCCGCCACCGCCGCCAGAACCGCCACCTGATGATCCTCCACCTCCTGATCCTGAACCTCCACCACTACTAGAACTTCCTCCACCTGATGATGAAAAACCTGAAGAGGATCGACCTGTACTTGGGCTAGACATTGCTCGACTAAAAGTTGCAGAACCTGATCGAGCCATGTTCAATGCACCTTGTGTTTGGCTTATTTGATAATTCTTGGGATACAAAGTTTGATATAACTTCATCCACTTTTTCTCAACACCAAACAAAATGGAATAGGGTAAGTATTCCTCAAATAAATCAGGTGTAATTAATTCATATTCTGCCTGTTTTGTATAAACTAAAAAATGTTTAAACTCTAAAAGTGATTGCCTATGATCCGCATAATCCGCCTTTACATAATAACGATGTTTAGACAACTGAATGAAGATTACCATCATTACTAATAATGAGCACCACACCACTAAATAGCTGTATAAATAAGTCATTATAGATAAAGGCATATTGGATATTTCGGTCATCATAAAATATAACGGCACACCACCAAATACAAAGAAAAATATCACAACAGGCACACCTTTCAATAACAAAGCTGCTTTACCAAATAACTGCTCTTTTTCATTAATTTTAGGGATTTGATTCATCAATATAGAGTTTAAAATCAACATAGGAATCACAATGAAAACTAATGAAAAATATATTTCCATCGGTAAATAAATTGAAAATAATACAAGCATCGCTGCCATCAAAATGATGCCGATGATTAAGAAAATCGGTGGGTTTTTTTGATAACATTGATCCACCAAATCTTGAATATGTGTTTTCAATAACTGAATCCCCGAAGAGAATGTTCCATTATATTTTTCTAATGAAATGATAGGAATACCTCTTCTTTGTAAGCTCACAATAAACCTTAACTCTGCTTGGCTTAATGACATTTTCTGTTGATCTGTTAATCTTTTTTCGACCTTAATGCTTTTGGCTTTTTCATTCAAAGATAAAAGACCAAGTGCTTGAAAATTGACTAGCATCGCAAGCATAAATCTCCCATGATTTTCAGGAGAATATAGTGCACAAGCTAAATCAAACGATATATCTGGTGGTGCATATCTCACCATAAATGCTCGTTGATTTCTTGAGGATAGTTTTGTATAAATCCATGTTGCCAATTGCTTATACAACAACATCGCAACCATCATAATCATTAACACAATGTTTAAAGGCTGAAGAAAACTCGGTAAATGATCTAAAATTTTTGCCATCCAAACATCATACCAATTAGGTTCTATGCTCAGAATAATCCCTTTCGTAAAACCTGTGGCAACCGTAAAACCTTTGCCATTCCCTAATATTTCAGGTGCTATAAATTGAATTTTTTGTGGAGAGATTTGAGTGGCTGTTGCCTGATCTGTTCTACCTTGCGCACCATGATAATTCGATGATTGAATGGCTTTTACTGAATTAGGTAAATTCAAAGTAACAATTGCATTATAAATGGGTAAATGCCAATTATGCCCAATCGCATTGATGTATAACTCATCATAATTTTCAAAGCTACGAATATGATTTTTACTCTGCCAATGGATCACAAAAGTGTGTTGGCCTTTATCCAAATAGTTATCCACAACGTTATCAACGGAACCTGTGAATATCTCCACATATCCATCTCGATTTTCTGTCCAAAAGTTTTCAGGCTTGCTATTTCGAGTCACACTTAAAACGTTCACAGGTGTTTTTATATTCTTATTCATGAAGAAATAATGAGTGGGAATATCTCGAGTGATTCCAAGCTTAATCTCTTCATGATTAGTTGATATTTGAATCGTTTCCACAACATCAATCGTGCCATCTTCCAGCACTGTGATATTAGAATCATAACGATCAATTTGATCTGCCCATGTAATGTGTAAAAAACAAATCAATAATAAAAATACACGCTGTAAAACTATTTTCATCATCATTCCCAATTTACAAAGAAACAGCAGGTGCATTGCGCTCAGTAGAATCATTCACTGCAAAGTATTCAATCATTGGGAAATTAAACATTGAAGCAACAATGACATTCGGGAATTGCTGCTTATAGGTTAAATAATGGCGAACTGTCGCATTGTAATAACGCCTTGCTTTACTGATATCATCTTCAATTTGCACCAATGATTGATGCAATTGCTGAAAGCTTTGATTGGCTTTAATGTCAGGGTAGTTTTCAACCAATACTGATAGCTGATTAATTCTGTCACTAAGTTTTAATTCATTCTTGCCTAAATCACCCACAGATAAATTGCCATTCAAACCTTGTGAGCGTAACTCTACGATCTCTTTTAATACATTCGCCTCATAATCACGCGCACCTTTTGTGACTGAAACCAACATAGGAATTAAGTCATAACGTTTTTTTAAGAAAACATCCATACTTGCAAATGCTTCATTGGACATTTGTCGATGTTTAATCAATTGATTATAAGTAGCAATAATGCCGATGATGATCAGCAATAAAATGACTGAAATAATGATAAAAATTGTTGTCATTGTCATAATTAATCCATAGTTTTATTTTCTATGATTATACATGATTAATTTTCATCATTATTTTATGGATTCTTTATACGATTTTGGCACCCAAAACATTTTTAAAATGTTTCATTGCCCATTCATGACCAATGGGATCAAAGCTTGCAACACCTTTTTCATGAATCACAATGTCATAGCCTAAGTTGTAAGCGTCAATTGCCGTATGGAGCACGCAAATATCAGTACAAACGCCCACTAAATGAATCTCTTTGATGTCGCGTTCTCGTAAGCGAATATCTAAATCTGTGCCGCTGAATGCTGAATAATGGCGCTTATCGATCCAATAAATTGTGGGATCATGGCGATGTTCTGCCACATATTCTGCCAAGTCGCCATACAATTCACGACCAACAGTGCCAACCACATTGTGCTCTGGGAATAATCTATTTTCAGGGTGATATTGATCTTTAGGATCATGCCCATCAATTGCAAATACAACATAATTACCGTCATCTACGAAATGTCGCGTGAGTGCTAAAATATCATCATGTAATTTCTGCCCTGCTTCTGCCGTTGTTAACTTGCCTTCTGTTGCCACAAAATCAAATGTGTAATCAATATTAATTAATGCCTTCATTATTCCCCTCCACGGTTTTATATTTGCATATATAGTAACTTATCTTGAAAAGTTTAGTGCATCAAACAAATGCTTTTATTTCTAAGGCTTTCAATATAAGTGAATTCGTGTAGAATTTACTGCTTGAATCACTTGGGTTCCCTCACCCCAATTTAAATAAAAAGGTTAGTTATGAAATATATCTATCTCATTGCCTATGTGGCAAGTGTGCTTGTTGCCAATTTATTATTGGATCATTTTATTGAGTTACCTTTCTTTGGCATGCTCAGTTACGGCACAATCTTCTTCGCTTTTGTTTTCACATTACGTGATCATCTTCATCGTTATAGTTTGAATTTTGCTTTACTCGGCATTGCGCTGGCTTTGGTTGTAAATACCATTTGTGCATTCTATTTTGATATTCCATGGCGTTTCTTATTGGCCTCATTTTTGGCCATTTTGTTCAGTGAATTAATGAATACAGGCGTTTTTGAAAAGCTCAAACAACATTCTTGGCATGTTCGTGTACTTGCCAGCAATGCTGCGAGTGTTCCTATTGATAGCACATTGTTCACGTTCATTGCCTTTTATGGAATTTTTGAATTGCCTATGATGGCTGAAATTATCTTTGCAGATATTATTGCGAAGCTCTTAATTGCTTCCACTATCATTAGCAAAGCATTCATCATCAAACCTAAAAATAACAATTCTACGACTTTATCCACTCATTAAATAATATTGAATGATTATGAAAAAACCTATGATTGATACTGTAGTTTTACAGTATGCTTCCACGCACCATGATTTCCCAATTGATTTGATTCGCAATCAATATCCTGAATTAAAAACAGCAGTGAAACATGTGATCCAGCTTCCCATTTTATGCCATGCGAGCCAAAATCCGAAAGTTGGTTCAACAATAAGTATTAGCTATACAGCTGATCAAGTACTGCTAGAGCTCTTTTCTTTAGAAAAATACATCAAAGCATTCATTGGTCATAAAACTGTGCGAGATTTAGAATATTTCACACAGGCTATTGCTATTGAATGCCAAAATGCTTTGAAAATTGAAGTGACTGTACAAGCAGATATTATTCTAGAAGGGTTGAATCAATCTCAAGTGATTACTGTTACTGTGCCACAAAAATAGTGTTTCACATGAATCCAAGAAAAAGCCCCATCATTGATGGGGCTTACTGCTTCATGATTAATATTATCGGGGGAATAATATTAGCCACATCTTGTGATCACAGCGGCTAAGCCACCTTGTGATGTTTCACGGTATTTACAATGCATATCTTTGCCTGTTTCATACATTGTTTGAATCACTTTATCCAAAGAAACTGTTGGGGTACTATTACGGCGCAAGGCCATACGAGCAGAGTTGATAGCTTTGATTGCTCCAATCGCATTGCGTTCAATACAAGGTACTTGTACTTGCCCACCAATTGGATCACACGTTAAACCTAAGTTATGCTCCATGCCAATTTCTGCTGCCATGCACACTTGAGTTGAGCTAGCGCCCATTAATTCAGCCAATCCTGCGGCTGCCATTGAGCAAGCAACACCCACTTCGCCTTGGCAACCCACTTCAGCGCCTGAAATAGAAGCATTGAGTTTATACAACATCGCAACTGCTGAACTTGCAAGATAGAATTTCAAATAAGCATCAAATGTTAAGGGTTCAATGAATTTATCATAATAAGCCAATACCGCTGGAATAATCCCACAAGCGCCATTGGTTGGTGCTGTGACAACTCGGCCACCCGCTGCATTTTCTTCATTCACTGCAAAGGCAAACATATTCACCCAATCCATGGTTGCCATAGGATCATTGGATAATTTATCTTGAGCTTTAATTGCTCTGTATAAATCTGGTGCTCTGCGTGGCACTTTAAAAGCACCTGGCAATAATCCTTCTGTTTTCATGCCACGAATGATACCTTCACGCATTACTTTCATCACATTTTCAAAATGCTCTCTAATTTCTTCCATAGAATGCATGCACAATTCATTTTGAAGCATCAGAGCTGAAATTGATAATGCATTATCAATGCTATGCTTTGTTAATTCATCTGCACTAGTGAATGGATAAGGCACTTCAACTGTTGATGTCGCTTTTTGACCAAAACTTTCTTCATCAACAATCGTGCCACCACCAATTGAATAATATGTTTTGCTTAAAATGAGTTCTTCGCCACGATAGGCTCTGATTCTCATACCATTTTCATGTAATGGTAAAAACTCTGTATGGAAATTCATGCTTGTTTCTAATGGAAAGTCCACACAGTATTGATTATCCATCATTGGCAATCTGCTAGTTCTTTCTAATCTCGCCATAAATTCAGGAATCTTTTCGATATCTACTGTTGCAGGATTATTCCCTGCTAAACCTAAAATGATCGCTGTATCTGTTAAATGACCTTTCCCAGTTAATGATAATGCACCATATAAATCCACAACAATGCTAGTCGTACTTTCAATGAGTGATTGATCAATCAAGTCTGTTGTGAAGGATTTAGCTGCTTTCATTGGGCCAACTGTATGTGAACTGGATGGGCCAATGCCGACTTTGTAGATTTCGAAGGTGCTGATCATAGGGAATCTCCTATTTTTTATTTGAGAGGCTGGCTTTAATTTAAACCCAGCCTCTTTTTTATTGATTTCAATAAATTATTGTAAGTATTTTAATTAACCTGCAATTACCATATTCACTAAGCTAAATACGATTGCTGAGATTGCGATTAAACCTAATACTGTGACAAAGATATTGCTGACTTGACCTTTATATTTCGCTAATGCTGGCACTCGGCTGATTGCATACATTGGTAATAAGAACAAGATCGATGCAATGATTGGGCCAACTAATGTTTCAATTAAATCCAATACATTTGGAGAAAGAATCGCGATAACCCAGCAAGTAACGAAGATGAATACAAATGTGATCTTGTTAACAGTTTTTACAGAAGGTGCTTTACCCATTGCTTTTGCGCCTCTTGTCACTAAGCCATCAAAGCCTTCTTTTGCACCTAAATAATGACCGAAGAATGATTTAGACATTGCTACAAATGCTACGATTGGCGCTAATATTGAGAAGAATGGTGTACCAAAATGGTTTGCAACATAAGAGAGGATCGGTAAATTTTCATCTGCTGCTTGTGACAATTGCTCTGGGGATAATGCTAATGCACAGCTCACTACAAAGAACATTACTGTCACTACCATTAAGATGTTTGCATATTTGATGATGCGAGAACATTTTTGCTCAGCGATACCTGCATCTTCCTTTTTCTTCGCAACTGCTAAAGATGAAATAATTGGCGAATGGTTGAAGGCAAATACCATGACAGGAATGATTAACCAAATATTACCTAAGGTGCCCATTACCGTTTCTTCTGTTGACCAAGAAGAGAAGATTGATGTTGTCCAATACTGTGACATCCAAAGAGCAATGAACATTAAAACTAAAATGAATGGATACACTAAGTAAGACATCACTTTAAGCGTTATTTCTTGACCAAAATTGATGATTGCCATTAAGCCACTGACAATCACTAGTGAAACAATTGTTTTCAATGCAAGGGAATCTGCTGCTGCGGCACTGATTAAATGCAATTGATTTTCCATAAAACTCAACGTGGTATTGGTTAAACCTACGCTGTAGATTAATAGGATTGGGAAGATGATTAAGAAGTACAAGAACGTAATCACATTGCCAGCCACTGGGCCAAAAAATTCTTCTGTTGTTACTGTAATATCACCATCTGCGCTGCTGCCTGCCAATATAAAGCGACATAAACCACGGTGTGCTAAATATGCCATCGGGAAAGAAAATAGCAATACAAATAATAATGGAATGAGACCGCCAGAACCTGCTTTGATCGGTAAGAATAAAACGCCAGCACCAATTGCTGTGCCATAAAGGCTGAGCATCCAAGTTGTATCAGAACTTGTCCAATTGGATCGAGAAGTCTTTGTAGACTCTATTACTGCGGTTGGGTTTAATGTGTCGCTCATAATGACTCCTTATTATTAAGGTTTATTTTTGATCGTTTAAATAGATCTATTTTTCAAAGGTGTTGCTTCATTTTTGGAATTGTCGAATATTCTTATAAACTGCATGGCGCGTGATTTTTAATGATTCCGCAACAATGATGGTTGCTTCTTTCAACTCAAAAATTCCGTTTTCATGGAGTACTCTAATAATATTTTTATTTCTATTTTTTAAACCAATTTGCATTGCATCCACTTCTTGTTCCGCATGCACGATGGCTTTTTCAATCACTTCTTTTGCATTGGTGCCAAAATTCTCTGCTTGGCTTGTCGCTATTGCCGTTAAATTTTCCATTGGCATCAATGTTTGAATTAATTCAGGAAATGGCACAGATAAATTAATATTGATACAAAACATGCCAATTGCTTCATCTGAGGAGTTCTTTAAAATACATGTTGTAGATTTCATCAATCCGCCACTTTTAGCATTTGTAAAGTAACTTTTAGAAACGCTCTTCCCTGTTTGTTCATAAAGGTGCAACATTTTGAGTCCCAAATCTGTAACTGGAGAGTTCAATGCTCGGCCTGTATGATGACCATTAATAATCTTAACAACCGATTGATCTATATTTTCAAAGGAATGAATCACCACTTCACAATGAGGACCAATCAAGTCTGCAACTGTTTCAGCTAAATCAAAATATGATTGCAAGCACTCGTGATCTTGTTTTGAGAACTTTGTTCTAAAGATTTGTGTTTTATCTTTTTGTGCTTTCATATTAAGTTCATCTCAGTGTAAAAAATTTAACTTTATGAAGCGTATTTTATTTAACAAATCTTTACATGTAAATATAAAATTACATATATATAAAATATACGGAATTTACCTTGCAAATATAAA
>JBEBSR010000042.1:0-23789 GCA_040394195.1 Wohlfahrtiimonas larvae | reverse complement strand
CTAATTGGACAGAGTTAACCTTTGGCGCAAAAAAATCAATAGATTGGAAACAAGGAGATGAACTTCATCAACTGACAATACATGACTTAGATAATTCAGGCAATAAGATTGTAGGCCCTGAATATCCGATTATTTTACTAAATACACAACCTAATATACCTTACTATGATATAACTTTTGCAAAAATCACTAAAGGTACAATGACTTTTGCTGATACCAATGAACTAAAGGTCAATTTTCCATATATTAAAAATAGTTCATTATTCATTGCAGACGGCTCTAATAATTCAGCCAATATGATTATTGGTGGCATATCTGATACTGCTAAAGTAAAAATGCATGTCACTTTTGATCCAGGAAGCTCTCTCAGTGATAGTTTGAATAAGGCGGGTGAGGATCATTCATTTAGTGCGGGGCCTAGAACAGTTTATGCTCAAAATATTACTGGAACAGGCCTTAAATTCACATATATAGATAAAGATACAGGTGTACCCACTGTCTATACTGGTGATTTTACGATTAATGATCTCAATGGTTTAAAAGAGTATCAAACTGCAATCATTCGAGGTATTCAACTGAATATTGTTGATAAATCACAGTATGAGAAGTTGTTTAATCAAGCTTTTATTAAAGTAGATGATGCAAATCTACCTTATACAGTCAAATATCACTATGATCAGTCTCTTGAGATAGGTAATTTTTATTTCACTAATGAGATGAAAGAAGGCCCAGGTATTTTATCAATATTTAAAGTAGATCATAAAGGTGCAAGTATTACTTTCAATGATCATATTGATATAAGTGCTATTGGTGGTCATATCGTTTATGGGGATAATAATGCACAAATTACCAATAATACAAGTATGAAGTTATTGGGTAATATGGGAAATGTTATTATAAAAACATCTTCAAGTTATGATAATAAAGGTACTTTAGTTTATGGTTATGATTCTGATACTGGTGTGGTAGATATCAATAAACAGACTGTATACACTATTTCACCAGATATTGTAGATACGAATTCTATTTATACTAACCATAAGCAAATATTTGTAGGGACAAATAATAGTACTGCAATAGTAGTTGCAGGCAATGGTCAGTTTATTAATGAAGCTGGCGCAACAATGTATGTTGCGAGTGCTGATTCACAATATGGGCATTCAAATGGTGTTGGTCTTACTAATGGTAATTGGGAAAATAAAGGGAATGTGTATCTAGGTAAAGGTATAGATGTACAAGGCAATCTTTATAACACTAATGTAACGCCTACAGCCCCAATTGAATCTCTTGATAATTTAACTGTTAAAGGTAATAAGACTAACAATGCTGTATATGCTACTTCGGTATCTAGTGGCAATAAAATTATTAACTCAAAAAATATTATAATTGGTGATGCCATTATTAATGAAGCATCTCCTCATATTCGTAATGCTGTAGGGATAAATATTGAGGATGATTCCCAAACTGCTCGTACAGATGTCACTATTTTAAATACGGGAATCATTGATGTTGGTGGTATTAGCAGCATTGGGATGCGTATTTCTGGAAAGATTGGTAATGCTGATGAAAATGCAACGGCATATATTGGTAACGAAGGAACAATTAATGTTCGTGGTGTGAACAGCGCAGGTATTTTTGCAACAAATGAAGCCATTGTTCGCAACAAGGGAACGATTAATGTTTATGATAATGGTCAGGACATTGCTGCTTATTCAATGCATGGTAATTATGGTATTCGAGCTGAATCTAGTGCTATTGTTTATGCTGATGGCCCAATAAACTTAAATGGCAATAACTCAATTGGTGTATTTGCAAGATTGGGCGCTAAAGTTATTGTTAAGAGCATTTCCTCTGTTGAGGCAGATGTTTCTAAAGAACATATCATCCATTATTGGATATCAGGTAGAAATCTTATAGACAAAACGACTAGTTCTATTGTTTTTGCTGATACGCAAACTGGTAATACTGTCAATAAACTTACATTGAAAAATAATAATTCTTCTATTTTTAGAATAGATAATGGTGCTGTTTTTGGTGAACAGTCCGCCAATGTGAGTCTTCCAAAATATGAGTTTACAGTTGCTGGTAATAATTCTATTGGTGCTTATATTTCTGATCCAGGAACTAGGGCATTTGCAGATGAAAATCTAATATTAAATGTTTCAGGCGATAAGTCTATTGGTATTTTTGCTGCCAATGGTGCTGGTACACAAGATGATTTTAATAACCCTAAAGGTGAAGTTACACTTAAAAAGAATGCCCAAATAACAGTTTCAGGCACAGATGCTATAGCTGTCGTTGTGGATGGTAGAAACTTTGATTTATCTGGTAAGGCTCTCGGTACTAACCCTAAAAAAACTATTGTGACATCTGAAGCAACTCTGGATAGCAATGTAGCCTTCAATAAAGGTGCGATCGGTTATAAGCTTGTTCATAGTGGTACGCTAGAGCATAAAGGTATTTTAGATTTTACGCAAAATTCAAATGGTAAAGCCACAGGCATATATATCGAAGGTGGCATTTTAAATAATAACGGCACAGTTAAAGTTGATGGTGTTGGTGTCGATATTTATGGTAAAAATTCTGTTGTTGAAAATATAGGTTCTGTATTAGCAACAGATGGTATTGCTGCGATTAGATTAAATAAAGATGCAACTTTAACCATTAAGGGATCAGATACAAATAAAGTGGTAAAAGGTGAACAAAATGCTGATGCTGTATTAGTCCATGCAGGCTCAGTATTAGCAACAAGCAATGCACAAATTGCTGTGGATGGTAAAGGTGCAGGTATTCATTTCTTGAATATGGATCAAGATGGGGCAGGTCAATTTAAATTATCAGGTTCAGGTACAATTACTGTTAAAGGTAATGATGCAACAGGTATTTTGGTTGAAGGTGAAGATGCTAATAAACAACCAACAATGGGCACTTCTGATTTCATCTCTGACAATTCTTCTGGTTTAATTATTAATGTTGAAGATGTGGGTGGTAATGGTATTACTGTGAATACAAGTGGTAAAGTTCATAGTGGTGCAAGCGTTAATATCCTATCTAACCAAGGACAATCAGCCTTAGTATTAAAAGGTGATACAACTCAGATTATTCAATCAGGTAATTTATCATCAAATTCTGAGACATCAGCTGTTGTAGAGTTGAAAGATTTAACTTCAACACAAGACATTAATTTTACAAATCTAGGTTCTATCAAAGTTAATGTTAATTCTGCTGTTCCTAATTTGGTTGCGATTAATGCGAATATTGGTAAAAATATTAACCTCACAAATGGTGAAAGTAGCACGAGTAAAGGTGAAATTACAGGTGTTGTGGCTTTAGGAAATCAGAAGAACCAAGTTACTTTATTTGGTGGCTCTAAAGCAGATGTTATTGCAGCTACAGCTGGTGAAACATCCATCATGCTAAAAGATGTTCAGCGTAACCAAAGTGATCAATTGTTCAATAAATTGTCTGCAGGTAATGGTGCTAACGATTCTATTGAGTTATCTGCAACTTCTGGTAAATCTAGTCATTATGCTTTAACACAAGCGAAAGCAAATGAAATTACAGGGTTTGAACAATTAAAAATCCATGCAAATTCAATATTTGAACTAGATAACTCGGACATCACTTTAAATGAATCTGCACCTAATGGTGGCATTCATTTAGAAGATGCAACAGGAACTTTATTTGTTAACCAATCTCAAGCAACGGGTAAAAATACATTCAACCATAATTTATATGGTAATGGTGTAGTAAAAACCGATATTAATGGTCAAGAATTTGCTTTTGATGCCACTAAAGCTAATTTAATTGGTGATAAATTTACAGGTAAATTACAGCTAGAAAATGCTGTATTCAACTTGAAGAATGAAAATACTAAGGCATTAACCAATGCAACTTTAAGTATTGGTCAAAAATCACAAACGATTGTGGAAGATGGCATTGGTAAACAAAATATTGGTGGGTTATCATTTGATCATGGTAGATTAACTTTCAATGATTTGATTCCAAATATGGAAACGATTGGGCAGGTTGCAGATGGATCCATTCATGCTAAGAATTTAGATTTCACTAATGCAAAAGGCACTGTGGATATTCATGTGGATTCAATCAAGAATGACGTAAAATTTGTTACAGATAAGCCAATCCTTGAACAGGATACTGGTGAATCAATCATTCAATTAGTGAGTTCAGATCAAGTTACAGGCGTATCAACAGGCGGATTAAAATTAGAGATTTATGATTCAAAAGGCCAGTTAGTACAGCAGTCTGACAAAGAGATAATACTTGATATAACCCAATCTAACAAGCCAGTTGCGAAGGGTACATATGGCTATGGATTACAATCATTTAAAGATGCAAATAGTGCCACTGCAGATGGTTTATATGTTTCTTATAAACTGTTAGAAATAGAACTATTAACAAAAGGTGATGAAGCAACAATTCTACATGCTGCAGCGGGTAAAACAGGTAATGGTGCTGATCTTGCTGCAAAAGTCACTGGTTCTGGTGATTTAATTATTGCAACGGATAGTGATTATCTTTCATTGTCTAATGGTACAAATAATTACACTGGAGTGACGGATGTTCGTAAAGGTGGTTTAGTGCTAGAGAATAATGATGTATTAGGTCAAACATCATTATTAAAACTTGGCGAACAAACCTACGTATCCATTTTTGGTAAAGAAGCGAATAAAGATGGTGTAACACAAGCTGTGGGTGCGGTAACATCTGTCCAAAATTCATTGATCCATTTAGGTAATAAAGGCGAGCTCACTGTTAAAGGTGATGCTAATTCTACAATCGATGGAAATATTGTTGGTGGATCAGCTGCGAAACTGATTTTTGATAAGGCTAACAATATTATTTCATCTCAAAATTCAGGATTAGCTTCGCGCGTTGAAATTAATAATGATGCAACATTGCAAACATATCATTCGACATCTATTGGTAATGCTGGAGACGTTGTGATTGCTGATGATGCCAAATTATTATTAGGTAATTATGATACTGGTAATACAGGATTTAGTAAGGCCCTTAATGGCAAAGGTGAAGTTATTATCACTGAAAGCTTATTAAATGGACAGAAGACAAGTTCAGACATTGCATTTAAAGCAGATAACTCTAACTTCAAAGGCGATATTACGGTTGGGCAAGCAACAGACACATTAGCAACTAGATTGACTGTAACAGATAGTTTGGCTTTAGGTTCAGGTGATAATGTTACGATCAATGAACAAGGCACTTTGAATCTTGACTTTAATGGTATGAGTGATTGGAAGCTTGATAAGAATGTAACGGGCACTGGTAATCTTGAAAAAGATGGTGCAGGCACTGTTGAGCTAACCGCTAAAGCTGCCCAATATACAGGTACGACAACAGTTAAGAATGGTTTGTTAGTGGCAGGTACAATTAATGATCCTATTACCTTGAACAGCCAGTTATTAAATATTGAAGCAAATGGTGCATTCTTAGGTTCAGGTGAAATCAAAGGTTCTGTTAATAACAGCGGAAGTTTCTCTATTGGCCGTTTAGATAAAGTTGAAACAGATGCTGCAATGAAATATACAGTCAATGGTGATTTTACAAACCAAGGTGTCATTAATTTAAACGTTAAATACCCTGATGAGGATTACACCAGCAAGACTAATACAAATGCAGTTAAGCACGGTAATATTGGTAATGAATTAATCATTACTGGCAATTATATTGCTAATGGTGGTTCTATTTACCTCAATACTGTACTGAATAAAGGTAAAGCAGAGACATCAACGGACTTTATTACTGTGGGTGGCAATGTCATTAAACAAGGTGGTGCAACTCAACTCTTTATTCAAAACTATGGTGGATTAGGTGCGGCAACATTACCTGATGCTATTAAAGTTGTTGATGTTGCTGGAACTTCAGACAATGGTTCATTTATTCTAGGAAAGCCTGCAACCATCGGTATTTATGAATACACCTTACAGAAAGGTAAAAATGATAACAGTTGGTATTTATCATCAAACCCTGATGATCCTGTTATTGACCCTGAGAAAAAGATCAATCCACGTGTTGGTGCATATCTAGCTAATATGGCAATGGCATTTGAAATGTTCAATGTGACATTGCATGATCGCTTAGGTAATCCTGACTATGGTCAAGGCTTCTTAACAGGTGATGAAGATGGTATCAGTGCTTGGGGTAGAATCGTAACTGTTCATAAAAATTACACTGCTGTGAATAAACGTTTAAACATCTCGGGCGATTATTATGTTGCACAAGTGGGTGCTGATTTAATTAAAGTAGCTGCTGAAAATGATGCTCAATATCGTTTTGGTGTGATGGCAGGTTATGGTAACAGTGATTTCACAAGTACTTCCCGTCATACAAGTAGCAAAGCAGATGCGAAAATTGATCAAGCAATGAGCTTTGGTATTTATGGCACTTGGTATCAACCTGAAAGTTGGTTTGTGGATACATGGATTCAGTATTCTCACTTTAAAAATGAAATTTCCATGAAAAACTCAACAACGTCTAAATACAATAGCGATTTGATCAGTGCTTCTATTGAGTTGGGCTATAACCATAGAACAGACGATTTGAGCAATGGTGATCATTTGATCTTACAGCCAAATGCCCAAGTGATTTATGGTCATTTATCTACAAAAGAATATGAAGATATGGATAGCGGATTGCGTGTTGCAAGTAATAAGAAAAACAACGTACAAACTCGCTTAGGTATGAAAGTATTCTATATTGCAAAAGATAGTAACTTCCGCCCTTATGTTGAAGGTAACTGGATTTATAACTCATCAAATATGGGTGTTAACTTCAATGATAAATTTACATTCTCAAGTAATGCACCAAAAAGTCGCTATGAAGTGAAGTTAGGTGTGGAAGGTGAGTTATCTAAAGAATGGTCATTATGGGGTAATGTGAGTTACCAATTTGGTAAGGATAATTACAAAGGCTATAAAGCAATGTTAGGTGCTAAATATACTTGGTAATCTAATTGATTGTATAAGTTAAAGAGAAAGCGGTAAGTTAATTACCGCTTTTTTATTGCCATTATGTAAATCTATAAATATTAATTTAGTTTACATTGGTATCATCTTTCATCTATGATGTGCTCATTCTATTAATGTGACGAGCCATAAATTATGAGTAAAAAAGTTTGGACAATTGAGGATGCTGAAAGCTTATTCCATAAACCTCTATTTGAATTACTATTTGAAGCACAAAAAATACATCGTGAAAATTTTGATCCTACTAAAATCCAAGTGAGCCGTTTATTATCGATTAAAACAGGCAAGTGTTCAGAAGATTGTAAATACTGTTCTCAAAGTGTGCGTTATGACACAGGTTTGGATGCAGAAAAATTGATGGAAGTGCAAAAAGTCATCGAAGCTGCGAAGAAAGCCAAAGAAGATGGTGCAAGCCGTTTCTGTATGGGCGCAGCTTGGCGCAATCCCAAAGATCGCGACATGCCATATATTCAAAAGATGATTGAAGAAGTTAAAAATCTTGGTATGGAAACTTGCATGACATTGGGCAGCTTAACTTCAGAACAAGCGAAAACTTTAGCCGATACAGGTTTGGATTATTACAATCATAATGTGGATACTTCGCCTGAATTCTATGGTGAGATTGTGACAACGCACAGTTACCAAAACCGTTTGGATACACTGGATCATGTTCGTGAATCTGGCATGAAGATTTGTTCAGGTGGCATCATTGGTTTAGGTGAAACTGAGCGTGATCGCGCATCCATGTTGACGCAATTAGCAAATATGTTAACGCCACCAGAAAGTGTACCTATTAACCGCTTAATTCCTATCAAAGGCACGCCATTGGGTGATAATAAACCTGTGGATGATTTTGATTTTGTGCGCACAATTGCTGTTGCAAGAATCATGATGCCAAAATCTATGGTGCGTTTATCAGCGGGCCGTGAAAATATGTCATCGGAATTGCAGGCTTTGTGCTTTATGGCAGGCGCAAACTCAATTTTCTATGGTGCAAAACTGCTAACAAGCCCAAATGCGGATCAAGATGATGATAATGCATTGTTTGATCGTTTGAATTTAACACCAGCAGAAAGCCCGATGTTGGATGCTTGTTAATTGGATGTTTAAGCATTAATAATTTTGCTTTCTGCCCATAGTGCAGAAAGCTGATAGAGCAATTTAATATTAGAATTGAAATTTTAAAGCTAGAATTATCCATATTTAATAGATTTACCTTGAAAATATTGGCTGAATCGAGAAGAATGGTGAATTAGTATTTGTTCAACCATGATGTTCTTGATGTGGATAAAGTATGGAAATTCTAGCGCTCTCTAAAGTTACACAAGCCAATGGCGAGATGATATTGCCTGGTTCTAAAAGTATTTCAAATCGTGCTCTTCTTTTGGCGGCATTGTCAGAAGGAGAAACTCATTTGCGTGGTTTATTGCAAAGTGATGATGTGCACTATATGAAAGAAGCTTTAACAGCGCTTGGCATTGTAATCAATACATTAAGTGATACAGAGTGCATTTTAACGGGCAATGCGAATGGCTTTCCGAATAAAGATGCTGAATTATTCCTAGGTAATGCAGGTACAGCTTTTCGTTCATTAACGGCAGCTACAGCATTGAGTCAAGGGCATTATATTTTAAAAGGCATTCCAAGAATGCATGAGCGCCCGATTAAAGATTTAGTTTCTGCGTTGCATGAAATGGGCTTATCCATTAATTATTTGGAGAATGAAGGTTATCCACCTTTAGAAATATTCCCCGCTGAAATCACATCAGATACAGTTTCTGTCAAAGGCTCTGTTTCTAGTCAATTCTTAACAGCTTTATTGTTATCTATTCCGATGACACAAAAAGCGATGACGATTAAAATTGATGGCGAGCTAATTTCAAAACCTTATATTACGATCACATTATCTATGCTGAAAGATTTTGGCATTGTGGTGGAAAATCGTAATTGGGAATCTTTTTATATTCCTGCTTATCAAGAATATCAGTCTCCAAAAGATTATTATGTGGAAGGCGATGCATCGAGTGCATCGTACTTTGCGGCTTTGGGTGCAATTGGTGGCGAAATTAAAATGCATGGCATTGGCACCAAAACGATTCAAGGTGATGTTGAATTCCTACGCGCTTTAGAAATGATGGGGGCGATTGTTGAATGGAATGAACATCAAGTTGTGGTGAAAAAACCTGAATCAGGTTTGAAAGGTATTGATTTAGATTGTAATCATATTCCTGATGCAGCGATGACTTTAGCTGTATTAGCACTCTTTGCTGAAGGCAAAACAACATTACGCAATATTGGTAGCTGGCGCGTTAAAGAAACAGATCGCATTCATGCTATGGCAACTGAATTAAAAAAACTCGGTGCAGATGTTGTGGAAGGCGAAGACTTCATTGAAGTTTCACCTGTTGCAAAGCTCAATGAAAATGTTTCTATCTTTACTTATGATGATCACCGCATTGCGATGTGTTTTTCACTCTGTAGCTTTTTAGTACCTGTGATTATTGAAGACCCAAAATGTGTGAATAAAACGTTCCCAACATATTTTGATGTTTTTAATCAGTTAGTGAGCTAATTATGATTAAACAGCCATTAAGCGCATTATATTCTCGATCATTATCTCTTGTGGAGTTAATGATTATTTCTGTCATCGTGGCAATAGTGATTACGATTTTAGGGCAGAAATTTTTGGGATTTGATGATGATAGTAAATTAGTGGCTGTTAAACAGGATATTCGCTCTATTGAAGGTGCTTTGAACCTTTATTATAAAGATATTGGTGAATATCCAACTACAGAACAAGGTTTGCAGAGCCTCATAGAAAATCCAAATCTTGATCATTGGGGTGGACCATATTTATCAAAGGAGTTAATCGTTAATCCTTGGGGTAAATCCTACCAATATGAGTCTTTAGGTCGAGAATACGTTATTTTTTCGGATCAAAAATATAATCATTAATTTAAATCATCTGTAAATATTATCCTATCATATTAGTTAATAGGCTTTTATTGTCAAAAAAAATTGTTTTATATTACAGTTCATGACAAATTGATATCCATCAAATAAGACAGGCTATGCTCAGCGTGTTAGACTCTAATCATCTATCTTATATAAATCATAAAATTAGAGTAAGGAGATGATTATGACAAGTAAAGTTTCCACGTCAGAAAAGAAAAAAGATTGGCGTAATTTCTTAGTGCTAGGTTTCATTGGGTTGCCCATTACCGCAATTTTATTAATATGTGCTTATGGCTTTATTATCTGGTTTATGCAACTTCTTTTCTGGGGGCCACCTCATTAAGCATTAATAAAACATAAGAGTAATAAATTATAATTGAGGGAATTATAATATGCAGTTTATAAAGAAAATATTAATACAATTAAAAAACCTATTTCTCAAGCCATCCATGACGATCGGATTGGGTATTTTAGTCACAGGTGGTTTCTTGGCAGGTTTGCTGTTTTGGCAGGCTTTCAACACAGGCATGGAATATACCAACTCAGAGCAATTTTGCGTGAGTTGTCACACAATGTCCCATAACGAAGCTGAACTACAAGAAACAGTTCATTGGAAAAACCGTACAGGTGTTCGTGCGTATTGTGCAGATTGTCATGTGCCGCATAATTTTACAGATAAAATTGCACGTAAAATGCAGGCAAGCCGTGAAGTGTTATCTCACATTATGGGTGATATTGATACGAAAGAAAAATTTGAAGAGAAACGTTTAGTGTTAGCGCAACGAGAGTGGAAGCGTTTAACAGCGAATGGGTCGAAGGAGTGTCGTGCTTGTCATGATTATAATCAGATGGATTTTGACAAGATGAGCATCATGGCACAAATGCAGATGAAAAATGCTGCACAATTGAATACGCCATGTATTGAATGTCATAAAGGGATCGCCCATAAATTGCCTGAAATTAAACAGCAGAAGAGCCCAGAATTGACAAAATTAATTGCTTCTGCGAAAAATGAAAAAATTGGTGTGAACCAAGTAGGTTACAACGTGTTAGCACAGCCAATTTACGCAGATTCAGCCATGAAAGAGCGCATTGGTACATTAGAAGTCGCAACAGCTGTTAAAGTTTTAGAAACTACCAAAGATGCGGATAAAGTGGAGTTATCTTTGTGGCGCAAAAGCAAAGGTTTCAGCCGTGTTTGGTATGAAAAATTTGGGCTAAATGTTGTGAGTGCAGTATTTGAGAAAGAATTTGCGCAAAATAAAGATAATTTCACCGTGATGGATACAAAAGAAGATCCATTAACAGGTTTAGGTTGGGAACATGTAAAAACTGATGTTTGGGTGAAAAAAGGTGATTTAACATCATCGAGTGATGGTTTATGGGATGTTGCAAAAGCAAGCTTCAATACAAGCTGTAGTGTATGCCATAGGCCACCAGCAGTAGATCATTTTGATACCAATACATGGCCGGGTATTTTCAGCGGCATGGTTGGCTTCACCAATATGGACAATGATACCCAAAAATTAGTACTCAAATATTTGCAGTTCCATTCATCAGACTTTGATAGCGACAAGCGTCATTAATCTATTGTTGCTAGAGGAGAAATATTTATGAATACAAATCAATCACGCCGTGGCTTCTTAAAAGCTTTAGGCTTGGCATCGGCTGCAACATTAGTCCCAAACGTTGTGTTAGGCCAGAATATTTTAAAAGGCTCTACGGGAGATAATGTTCACAATTTAGTGAAATGGAAATTCTCAGGTGCGCATTGGGGCGCTTTTAGAGCCAAAATTGCAGGTGATAAATTATTAGAAGTAAAACCTTTTGAATTTGATCAGCATCCAACAGATATGATCTATAACATTCCTGGGCTTGTATATAATTCGTCTCGTGTGCGCTATCCTATGGTGCGTTTAGACTGGTTTAAGAATGGTTATAAAAGTGATACAACACAACGTGGTGACAATCGATTTGTGCGTGTGACTTGGGATCAAGCTTTAGATTTGGTGTATAACGAATTAGAGCGCATTCAAACACAATATGGTGCTTGGGCGCTGCATATCGGGAACGTGGGTTGGCGTTCAGTTGGGCAGTTGCACAGTTGCGGTAATAATATGTTACGCGCTTTAGCAATGCATGGTTCTGGTGTAACAACGGCAGGTGACTATTCAACAGGCGCAGGGCAAACAATTCTGCCTTATGTGCTAGGTTCTACAGAAGTTTATTCGCAAGGAACATCTTGGCCTTTAATTCTCGATAATAGTGATGTAATCGTTTTCTGGGGCAATGATCCTATTAAAAACCTACAAGTGGGTTGGAATACAGAAACCCATGAAGCTTATGCGTATTATGAACAATTGAGAGATAAAATTGCCAACGGCGAGATTAAAGTCATCTCCGTGGATCCTGTGAAAAGTAAAACGCAGAACTTCTTAAATTGTGAACAGCAATATGTGAATCCATTAACAGATGTCGCGTTAATGCTTGCCATTGCTCATACAATGGTGAAAGAGAATTTGCATGATAAAGAATTCTTAGCAACTTATTCCGTGGGCTTTGATCAATTTGAACCATACTTGATGGGTAAAACGATTGATAACATTGAAAAAACACCAGAATGGGCAGAGCCGATTTGTGGTGTGAAAGCTGATCGCATTCGTGAATTGGCAAGATTATTCACCAAAGGTCGTACTCAATTAATCTTTGGTTGGGCAACACAGCGTCAGCAACATGGTGAGCAACCTTATTGGATGGGCGCAGTTTTAGCTACGATGATTGGGCAAATTGGTTTGCCAGGTGGTGGCATTAGCTATTCACATCATTATTGCTCTGTTGGCGTGCCAACTTCTGGCGCATCCATGCCAGGTGCATTCCCATTGGCATTAGATTTTGGTCGTAAAGCAAAATATGATCAACCTGATTATCAAGGTTATTCTGCAACTATTCCTGTTGCACGCGTTGTAGATGCATTGCTAGAGCCTGGCAAAGAGATTAATTACAATGGTTCTACAGTGAAATTGCCACCGTATAAAATGGCAATGTTCTCTGGTGCGAATCAATGGCATCGTCAGCAAGATCGCAATAAGATGAAGGGTGCTTATCAAAAGCTCGAAACCATTGTTTATACAGATTATAACTGGACAGCATCTTGCCGTTTTGCGGATATTGTTTTACCTGCATGTACGCCATATGAGCGCAATGACTTAGATATTTACGGCACATATAGCAATCGTGGTGTGATAGCGATGCATAAATTAGTGGATCCTTTATATCATTCAAAGCCAGACTTGGAAATTTGGGCGCAGTTTGCGAAGCGTTTAGGCCGTGAAGAAGAATATCGTCAAGGTTTAACTGAAATGGAATGGTTAGAAAAACTCTATAATGAATGCCGTGATGCTAATAAAGCTTCAGGTTTCGAAATGCCAGAGTTTGCAAAATTCTGGGAAGAAGGTTATGTATTATTCCCAGAAGGTCCATTATGGACGCGCCATGCAGATTTCCGAGAAGATCCTGAAGTGAATGCGTTAGGTACGCCATCAGGTTTTATTGAAATCTTTAGCCGAAAAATTGCAAGTTATGATTATGAAAATTGCAAAGGCCATCCAATTTGGATTGAAAAAGATGAGCGTTCTCACGGCGGTCCAAAATCAGAGAAATATCCTTTCTGGTTACAATCCCCACATCCTGATTCACGTTTGCATTCACAAATGTGTGAAGTGGATAGTGCACGAGAAAAATATTCAATCGCAGGGCGCGAACCTGTTTATATGAATGAAGAGGATGCAAAAGCAAAAGGCATCAAACATGGCGATGTTGTTTTAGTCTTTAACGATCGAGGCTCATTGATAGCAGGCGCGAATATTTCACCAAACTTTCCACAAGGTGTATTAAGAATCTTCGAAGGTGCTTGGTATGGTCCATTGAATGAGGAAATTGGCTCTGTGGATACTTATGGTGATCCGAATACAGTGACAATGGATGTCGGTACATCAGACCTTGCACAAGCAACCAGTGCGAATACTTGCATTGTGGATATTCGTAAATATGAAGGGCCAGCGCCAGCTGTGACATCTTTTGGTGGGCCAATTGAGGTGGATCCAATCGTATGATGAAAAAAGAAAAATGGCTCGCTGTAAATGAACAGCGAGCAGTTATTTACCAATGGTTCAGCGCATGGTTTGCCTTAGAGCAAACGCAAATACAGTTAGATTGTTATCACACAGAAGAGTTAAATAGCTTATATAAACTTTTTAATGAAATTGGCTTGGCATCTGAATGCGCCCGCTTTCAAAGAGCAATAGCTATTGTGTTGAAAGATCAAGATGCTGTTTTAGAATTATCGGCTGATTTTGCTCAGCATTTCTTGTTGGATGATAAAGTTTCGGCATTGCCTTATGCATCTTTTTATTTAGAAGATGGCAAGTTATATGGCGATGTTGAAACCAAAATGCGAGAATTTTTATCTGAAAATAAATTATCAGTGTCTGCTGATTTTAAAGAACCCGCAGATCATCTTGCAGTTTATCTAGAATTAATGGCGCATTGGATTCAAAACGATAAGGGTTTTTCTGAATATTCACAAATTAATGCAGAACAAGTCTTATTTCTAACGAATGGATTACTATCTTGGCTACCAGATTTTGTGGAAGCAAGCCAAAAACAGAAGCTTAAATATGATGTTTATCCTGCTTTGAGTCAATTACTATTAGCATTTATCCATGTGGACATATTAGTTTTAAAAGAAACGTAAATATTTATATATGAAAAAGCCCTGATAAATCAGGGCTTTTTGATTAGAGGGTTTTCTGCATAGCGCAGCGGCTGTGTGGATCTAATCCTGCTTCAGCTTCTTCATCCAAAATGTCCATTAAGAAGATGGATAAAGCGCCTTCTTCCAATGTTACATAGCCTTGTCTTTCATAAAAAGGTGCGTTCCAAGGCACATCTTTAAATGTGGTCAATGTGATAGCTGTCATGCCACGATCACGCATGATTTGTTCAACAGTATTTAACAATGCGCTGCCAACGCCTTGGCTCTGCCATGCTTCTGTGACTGATAATTCGCAAATGTGGAATGTTTTGTTGTATTCCACACCATTGATGAATCCTACAGGAATATCATCATGTACAGCAACCCAGCTATTTCGTGATTGGATATAGTTTTGATGCAATGATGTTGGTTGAACATCATCGTCAGCTAACCATGCCAACTCTTTATCTTGTTTAAAGATTTGAGCTGCTGATCGCTCAATCTCTGGCAGATGTTCAACATCACCTGATCGGGCTTCACGAATTTGAATGGATAGTTCGTCCATAGATGCAATAACCTACATAATTAACTAAATGTTTGGGGGGTTTACGCTAAATACGGATTGTAGCGTATTAAATTTTGGTTCAATACTATAAAAATTTAGATATTGATGGTGCTATATTTAGCACTATTTACTCATCAAATTGAGCAAAATTAGCCGATATTAGGCAATTTGGATGCTCCGCAACATGTTCCAATACAAAGGCTAATTTTGCCATAGAATAAATGATTAACTCATAATATTCAATCAATGCTTTTGGGTATCTAAATATTATTCTCGGATTTCAAATATAACTTTATCAACTTTCTGTAGGGAATCTTGCACACTGAGAGTGTGAATTCCCACTTTTAGGGCTTGAATATCCAATTCGGCACTATTGAGTAATTGTCCATCTAAATACCAACGAAACGGAGCATTACCTTGTGCATTGAGCTGGATTGTATAGGGGCTTTTGAAAATAATGCTTTCATTTTGCAATGTTAAAATCAAAACAGATTGCATTGTTACATCTTCAATGTTTAGCAACTTTGGCCAACCTGAATGTGGCATTTCGCCAGGCGCATCGTACAATGTTGGTGGGGTTTTGCCGTCAATCGTATCAATATCATAACGTTCTAAGCAGGATTCAATCGGCACTTCAGTAATTTTGCGCCCGCTTGGCCAGCAAATTGTGGCAGATTGAATTCCGTAAGGTTTAGTTAGAGTTGCTTTATCTTTAGGTAAATAGTTAAAAATATCAAAAAGCATTGGCGTTGCATAACGATTAGCTAGCGCACCGACATTAGGAACACCATCAGGGCGTCCAATCCAAACGCCAACCGTCCAATCTGGTGTTGTACCAATGGCCCAACCATCACGATAGCCGTAACTTGTGCCTGTTTTCCATGCAATTTTTCTCGGATTGAATCGGTTAGCAGGGCGAACTTGGCTTAGAATTTTATGTGTAATCCATGCAGCTTCTGGCGATACAATTGATTTACCACGTGTGACGATTTTTGGCGTTGTAGTGATTTGGTAAACTTTGCCTTCTGTGGATAAACTGGAGAATAATCGTACTTGTTCCCACAAAGAAATCCCAACGCCACCTAAAATGATGCTTAAGGTTGGTTCAGTCACATGTAATTCGATATTGGCATCTCTGAGTTTTTTCACAAAATAATGTGGCGTTAAATGTTGGAATACCTGAACAATAGGAACATTCAAGGATGTTTGCAATGCCTTAAACATCGGCACTGCACCACGAAATTGATCATCAAAGTTTTTAGGGAAGTAACCATCAAAACCACGTTTCACATCTGTAAGTAAACTAGCTTCATGGATAATGCCATAATCCATCGCCATACCATAAGCAAAAGGTTTTAATGTCGAACCTGGTGAGCGAATGGCTTTGACAATATCCACATAACCAAAGCGATCACGATCAAATAGATCAGAAGAACCAATGTATGCATAAACTTGATGGTCGTTGTTATTCACAACTAAAACAGCAGATGAAATTTTTTCTGGCCATGTTTGGCTTTGATTTTTAATAAATTTCTCAAGTTTTCTTTGTAGATTAGCATCAATGGTTGTGGGGATGATGTGCTGATCAGGTTGCTGTTTATGGAGTTCTTCTGAGAGTAGTGGTGCTGAGAACTGAGTTTTAGATGGCTGATAGTTCACAGGCTCTTTTTTATAACGTTTTATATCTTCAGTAGAGATATGGCCAAATTCGGCCAATCGATCTAAGACTTTATTGCGGGCAACTTTTGCTTTTTCTAAGGATTGATCAGGGCGATAAATGCTTGGGCGCTGTGGTAACGCCACTAATAGGGCGCTTTCTGCAATATTTAAGCTATTGGCATCCTTTGAAAAATAACGCCAGCTTGCTGTTTGCACACCTTCAATGTTGCCACCCATTGGTGCAATATTCACATACAACGTAAGAATCTCTTCTTTAGTCAATGACATTTCCAGCTGAATGGCACGAAACATTTGCTCAGTTTTCCCTAAAACTGTACGTTCATGAGGGTATAACAAACGTGCTACTTGCATCGTTAAAGTTGAACTACCTGAAATGACTTTACGATTAGTGATGAATTGCCCAAAAGCACGAATAGTGGCAAGAGGGTTTACTCCAAAGTGTTGGTAAAAATAGCGATCCTCATAGTTAATGAGTGCATTGAGATATAATGGATTAATATCTTCTAATTCGACCCAATGGCGGAATATACCATCATGATCTGAGAATTGTCTTAAAATTTGCCCATTTCTATCCACAACAACAGTGGAAGGCTCAATTTTAGGAATGACTAAAGGGTTAAAATAATTGAATATGCCAAAAGCTCCCACGATAGAAATTGATCCTACAATAATTGTGTAGGCTGAATATTTGAGAAATTTCTTAAAAGTACGGTGCATAGTTACGCTTTTGGGTAAATATTTTGTGGTGATTATATCTGTAAATATACAACGTATGAAGTTTCATTGTAATAATTATGAAATATTCACACTATAATATATGTGAGCATTATCAATTAATAAGGAGTCAAATATGATGGAACGTGCAATTTTTGCAGGGGGATGTTTTTGGTGTATGGTTCATCCATTTGATGAGTTAATTGGTATAGAAAGTGTTTTATCTGGCTATACTGGTGGCTTTACTCAGAATCCAACTTATCAAGATGTTTGCAGTGGGCAAACAGGCCATACAGAAGCTGTGGAAATTCTATTTACCCCTGAACTAATTGATTATAAAACTTTATTAGAAATTTATTGGCAACAAGTGGATCCAACGGATGCTTTGGGGCAATTTCAAGATCGTGGAGATACTTATCGTCCTGTTATTTTTTATACCTCTGAAGAACAAAAGAAGCTAGCTGAAGAGAGTAAACGTGCAGTACAGCTCAGTGGCAAATTTAAAGAACCAATTGTGGTAACGATTGAGCCTGCACAAGAATTTTATGTGGCAGAAGAATATCATCAAGATTTCTATCGTAAAAGCCCTGAGCGTTATGGTTTAACATCAGCACTACGTAAGCATTTTTTGAATGGGGTTTGGAAAAAATAAAGGATTATGTATAAAAAAAGCCATATTTTTTGAATATGTACTATAATTCAAATTATGAAACTTTAAGTTATATATAGAAATATTAAGTAAAAATTACTTTGATAATGGTTTTTACATCATTATTTCTAGACATAGGTCATAAAACCATCTTTTTTATTATTAAATCATTTTATTATTTAACCAATATAGTTCTGATAATTGCAGTGTTTACCATAAATGATGTCTTTTTGTAAAAGAAATTTATAGTAAGTCTTTATTTGCATTAGGATAAATTAATGTTATTGGCGGTATAATGCAAAGTAATATAGATGATAATTTAGTTGTGAGAGAAATATAATGAAAGATCGTAAAGTATTATACAAAATGTTAGTTCTAGCGCTCCCTGTGCTTGGGTTATCATTCGTGCAAGCAGATACTCCTAAAGTATTTAAACCATCTCCTGAGCCTGTATTTAGTACGCCACGTGCTAAGCCAAATATCCATATGGTTCTAGATGATTCAGGGTCGATGGGTGCGAGAGATGTTAAATTAAAAGGGCAAAATGTTACACGTGTTCAAGCACTTGAATATACTGTTGAATCTTTAATCAAAAAGTATAATGATAAAGCATATCTAGGCATTTCACTTTTAAATCAACCAGGCACTGATGGAAGAGGTAGTGCACGGCGGGGTGGTGTTGTTCGATTGAAATTGGCCGACTATTCGAAAGATGATATGTCGGTATTAACAAATTATACAAGCGGCTTAATACGTGCAAGTGGTGGTACACCAGTAAGGCCTTCGATCTATGAAACAATAAAAATGTTTCGTGGGCAACCTGTATCTTATAATGGTACAGGGGGTATTAGGGATAGAATTTATCATAATAATGGAACATATTCTGATTTTTATAAATATGCACAATTAGATACGCCTTTGCGCTATCGTTGTCAGCAAAACCACTTGGTTGTGATGACGGATGGTGATCCAAATGGTGAAACTTCCTATGGTATCGGAGTGGGTGATTATAATAATTTTGGTCTTGTAAACTCTAATAGAGGTTATGAATATGGTGGTGTAAATTTATCTGATACGATTGCTTTAGGTTCTAAGGGGGCCGCATTAGGGAAAATTGCTGCAGATACAGATTTGCGCTATGCACGCAAACCCGTTTGTGATATTAACGGACAAAACTGTAAAGAAAAATTACTTGATGATGCGGGAAAACCATGGAATGATGAGCTTTCATTGCCAATGCCTATTAATATGCACACAGTTAGTTTACAAATTAATCCTAAGGCAAAATTCTATACTGAGTTGACAAAAGATACTGGTGGTATGAATTTAGGATTTGCTCAAGGGCAAGGGTCAGCAGAAGATTTATTATTAGCTTTTGATACTATCTTTTCATCGATCATATTGAGTACTAGTAGTACATTATCAATGAACGATCGTATCCACTCTGATATGTTAACGAAAGCACCTTCTATTGATGCAAATGGCAATGTAGATCTAAAATCATTAGGTACAATTCGTTACGATACTATTTATGACTTTAGACAAAATTTTGGTAGTGTACGTGCAATGGTGCCTTATATCAGTTCATATGACACCTCAAAGAAAGATCCTAAGAACCCTAAAGATAAAGGCGAAGCAATCATTTCTACATATGAGTTATGGAGTACTGATAAGTCTATAACACCTACTCAAGGGCGCTATGTAACTTTGTCAGATGGCAAGCCAGGGCTAAATTTAGTTGAGTTAGCTGCGAGTAAAGATAATATTGGTTACAAACAGTTCCATGCTATCGATAAGTCTTTTGAAGTGAATCATATGGATTGGCTGACCAACTTTAAGAAAACAGAAAATTTGGATGGCTTACGCGGGCGCTTAAACCCATTGGGTAGTATTACAAACTCTGATATTACAACAGTTAATAAAGATATTTTGAGCATTAATGTTAGTGAAAAAATGATGGGTAGAAGCCTTAGTGGGGGATTAAACCAATGGTTATTATATAAAGCTCGCCATCAGCCTAAAAATTTATTAATCGTAGGAGATAACGATGGATTCATTAGCTTTATTAATGCGCAAAGAGGCTTAACAGGGAGCCATAAAGGTGGGCACCGTGATACTGCATATTTTCCACAGATGTTAGTACCTCGTTTTCAAGAGATCGCTGGCGCATTACGCACAGAGACATTAGTAATGGATGGACGTACTAATCTTGTAGATGCTCAAGTATTTCAAGATGGTGGCAAAGATAGTGGGCATTTATATGCTACTTTAGGATTAACTGCTATGGGGGGCGGTGGCCGAGGGTTTGTGGGTTATCGTATTTACTCTGATAGTATTGCAGTAGTAAATAAGTGGATTACAGATGGTAAACGCAATAATGGTGCTAAAGAAAGTGAAATTTACCATAAAGTTACGCCTCTTTTCGAGATTACTAATGAATCTATAAATTCAAATGGAGTAAAAGATTTTGAGGATTTAGGTTATACATATTCTGGCTTTGAATTCTTTAATCGTATTGTTGAGGGCAAAGGTCAAGCAGTCGCTGTATTTGGCAATGGCTTTGGTACTGATAGATCAGTTTTATATTTTATTGATGCTTATACAGGTAAAAAACTACATGAAATTGTTTTAGATCCTAAAGGTATGGGAGCCGCTACACCATCAATTATTGTGAGTTCAGATAATTTAAATGGTCAAAAAATTGATCGAATATATGTAGGTGACTATTCAGGTACTTTGTATAAAGTAGAGTTTGCTGAGGGTGATTTTATGTCTCCAAAAGCTGAAGTAACGGCTTTATTTAAAGCACCTGAAAGTGTTAATTTTGGGCAATCTGCAATTTCTGTTAAGCCACTGGTAGTCAGAGCTAAAAATTCAAATTTATATCGTATATTCTTTGGAACGGGTTTAGCAGCAAGCTTAGAATTAGATCGAGGAGATCATTCATTAGTTACACATGGTCTGTATGGTATTACTGATATTCCAGGTAAGGTTAATGTTAACGCCAAAAAAGTGGCAAGTGAAAAAAATCGATCACTACAACCATTGTTGACAGTTAAAAATTTAAAGAAAGGCGTTGTTAATTATAGTGGGGATAAAAAACCTAACTATGAAACACTAGATAAGTATGATTTAGAATTACAGACACCTACAGATAGCGGGAATAACCAAGGAAGCCAGAATGAGAATGGTTGGTATATGGTATTGGCATCAGATAATGACGGTATAAAAGGTTCTAAGGGTGCATATGGTAGTGATGCTGGAGATATTGGTTCAGGGGAGCGTGTAATACGTGACCCACAATATGATGCTTATCATGATGCAGTAGTCTTTTCTACATGGGCAATCCGTGAGAGGGAAGGTGAGCTAACTGTTGATGCAAGCATTGATCCATGCGTCTCAGACTTAGCATATGGTAAAATTTTATCATTTAAAACAAGAACAGGTAGTCATTCTTCGGGAATAAGCCTTGTGAATAAGGGAACAACAGGAACTGCACAAGGCGTTTTAACAGGGGATAGTATTTTAAATGCCCCAGAAGGTAATAATGCTTCTGCACTTTCAGATTTAGATGAAGATACCCAAACAGAGTTAGTCGATCAGAAAGTGAAAGATAAAATAACAGGTAAAGATAAAGTTACTTCAGAAGGTATTGTGGACAGTGAGAATAGTTCATATGAGATGAGTGAAGATAACTCGGGTGTTTATTGTGTCAGTGGTATCGATGGTAAATCAGAATGTGAAGAAATCATCCGAAATGGCGATGACGATGACGATGACGATGACGATGATAATAGTAGTAAAAAGCCATTTCGTCTCAGTATACAAACTTTATTAAATTCTTAATCTAAACAAAAAACCTGATCACTTGATCAGGTTTTTTCTTATCTGCTATTTAAAATTGATTATCTTAAAGCTTCAATCCTAAGCCTTTTGCAACACCTTCACCATAAGCTTGGTCTGCTTTTAAGAAGTGTGCGATTTGTGCACGTTGAATATATTCATCAACACCTGTCATTGCGCCTACCAAGTTATCAATCAATAATTGCTTTTGCTCTGCATTCATCAAGCGGAATAAATCACCAGCTTGGCTATAATAATCCGAATCTTCACGATGATCATATTGATAAACTGCACCATCTTGACCTTTGTTGTAAGCAGGTGCTTTCTCATTGGTTTGCTTTGGTGCATTATCAAAGCTATTTGGCTCATAATTTGGTGCACTGCCTTGGTTGCCATCAAAACGCATAGATCCATCACGTTGATAATTGTGGTATGGGCATTTTGGCGCATTAACTGGTAATTGCTGATAGTTAGTACCAATACGATAACGTTGAGCGTCTGCATAAGCAAATACACGACCTTGCAACATACGATCTGGGGATAAGCCTGTACCAGGAATTACATTGCTTGGTGACATTGCCACTTGCTCAACATCTGCAAAATAGTTATCAGGATTACGGTTTAACACAAATTCGCCAACTTCGATTAATGGATAATCTTTCTGTGACCAAATTTTTGTGACATCGAAAGGGTTTTCAGCACGGTTTGCTGCTTCCTCTTCGCTCATCACTTGGATGTAAACGCCCCATTTTGGGTAGTTGCCTGATTCAATTGCGTGATATAAATCATCTTGCGCATAATCAGGATTTGTACCACTTAATTCTTCAGCTAGTTTAGGATGAATATTTTTAATGCCTTGTTTTGTTCTAAAGTGCCATTTGATCCAAGTGCGCACGCCATCTTTATTCACTAAACTATAAGTGTGGCTGCCGTAACCATGCATGTGGCGAAAACCATCAGGAATACCACGATCAGAGAATAAAATAGTTACTTGGTGTAATGATTCAGGTGATAATGACCAGAAATCCCACATTGCGCGTGGTGATTTCAAGTTTGTGCGTGGATTGCGTTTTTGTGTATGAATAAAATCTGGGAATTTAATCGCATCGCGAATGAAGAATACAGGCGTATTGTTACCCACAATGTCAAAGTTACCTTCTTCTGTATAAAACTTCACAGCAAAACCACGTGGATCACGTGCAGTATCAGCAGAACCTCTTTCACCACCTACTGTTGAGAAACGAATGAACATAGGAGATTCTTTGCCGATTTCTGATAAAAATGCAGCATGAGAATATTTTGTCACATCACCTGTTACTGTGAAAATACCATGTGCACCACCGCCTTTTGCATGAACACGGCGCTCAGGAATGTTCTCACGGTTAAAATGTGCTAGTTTTTCAACTAAATGATAGTCCTCTAATGAAACAGGGCCACGGCGGCCTGCTGTAATGGAGTTTTGATTATCTGCAATCGGTGCGCCACTTGCGCTTGTTAAAATAGTTTTACTCATTTATTATTTCTCCTTAGTGAAGTGAATGCTTAAGATCATGAATAAATTCTAATCAAGTAAAGAGATACTGGCTAATTAAGAGTTTCTCTCTGCCTTATAAGAAATATTTATGG
>JBEBSR010000041.1:0-25615 GCA_040394195.1 Wohlfahrtiimonas larvae | reverse complement strand
ACCCCGGTTGCCGCCGTGAAAGGGCAGTGTCCTAGGCCTCTAGACGATAGGGACAAATTAGGCGTTTATACTCAACCAATGAGTTACTACTTATGAATCCACCAACTCACTAGAGATAAGTTGGCGTCCCTACGGGGATTCGAACCCCGGTTGCCGCCGTGAAAGGGCAGTGTCCTAGGCCTCTAGACGATAGGGACATTTCTGTTTTGAAGTTAGTTCGTCTAACTGAGGTGTTGCATAATATCAAAAAAAATCAGGGTGTCAACTTTTTTTTTTACAAAACACCAGATTTTTCTTTCTGTTCCTCAATTTCTTTGCAATCAATACATAATTCAGCCGTTGGACGAGCTTCTAAGCGTTTGATTCCAATTTCAATTCCACATGTTTCACAATAACCATAGTCATCGATTGTGAGTTTGTGCAATGTTTTCTCAATTTTAGCGAGTAACTTTCTTTCACGATCACGTGTACGTAACTCTAGCGAGAATTCTTCTTCCTGACTTGCACGATCATTAGGATCAGACAAAATTGTTGCGCCATCATTTTGCATATTAGAGACAGTTTTCTCGCTCTCATGCATTAACTGCGCACGCCAACCATTTAAAATGCCACGAAAGTGTTCCTTCTGTGCATCGTTCATGTAATCTTCACCTTCAGCTAAAACGTAAGGTGTAAAATTCTTAAATACGGTTGGATTTTTATTATTATTATTCATTCAAAACATCTCCATCTTGCGTTGTAAATTCAGTGCAGTATCAAAGCATATATTTAAGAAAATAGAAAGAGATATGTAAGCTCTTTAATCAAAAGCTCACCCTATTACAACTCTTTATACTCCCCATCAATAGCTCCCCCTCTCTTTTGATTCGCATTTTGGGTACTATTTTGCTGTTGATACATCTGCGCTTCTTGTGCTCCTAGCATTTTTTTTATCTTTCTAATCTTAAAATAAAGATACACATAAAAAATGACAGCTAGAATAGCACCAATTGCTAAAATTCCAAGTCCTAGTGGAATGATTAAAATTAAAAAACCAATCGTTGCCAATGCAAACAATACTTTTTGCCACAAAGATGCTTGTTTTCCATTAATATAGAGCTGTTTCATCTGCCCTCCCTCTTGTTCATTCCTATCCGAAAAAAGGCATAGTATAGTATGCAATACCTTTTTTAAAAAAAGCTTTTACAAAATTTACGACTTCCCTCAACGTTTTAGGAGTTTTCCATGTCAAATCAAATGACTATCACTTTTCCTGATGATTGGCACATTCATCTGCGTGATAATGATGCATTAAAAACTACTGTGCCACATGCTGCGCAAAGTTTTAAACGTGTAATTGTCATGCCCAATACAACGCCGCCAGTGAAAAATCGTCAAGATGCTGAAGCTTATCTTGCCCGCATTCAAAAATATATCCCTGAAGGCTCTAACTTTCAACCTTTAATGACATTGTATTTAACACCAGATACAACATCAGAAATCATTGAAGACGCTAAAGCTTCTGGCATTGTTCATGCTGTTAAACTTTATCCTGCTGGTGTAACAACCAACTCTACAGCTGGCGTTTCTTCATTGAAGAATCTTTATCCAGTTTTTGAAAAAATGGCTGAAGTTGGCTTACCTTTATTGATTCATGGCGAAGCAAGTGATCCTGAAATCGATATTTTTGATCGTGAATTAACATTCATTGAACAAGAATTAAAACCATTACATGCAACAATTCCAACTTTAAGAATTGTGTTAGAACACATTACAACGAAAGATGCTGTTGAATTTGTATTAGGCGCAAATGACAATGTGGGTGCAACTTTAACACCTCAACATCTTTTATTTAATCGTAACTCACTATTATCTGGTGGCATTAAACCACATTTATACTGCTTGCCAATTTTGAAGCGTGAAATTCATCGCCAAGCATTGATTGAAGCTGCAACTAGTGGCAATCCAAAATTCTTCATTGGTACAGATAGTGCACCACATGCACAAAGCGCTAAAGAAAGTAGCTGTGGCTGTGCGGGCTGTTACTCTGCCCTGACTGCTATTTCTCATTATGCTGAAGCATTTGAGCGCATGAATGCACTTGATAAATTAGAAGCATTCTTGGGCCATTATGGTGCTGATTTCTACGGTTTACCAAGAAATACGGAAACAATCACACTTGTGCGTGAAGATTGGACACCACCAGATTCATATTCATACTTAGAGAATGAACACTTGATTCCATTAGGTGCAAAACAAGTTTTAAAATGGAAAGTTAAATAAACTTGATCAAATATCACTCAACTGTTTTATCTTTTTGATAGAACAGTTGATGATTCTTCGTCTACAATGATCCATTCAATCATCAATAAAAGAGCAAATATGGTGAAATATCGTGACCAAAAATCAAAAACAAAATTCTCACGCTTTCTAGCACTATCGCTCTGTGCTTGGTTAATCATCTCAATGATTGCATGCATCACGTTGTTCTATTTCCAATACAAATTAAATTTTAAAACCAGCTTCACACAGATCAACAGCTATTTTACGGTCTATCAACAAAGAGAGTTAATTCTCTTATCCATTGCCATATTTATTGCATTATTTTTACTCATTATATATATAAGAATATTTGCATTTAAAATCCATATATTTTTAAAACTATCCCTTCTATTGATTCCTAGTGTATTTATTGCAGCATCAACGCTATTGATCTTCAATATTTATCTTGTTTTATTAGAGCTCAATATTCCTTTTGGCCAAGGTGTTTTTGCCTTTAAAAAATATCTACAAAATTTTTCTTGGGATCAAGTCATACAATCTATAACCACCCTGCCTTATCAACTTTATTCTATTGAAGTGCCATTGTATAGTGTGATTTATAGCTATTTAGCAATGTTTGCATTGATTATTTTTACACCATTACAACTGAGATTTTCAGCTAATTCAGTTTGGAAAAAATTGAATGCATTACTCGCACTCAGCTTTGTAATTTTATTTGGCATCAGCGCATATCATTTAATCATTAACTTTATTATTAATGATCCATTTTTACCTTATGAACCATTGTTCCAATTATTATAAATAACCATGAAATTCATTAGCATTCTGTTTGTGATCTTTTGCCATAGTGCACTTTTTCTTGTATTTATCCATACAGAGAATGAGCTATTAATGGCTGATTTTTCATCAGAAGGATTAACAGAACTAAATTCAGAATCAACAACTTTCCGATCCAAATATCCACATCAAAATGATGCTTATGTCATTACTGTTGAATTAAGCGATTGGATATATCCTAATGTTGCACAAGAGATTCCAGTTGAAGATCCTAAAGTTATACCAGAAATAAAAACTGAACTCGCTATTCAAGAAATCATTCAACCTGAAGCAAAATCAGAACCTATGCCTGAACCGCAAATACAACCTAAAAAAACCGCGCCCAAACCAGAGAAAACAACCACACCAAAAACAGTAAAACCAACAAAACCTGCTAATAGTTCACATAATCAAAAAGGCACAGGATCAGGTAATCGTAATGCAATTGGCAGCGGAACAGGTAAAAACTCTATAGATGGCCCAGCAGGATTTATCAATGGTAATAGCGAGCAAACTATTCTTCGCAATATCCAACGCTGCTATCCTTTAATTTCCCGCAGACGCGGTGAGCAAGGTTTAGCAATTGTCAGAATTCATGTAGATACCAATGGTAATGCAACCAAAACAGAATTAGTACAATCTACTAACTTTTCTCGTTTAGATAAATGTGCGTTAGAATCTGTCAAAACTCTCAAGGTAAAACCCAAAATTACCAATGGACAAAAATCGCCCAGCTATTTTGATCAACCCATCCGTTTTCGTTTGAATTAAACAGTAATTATAAGGATAAAATATTAATGATTGCCTTATCTGTTCAAAATCTATCTGTTCAATCCAATGATAAAATTCGTTTGAATGAATTATCATTGAATGTCGCAGCAGGCAGCAGAGTGGCAATCATTGGCCCTAATGGTGCAGGCAAAAGCACTGCTTTACAAGCATTATTACAGCTCATTCCTGCAACATTTCAATCGTTGAAATATTTTGATCATAATATTCAAGCTCTATCTAGAAAAAAACTCGCAAAATTGGTGGCTTATGTACCACAAACCCATCCTAATTTAACAATTTCCGTATGGGATTGGTGTGTTTATGCAAGATTTCCTTATCAAAAATTTGGCTTTTTTCTCACTCAAGAAGAACACGACACCATTAATGTTATTTTAGAGAAAACAGCACTGGCACAATATAAAAATACACCTTTATCCCATTTAAGTGGTGGTGAAAGACAGCGTGCTTTCATTGCGGGTGCATTGTGCCAAGAAACGCCCATCATTTTCTTGGATGAACCGACAAACTTTTTAGATCCTAAACAAGCTCATGAATTACTAAAATTGGTTCACGATATTTCCATTGAAATGAATAAAACCATCATTTCAGTCACACATGATGTGAATGAAGTCACACATTATTTCACGCACTGTTTAGCTATCAAAAATGGCGAAAAGCTTTTTTACGGGCTAACTCACGATGTAATTAATACAGATAATTTATTTTCTCTATATAACTACCGATTCACTGAAGCAGTAAGTAAACAAGGAGTGATATTTTGGTAAAAATTATCACACCACAACGTCGTTTATGGACGATTACAGTTTTTGCTTTATTAAGTATTACTGCATTTTTGATCACACCATTTATTGGCATGGAAAATATTTCCCCAAAAATGCTATGGCAAGACCTACCTGCCATCCATAATATCTTTTGGAACATTCGTGTGCCACGAGTGGTCACCGCTTGGTTAATTGGCGCAATGCTTGCCCTCTCTGGTATGGTCTTTCAAGCCATATTGCGTAACCCTTTAGCAGAGCCTTTTACGTTAGGGATTGCGAGTGGTAGCGCATTAGGTGCTGCAATTTATATCCATTCAGGCATTTCATTCTCTCTATGGTTATTTTCAGGACTATCTTTTGCTGCATTCATTGGTGCGATGTTCATCACTTTTTTAATTTATTCACTGAATAAAAATGCTTTGGAATCAGTTTCTCGTTTGCTGCTCGTTGGTGTAATTTTAAGCTTCTTTTGCAGTAGTTTAGTGATGATTATGCAAGCGATTGGCCGACCACAAGATAGCTATCGTTTAATGCAGTGGATGATGGGTACAATCGCCAACGTTGGCTATAGTGAAATTGGCTCTTTAATCATTGTGATGATCATCAGCACAGTGATTATTGCTCTATTAACTCCGAAACTTAATTTACTCAATGCAGGGCATACGATTGCAATTACAAGAGGTATACAACCTGCATATACATTTGTGCCATTATTCTTTTTAGTGAGTTTAATGATGGGAACAATGATCGCTGTGAGCGGTCCTATTGGCTTTGTAGGATTAGTCATTCCTCACATTGCAAGGCAACTCATTGGTAATGATCATCGCTACTTATGGATTGCCGTGATCTTTTTAGGTGGAGGCACATTGGTCGTTGCAGATCTTGCTGCACGCCTATTATTTGCACCATCTGAATTACCAGTTGGCGTGATTACAGCCCTACTCGGTGCACCATTTTTTATCTTAATCTTAATCAAAGATAAAAAAAATTAATTCTTGTATAATCAAAAAAGCCACAAAGGGGAAGAGAGTGTAATTCTCTCACGGACCCGCCATCGTAATGCTTTTCAGCTAAGTCGAAATACCTTTGTGTAAAAAATTATTAATCTCCTCGCGGACTAGGATAAGGTGTTCTATGAAACTTAACCCATTGTATGTGGCACTTGGTGCTATCTTTTTTGTTACGCCTTTAGCATTTGCACAATCGAATGATGATAAACAAGGCGTCACACAATCTTCTGATAATAACGAAATTGTATTCACAGCAAACCGTACCGACCAAAAACTGAACACAGTTGGTTCAACTATCAATGTCATCTCTGAGAAACAACTAGAAAATGGTCAATATCAACGTGTAAGTGATGCCTTATCAACATTGCCTGGCATAAGCATTGCGAGCAATGGTGCCAATGGCACAAGTAATGCTTTTATTCGTGGTATCAATAGCAACAATATCCTTGTCATGGTGGATGGTGTGATTGTTAATGATCCTGCTGATGGTAATAGAGGATTTGATTTCAGTACATTGGATACATTAAATGTAGAACGCATTGAAGTATTAAAAGGACCACAAAGTACATTATATGGTTCTAGCGCAATGGGTGGTGTAATTCAAGTATTCACTAAAAAAGGTGGGCCACAACGCACAACGGTAACATTAGAAGGTGGTAGTTATGAGCATGTTAAAACAACGATTCAAACACAAGGTCAAACAGATACTCTAATGTATTCTGCGGCTTTAGGTTTAAATCAAGAACGTGGTATTTCTACTGCTGATAAAAAACTTGGTAATACAGAGCGTGATCGCTTTAAAAACCGTAACGGCTCATTTTATGTGAATTATGCACCATTAGATTGGATCAACTTTGATTTAATGGCTCGCTATGATCAACAGCGCACAGATTTAGATGGCTTTGGCAAATATCCTGATGGCACTTCAGCGGTTAAAGATGATTTTGATTACTACCAAGAATCTAAACGTTGGTTAGGCCGCTTTGCCATCAATACAATTCTATTTGATGAAAAATGGTTAAGCTCATTCATTTATGATGGCAGTAAAACTAAACGTAACTATTTCAACGATCCAAACTCCACGACAGGTCGTAGTTTCTTCAATGGCAAGTTACAAACTTATACTTGGCAAAATACGTTAACTTTAGATCCTAACTTCCAAACACTATTTGGTGCATCTTATAGTAAAGAATCTATGAAAACAGACGGTGTTCCTAACGGTAAAGATATCAATACAAAAAGTATCTACATTGATCAGCACTTAAATTTTGGTGATAAATTCTTTAATACTGTTGGTTTGCGCCATGAAAAGAACTCTCAATTTGGTGATAAAACAACATATCGCTTAACTTCTCGCTTTAATATCAATGATTACATTGCAATCAAAGGTAGCTATGGCACAGGCTTCAAAGCACCATCACTTTATAATTTATATGACACAACTTGGGGTAGCAACAACCCTGATTTGAAAGCTGAAACAAGTAAAGGCTTTGATATCGGTTTAGTGCTTAATCCGATTGATAACACAGAAATTAACATTACTTATTTCCAACAAAAAATTCGTAATAGAATTACTTGGGTTTCTGATCCTATTACATGGGCAAGCACATACATCAATCGTGATCAATCTGAATTTAAAGGTGTTGAATTTTCAAGCAATACCCAACTCAATGATCAATTAGCATTTGGACTAAACTACACTTATACAGAAGCTCGTGACTACAAAATTGACAATAATATCAAGACTAGTACCAAAGCAAGCCGCGTGCCAAAACACATGGTTGGTGGGCATATCAATTTCAAACCAACTGAGCAATGGAACTTATTTGCTGAAGCAAAATACAACAGCACAGCTTTAGATGGTAAAAGAAATCTCAAATCATATTGGATGGTTAATTTAGCAACTGATTACAAACTCAATGATGATGTTAGCTTCTATGCTCGTGTGAACAACCTATTGGATGAACATTATTACACTGCTTGGGGTTACGGCCAAAAACGCATCAATGGTGCAATTGGTGTCAAAATCTCATTCTAACTTGAAGTAATATTAGTAAAAAAGAGGGTTTTGCCCTCTTTTTTCATCTTGCGATGATTTAAGAAGGTTACAATTTTACAATGAAAAAGCTCTTATCTTTATTGGTCATTTCTGCTTCACTATTCAGTGCATCAGCATTAGCAGTCAGCGAACAATGCCAAAGAATTATCTCTTTATCACCAACCATCACAGATACATTATTATCATTGGGATTAGCAGAAAATATTGTTGCTGGTACAAGATATGATCGCTTGCCCAAAGATAGCCACATTCAACAAATCGGTGGCATGTTAGATCCTAACTATGAAGCAATCACTATGCTTTCTCCCACAATTATTTTTGCAGATCTCACAGAAGATAGCCCACAAAAACGTAAATTTGACACCTTAAAGTTCAATACAAAATTACTCACATTTACCTCTTTAGATGAGATTCAACAGGCCATCCAAAATATTGGTGCAATCTGTAATATCACTGCCGAAGCTAATCATAAAATAAACGAATTTAATTTAGCACTCGAAACAACTCAATTAGACAATAGATCACCGAAAGTTTTGATGCTTTATTCATATGAAGGTGATGATCATCTCACTCAATTACCTCAGCGCGCAGCAGGCAAAAGTTTTCATCAAGATATTTTAGAAGCTGTTGGTGGTCAAAATGCATATCAAGGTGATCTGAATGCGCCAATCATGTCACAAGAAGGCATTTTGATGTTGAACCCAGACATTATTATTCTATTACAAGGTGATCAAAATAAAGAATTAGATCAATCACGATCCATTACCACTGAAAAAATTTACCCAAATTGGCGTAGTTTACAAGAGTTATCTGCCATTAAAAATGGTCAAGTCTATATGATGAAAGGCGAGCCAACATTCATTGCTAGCCCAGATGCTGTGATTGCGACACTCAAAAGCCTACATACAGTTTTATCTCAATAAAAATATATAAATAAACAATCTATTAGTGTAGCTAATAGCTTTTCACATCAAACTTGTATATACAAGATATCAAATATAAACTACAATCAAAATCCCCCTCAATTACGAGATTTTTGTATGAATTTTAAATTCGTTTCTTTCATCATTGCCCCACTATTGTTATCCAAAATTGCTACAGCACATGTGAGCTTCATAGATGCCAAACCCATTACAGAAGGCACATCATTCAAAGCTACCTTTGCCATCCCACATGGGTGTGAAGGTACGCCAACGACTAAAGTGACAATCAAAATTCCTGAAGGAATGATTGGCGTTAAACCTATGCCTAAATCAGGTTGGGCACTTTCAACAGAAACAATTCAATACACTAAAACATACCAACAATATGGCAAGGATGTAACCCAAGGTGTTTCATCTATTACTTGGGAAGGCTCTTTACCTGATCAATATTATGATGAATTCACAATCACAGGCTACTTTGCTGACAATGCAAATAATAGTGAGGAGATTTATTTTCCTGTGATTCAAAATTGCGAGCTGGGTGAATATTTATGGACAGATACTAGCGGACACCAGCATCATGGGCATGATTCAAAAGAATTAAATGCACCATCATTAAAAGTAGCAAAGTAAAAAATACCTCATTTACTCATTCAACTTATGATTTCAGACTTAAATAATAAGTTGAATGAGAGCTTTTCTATTAAATTTATTAAAAAATCGTCATTTTGCATGTGAATCTAAAGCACAATGAGCTAAAATTTCATCTTTTTCACAAAGCTCATCATGATCGAAATTCTCATAAGCGTCACCTTCTTAATCATTGCTGGCTATCTCATTGCCAAAAACTATGATGCCAAAATTGTTCTCTTTCTCTCAGGCTTAGCCTTGCTATATGCAACGGTAATTATTGGCAAACCTATCTTTCAAGAAGGCTCAACGGGCTCTGCTTGGTTAGATCCATTCAAAATGGCAACCAATGTCTTCACTATGCAAATGGGCATTGTTGGCTTAACAATCATGGTGCTGTTTGGCTTTGCTAACTACATGAATCATATTGGCGCCAATGATGCAATGGTTCATACATTATCTAAACCCATCAAAAAAATTAAATCAGTTTATATTTTAGTCCCAATAGTTTTCTTATTAGGCAATGCATTGCAAATGGTATTACCAAGTGCCGCGGGCTTAGCCATTTTACTCATGGCAACTTTATACCCTGCATTAAGAATGGCAGGAATGTCACCTTTAACAGCAGGTGCTGTCATTGCTACAACAGCAACAATCACACCAACACCATTAGGTTCTGATAATGTAGTGGTTGCACAGCGATTAGGTATTTCATCCTTAGAATATGTCATGGAATTCCATGCAAAAGTATCTATCCCTGCACTAATTGCAATGGCTGTTGCTCATTTACTCTGGCAGCGTTATATGGATAAACGACAAGGTACTGTACATGTTCCCTTCGAAATTCCACACACGAAAGATGAACAAAATGCTCCTTTGCCGCCATCGTGGTACGCTATTTTTCCGATCATGCCTATTATTTTATTGCTCATTTTTAATTTGGGCTTCATTGATCCTGAAACTCAGAAATCAACAATCAACCTTGGTTTAGTTGAGATTACATTAATCTCGATCATTATCCCAATGTTTGTGGAGCTGATTCGTAAAGGCGATGTTAAACAAAGCATCAAAGATTTTAATTTATTCTTTGAAGGCATGGGACAAGGATTTTACCAAGTAGTTTCATTAATCATTGCAGCAGGATTATTTGTAGAAGGCTTAAAATCTATTGGCGTGATTGGCTTATTAACCAATAGTTTGAATGATGTTCAAGGTGCAGGATCAATCTTAATGCTGTTCTTCTCTGGCATGGCTGCATTGATTGGTTTTATCAGTGGAAGTGGAATCGCTGTATTCCACTCTTTCATCAAAATCATTCCTGAAATTACAGAACAAATGGGTGTCAGCACTGTATTAGTTGCATTACCGATGCAACTAACAGCAAATCTAATTCGTTCTGTTTCACCTGTTGCAGCTGTGATTATTGTTGTAGCATCTACATTAAAAGTTAGCCCAATTGAAATTGTAAAACGCACTTCTATCCCTGTATTTACAGGAATTTTTGTCTGCTTAATCTTGTCTTATTATTATTTTGGTTAATATATTTATATCACTTTTAAAAACTCACAAACTTAAGTGATCTCGCGCGTAGCACGAGATACGAATAGTCATATTAATAAAGCCATCTCACGATGGCTTTATTTTTATCTCATTTTAGCGGATGAATATTAAGTTCTAGGGCCATATTGAACATGTAATTCAGGATCAATTTTTGGTTCTTCAATTAATTGAGCACGCAAGTCATCGAATTCTTTCATCCAATGATAGCGCCATTCTTGCTTCAATGATTCTGGCTGCCACGCAGAATCAATGCCATTCAAGATACATTGGCGAACGCCGTCTAAATCAAAACCAAAATCATTGATCATCACTTCGTAGCATTTCACACCATTCGTATCATGCATGTGCCAATCATCTGTCGCTGGAATAATTTTCATGCCTGCTTGTGCCATTTGGCGAATTGGGTGATTTTTCTGCCAATCTCTATGATCAGGCCATTTTTTCATAAAAAATGTATTGCTTGGCACAACTGTAAATGGAACACCTAATCGTGCACAACGAGCCGTTAACTCAGGGTTTTCAATCACTGTATAACCATGATCAATTCTCTCAAGATTAATTAAATCTAAACCCGTTTCCACATTTCGCCAATGCAATCCAAATTCTGAGCAATGCCCTGTTAATCTCAAACCATTTTGCTCTGCTAAACGATATGCTTTCCAGAAATTTTCAATAGGTGCATGATCTTCACGGTAATCAATACCAATACCTAATACTCGCTCATGAGGATAATCAATCATCCATTGCACCATTTCTACAGCTTCTTCTGGTGGTTTTTCACGGTTAATGGATGGAATCAAATAAGCCAAAATATTCCACCCTTTTTCAGCCTGCTCAAAAGCCTCTGCCAAAGCAATCGTGACATCTTTATAAGGTAAATTGGTATCATTCGGATTCCAAAAGAACTCTACATAACGAATCCCTGTATTTTTTGCATCTTCTAAGACTTCGCGTGCAACACGCTGATAATCTACAGTTTCTCTCAATAAAGGATATAAAAAATGCAAAGCAGCAATGCCGCCTTTCATTACTTCATTTTCATGCGCATAGGCCCTGTAATAACTCTTCGCTTCTTTTTCCGTGAGTGGCACATCATATTTCTTTGCCAAGTCGAGCATCGTCGTCATACGAACGCCACCTAACAAATGATAATGCAATTCAGCTTTAGGGATTTGAGTCAAAAATTCAGAGAGAGTTAGCATTGTGCTTTGATCCTTTTGTTCATATAGCCCAGTATTCTACACAAAATCTCTCTATCCTTTATTGAAAACATTTTAATAGGGTGGCAATAACCTTCTAAATCCGTGGAGCAATACAAAATCCATAACCAATTGTCACAGAATCTGAGATATCTTCTTGTCGACCATCATACGTAGATTTATCTTCTAAACTGAGAATATTCAGTTCATCAGCATCGATCAGTACACCTTTACCATAAACTTGCCCACCGATGATGTTGGTTGCACCACCACTTTGGGTCACTGTTTGGCTAAAAAAATCCCTATTAATTGCTCAACAAGGCTATAATATTTTTATCACTAAAAATTATTTTAGAAAAAATCATTCATCTCAATAATGAAATGTTTTCATTTATTTTTGAAAATTCTCAAATAAAAGTGTCCTGTTTAGTTTGATCTGAACAATTCTCCATAAAACTACCCCTTTTCTATCTACCTAATTCAAGACTAATCTTGCGTGAAATATAATCAATATCGAAGGGACCAGTACAAATTGAAACTTCAAGAAAAATAAAAGGAGTTTTATCATCAGTATTCGGATAAAACATAAATACAATAGCATCATTACGTTCAGTTAATTCCAAGTCAGCACTTAAAATATTAGGTAATTTCATATTAGCAATCCAATTTTCTTTAGCAAAATCAACATAAATACCAAAAGGATTGCCATAAACTCTATCTATAACTTTTATCTTACTAATTAATTTATCAAATTCAATCTTCCATTCTTTATTTTGACTAGCAATAATTTCCAAACATAATTTTTCAAAATCCAATAATTTATCATCTACAACAGGCATAATATTTTCTTCCAATATTTCTTTAATCAATGTAACAAACTTAGTCACGTGCAGTAGCATGGAAATCTTACAAGAGGAAATGCGATTTTTATGGCATGAGGAACGCCCGATATTACCCAAAAGGTCTCATGGGCTGCTAACCTATGAGATCGGTCATAAAATACTGATCCTAACATTTGTCTATTACTCATAACCAATCATTCTTTATTATTTTATTTATTATAACAATGACTTATATATTATTTAATAAATTACAAAGAAAAAATTAAATCACCATTCAAATAGCGTTCCACAATAATCGCCGCAGAATGGGCATCCAATTGCCCTTTCTTACCTTTTTTCGATGGTTTCATATATTGTTCACTTTCTTTGGATGATAAGCGCTCATCCACTTCTTCTACAGGTAAACCAAAACGCCCATGTAAACGATTCATGAATTTACGGATCTTTCTCATGTGCTCAGTTTCAGTACCATCTGCGGTGTATGGCATGCCAACTACCAACAATGTTGGTGTCCATTCTTTGATGTGCTTTTCAACTTCATCCCAATCAGGCTGACCTTCATTAGCTTTTAAAATAGCAATGGGTTGTGCTGTATTGGTTAAGCGATTGCCCACGGCCAAACCAATATTTTTTACACCAAAATCAAAACCCAAAACTATTTCTTCCATACTTAATCCTATTAGCCAATGATATACTTCCTGAAGATTATAACGATATTTACAACTATGACACAAAATTAAGTATTGATCATATATCGCATGGCTAACATTCGATTGCCAAAGAAGCATTTTCTATCAGGAGACAAATATGGATATCATTATTGAACAAATGACAGAAAAAGATTTACCTCAAATTACACAATTACTGCAGGCTTATTCTGCTTCACAAAATGGGGGGCTACTTGGTGATTTTTCTCTAGCAAAGATCAAAACAATGGTCACTACATCTCTTGCTGTCATTGTCGCAAGAAAAGATGATGCCATTGTAGGTGTTGCATTCAGTTTTCCAATGACTGATACAGAGCTTCCTCCACTTGTTGCACATATCAATCAACAATTTCCTAATTTAGTTAAGAATAATTGGTTATATGGCCCTGTTTGTATTGATGAAAACTTTAGAGGTGGAACTATTTTGAAATCACTATTTGATGAACTTCGCTACCAAAATCATGGTAAGCCTATAGCTTTCATTAATGAAGATAATATTCGCTCCATTCGTGCACATGCCAAACTTGGCATGGTTAGAATTGCAGATTTTAACTTTAAAGATACGCCTTATATCCTTATTTCAACATTATAAAACAACTAATAAAACTTATAACTCACAAAAAAGCCGCTCTGATTTATCAGTGCGGCTTAATTTTTCAATCAAATACAATGATTAGTTGAATGATTTACGTGCATTAGCAAACATTCTGTACCAACCACTGAATTCATCCCAACCTTCAGGCTTCCAGCTTAACTGATCACGCTTATAAACACGTTCAGGATGTGGCATCATAATTGTTGCACGACCATCTTTCGATGTTAAGCCTGCGATTGCATTCGGTGAGCCGTTAGGATTCAACGGATAACGATCTGTTACTTGACCCAAACCATCCACATAGCGCAATGCTACATCCACATGATTCATTGAATCATCTTGGAATACAGCGCGACCTTCACCATGGCTCACAACGATTGGCATCACAGAGCCTTCCATACCATTTAAGAAAATGGATGGTGATTTTGCAACTTCAACCAATGCCAAACGTGCTTCAAATTGCTCAGAAGCATTACGCTCGAAACGTGCCCAATGTTCAGCACCTGGAATGATTGCTGACAATTGACTCATCATCTGGCAACCATTACAAATACCTAAGCTCAATGTATCTTCACGATCAAAGAACGCCGCAAAATGTGCATGTAATTTTTGGTTGAATAAAATAGATTTCGCCCAACCTTGGCCAGCACCTAAAACATCACCGTAACTGAATCCACCACAAGCTGCCAATGCTTGGAAATCTTCCAAAGAAACACGGCCTGCGATTAAATCACTCATATGAACATCTTGTGCTTCAAAACCTGCACGAGTAAATGCTGCAGCCATTTCCACTTGACCATTTACACCTTGCTCACGCAATACAGCAATACGAGGTTTAGCACCTTTATTGATGTATGGTGCAGCAATATCTTCATTCACATCAAATGTTGTTTTCGCGAACAATTTTTTCAAGTCTGGTTCAACAATTAATTGGAATTCGCTATCAGCTGATGCTGGATTATCACGCAAACGCTGCATGTGATAACTCACTTCAGACCAAGCTTTCTGCAATGCAATACCTTGTTCGTTCAAGATTGATTTTCCATTTGCAGAAATTGCCAATGAGTAATCATCTGAAATCTGACCAATTGCATGGACTAAATGCTCAATACCAAATGATTTCGCTAAATCAGTTAGCGTTGCCACAAAACGATTATCCACTTGTAATACAGCGCCCAACTCTTCGTTGAATAATGCTCTGACAACTGATTCATGTGCAGAGAATTCTGCTTGCGCTGCCAATACAGATGTTAAATCTAATGTCGCGCCTTTTTGTGCTGCAAACATCATTTCTGCAATCGTTGAAACCAAACCACCATCGCCACGATCGTGATAAGCCAAAATTTGATCATTGGCAATCATTGTTTGCATCAATTTGAAGAAGCCATCTAAATCTGCAGTTTCAACATCAGGAGAAACATCAGACAATTCACCATTCACTTGCGTTAATGCAGAACCACCTAAACGACCGTTACCGTTACCCAAATCAATTAAGAATAATGTGCTGTCTTTTACATTTTGCAACTCTGGCGTGATTGTTTTACGGATATTCTCAATCGGAGCAAATGCTGTGATTACCAATGATAATGGTGCTGTTACTGATTTCTTTTCACCATTGTCTTCCCAAACTGTATTCATTGACAATGAATCTTTGCCCACAGGAATGGATAATGACAACGATTGACAGAAGTTAGAAACTGATTCCACTGTACGATACAGTTTTTCATCTTCACCTTCTAAACCACATGGCGCCATCCAGTTTGCAGATAATTTGATTTTATTCATCTTGCCGATGTTAGTCGCTGCAATATTAGTAATTGCTTCGCCTACAGCCATACGGCCTGATGCTGCTGCATCAAACAATGCCAATGGTGCTTTTTCGCCCATTGTCATTGCTTCACCATGTAATGTATCGAAGCCCATAGCAGTTACGGCAACATCCGATACTGGTACTTGGTAAGGACCAACCATTTGATCTTGATAAGTCAAACCGCCGACAGTACGATCGCCAATTGTGATTAAGAAGCTCTTATTCGCAACTGTTGGCAAGCGTAATACATTGTATGTGCTTTCCACTAAATCAATTTTATCTGCATTAAATGCCACGATTGGCGTTTCTACAGTATGATCTGTGCGTGTTATTTTAGGTGGTTTGCCCAATAATACATCCAATGGTAAATCCACTGGCTCATTGCCAAACAGCTCATCTTTAACTTTTAATAAGCCATCATCTGTCGCTGTGCCTACAATTGAGAATGGGCAACGTTCTCGTTCACACAATACACGGAAACGATCCAAATCTTCTGGCAAGATTGCTAGAACATAACGTTCTTGTGCTTCATTACACCAGATTTCCATTGGACTTAAACCTTCTTCTTCCAAATGGATTGCGCGAAGATTAAAGATTGCACTTCTGCCTGAATCATTCACTAATTCTGGGAATGCATTGGATAAACCGCCTGCACCTACATCATGAATAGAGATGATTGGGTTTGCATCGCCTAACTGCCAGCAACGATCAATCACTTCTTGTGCGCGATGTTCGATTTCAGGGTTACCACGTTGTACTGAGTCAAAGTCTAGATCTGCGCTATTTGCACCAGTTTCCATACTAGAAGCCGCACCACCGCCTAGACCGATCAATAAACCAGGTCCGCCCAATTGAATCAACAAAGCACCTGCAGGGAAAATACCTTTTTCCACTTGCTTCGCTTGAATATTACCTAAACCACCTGCAATCATGATTGGCTTATGATAACCGCGCACTTTACCTTGATAAGGTGCTTCAAATGTACGGAAATAACCTAATAGATTTGGACGACCAAATTCATTGTTAAATGCCGCGCCGCCCAATGGGCCATCCATCATAATATCGAATGCACTGCTGATGCGATCAGGTTTACCATAATTACCATCTTGGTATTGTTCCCAAGGCTGAACATAATTAGGAATCTGCAAGTTAGAAACACTGAAACCTGTTAAACCAGCTTTTGGACGAGCACCACGGCCTGTTGCACCTTCGTCACGAATTTCACCGCCAGCACCAGTGGAAGCGCCTGCAAATGGAGAAATTGCTGTTGGGTGGTTATGTGTTTCCACCTTCATCACAATGTGTGTTAATTCTTCGTTATAGTTATAAACATTGTTTTGTGATGTTGGATAAAAACGTGGAATTGTGTAGCCTTCAATGATTGAAGAGTTATCACTATAAGCAACAATTGTGCCTTCAGGCGTTTTAGCATGCGTATCTCTAATCATTCTGAATAATGATTTAGGTTGCTGAACACCATTTAACACAAAATCAGCATTGAAGATTTTATGACGACAATGCTCTGAGTTTGCTTGTGCAAACATCATTAATTCAACATCAGTCGGGTTTCTACCCAATTTCTGATAGTTTTCATATAAATATTCAATTTCATCTTCAGATAATGCAAAACCAAAAGTTTTATTCGCAATTACGAGTGCTTCAATGCCTTGGTCTAAAATATCAATCGATTCAAATGTACGTGCTTCTGTGTGATGAAATAACTGCTCTGCTTCTTTGAATGACGTTAATAATGATTCTGTCATTCTGTCATATAACAATGCTGACCAAGCCTGCAACTCAGCCGTTGTTAAATCACCTTTCAATACAAACGCAATTCCACGCTCAATGCGAGAGATATCATTAAAACCACAATTGTGTACGATATCAGTTGCTTTAGAAGCCCAAGAGGAAATAGTGCCGATACGAGGAGTAACTAAGAAGAGATGTTCGCTAGAAGATAGCTGAGGAGGTGTTGTTTCAGTGGCTGTTAGAATAGCCGAGAGAGATGCTACAGAAGATGAGTTTAGAGGTTGTTTGCTTTCTATAAAATACCAATAAGTGGCGGATATATTGATATCAGGCGGTAAATTTAATCTTGCCGCATTTTGCCTTAACTTATCCAATCTAAAGTCGGATAGCGCCAGTGAACCACATAACGAAATAATCGAGGACATTACATTACTCTCAAATAAAGATGGTCAGAGAAGCGCAATATCATACCCTACTTCTCTTGCGAAAAAAACTGCCAATCACAAAATACCGAGAGAATTTTTATAAAAAGCCAATACTAAAATCTAGTATTGGCAAAATATTTTATACAGTTACAGGCACATCCCACATGGAGAGTTTTTCTGCCATATCCCAGAACATATATTCATAATAGCTGGTGTTAACCACAATATCTTCTAGTTTTTTCTTTGCTTCAGGTGATGCAGTTTCACCAATTTTATCAATCAATTGAATGCATTTATTCACTAATTTCGTAAATTCAGGCGAAGAATAAGTATTCACCCAATCACCATAGAATTTATGCTCTTTCGATGCAGGATTTTCTGCCAATGCTTTGCCAATATAGTTATAGCTCCAAGCACAAGCCAATACAGCAGCAATCGTATTCTCAACGCCACCTAATGATGCTTGGCTCAACATATAACTCGTGTATGATGTCATTGTTGCAGAAGGTTCAGTTGCTTCCAACTCTTCTGCTGAAATACCAAATTTTGCAGCATATTGGCGATGCAAATCCATCTCAAAGCTCAATGTGCCATGTAATAACTCACCAAACAATGTCATGGTTGATAGATCATTCGCTTTTGATGCACCGATTGCAAATAAGCGTGAATAATCGATTAAATAAATATAATCTTGCTTCATATAATGGATAAATTTAGCTTTATCCAAAGTACCATCACCAATGCCTTTCACAAAAGGATGTGTCAAATAAGACTGCCACAATGGCTCTACTCTGTTAAAAATCTGCTGGCTAAAAGAAATAGTCATCTCGATTCCTTACATCAATTCATTAATCAAATATTAAATAATAAAAAACCCGCATTTTATCTGCGGGTTTTTATATTAACTCATATAACAATATATAGTTTATTTTGTAAGATCTTTACGTGTTTTCTTTAATAAAATATTATTGTTCAAATGAATCGATGCAAAGAATGCAATCACACCAGGTACAACCCAACCCATCGAAATATCATTCAATGGCAACATTGTTACAAAGCTTGCTGTTGGGAAGAATACTGTTGAAATACTCACAAACAATACCACATAAGTTGTGATCTGCAATTCGATTCTATCTAATGGCACTAATAATTTATCAATGAAGATCAAAGCAATTAAAGTGATTGTGATTGGATAAACGATCAACAATACAGGAATCGCACCTTTGATGATTTGCGCCAAACCTTGGTTAGCTAAACCAAAACTAATCAAAGTAAAGATGATTGCAAATTGCTTGTAAGAAATCTTTGGAAGCAAACTATGGAAATAACTACTGATGGATACAACTAAACCAATCGCAGTTGTTAAACATGCCAAGCCAACAATGATACCTAAAACTACTTTACCAAACATACCCATCGTTAAACTAGCAACTTCCGTTAAAATGTACGTACCACGATCTTGCCCTGTTGCAGCAAAAACAGCTTCATCAATTGGGAAATGGTTACCGATCCAACCTAAAGCGATATAAATTACACCTAAAGCTGCACCTGCAATTAATGCAGCGTATGAAGAATATTTAAATAGATCTTTTTGGTTATCAATGCCATAAGCTCTTACTGCTTTCAATACAATGATAGAGAATGCAACTGCTGCAATCGTATCCATCGTTTGATAGCCTTCTACAAACCCTTTCGCAAATGGTGCCAATTGATATGCTTCATCAATTTCTGCGATTGGTGTATTTAATTTAGCAAAAGAGATAATGATTAAAATAACCATTGTCACTAATAATGCTGGCGTAAGAATTTGACCAACACGATCAACAATTTTAGTTGGGTTATAGCTTAACCAGAATGTTAATGCGAAGAATAAAATTGTGTAGAAGAATAAACCAACTTTACCCACCATGCCTAATGCTGTTACCGATGCATCGTTTGCATAAAATAAAGATTTAAGACCTTCAGCAATGCTTAAGAAAATACCGTGTAAGATGCCACCATCAGCTTTTATTAATGGTACGAGTGCCATTTCATATGATACTGTCGCTGTTCTTGGGATAGCAAAAAATGGTCCAATCGTTAGATAAATCGCAACCATGAACACCACAGAAAAGACAACACTGATGCGCTTAGTTTCTGTAATGAACCCTTCTTCAGAGAAAGAACCTGCGATAATTCCTAGAAGTGGTAACCCCACACCTGTGATAACAAAACCGATAATTGCAGGAGTAAAACTCCCGCCACTCAACCACCCTGCGTTAGGTGGGAAAATTAAGTTTCCGGCGCCAAAGAAAATGGCGAACAACATAAACCCAATGGCTGTAATTTTTCGAACCGTCATAATACTCTCTAATTTTTCAATTTAATATTTATTAAGATCGTCTTGGATAAAGACACTGTTTACTTGTGGTAAACGTAATTGGAAACCTTTTGGGTACCCTAATAAATATCATGAAAGATTAGAGAGCTCAAGCTAAAGCCATTTAAAAAACTACTTATGATTGATAATCAAGCAATTTTTTATTAGCGTCTTCAATTAATCCTGTACCGCCATAGATGAAACCTGAATAGATCTGCACAAGCTTTGCGCCTGCTTTAACCTTTTCTACGGCATCATCACCATTCATAATGCCACCTGCTGCAATCACAGGGATAGATTCTGGTAAATGCTCTGTTAAAGTTTTCACAACTTTTGTTGAACGCTCTGTTAATGGACCACCACTTAATCCACCTGCCTCATCAGCATTAGCAAAGCCTTGAACTTCAACACGGCTCAATGTTGTATTCGTGCCAATTACACCATCTAATTTCACAGCCTTGATCACTTCAATAGATTCCAAAAGCTCTTCTTCGCTCATATCAGGTGCTAATTTCACAACTAATGGTGTGTATTTTTGATATTTCTCAGCCAAGACAATTTGCTCAGCTTTCAATGTTTCTAGCAGCTGCTGCAATTGATCCTTGCCTTGCAATGAACGCAAATTCTTTGTATTCGGTGAAGAGATATTAATCGTAATATAATCCGCCAATTGATAAGCTTTTTTCAAGCAGATTAAATAATCATCTGTCGCTTTATTAATTGGAGTAATCGCATTTTTGCCAATATTCACACCAATCAATGGGCCATTTGAATTATTTAATCGGTATTCTTCTAAATTACGTAATAAATAATCAATGCCTTTATTATTAAAGCCCATGCGATTAATGATCGCTTGTTTCTCAGGGATTCTAAACATTCTTGGTTTAGGATTACCTGCTTGTGGCAAGGGCGTCACTGTACCAATTTCCACAAAACCAAAGCCCATTTTCGCCCATGCAGATAATGCCTCACCATTTTTATCCAAACCTGCTGCCAAGCCAACTTTATTTTTAAACTTTAAGCCCATCACTTCAATAGGATCATCTGGCAAAGTTTGTTGCACTGGCAATAATGGCAATGCTGCAATTGCCAAGTTATGTGCTGTTTCAGCAGGAATGGTTAATAAAAGTTTACGGGCAAAATCCATCATGAGGAACTCCTTTTCTCTCGTTCTTGCTGTTTTAAATATAAGGATTGCAACCATACTTTTGACTGCAGAGGCTTTTGCCCCAACAATGGTTGCAATAAATAGCGCATCATACGCTTATAAATCAGTAGTAGTTCTTTATCAATGAGTGCATGATCATTGTTATCTGTGATCTCATTAATCAATAATATGTTGTCACCTAGAATTGGGAAATGATGTGTTTTCGTTTTAAATTTACTGAAACCACTTTCGGCACATAAATGATAAAGTAGGTTTTCTACAAAAGCATCACCATCATTATCTGTCCATAAATCTGGCATTACACCTAATGATTCTAATAATGTTCGCTCAAAGCAACGAAGCATCCATTCTTGTAAAATGCTATCACCAAATTCTAATGCTTTTACTGCGCGCCAATAATGTGTGAATAATGCAGCATCAGCATGATTTTTAGGTAATAACCGTACTAGTAATTCATTCAAATAATAACCAGACCAAATATTCATACCTTGGATTGCGGAAGATTGTACTGAATCATAATCATCTGAGAAATAAAAAACTTTACCTTCTTTGAGGTGCCATTTGCCTAATTGAAAAATCTGATCTGAATATTTACTTTTATGTGACCGATTGACTAAAACCGATATTTTTCCATGGCACTCAGTAAAAAGATCGAGTAAAACTCGATCTTCTTGATATGCACTTCGCTTTAAAATAACGCCTAATGTTTCTGCCACAATTAGTCTTTATTTCCCATAGATGTCAGGAATTGGCCAATCAATCGTTCAATAACAATGGCTGATTGCGTTAAACGAATAGCATCACCATTTTCTAATGGCATTGGTGCACCACCTGGATCTAGCGCAACATATTGTTCACCCACTAAACCTGCAGTATAAATCATTGCGATACTGTCTTTCGGAATCTCATACTTTTCATCCAAACGCATTTCAACGATTGCTTTGAAATCATCTGGATCTAAAGAAATATGTGACACACGGCCAACACGAACACCACCGATCATCACAGGTGCTTTCACTTTTAAAGAACCAACATTATCAAAACCTGCTGATACTGTAATCTGCTTACCAAAACGGCCATCGGTGCTACTTGCTGTTAGTGCGAGCCAAACCAAGGCAACGACACCAAAGATCACAAACAGACCAACAATAAAATTCATTACTCGCATATTCATAATGCTCTCACTTTTACAAAATCTGAATTATTCTACTACTTTTCTATGGTTTATGCATTGTCAAAGCTTTTTGAATCGGCGCAAAACTTCGTCTATGTGTTTCTAAAACACCTAAATTCTGAATGGCATCCATATGAACCTTCGTACCATAACCTTTATGTTTTGCAAATCCATAGTCTGGATATTGTTGATCCAATTCAATCATGGATAAATCACGTGCTGTTTTTGCAAGAATACTTGCAGCGCTAATTTCTTCGTGGAGCAAATCGCCTTTCACAACAGTTTCACACTGGTACTGCGCTGGGAATTTAGGGTTTTGATTACCATCCACTCTTACTAATTGTGGTGCAATCTGTAAGCCTTCAACTGCTCTTCGCATTGCCAGTAATGTTGCTTGTAAAATATTTAAACGATCAATTTCTTCCACTGAAGCAGAAGCAATGCACCAATCTTTAGCATTTTTCTTAATCTCTTCAGCAATAATATAACGCTTTTTTTCTGAAATCTTCTTGGAGTCCGTCAAGCCTTCAATGCCATGATTTTCATCTAGAATCACAGCAGCTGCATAAACATCACCACATAAAGGGCCACGCCCTGCTTCATCCACACCTGCAATAAGGAGGATTTTTTCTTCTTTTGGAAACAAATCGATTTGCATTAAACTGACTTTACTAATTTATTAATAATGGCTTGCGCTGCTGCTTTATCTGCATCTAATCGCAATGATTCATGTACTTTTAAGTATTCATTCATCAATACAGGATCATTAGTTTTCTTAAAAGCCTCAATAACCATCGGTGCTAAACGATCAGCCACTACATCATTTTGAAAAACTTCAGGGACTAATTCTTTCCGCGCCAAAATATTTGGTAAGGAGAAAAATGGTGTGCGTACAACTTTCTTTGCAATATAAGCCGTAATGGATGAGAACTTATAAGCAACAACCATTGGTTTTTTCAACAGCATTGCTTCCAATGTTGCTGTACCCGATGCTAATAGAACAACATCCGCAGCTTCCATCGCCAATCGTGAATCACCTTTTAAAATCCTAAAAGATACTCTTTGTTCTTCTGGCAATGTATTGATTTCTTGTTGAATAATTTCATGCAAATGATCAGTTGCTGCAGGAATCACCAATGTTAAAGCTGGATCTTTTGCTAATAATAACTGAGCCGTTTCCACAAAAATTTTCAATAATCTAGAAACTTCACCCACACGACTACCTGGTAACAATGCTAAAACTTTATTTTTATCTGTTAGTTGAAGTGTTTGGCGAGCTTGATCGGAATTAGGTGATAATGGAATTTCATCAGCTAAACGATGACCCACGCAAGTGGCATCCATTTTATGTTTGGCATATAAATCCACTTCGAATGGAAATAAGCACAAAACTTTATCCACTGATTTTTTAATTGTAAAAATACGCTTCTCACGCCATACCCAAATAGATGGAGAAACATAATGGAATGTTGTGATGCCGATTTGCTTGATAGAATGTGCAACTTTCAAATTAAAATCTGGCGCATCAATACCAATAAATGCAATTGGCATACGATTTTCTGCTTCTTTGACTAAGTGTGCTTTTAAACGTAAAAGCTTAGGCAAATGAGCCAATACTTCGAATAGCCCCATCACTGACAATGTTTCAATGGGCGCTAGACTCTCTAATCCTTCTGCAATCATTAAAGGCCCACCCACGCCAAAAAATTCAGCGTGAGGGAACTCTTCTTTCAATGCTTTAATTAATCCTGCACCTAAAATATCACCTGATAATTCACCTGCAACCATCATAAATGTAGGGGATGATGATACTTCTTTCACACAGAACCTCTATATTATCTAACAATACCACGTTGTGTATCGACTTCTAAAAAATTCACCATTTTTTGCAAATGAGGGAATTCAGTAGCCAATGCTTTGATTTCATCAATGGATTCCTGCAATGTTAAATTCTGGCGATATAAAGCTTTATAAGCCTTTTTCGTCGCAGAAACAGCATCAGCATCAAAACCACGGCGACGCAAACCTTCTGAGTTAATACCTGCAGGTTCAGCACGATAACCAGCCGCTGTAATGAATGGCGGAACATCACGATGAATCCCTGATGAGAAACCTGTGATTGCACCTTCACCCACACGACAACGTTGATAGATCATGGAATAACCACCCAAAATCACATCATCTTCGATAATCGCATGGCCCGCTAATGATGCACCGTTCGCAAAAATCGTTCTTGAACCAACAATACAGTCATGAGCGATATGGCAAGTTGCCATGATCCAGTTATCATCGCCGATCTTCGTTAAGCAATCATCTTGCGTTGTACCACGGTTAATGGACACATATTCACGGATCGTGTTGCGATCTCCAATATGAAGCTCAGTAAAGTCGCCTTCTTTGAACTTCTTATCTTGTGGCACTTCACCAATGGAAGAGAATTGATAAAACGTATTATCTTTTCCAATCGTAGTATTCGCACCAATCACAACATGAGAGATTAGCTTAGTACCTGAACCAATCTTGCTGTTTTCCCCAATGATACAAAAAGGTCCGATGCTTACATTTTCACCAATTTCAGCAGTTTCATGAATCACTGCTGTTGGATGAATTAAATCTTGGTTTGGCATAATTTATCTCCTTATCAAATAGAGTTAAAAAGCCTCCTGACGCATACACATAACTTCTGCTTCACATACAACTGCGCCATCAACTTTTGCTACGCCAGCAAATGACCAAATGCCACGGCGAGCTTTCAAAAATTTCACTTCGATTTC
>JBEBSR010000040.1:0-25718 GCA_040394195.1 Wohlfahrtiimonas larvae | reverse complement strand
AACCAGTGATTCGACTGCCTGGGTCAATGCCTAAAATAATCACAATTCAATTACAGCTGGCTAAGAATATCAGCAGAGATATCAGCATTAGAGTAAACGTTTTGTGTATCGTCCAAATTCTCTAACATATCCAACATTTTAATCATCTGTTTTGCATCATCTAAAGATAATGATACGTTGTTTGCAGCACGCATTGTCACTTCAGATTCTTCAGGCTTTAAACCTTTCTCAACCATTGCATTATAAACTTCTGCATAAGTTTGTGGCGTTGTTAGCACATCAATGGATGTATCATCATTTACTATGATATCTTCTGCACCTGCATCAATCGCCGCATCTGTAATTGCTTCTTCATCAGAACCTTCAGGATAAGATAAAACGCCTGTTTCTGTAAATTGGAATGCAACAGAACCTGAAACACCCAAGTTACCGCCACATTTACTGAATGCATGACGAACTTCTCCCGCTGTACGGTTACGGTTATCAGATAAACAGTCAACCATTACAGCAATACCGCCTGGACCATAACCTTCGTAGCGAATTTCTTCTTGTTCTGTATCACTATCACCGCCCAAACCACGTTTGATTGCACGGTCGATCGTATCTTTAGTCATATTTGCTGCCAAAGCTTTATCGATCACCATACGCAAACGTGGGTTACTTGCAGGGTCGCCATTCGCCGCCATTCGTGTTGCAATTGTAATTTCACGAATAAAACGTGTAAAAATCTTACCACGTTTTGCATCTTGAGCACCTTTACGATGCTGAATGTTTGCCCATTTACTATGACCTGCCATTGAAAGCTCCTTAATGACCTACTAAATACTTTAAGTTAAAACTTGTTGATAAAAAGAGGGCATTTTATCATAAAGGAAACCAATATTTATAATCCAATGTGTTCTCTGGCGTAATCCTTAGAAGTTTATATAAAATTCATTCAAAACAGCTATCTAAGATTACCGATTGATGATACATATAATGTAAATATAATATTCATGTCACTAGAATTTTAGAGAGGAAGTTATGCAATCCATTTGCCCAAATAACGCCACGATTTATGCTTTTGATAAAAACCACCCTGCAAAGCTCACAGTGAATGCAGGTGAAACCATAGAAATTTCTACGTTAGATTGTTTTAGCAATCAAGTGGATGAGCAAAATTCTCTTTCTGGCATTGATTGGAACCATATTAATCCTGCTACAGGCCCAATTTATGTGAAAGATGCCAAAGCAGGTGATGTTTTAAAAATCATCATTCACTCTATTGAATTGGTAGAAACTGGCGTGATTGCTGTTGGGCCAGGGTTTGGCATCATGCCCTTTGAAACCATTGCACAAAAGATAGTGAAAGTTGATCAAAATGTCGCACATTTTAGTGATGATATTAAAATCCCATTAAATCCCATGATCGGTGTGATCGGTGTTGCACCCGCAGGTGATGCAATTCCAACAGGAACACCAGATTCTCATGGTGGCAATATGGATACCAAATTAATCACGGCAGGCTCTATTCTCTATTTACCAGTTGCTGTAGATGGTGCATTATTTGCATTAGGTGATTTACATGCTGCAATGGGCGATGGCGAAGTTGGTGGCACTGGCATTGAGATTGCAGGCAAAGTTGTTGTCACTTTGGATGTCATTCATAATCAATCCATTCCACATCCCATCATAGAAACCAAAGATGCTTTTGCATTCATTGTTTCTAAACCAACCATCGATGAAGCGATTCAATTAGCAACCAAACTAGCAATCGAAGCCATTCATAGATCAACAAAATTATCTCTACATGAATCTGCCATGTTAGCGAGTATTGCTGGCAACGCAGAAATATCTCAATTGGTTGATCCACTGTTAACAGCACGATTTGTTGTACCCAAAAGCATTTTACCTCAATTGCTTTGATGACTTTTTGCTATCATCTCCTCATTAATTCACTGCTTTAAGGAAAAAGACATGTCTCTTTATCAAGCACACATTGAAACACTACAACAAAAAGCTGCTGCATTTCTAGAAAAGCATCAACTAGATGCTTTAGTTTTATCTTCTGGTGCACCAAAATTTTTCTACGATGATGATATTGAAATCCCACATAGAATGCCTGCGAGTTTCCGTTATTGGATTCCTGAAGCGATTGGTACACATCAATATTTAATCATCACAAAAACAGATCGCACATTATTAAACTATCGTCCGAAAGATTTTTGGTTGAAAGTGAAAGAAGAGCTAGGCGAATGGCAACAAATGTTCACCGTTGAAGCACATGCTCAATTGGATGATCTTAAAAATAGCTTAACCAATCAAACAGAAACTAAAAACTGGTTATGGTTAGGCCCTGATCTTTTTGATCATGATAATGCTAAGCGTGCATCATTGGAACAAAAACAAGAGATCGATAGCTGGCGCTTAATCAAAACTGAGTTTGAAATCGAATGCATGAGAATTGCTTCTGTACGTGCGGCATCCGCTCACGTTGCAGTTCGTGAATCATTGTCTGAATACATCAGTGAATTCCAAATGAATTTGGATTACTTAGATGTGACTGGCATGCGCGAATCTGAAATGCCTTATGGCAACATCATTGCATACAATGAAAATGGCAGCATTTTACATTACCAAGAATTGGATCAAGAACCACCTGCAATGTTATACAGTTTTTTGATTGATGCAGGCGCATCTTTTGAAGGTTACATTTCAGACATTACGCGCACACATGCTGGCCATGATTCTAATGAGTTATTCAAAGCAATCTTAGAAGATATGCGCTTAATCAAATTAGAGTTAATCGCACAATGTAAAGCTGGCGTTTCTTATATGGATATTCACAGCTACGCTTTAGAATTGATTGGTGAGCTATTGATCAAACATGAATTCTTGATTGATATCGAAGTTGAAGATGCGATCACAAAAGGTTTAGTGAGAATCTTCTTCCCTCATGGCATTGGTCATTTATTGGGCTTAAACACGCACGATACGCCAAGCATTGCAAAATCATTGAAAGAAACAAATGAGACTTTCAAAAATCTTCGCTTAACTCAGCAATTGCAAAACAATATGGTATTAACGATTGAACCTGGTGTTTACTTCAACAATACATTGATCAGCGAAGCGTTGCTAGATGCGGATAAAGCTCAATATATGAATATTGAATTGATCAATGAGTTCTTGCCTTACGGTGGTATTCGTGATGAGGATAACATCGTCATTCAAGATGATGAACCACGTAACTTAACAGCAGAAGCATTCAAAGAAATTGGCGCGGAACACTTCTAAATATATTCAAGAAAAAGCTTAATATACAAAAAAGCCACAATGTCATCATTCATTGTGGCTTTTGTTTTGCTTATTCTATAGGTTGTGAATCTTATTCTGCTGCTTTAGTTACTTCATCAATTTGCATTTCGATACTTTGCAAACCACGACCTGATAAGTACCATAACTTAGGATTCAATACGATTACTTTGCCATCTTTCACAGCTTGCACATTTGCAAACTCAGGTGCTTGGAAATAATCTGCTTTCATTGGTGTTGCACCAATTGCAGCACTTCTATCTACCACGAAAATAATGTCTGGATTCGTATCTGTGAAATATTTAGTATCAGCTGCAACACGGCCTTCATACTTTTTCTCATCTGCACGCTTAATGCCCGCAACTTCATGCACTACTGTTGCATAACCGCTGCTGTTTGATACGCCGATTTTACCATCATTGTGCAATACAACCACTGCCTTCTTAGGAGATGCAGAGTTCTTTGCTGCAACTTCTTTAATTTTTGCATCCAACTTATCCCAAGCAGCATTTGCTTCAGCTTCTTTACCTACTGCTTTACCTACAGCAATAATGTTTGCTTTTGCTGAACCTAAGTAATCTTCACTACCAGAGAAATTAATTGTTGGTGCAATTTTTTGGAAATCATCGAATGATCCACCCAAACGACCAGAGATCACGATGAAATCAGGCTTTAAAGAACCAACTAACTCAAGATTTGCATCCTTCAAACCACCTGTTGATTGATATGTTTCTGCAGTATATTTATTTAAATATTCTGGCGCACTATTCTTTGCTACAGCGATCACAGCTTCACCAGCACCCAAAGCTTCAATCGTATCCAAAGCACCAAAATCCATCACAACACCTTTAGGATCTGCCATTGCACTGCCTAAGCTACCAACCAAAAGTGTTGCCAATAATAATTTACGCATATCATATCCTCTATTAATTGAATAGTAATTACAAATGTAAATGATTATTATTCACATCTTTTATCAGAAGTCCATTAATAAATAAAATATTTTTATTATTTACAAAATATAGACAAATCCAGCCATATAAAAAAGCCACAATAAATTTATTATGGCTCTCATTTTGATCATGATTACTTCAAAGCAATCTACTTAATCGGTGTCATCACCTCTTCAACTTGCAAATCGATGCTTTGTAAACCTTTGCCCGATAAATACCATAATTTTGGTGTCAAATAGATCACATTAGCATCCTTTACTGCCTTCACTTCTGCCAATTCTTTAGCTTTAAAATAGTTTTCATCCAATGGTTTTGCGCCAATTGCAGCACTTCTATCCACCACATAAATAATATCTGGATTCACTTCTGTTAAATATTTAGCATCCGCTGCAACACGGCCTTCATGTTTCTTTTCATCTGCGCGTTTTACACCCGCAACATCATGCACCAAAGTTGCATAGCCACTGTGGTTAATTAAGCCAACATTGCCATCATTGTGCATCACAACGATCGCCTTCTGTTTCGATGCAGCACTTTTCTCTTGTGCCGATTTAATTTTCGCATCCAATTTTTCTAATGCCGCTTTTGCTTCTGTTTCTTTGCCAATTGCCTTACCAACCGCTAAAATATTATATTGAACAGACTCCATATAATTATCATTGCCTGCTGAGAAGTTAATCACAGGCGCAATAGATTGCAATTCAGCAGCTGAGCGGCCTTGACGACCAGAAATAATGATAAAGTCTGGATTTTCTTGGCGAATTAAATCCATATCTAACTTAAACATATCACCAGATAATTTATAGTCAGCAGCTTTATATTTTTCTAGATATTCTGGTGCAAATTCCTTTGGCAAAGCACTCACAGATGCGCTTCCACCTAAAGCTTCAATCGTATCTAAAGCACCAAAATCCATCACAATACCTTTAGGATCTGCCATCACACTGCCAAAGCTACCAACCAAAAGTGTTGCCAATAATAATTTACGCATATCAAAACCTCTAATAATAATTAAATACGAATGAAAATGATTATTATTCACATTTAATTATAGAAGTCCATCTATTTAGTCTTTTATGATTTACTTAATCGCACATTGCTCAGTGATGAATGGATTATCATTACCTTGCTTTCTCACAATAATTTGATTGCGTCGACATTCCCATTGCTTAGCAGGATATGCACGATTCCACTCTTGCATTAAACTTTTTTCCTGAGAAGCCAAAACAATGCCATATCGTTGTTCCATATAGAGATAAGTACGAGCAATCATCCCCTTAACTTCTTTACGTGGTTGCACTTGGCGCTTTTTGAAATCTGTCGCAAATTCACATTTACCATATTGATTAAACTTCTTCGTAAACTCACTGAAGCGGAAGTTAGAGCGATCAGCATTCACTTCGCCAACTGCAGGCTGAAGGTTATGCATATCACCTTCCATGATATCGAATTGTGCAATGCCGCCACAATTTTTACGTCCACCTTCTTTCCAGCAACGCAATTGTTTGCCAAAGTTATGAGCAGGCATCACATGCTCCCATTCAATGCGATTCGCACGCACTTCATCTTTACGAATTTTATAGCCACAACTTGCTAAATCTAACTCACTTTTACGATCATTGAATTTAAAATCACAGCCACAATAAAATTCCTTCTGCACTGGATTTTCTTGATAAATTTTGATTAATTCTGTTTTAGCTTTAGCAAAAGTTTGCACATCACGAGAAGTGCCTTTATCACTCTGTTCGATGATGGATTTCCCACCAAAGAATGAACCAATTAATGTAATTAAAATAATAATACTTGTACGAATTGGATCTCGCTTTAACTGCTTGATCAAACGATTGACATCACGCTGGGAAATTTGCTTTTTGGCCATCTTTACTAAATCTAAATTACTGAATAAAACGCCACACTATATAGATAAAGTCATGCTTCCTCAATCTGCAGGGCAAATATAAATCTGTTATACTTCATGAATAAATTTCTTGGGGAAAATAATTTATGAATATCACGTTCTTAGGCACAGGCGCAGGCAAACCATCACTTCAACGAAATGTGACGAGTAATGTCCTCGACTTAACCCAAGAACGACAAGAAATGTGGTTATTTGATTGTGGTGAAGCAACGAGCCATCAAATTCAGCGATTACAACGCAAAGAATCTAAAGAGCAATCTCCATTACCCAATATTACCTTGCCAAAAATCTCCAAGATTTTCATCACACATTTACATGGTGATCATATTTTTGGTTTATTCGGTTTTTTAACTAGCCGATCTATGAGCGGTTCAAAAAAGCCATTAACGCTATACGGCCCAAAAGGGATTAAGAAAATTCTAGACGTTGTGATTGAAACCACAGAGTCTTTCATGATGTTTCCATTTGAAATCATTGAATTGACAGCCAATTCTGACCCTAGACAACCTTTTTTAGTCTTTGAAGATGAAACTTTCAAAGTCACAGCAATAGAATTACAACATCGTGTGCAATCCTTTGCTTATCGTATTGAAGAGAAAGATAGCATTGGCAAATTGGATGTGAATGCATTGCATCAAATTGGTGTACATGATCATACAATTTATCAGCAGCTCAAAGATCAACAAACCGTAACATTAGAAGATGGTCAAGTTTTACAGCCTAAAGAGTATTTAAAAGACCCACAAAAAGGCAAAACAGTTGTTATTTTTGGTGATACATACCCTTGTAAAAACGCTGTAACTATCGCACAAAACGCTGACTTCATTTTGCATGAAGCAACCTATTCACAAGAATTTGAAGTATTGGCTTTAGAACGTGCGCACTCTACAACATCGCAAACAGCAACGACAGCCAAGAATGCTAATGTGAAAAAATTATATTTTACTCACATCAGCGCTCGTTATTTTCATAAAGAAGATCAAGACAAGTTAGTTGAAGAATGCCGTGATATTTTTCCTGAAAGCTACATTACTCAGGATTTAATGCGCGTAGAGATCTAATTAAGATTGTAATTTTGCAATTAAATCTGGGCGGCGCTCTAAAGTATCCGCTAAAGATTTTTCCTTACGCCATTCAGCAATTTTCTTATGATTACCTGATAATAAAATATCAGGCACTCGCATACCATTGATCTCTTCTGGGCGAGTATAATGTGGGCAATCCAATAAACCATCACTGAAAGAATCTTGTTCAAAAGACTCATGATTGGATAAAACATCTGGTAATAAACGTGATACTGAATCAATGACAATATTTGCAGCCAATTCACCACCCGATAAAACATAATCCCCCACAGAAAGTTCTAAATCAATCTCGCTTTCTATAATGCGCTCATCGACACCTTCATAACGACCACATAACAAGACAATGTGAGATTGTTCTTGTAGCTTTTGAACCAATGCTTGATCTAATAACTTGCCACGTGGCGACAAATAAATGCGATAGCCACGACTCTCACGCGATTGGCTAATTTCATCAAAAGCATCTTTCAATGGCTGATATTTCATCACCATTCCTGGGCCACCGCCATAAGGGCGATCATCTACAGTGTGATGAATATCTGTTGTATATTTTCGAGGGTTCCAGCATTGTGTTTCAATGCTACCTTTTTGATGAGCTCGGCCAACGACGCCAAGCTCACAATAATTCTCAATCAATTCAGGGAAAAGTGTTATGACATCAAATATCATCTTCATCCCAATCTACTAAAATTTCTTTAGCTTCTAAATCTACTTTAATAACTGTATGACCAACTGTGAATGGAATTAGACATTCTTGGCCATTTTTTCTAGCAACCAATACATCATTTGCACCTGTTTCTAAAAACTCTGTTACTTCACCAAAAATAAAACCAGCTTCATTTTTAACCGTTAAGCCCATCAAATCCGCTAAATAAAACTCACCTTCATCTAATTCTTTCAATTGTGAGTTTTCAATGAACAATTCCAAACCATAATATGGCTCTACCGCAGTACGATCAATGAATCCTTTAAACTTAATCACTAAACTTTTGCCTGCATAAGTCGCATCTTCGACTTCTAATTTCTGCCATGCATTGTTTCTAAATACAAATAAGTGATCGTAACCAAAGATTGCATCCCTTGGTCGCGTTTCGGAGAAAATTTTCACGTAACCCTTAAGCCCTTGAAAACCATTGATTTTACCTACAGAGATTTTGCCAGTATTATCCATATACAAATTACCTTCAAAAAAAAACCTCACTCGACAGAATGAGGTATTTCTATATTAAAAACTAAATTATTGAGCTTTCTTGTTCAACTCATTAATAATTTGTTTAACACGGTCAGTAGGTTGTGCACCAACGCCTACCCAGTAGTTAAAACGATCCATATCAAGACGCACGCGCTCTTCTTGACCAGCAGCGATTGGGTTAAAGAAACCTAAACGCTCGATGTAACGACCTGTTGCTACGTTTCTGCTATCTGCAGCTACTACTTGATAGAAAGGGCGCTTCTTAGATCCACCACGTGCTAAACGAATTGTAACCATAAAATAAAAATCCTAAAAATATAAGTAATTAAATAACACAGCACTTCTTTTACAATATAGAGACACGATACATTAGAAGCACAAAAAATAACATCTTATTCTACTATAAAAGTTCGAAAAAGAAAATATTTAAGCGTGTACAAAAGTTGGTAAAGTAAATTGAGTTAAAATTGAGAACTCTTCTTCCTCGCAAGTTACCCATTCATAAGCATCTGGGCGGTTCATTAATTCACGAATCAAAAGATTATTTAATCTATGCCCTGCCTTATAACCCACAAACTTACCTAAAATTGGAAAGCCCAATTGATATAAGTCACCCACAGCATCTAAAAGCTTGTGGCGAACAAATTCATCAGGATAACGCAAACCACCTTCATTTAAGATGCGATAATCATCCACAACGATCGCATTGTCTAAGCTTCCGCCTAAACCAAGGTTCAATTCACGCATTCTTTCAAAATCGCGCATGAAACCAAATGTTCTTGCGCGAGAAAATTCTTCAATGAAAACTTTCGCAGAGAAATCGCAATCAACATGATCGCCTGTACGATTCAATACAGGATGATCAAATTTAATTGTAAAGTCTAAAGCAAAGCCATTATACGGCTCTAACTTAGCAACTTTATCATCTTCTTTCACTGAAACAGTTTTCTTAATCTTGATAAAACGCTTTGGCGCATCTTGATCAACAACACCAGCTGATTGCAATAAGTAAACGAAAGGTGCTGAGCTACCATCCATAATAGGAACTTCAGCAGCACTCACTTCGATCAATACGTTATCCACACCAAAAGCCGCCAATGCCGCCATTAAGTGTTCAACAGTTGATACAGTCTCTTTAGATTCAGGATTGCTTGCAATTTTTGTTGCAAGCATAGTATCAATCACACCTTCAGCAGATACAGTGAAGGCAGTACTATTTTCGATATCACTACGTTTAAACTGAATACCAAAGTCAACTGGCATAGGCGTCAACACTAGAGAAACTTTTTTCCCTGAATGTAAACCGATACCAACTGTTGATATTTTTTGTTTTAAAGTTCTTTGTTTAATCATTTAGTCTGATTGCTTTCTCAAAAATGCTGGAATATCTAAGATTTCACCAAATAATTTATCTTGTTGAGAACCACGACGTTCAGATTTACGACCTGTATCGTAATCATCTTCCTCATGCTGAACAGCACGGCGACGTGAAGCTGTCGCTGTCGTTGTATCTCTTGGTGCATCTAACCCTGTTGCAATAATTGTAACGCGTAACTCATCACCCAATTCTTCTTCAATCGCTGTACCAATAATTACAGTTGCATCTTCTGATGCATACTCGCTGATCATATGACCAACTTCATGATATTCACCGATTGATAAGCCTGCGCCACCTGTGATATTCACAAGAATACCTTTAGCGCCTGCTAAATTAATATTGTCTAATAATGGTGAAGCGATTGCTTCCTGTGTTGCTTCTCTTGCTCTGTTATCACCAGAAGCAGAACCTACACCCATCATTGCCATACCTTGCTGGCTCATTACAGTTTTAACATCATTGAAATCCAAGTTAATTAAACCTGGCTTAATGATGCTTTCTGAAATACCTTGCACAGCATTATATAACACATTGTTTGCTGCCGCAAAGGCTTCAACTAAGCTTGCTGTTTTACCCAATACTGTCAACAAACGTTCATTAGGGATCGTAATTAATGAATCTACATGCTCAGCCAATACTTTTAAACCAGCATTTGCAGCATTTTCACGTTTTTTACCTTCAAAACTGAATGGTCTAGAAACAACAGCAACAGTCAAAATACCCATTTCACGTGCAGTTTCAGCAATCACAGGCGCAGCACCAGTACCAGTACCACCACCCATTCCTGCAGCAACAAATACCATATTTGCACCATCAAGCGCTTCTTTAATGCGTTCTTTATCTTCTAAAGCTGCTTGACGACCAATTTCCGGGTTTGCACCAGCACCTAAGCCTTTTGTTAAAGATGATCCTAATTGAATCATAACTTCTGCTTTTGTTTTCTTAAGTGCTTGAGAATCTGTATTTGCGGATAAAAAGCTTACGCCTTTTAAACCAGAATCCACCATATGAGTTACAGCATTGCCACCAGCGCCACCAACGCCAATAATTTTTATAATTGGTTTTTGGTCTTCAAAGTCTTGGTGTAATTCAAAAACTGGCATCTATAAAACCCCATAAAAAAATAAAATTCACGCCATTATAGCAAAATTTTCATACTTTTTAAAAATATTGCTTTAACCCTTTTTTAAACTTCTGAAAGAAACTTTCTTTTGGCTCTTCCCCGTCTCTTCTTTGACTATGCAAGTAATGTTCTTGCTGAGTCTTCAATAACCCTATTACATTAGCATACCTAGGATCACGAATGTCAATATGCTGACCAGCTAATTCTTTACAAACTTCAACATTTTTAACAAACCCAACACGCACAGGCAAATCAAAGTAATCTTCTGCGGCATCTTCAATATGTTCAACTAAAGCACCACCGCCTGTAAAGACAAAACCAGCACCTAGCATATGATCATAGTAATTGCGCTTAAGTTCTTGACGAATTAAGCCAAAGAAATCTTCATAACGTGCTTCAATAATACTAGATAATTCTACACGAGAGATGCGCTTAACACCATGATGCATTGGCAACTCTGCCATTTCACCATGAGGAATCATATCTGAGCGGCAAGAGCCAAATTTCACTTTAAAACTCTCAGCAACATCTGTACTCATGTGCATAATTGCTGCGATATCCATTGTTACACGGTCACCCGCAAATGGAATACTGAACACATCTTTCAACGCACCATTAATATAGATGGCTAAATCCACAGTACCGCTACCAATATCTACCAAACAAACACCTAAACGTTTCTCATCTTCTGTCAATACAGCTAAAGATGACGCAACACCTTGGAATACAAAATTATCTACACCAAAATCACATCTTTGGATACATTTACGTGTATTATTCAACGCATTAGAAGATGCAGTAACAACAAGTGCTTTAACATCTAAGCGAATTCCTGTCATTCCAATTGGATTGGTAATACCTTTTTGCTTATCAATTTCATATTCCTGAGGAACTACATGAATCACTTCACTGCCTTGAGGAATAGCCAAATCACGAGCATTTTTTAAAACTTCTTCTTTATCCTTATATGTTACTTCTTTACGATTAATTGGCACCATACCTGCTGATTCATCACAACTAATATGCTCACCTGTCACAGAAGCTGATAAAGAGAAAACTTCGCACTGGCCTTGCTTTTCTAGGGATTTAATTGCATCTTTAATCGCACCTGATACTTGTTCAATATCAGAAATTGTTCCACCAGATACGCCATAAGTTTTTTGAGAGCTCAAACCTCTAACGATTACTCTATCATCGTGAACTTCAGCAACAACCGCAAGAATTTTACTTGTGCCAATATCTAGCCCTACGACTAAACCTGGTTCTTTTTCTTCTGTCATACGATTATTACTCACCATAATCTCTTACCGTTTCCACTTTAAAGCATATCCATGATCATATCTAAAATCTATCGCGATGATATTATCAATCTTCGAACGAATAGATGAAGGATAGTGCATCACAAATCTTTTGAGCCTTTCTTCAAAAAATCGTGCACCAAGATACAATTCTACATCATTTTCCAGCACAATTGTCCAAGCTCCGCGATAATCGAGTATAATTTTTTCAACATTTAAGCCAACTGACTGAATATATTTTTGAATAATAAGCATCCCATCTAGTAACTTATCTTTTTGATCAGCATTGCCCTGCAAACTGATCATCGTGTCAGATGGCATTAAATCTGGCTCAAAAATTGTGCCATCAGCTTCTATCAAATACAGGTCATTCCAAATAGCAATCGGCCTTTTCTCTTCAATAAATAGCTCAATTTGATCTGGCCAACGACGAGTCACTTCAATAGATTTAACCCAAGGATTTTTAGCAACTTCGTGACGATATAATTCTAAATCATAACTCACAAAATTTTGTCCCAATAAAGGATCCAATAATTTTTGTTGGCGCTCACCCACTAAATATTTTTCTTCAGAATGAATCAATACATTTTGAATTGGGAAAATATTATTCATGGAAATGTATTGCCAGCCCATATAGGGAATCAAAAATAATGATGCTAAAAGTAACATTCGCAACGTAAAACTACTGTAATGCCAAGACTTTGCAAAGAAAGCCTTCCAGTCAAATGGTTTTTTATTGCGCACACCACGCTTACGACGACGCGACCAACTGGTCGCGCCGATGATTTGCTCATTATCTTTTTCAGTCACTTTTTTACTTTGGACTGATTTAGGTCTTGCTTGCTTCATTTAATAATTATAGTGATGTTTTTAAAATTTCTATACACAATGAATCATAATCTACATCAGTTGCTTTAGCAGCCATTGGTACTAATGAGTGCCCTGTCATACCTGGTGACATATTGACTTCTAATAGCCAAGGCAAACCTTCTTGATCTAATACCAAATCTACTCTACCCCAACCTTTACCTGATACTGCATGGAATGCATCTTCGCAGATTTTCTGAATTTTTGCTTCAATTTCTGCATCCAAACCACATGGACAGAAATAACGCGTATCATCACGCAAATATTTTGCATCAAAATCATAGAACGTTAAATCTGTTTCCATACGAATTAAAGGCAATGCTTTACCATTTAAAATGGCACACGTATATTCACCTTTACCCACAATCCAAGGTTCTGCAAAAATTGCACCGCTCTTACCCTGTGCATTTTGCCAAGCATTCAATAAATCTTCTTTGCGCTCAACCTTACTCACACCAACGCTTGAACCATCTGCACTTGGTTTAACTGCCAATGGAAAAATACCCATTTCAGCAACACGTGCAACATCTTCTTCTGTTTTCAATTCAAATGTTTGTAAAACAGGCAAACCTTTAGCATGCCAGATTGCTTTAGTATGTAATTTATCCATACCAATCGCACAACCCAACATGTTGCTACCTGTGTATGGGATTTTTAGATACGTCAATAGAGCCTGAATCGTACCATCTTCACCAAAGCCGCCGTGCAAACTATTCATCACACGATCAAATTTATTTTCTACAAGATAAGTTGCTAGGTTAACTTCTTGTGTATCGATGCCATGTGCATCTACACCTTTACGCAGCAATGCAGCCAATACAGCTTCACCCGACCATAAAGATACTTGGCGCTCTGATGATGTGCCACCCAATAAAACTGCAACTTTACCAAATGATTTAGGATCAATCGTTGTCATTATAATGGTCCTCCTTTATAGAAATTCGCTGCAACACCGCCAATACTACCTGCACCCATCATAACAACCAAGTCATTATCTTGAGCCATTAACTGATAGCAACCACGAACATCAGATAATTCTTCAGCAAAACAAACTTTATGCCCTGATTTTGCTTCAATTGCTTCAATCAATTTAGCTGTGCTGATACCATCAATTGGTTTTTCACCTGCAGGATAGACATTCGTTAAAATCATATTTGGGTATTCTTTCAACACATCCACAAACTCTGCAAATAACTCTTCTGTACGTGAATAACGATGTGGTTGGAACACTAATACAATACGTTTCTTAGGATAAGCTTCTGTCAATGCATTCATCACGCTTTGAATTTCAGTTGGATGGTGACCATAATCTTCCATCACAGAAATAGTGCCGCCCGCAGCCAAAGGAACATCAGGATGTAATTGGAAACGACGCCCAACACCTTTGAATTTCATTAAACCACGACGAATTGCAGGTGCTGAAACACCTAAATCAGTTGCGATTGCCATTGCTGCAATACTATTCAGTGCACTATGTTTGCCTGGCAATGCTACTGTGAACTCACTCACACCAAATGGTGTTTTCACTACGAATTCAGTGCTTAATTTATCTGAATGATATTTCAACAATTGGAAATCTGCATCTTCAGATTCACCATATGTAATAAATGGACGTTGCAAAGATGGAATAATTTGGCGAATACCAGGGTTATCGATACACAACACAACCAAACCATAAAATGGCAAGTGATGTAAGAAATCCACAAATGTTTTCTTCAATGTTTCAAAATCACCTGCATAAGTGGACATATGATCTTTATCGATATTTGTCACAATCGCAGCCATTGGGCGCAAATGTAAGAACGATGCATCTGATTCATCTGCTTCAGCCACAAAGTATTCACCTAAACCTAATTGTGAGCTTGATACATTATTAGTATTCGCTTTATTAACACGGCCGCCCACAACAAATGTTGGATCTAAGCCAGCTTCTTCAAGGATTGCAGCCAATAAGCTTGTTGTTGTCGTTTTACCATGCGTACCTGCAACTGCAATACCGTAATGGAAACGCATCAATTCACCGAGCATTTGCGCACGTGCAATGATCGGAATACCTGCTGCTTTTGCTGCAACAACTTCTGGGTTATCACTCTGAACCGCTGTAGAAACAACAATTACGTCCGCGCCATCCACATAAGATGCATCATGGCCAATTTTAACCAATGCACCTAGAGCAATGAGATGTTCTACAGTTGAAGATAAACTGATGTCAGAGCCTGTAACTTCATAACCTAAGTTCAAGCAAACTTCGGCAATACCACACATGCCTGAGCCACCAATTCCGATGAAATGAATTCGATTAATTCGACGCATATTACCTGCGCGTTTGTAGTGCATTGTTTGTGTCAAGATAACATCCTTTTTAATTTAAATTTTAGCGCCCAAAAGTTGTTTCAATTGTGCTGACAATCTCTGCCACTGTGTTTGGTTTTGCATTGTTCTTGGCATTTTCCGCCATTTCCAAGCGTCGTTCAAGTGTTAAGTCGTTCAATATCTCTACAATTTCTGTTTGATTGAACTGTTTTTCATTTATGCCATAAGCTGCTTGGCTTTTCACTAAAAATTCTGCATTTTTAGTTTGATGATCATCCACTGCTGTTGGTAATGGAATTAAAATACTACCTAATCCCACTGCTGTTAATTCTGCTAAAGTTAAAGCACCTGCTCGGCAAATAATGATATCTGCCCAAGCATATGCTTCCGCCATATTATCGATGAAGGGTGCCAAGCGATAAGGCTGAATATTTACATCAGACCAACTTTGCTCTGCTTCAGAGAATAGTTTTTCACCTGTTTGGTGCCAAACCAAAGTTTTTCTAGAAGTACCTGAAACTATTTTAGGCACAATCGTATTCACGAAACGAGAACCTTGCGAACCACCAACCACCAATATTCTTAATTCATCTGTGCGATCAGCAAAGCGTTCTTTAGGTGATGGCAATTTAAATAACTCGTCACGCACAGGATTACCAACATATTGGCTATTCGCCCATTCTGGTAATGGAAAACCTGTTAAAACATGAGTACTGACTTTGGCCAACCAACGATTGGTTAAACCAGGAACTGCATTTTGCTCATGAATGATCAAAGGGATATTCAGCATTTTTGCAGCAATACCGCCTGGCCCTGATGCAAAGCCACCAAAACCAATCACGCATTTAGGCTGTAATTTTTTCAAAATGGCTTTCGCTTCAGATACTGCATTCAGTAATTTCTTTGGTAATGTTAACCAGCCTTTTAAACCATTACCACGCAATCCTTTAATAGATAATGAATAAAGATCTATATCATGCTTAGGCACTAGTTTTGTTTCTAAACCATGCGCTCCTAGCCAAGCAACAGATAAACCTTGCTCACGCAAACGATTGGCTACGGCAAGCCCAGGAAAAATATGTCCTCCTGTACCTCCTGCCATGATGACAACATCAACTGTTTGTGGATTCTGATTCATTCAATTTAGCCTTTTCATTCATTTTATGTAATTCATGTTTAGAATCAATGTCAATTCTAAACAATATGCCAATGGCAATTAGCACTGTAATCATACTGGAACCACCATAACTTAACAGCGGCAATGTCAAACCTTTAGTTGGTAATCGCCCCATGGCAACTGCAAGATTGATAAACGCTTGCCCAACAATCCATAATCCAATGCCATAACTTAAATAAGCACCAAACTTCATGTTACAAAATTCTGCACGTTTACCAATCATAAATGCACGAGAAATTAACACGAGCAGCAAGAAAATTAAAAATCCCACACCCAATAAACCTGTTTCTTCGGCATAAACTGCAAAGATGAAGTCAGTATGAGCCTCAGGCAAATAACCTAATTTTTGAATGCTCTCGCCAATGCCTGTGCCAGTCAATTCACCACGACCAATTGCCATCAATGAATTAATTAACTGAAAACCTTCACCAAATTGATATTCCCATGGATCTAAAAAAGTTTTTAAACGTGCCACACGATAAGGTGCGACTAAAACTAATGCAACCATTCCCATCATCGTCATCATAATCATAATGGAAAAACGCCATGCGGAAACACCAGCTATAAAGATCATCGCCAACCCAACGCCCATTAATACAGCTGTTGAACCAAAATCAGGCTCTAACAATAGAAATACACCTAACAATCCTAATGCGGACAATGGTGTGATGAGATACAACATCTCATTTCTAATTTTGTCGTTGTGACGAGATAAAAATCCTGCAATGTATATGAATGCAAACAGCTTCGCTAATTCTGATGGCTGAAAGTTAATGATCCCTAATGGAATCCAGCGCATTGCACCATTGATCTCTCGGCCAACACCAGGAATTAATACCAAAATCAACATCAATGCTGCGACCCAGTACAGAAACTTACCAGATATTTCGTACCAAGCTTTCAATGAAATATTGAAAGCAATCAATCCACCCACGATGCCAATGGCGATGTAAATCATCTGGCGAATACTGTAATGATAAATACCTACATCATATTTTTCTGCTGTAAATGAAGATGCAGATGTCACCATCAATACACCAATCATTAGCAATACTGCCACAACAGATAATAGCCATGCATCTAAATGGACTTTGGATTGTGGTTTTAAAGGCTCTTTAAACATGCAAACTAATTCTCTAACGCTTCAACAAAACGAATAAAATGCTCACCACGATCATTAAAACTCTTAAACTGATCAAAGCTCGCACATGCAGGTGAGAATAATACAACTTCTCCACTTTTCGCGCGCGCATGAATTGCTTGTAATGCTTTTTCTAACGTTTCCACATAATGAGATTCACAACTTGCAGGAATATGTGGTGCAATCGCAGAGATATCTTTCCCAATCAAATAAACACCCAACATACTTGGATTATCCAGTAATGTCATTAATTCAGAAAAATCTTGATCTTTTGTCACACCACCTAAAATTAGCCATTTTGGTTCCAAGAATCCTTCAATTGCTGCAACTGTTGAAGGTAAATTCGTTGCTTTAGAATCATTATAATAACGAACGCCATTGACCGCTTTCACTAATACACAACGATGTGGCAATGCTTGGTAAGTTTTAATGGTTACTTTTAATGCTTGCTCACTCACGTGCAAATCATCCGCAATACAGCAACACGCCATCACATTGGCATAATTATGTAATCCACCAATACTGATTTCATTCAATGGAATTGAAATTGACTGATTAGAAATCGCTACAGGCAATCCCTCTTGCCAATTCATTTGCCAGCCTGCTTCAACTGCTTGTTTCAATGCAAAACCTGTCATTGGCTTTTGAACTTTACGGCCTGCAATATGATCCATCAGATATTGGTCTTCATAATTTACAACCCAGCGCTTTGCCATATCCAATAGTTTGAATTTTGCATTCGCATAATCATCAAAGCCGTTATAGCGATCCAAATGATCAGGCGCTAAATTCAAAATCACACCAACATCTACATTGAGATTATCTGTTGTTTCCAATTGAAAACTTGATAGTTCCAAAACATATGTAGGGTTTTGAATATTTTTATGCTGAGCTTCCAACCATAAATTTAAAGCTGGCTCACCTAAATTCCCACCCACAAATACATATTCTCTATCTGCTGATAAGATATCTGCAGTTAATGTTGTCACTGTGCTTTTACCATTCGTGCCAGTAATCCCAACAATGGTATCTTTTTGTGTTAAGCGAGCAAATAACTCAATATCACCGCCCACATGATCTTTTGGTAAACGCTTTAAACAATCTTGCAATTCAGGTGTCGCTAATGGAATACCTGGGCTTAACCATAAATAATCACATTGATCTAACCAATCATGATTGAATCCACCTTCAAAAATCTCTGTCGCAATCATTTTAATTTCATCAATATTGGGTGGATTTTCACGAGAATCCGTTGCCCAAATGTGCTGAACACTTAAATAATCCAATGCTTTGACGACGGATAAACCTGTGATACCAAATCCGATCACGAGATGTTTTGCTGATAAATCAATTGGTAACATTGCATGTTCCCTGTTGTTGGAAAGTGATCCTTTCTTGTTGGATCATTGTATGGTTAATATCAAAAATTGTTTGTTGCCATTCATGCAATTTATGGTGCATGGTGGTTAATTTAACATCTACATAAAAAGTTGCTGATTGATTTTTACAAGATGCTGAAATTTTATACCCATCTGCAGTGTTTTCAACTGTACTATCGCAAAACTGCTCTAAATTTTTTACATCTTTATCCGCAGAATATAATGCTTTTAGCTCATATAAACTAAAGCACTCTTCTTTTTCTTCTACTAAGGATTCTGTGCCATTTTTTGTGACATAACTTTGCCTTAACCATTTAAACGGCAACATTTCTGCTTGGCTATTTTCCACTGCCAAATTATCAACTGTATTAACGACTGCTGATTCATTTCTATAAGCAATGTGCCATGCAATGTATGCAACCACAAAACCCAATAACGCTAAACTGATGCTAATTTTTTTCATTTCTTTCACGCATAAAAAAACCTTAAAAATAGATTACCATTTTTAAGGTTTCGAAAGTGCAACTATTATTCTGCAACTTCCTCTAGTTCTTCTTTGTCATGCTCTTGGCGCTGACGTTGTAGCGTCATTGCTTTATCTTTCATCTTCAAATATTGTTTGCTTAGTTTATCCACAGCTTCATCAATAGATATGTACAAATCATCAGTGGTTGATTCAGCATTAATATCTGGTGAATGTGGCACTATCATAGTAATTTCAGCTTTCTGACGTTTATTTGTGACTGATAAAACGACATCCACTTGTGTGATTTGATCACGGTGACGTTCGATTTTATTCAAACGATCTTTCACGTGTTCTTGTAGTGCAGGTGTTAACTCTAAACCATCGCCAGTTATATTAATATTCATATAGCTACTCCTTATCTATCGAGTTGAAACAATCTATTCTAAATTCTTTTTCTACAACTACTTGCTATGGATTTACATTAATACAGTTTTTGTGAAATGAGAAGCGAAACTTCACTGTTTCGCTTAATATTCGTTCAAATCTGACAAATATTAGTTTTCTCCCATCACTCTGCGCTTAAATCATCCAATTGATCCATTGAAGGCACATATAAATAGCTACCCGTTACTGCTTTTGTATAACCAAACATCAGATCAAAATGCTCATCATTTTCACCACACATGTTTTTTAACATTGCATCAATGGATGATAATTTTGCACAGTAACCCACAAAATATAATCCTTTCTCAGAAGATGCATAACCATATGGTAAACTTTGGCGCACGATTTCTAATTCTTCACCATCTTGTTCGATCACAACGCGCTCTGTATGTGCACCAATTGGCTTATCTTCATCTGCCATTTCAATATCATCATGCTTAGTACGACCAAACGTGCCCTCTTGCTTCGCCAAATCAAATGTATTGAATTTCTCAATGTCATGCACCCAACGCTGTGCGATCACGTAGCTACCGCCAGCATCTTTGCCTTCAGGGATGATCGCAACATCTGCACGATCCTGTAAACCTTTAGGATTTTCTGTACCATCCACAAAGCCACTTAAATCACGTGCTTCTAACCAGCGAAAGCCATGCACTTCTTCTTCAATCGTAATGAGATCCTTAAAGCAACTCACAAAATCTTGCGCCAATGTGAAATTCATTTTGTGCTCATAAGATAAAATATGCACAAACATATCACGTTGAGTGCCTTGCACCATGCCTTTTGCCATTGTTTGTAAATCATGTAACTCTTCTGCACTTTCTGCATCGCCTGAAAGCTTTGTCCAAGCATCACGACCAAATGCTAAAACGGCAGATAATCCCATATGACCAAAACGCGTTTTATATGAACGCAAGCGCGCACTAAAATCACCAATCGCATCTTTAATTGCATCTAAATCATCAGTTTTAAAATTTGCTTCAATAAAAATTGCATGATCTCTATTTTCTAACACTGTGCCGTCTTGATAATTCAATTCACTCATTATCCAATGCTCCCTAACTTAATATAAATTTTGTTGATAATCCTAATACAGAAATGGGGATCTTTCTCCATTTTACCAGCGAATCTAATCAATAACTGTGATAGAACTGTTTTTAATCAAGATTTTTATTCAAAACTGACTAAATAAAAAATATTTAATCACCGAACCTAAACATAAAGCATAAATAGGCAAAATAATATTTCTTTCTTTGAGTAAATATCGAATGACCCATTCATTCAATTCGCCCTGTTTAGCTTCTTTTTGAATTTTTGGTGAGTCAATGAGTTGCCGATTATAAATATTGTGATATTGGATATTAATACCCATTGATATCATGAATCCTACAGATAAATAATTAGCATTGCTATTTTGTAAAATAGGCTCATTTTTTGAACAATAACGCATTGTTCCCCATGATTCATCGATAATGTTCGCAATATTTCCAGTTAATACAGATAAAATAGTTCCAACTATTGCGAGTAAAGTTATTGGAAAATAAAGAATGATATAATGTAATTTGGGTAATTGTCTAAAAAATGGATACAGCAAGTAATAACCTAATACAAATGGCAGATCACCTAGCGTGTAATAAAATAGAGGTAGGAAGATTCGATATAAAGAGTTATGCGTGATCCAAATGACTAACTCATTGTAAATATCATGAGTACTATTAATAGAAGCTTTTGTAAGCTGTGACATTAACTGTTTTGCATTTGTGAAATTTTCACATTTCAATAATTCCCAAATCTTTTTCAACTTTAAATAAAATACTAAATCTATAAAAATGAAAAAATATATTACAAACCAAATATATGTACTTAACCAAGATGAATAAGTTAATAAATACATTTCTTTTGCCATCACTGGGTCAATAGATTCCTGATAAAAATACCCAAATACTGTTGTAATCATGACAACACCAAAAAATACATATATGGGATATTGCCTCAAAAAAGCTAATAATTTTTCAAAGAATATTCCTATTTTTTCGAGCCACGTAGCAAAACTAATATATTTATATTGAAAATCATAATGTCCAATCATCCCATTGATAAGTAAAGTTATGAACAAAATCATGATTAAATTGCCTTTATCGTTATTATTAGCTTAGGAAATTATTATATTCTAAGCACACCCCATAATAAAAAAGGCTGAACCTTCAGCCTTTTCAAAATATTTGATAAATATTATTTAATCAAACGGCTAATATCTTTAAATGCAGGATGATCTGCTGTTTCCAATAATTCAAACAATAAAGATTCTAAGCCTGTTGTGCCTGCGCCATAGCCAATCATGCGATCAATCCCGAGATCTTTATTCTCTTTTGTGCGTGAAGAAACACAGTCCACAATCACATCCACATCATAGTTTTCAAGTAACAAATCCCTTGCCGTTTGGAATACACAAATGTGAGATTCCATTCCCGCCAATAAAATATGGTCCGCACCTGATTCTTTCAATTGTTCTTGGAACTCCATACTTCCCCAAGCACTGAATGTATTTTTCACGATTGGTGAGTAGCTACTAGCCTTCAAAATCTCTTTCAAGGATTCAACTGTTGTACCCAAACCTTTTGGATATTGCTCCAACCAAAGCACAGGAACCTTCAGCAATTCTAGCCCTTTTAGTAGTTTCTCTAAACGAGGGATCAGATCATCTTTATCATGAATCACATTATTCAATTTTTCTTGAACATCTACGAACACTAAAATTGGGTTTGCGTATTTCATTCCTCATTCTCCTTTTGGTCTAAACCATTATTAAAACTTATATGAATAGTAAATGGAATAGTTTTCTATCCCATCATTGGGTCTTTTTAATCCAGCATTCGAATAATGAATCGCCCGCGCACCCAATGTATGATCACCAAATCTTGCGCCAAAACCAATACGATCTTCAAAATTAAAAGCGCCACCTAAATTCTGATCACCCACTTTGGTTTTAGAAAAAGCGGCAACACCAATGCCTAATTCAATAAATGGTTCTAAACCATTATTGGTGTAAAAATTATAGGTGAATACTGGGCTAAAAGAGATTGAACCCACATCTTTGCCATATATCCCTTTTTCCCAATGAGTTAATCCTAAGCTCCAATAGCCAGAAAAATACCCTAATGATGAATCTAGAAATCGTGCATCCCATTCTTGATTGAAACCTAACCTTAAAACTGTTTGGCTTTCATCTGTCGTGCCGACTGAAGCTTCTAGCTCCCAAGCATTAGCAGTATTTAATGCTAATGCTGATAATAATGTGTATGCGACTAGTTTTCGTAAATATAATAATTTCATATTGTTATGATCCCTTGAAACACCCAAAACATCATATCAACAATTTCCATAACTTTTTATAATCGTAGCTTTAAAATCTCATTCACTTGATCAGCTGCAATGTTTTCGCGCTCACCGAGCTTCCAACCACGCTCTCTGAAACGCTCTACAATTGGTGTAATGGATTCAGCATTTAAGCCATAATCTGATAAATGCGTTTTTACACCCACAGAATTAAAGAATTGCTCGATCGCTTCAATCGATGAATCCAATTGAGTATCTTCATTAGCTTCATGAATATTGAATATTGTTTTACCGAGCTGACTAATCTTTTTAGCCTTTTGAACTTTCATCACTTGCAATAAACCTGGCAAAGCAATTGCCAAAGTTTGTGCATGATCCAAGCCATACAATGCAGTTAATTCATGACCAATCATATGTGTTGCCCAATCTTCTTCAACACCACAAGCAATCCAGCCGTTTAACGCCCAAGTTGCAGCCCACATAAAATTCGCACGAGATTCATAGTCATGATCATCCTGCATTAACGTTGGTGCTTCATGAACCAACACTTTTAAAATGGATTCAGCCATATAATCTTGCAGGAGATTATTTTCAGTGCCTGTTGTTAAATACTGCTCCACAACATGTACAAATGCATCCACAATGCCATTAGAAATTTGTTTTCTTGGCAAACTATACGTGGTTTCTGGATCTAACACAGAAAATTGAGGGAATGTATTTGAGCTTGAGAATGCAAGTTTTTCTTCTGTAGAAGCGCGCGTAATCACGCCACCACTATTCATTTCTGAGCCCGTTGCAGGCAGAGTAATCACTGCACCAAATGGCAAGGCTGTTTCAATATTGTTACCATGTTTAACCAAAATATCCCACGGATTTTGCCCAACAAATTGTGCCGCAGCTGCAATAAATTTAGTTGCATCCAAAACTGAACCACCGCCCACAGATAATAGAAAATCAATATTATTTTTCTTGATCATCTCTACTGCTTTCAAGCAAGTTTCATAATGCGGATTAGGTTCAATGCCTGAGAACTCTAGCACTTCATGATTTTGCAATGCATTCATCACTTGATCATAAACGCCATTGGCTTTGATGCTACCACCGCCATATAGCATTAATATTTTGCTAGTTACAGGAATTTCAGAGGCAATATTGGCAATCATGCCTTTGCCAAAAATAATTTTGGTGGGATTTGCATAGATAAAGTTTTTCATAATTCATTTACCCCATTGGAAATAAAATCGGTACAAAAATTACAGCAATAAACATAACAATAATAGCAAAAGGTAGACCAACTTTCACAAAGTCACCAAATGTATAGTTACCAGGTGCTACAACCAATGTATTCACAGGCGAAGAAACTGGCGTAATAAACGCAGCAGATGCAGCCAAAGCTACTATCATTGCAAATGGATAAGGCGAAACGCCCAAAGTTGCAGCTGTTTGAATCGCAATCGGCGCCAATAATATTGCCGTTGCTGTATTGGAAATGAATAAGCCAATCAATGCTGTGACACCAAATAGCATCATTAATAAAATTCTAGGGCTTGCATCCCCACCAATTTCTAAAAGGAATTTAACAGCTAAATCCACGCCGCCAGTATTTTGTAGCGCGAGTGCAAATGGAAACATACCCACAATTAAAATAAGACTTGGCCAATGGATCGATTTATAAGCGCTATCCATCGTAATACAACCAAAGGCACCCATTAACAACGCACCAAATATTGCAACTAAAACCGTTGGAAAAATACCTGCAATCATTAATGCAACTGTCACAATCAATACACCAATTGCATACGGTGCTTTATCCACTGCAGGTGCAACTTCATCAATTTCTGCAGGGATTGTTAACACAACGAAATCATCTTTCATAGTTTGCAATTGGCGAACATCTTTCCACATACCAATTACCAATAAAGTATCACCCTGCTTCAATCGTTCTTTTAATAATTCGCTCTCTAAAATTTCACCTTTGCGCTTCATGCCAATCACGTTCAAATTGTAATTGGATCTAAAAGCATTCTCTAAAACAGTTTTATCAATTAATTTAGAATCAGGGTGAATGGTTACTTCTACCATACCAATTTCACGAGAATGTTCGTTGAAATAACTGCTCAATAATGGCAGAGACATCAATTTAAATTCTAGGCAGAAATCATTGATCTGTTCAGGATAGAAGAAATCAAACAGTAAAATATCGTTTTCTTGCAAAACACGATCTGAAACCGCATCTAATACAACGTTTTTTATTCGGCTTAAGCGACGTTCCACAGCAATGATATTTGCGCCATGCTTTTCACGCAGATGCAATTCAGATAAACGTTTACCTGCCAATGGCGAACCTTCACCAATGCGCG
>JBEBSR010000039.1:0-25831 GCA_040394195.1 Wohlfahrtiimonas larvae | reverse complement strand
ATCCAGATGGTCGTTTGATTGTTTCGAGAACTGATACACGCGGCATTATCACACATGCTAATAGAGCATTCGTTGAAATGTCAGCATGGTCAGAAGAAGAATTGGTAGGCTCACCGCACTCTATTTTACGTCATCCTGATGTTCCACCTGTGATCTTTAAAGATTTATGGGATACAGTACAATCAGGCAAGCCTTGGCGTGGTTTCGTAAAAAACTTACGTAAAGATGGTCGTTATTATTGGGTTTATGCAACGGCAAGTCCAAACTATGAAGATGGTCACATCATTGCTTATACATCTGTTCGTCGTAAGCCAGCACGCGAAGGTGTTAATCAAACACTAGAAGTGATCGGTAAAATCTGGTCAGGTGAGTTAGTACTGTAATCAGTATTAATGATGAATTAAATGAAGATCCCGCGATGCGGGATTTTTTTATATCTATAGCATTTCACTATAGTTAATTAATGCCTTTTGCATGGGCTTTGGTAATAAATCAAAGTCCAAACTATCCAGCCAATTTTTAATTTCTAAAACTAATGCTGTATTGCCCTCAATTGCTAAAGCACGATTGAAGAATAATGTATCTGGATCTTCTTTCCTAGAGATTAATAGCACTAAAGGATTGAAAGTAGATTTTAATATCACATCTGCTTTTTCATTGGGATTCAATGCTATCAGCTTATTATTTCGCAATGTGATGGTTGTTGAATAATGAATATCATCCACATTAATTTGAAAAGTTTTACTCTCTAAAAAATCCAGTTCACCTTCAGTAATTGCTTCTTTAAAGAAATGATTCATAGCAAGGTTAATGCATTGAATTTTTAATTGATTCGGCATTATCTTTAGATGATATTTGCACAGTTTTGGTAAAATATCAGGTAAATGCTTTGAAACTTGAGCGGGTATTTGCATAACGACCTCAAAATTGATTCCAATCAAACCACTCATACTGTAAACAATCTATCTTAGTAGCGTTTTGATATTAATCATAAATGAGGCGTTATGGAATTATTATGCCCAGCGGGTAATTTACCTGCTTTGAAAACTGCGTTTGAAAATGGTGCGGATGCTGTTTACATCGGTTTGAAAGATGAAACGAATGCTCGCCATTTTCCAGGGTTAAATTTTACAGAGAAACGATTACAAGAGGCAGTAAAAACAACACAAAGCTTTGGTAAAAAATTGCATGTTGCCATTAATACTTTTGTAAATCCTTCTTCTTTCAATATTTGGAAAAGTGCGATTGATCGTTCTGTAGGCGAAGGTGTGGATGCTTTAATTTTGGCGGATATTGCGAATTTAGATTATGTTGCCAATAAACATCCTGAGATGGAAATTCATTTATCCGTACAAGCTTCGGCAACCAATATCGAAGCCATTAAATTTTATCAACGTGAATTTAATGTGAAGCGCATCGTAATTCCAAGAGTTCTGCCTATTCATCAAGTTAAAAAATTAGCACAAGAATCACCTGTGCCATTGGAAGTTTTTGCTTTTGGTGGATTATGCATCATGGCAGAAGGGCGCTGTTACTTATCATCTTATACAACAGGAAAGTCACCGAATACAGCAGGTGCTTGTTCTCCTGCAGAGTTTGTGGAATGGAGAGAAATTGAAAATGGTGGCAAAGAAACGCGTTTAAATAATGTTTTGATCGATCGCTTTTCAGAATCAGAGCATGCGGGTTATCCAACGTTGTGTAAAGGTCGATTCAATATTGAGGGTTCTCTTTCTCATGCGATGGAAGAACCAACGAGTTTGAATACAATTTCATTGATTCCTGATTTCTTTAAAATGGGGATTGCATCAGTGAAAATAGAAGGGCGCCAACGTAGTCCTGCTTATGTTGCTAAAGTTGCAAAAACATGGAGAGAAGCTATCGATTATTACCAAAAATCGCCAAATGATTTTGAAGTGAAAGCACAGTGGGATCAAGCATTGAGTGAGATTTCTGAAGGTAAGCAAACCACTTTAGGTGCTTACAACCGCCATTGGCAATAAAGAATAAAGGAGAAAAGCATGAAATTATCATTGAGCCCGATTCTTTATTGTTGGGAAAAGCCTAGAGTTTATGATTTTTATGATGCCATCAAAACAAGCGATGTAGATATTGTTTATCTTGGGGAAATGGTCTGTGCAAAGCGCCAAGAGCTATTACTCAATGATTGGTTGGAGATTGGTAAAGAGTTACACAAACATGGCAAAGAGGTCGTTTTAACATCATTAGCATTGGTAGATAGCCCATCAAAGTTATTAGATGTTAAAAAAGCTGTGAATAATGGTGAATTCACTATTGAAGCCAATGATTTTTCTGCCATTAATTTGTGTGTGGAAAATCAATTACCATTTGTGGCTGGGCATGCATTGAATATCTACAACGCTGAAGCTTTGGCTGTTATGCTAAGAAATGGCATGCAACGTTGGTGTTTTCCTGTGGAGTTATCTCAAGCATGGTTGCACGATATTCAAAAAGAGTGTGAAGCGCAGGGAATATGGCAAAAATTTGAAAAAGAAATGTTAGCTTATGGTTATTTGCCACTGTCTTATTCTGCACGTTGTTTTACAGCACGCAATGTTGGGCGAGATAAAGCGGATTGTGAGATTGCATGTATTCAGGATCCATCAGGCAAAGCAGTATTTACACAAGATAATCAACGCATTTTTACAATGAATGGTATTCAGATGCAAAGCGGGCTTTGCTATAACTTAATCAATGAATATGCTGAGTTGGAACCCTTGGTAGATATCATTCGTTTATCACCATTGGATGAAAATATTATAGATATCATTCAGCTGTATCGTTCACGGATGCTTTCAGAGGACTGCATTCCATATCAGTTGACACAAAATGAGTGTTCTGGGTTTTGGACTGGTGAAGCAGGGATGAGGTAAACCTCTATTAATATATATCACTCCCAAAGGGAGCGATATATATTGAACTGCTGAATAGATGATTTTAATTTACCAACTTTTGAAGTTGGTAAATTTGATACGCTTAGCAAAAAAGTCGATGCTTTCATCAAAAGAGCGTTGGATTGCGGCTTGGAACTCTAAAATTGTAGGCTCTTCTTTTTCAAGAAAGCGAGTATAGTCCGTAGATAATTTTGGTAATACATCTTGTGCCATTGGGTGCATTGTCGTAAAACCGCTCCACACAATATTTTCTTCAATGCCAACAAGTCGTGTTAATGCGCGTTGGTAAAACATTGCAGGCCCTAATCCACGAATAAAAATAGTTCTATTTGTTGAGTTAGGAACAAGATCTGTTGCCAATAGATTGGAAATATCATAAACCGTCGATAAACGAAGTTCTTTCGTTAATAAGTCAGCATAGTTAAAAAACTCATATTGAGCATTTTTCAATTCTTTAATGATGAGTTCAGAGCTAACTTTATATTGTTTTTGAGCCAAAACACCATATGTTCTATAAATCGCAGAGAATTGTTTTTCTAAGTTTTCTTCAATAATCTTTAATTTATCTTGATCGCACAACGTTAAAATATTTTTGATGGCCATGATGCTCACCTCTAATTGTTATCAATTTTTAGTTTGAAGTACTGCTTATTATAATAACTCATTCTAATACAAATAAATTTGATGTTGATTACCATTTTGATTTTAATTAATTTTTGTCAGTAAATGTTTGGATATGAATATCTTTCAGCTCATGTAAATATTCATCTAATGTAATTAGGTTCATACTAGAGAAAGCCCCTCGTTTATCGATCATATTGTGGGCTAGTTTTCGCGTTAAAATAATGGAAGCAAAGCAGGGAATATTTGGCCCTTCATTTTCATAACCAATAATTTCCCAATTAATTGTGAGCGGCTTTTGTTGATGATCTGTGCCTTTTAATTTTACTTGCATACCACTTAAACCATCGCCAAAACGTTCAAACTGCTGGGCGATTTTATAGAATAAATTAACATGCTTGAGTGGTTGTTGAATGATGTGATATCGCTTGAGCCACGAAACTACCCATGAACTAATTTGCACGATGCTAATGCCCACGCCAGCTTTAAACGTTACTTGTTGTACGGTTGGGTAATTCAAGGGAAATAATGCAAGATCTGGCACGCTACAATTGCATACCCAACGCTTATTGGGTAAATGATAAAATTTTTGATGGGTTAAGTTTTGCAATCCATAAACTTCTTGCCATTGTTGATTTTTCCAAATAGTAAATTTTTGACCACAATAGCTGAGCACAGCAGATAATGTGCTGATACCTGGAACTTTTTCTGAAGCACTGAGCGTAATATCGATATGGCTAAGTTGTGCATATTCAGGTATAAAATGGTTGATGACAGCACTACTTAAACTTGGAACAGTGCTTGCGCCAGAGCAAATAAATAACCCTTTTGCTTGAGCAATAGAATCGAATTGCGTAATGTTTTCAACAAATTCTCGGGAATCAGCTAAATCAATATAGTGAATTTCTGCATCAATCGCAGCCTGAGCAATATCATGAGATTGGTTTTGAAAAGGACCAACCGTTGAAATAACGAGTTGAACAGAATTAGTATGGAAGGCTTGGACAAGGTCATCTTGATGAACATCTAACTTTGTATACTGACAATTGAGTTGATTGGCTAAAGCTTTTGCTTTATTTTCATTACGCCCTGCAATGATAATAGAAATATTTTCTTCTTGGCTCAACGCTGTTGCAATGAGTTGCCCAAAATTTCCATAACCGCCTAATATCATGACAGTGAATGTCTTTTGCATGTTCATCCCATATTATTTTTATATTAATCTATTGAGTATACTAAGTTACAAAAAAAGCGCTACGAATAGCGCTTAGATTTTTAAACAATGATAGATTTAGAAATCTATATTCACACCAATCCAATAACGGCGACCATCAATTGTATGATCTAAATCTGTATTTCTGATTTTTTTATTACCAATATTGTAGATGCCAGCATAGAAGTTTGTATTCTTATCTAATTTATAAGAGCCACCTAAATCGAATGTCGTGTAACCAGGATAACGATCACCAGGGCCACCATCTCTGTTTAATGAGATCTCTTTGCCACGATAATTCATTTTTGTCCAAACATGTGCTTGTGGCATGAATTGCCAATCAGCTTGAATATTCAGCATGTGCTTTGGCGTTTGAGTAAAGCCTGCACCTTTATATTTACCTTTAGTAATTTCAGTGCGAATCCATGTATAGTTACCAGATAATGTAATATCTTCAATTGGCTTCCAACGGGCAGATAACTCTAAGCCTTTTGATTTTGCACGATCTGCATTCACATAACCTTGAATGAATCCATATTCAAAGCCATCAGGGCCAATATAAGGTTGTTCATGATCTTTGATGAGAGGTTTGATATCGACAATCTGTATTTTATCTTTAAACTCTGTGTAGAAAATAGTAGCTGTGGTATCCAATGTTTCATCGGGTGAAAAGTTTAAACCAATTTCATAGTTTAAAGTTTTTTCAGGTTTTAAATCTGGATTACCATGAATCATACCACGTTTTCTAGGATTGCCTTGATTGGCTCTACCGCCAGTTTGTTGCCCCCAAACTTCTGATGTTTGACGTAAACTTGGTGCTGCATAGCCAGAAGAAATTCCACCTTTTAATGTCCATGCTTCATCAATGTTCCAAACGCCATAAATTCTTGGTGTGAAGTTGCTGCCATATTTATCATCATGGTCGTAACGCAATCCACCTGTGATAGCGAAGTTATCCAACATCCACCATTCATCTTCCATAAAGAATGCAAAGGTTTTATGTTCTAATTTGCTTGGCCCACCAGCAACACGGTTATCAGTAGCATCTAGTTTTTCTATTCTATGTTGCCCACCAATGGTTACTGTATGTGTATCAATTGGGATGATCAAATTGCCATTGATGTCTAAATTTTTGATATTAATTTTACGGAATTTATTATCAGTTTTTTCATTAGAGATGACAAAGTCTGAAGTTACACCATTATCATATTCGCCTAAATAACGAATTGATTGATGTATTCTTCTGTGTGTATCATCAGCATTTACAGCACGTGCAGATGGTTCTATGCTCTTACCGACGGTTTTTTCATCGCGTTGTGTGGTTGTACCAGCTTCTAACTCGAAGGTTTGACCTTTCACGGGTACAAATGTCAGTTTACCAACTAAGTTATGGAGTTTACGTTCAGAAGAGCCTCCTAATACGCTATTTGCTGAGTTATAAGTATATTTCCCTTCATCTTGATGGGAGTATTTACCAAATAACTGTAGCCCTAGCATTTCTTTGATCAAAGGGCCATTCAAATAGAATTCGGCTGTTTGGGTATTGCCTGTGTGTGATTCATCTTCTAATGTTGTTTCTAAACGCAAGCTACCGCCCCATTCATCAGATACTTTTTTAGTGATCACGTTAATCACACCGCCCATTGCATCTGAGCCATAGCGTGATGACATTGGCCCACGAACAACTTCAATGCGTTCGATTGCAGATAATGGTGGCATCCATCCTTGTTCAAACCCTTCGCTGCCGTTAGGGCGAGCTTGGCGTGATCCTTGGCGTTTACCATCTACCATGAATAGAGTGTACTGTGGTCCCATACCACGAATAGCAATATCCGCGCTTGTGCCTTTACCTGAAACGTTAACGCCAGGGATATCTTTCAATGCTTCTGAAATATCTCTAAAAGGTGCTTCCTGCATATCTTGCTGAGTAACAACAGAAATAGATGCTGGGGCACTTTTGACTTCTTGGCTAAATCCACCAGCTGTTACAACGACTTTTGATAAATCAATTGCAGATGTTTCTGGTGAAAAATTTTCTAATTCTTCAATTGTTTCTGAATTATTAGCTTTTTTCACCTCTTCAGAAAATGCAGTAGGGGAGAGCAATGTAAAAAGAGCACAAGCGATTAGACTATGTTTAAAGATTGGTTGAACGATATTACGTGACATTGAGACCTCTGATAATAATTAATTAAAATTCATGAGAATGATAATTATTATCAAATAATATAAATAGTCAAATGAGTGAGATTTACAAGTAACAAAGGTAAAATAAGAGACATAATTTATTTTAATAAAATACATCTAAAATCAATTAGTAAGAAGTTTTTTTATAAATATATCTGGTTTACACTATTTATGTTGCTGATTAAAAATCGATCATTTTTGTCAGTATTTTGTAAATCATAAATGCAAAAAAGGGTTCTACTAATAGAACCCTTTTGATACATAGAACTTTAAATAATTATTTAAATTAGAAATCTACACTAACACCAACCCAATAGCGGCGACCTTCTAAGCTCTTACCAAAAGTTAGATTATCAATTTTCTTGTTTGTTACGTTGTACACGCCTGCAAAGAAACTTGTGCGATCATCAAACTTGTATGACCCACCAATATCAACCATTGTATAACTTGGATATTCTGTACCTTTTGCTCCGCCGCGCGATAACTGTGTTTCTTTACCACGATAGCTCGCTTTAGCCCAGATATTAGCTTGAGGCGTAAACTGCCAATCAGCATTCACATTTAACAGATGTTTAGGGATACGGTTTAAAGGGTCACCTTTGTTTTTGCCACTTGTTTGTTCTGTTTTTGTATAAGTATAGCTTGTGGACAATGTTACTTCTTCAACAGGTCTCCAGCTTGCTGCTAATTCAACACCTTCTAGTTTTGCACTATCAATGTTTTGGTTAGTTTGGATGAAGTAGAACATCTGTCCATTAGGTGCTTGGCATTTGTCATATGAAGAATCATATTTGCCTTTAGGGGCTTCAGGTGATTGGCAAAGTGTAATATTCTGTAATTTATCTTTAAACTTGGTATGGAATATAGTTAAATTGATATCCAAGTTTTCATCTGGAGCGAAGTTTAAACCAATTTCATAGTTAATGGATTTTTCAGGTTTTAAGTTTGGATTGCCTAAAATTACACTGTTGCTACCACCACCACCTGTACCATGTCCCCAATCTGCAACAGCTTGACGAATGGAAGGAGTTCTATAACCTGTAGAAATACCACCTTTTAGTGTCCATGCTTCATCAATGTTCCAAACACCATACAATCTTGGAGACCAATGGCTACCAAAGTTTTCATCATGGTCATAACGAAGGCCAGCTGTTAATGCAACATTATCTAGTAGCCACCATTCATCTTCGATAAAGAAAGCGTAACTTTTACGAGAAATATTATTTGTTGTATTCGTTGATGTATTGAATTTGTTATTTGTATCTGTTAATTTTTCGTCAAGATATTGTGCACCAACAGTTACAGTATGTGTTCCCATAGGGATGATCACATTACCATTCACTTCGGTATTTTTAACAATCATATTACGTGAATAGTTATTATTCTTTTCATGAGAAACAATTAAGTCTGCAATGATTCCGCCATCGAATTCACCAGTGTAGCGTAATGATCCGTTATTTCTTTTATACTTATTATCTGATGATTTAGCAGCTGATTTATCAGCATTCCAAAAACGTTTTTGGAAGCCAGAAGCATATTCTACTTCAAAAGTTTGGCCTTTAACTGGCACAAAAGTTAATTTACCACCAATATTTTCGATGCGCTGTTCTGGATTGCCACCAATGACTTCATCTTCTTGTCGGTTAGAATATTTACCATAAAGCTGTAAACCCAACATTTCTTGAATAATAGGGCCATTTAAATAGAATTCTGTATTGCTTCCATTACCTTCATCTGAATCATGTTGGACTGTATAGTCAGTACGAACATTACCGCCCCATTTATCCGATACTTTTTTAGTGATGATATTGATAACACCACCCATTGCATCAGAACCATAACGAGATGACATTGGGCCACGTACAACTTCAATACGATCAATCGCTGCTAATGGTGGAATCCATCCTTGTTCAATGCCAGAGCCATCACTGTTTGGACGAGTTTGGCGTGAGTTTTGACGTTTACCATCCACCATCATTAATGTGTATTGTGGTGCCATACCACGAATACTTATATCTTGGCTTGCGCCCCCGCCTGTAATCACTACTCCTGGAACATCTTTTAGTGCATCTGTTACGTCACGAAATGGTGCGTTGTCTAAATCTGCTTTAGATACAACAGAGATGGATGCTGGTGCACTTTTAACTTCCTGACTGAAACCACCAGCAGTTACAACAACTTTCGATAAATCTATCGCTGATGTTTCTTGTGAGAAGTTTTCTAGTTCTTCAATCGTCTCATTATTATTAATTTTTTCTTCTTGAGCGAATGATATTGGAGAAATTAGTGCAAATACAGCAATTGCGACCAAACTATGTTTAAAGGAGGGAAGAGTGATATTGGGTGACATTAAAACCTCAGACTATAAAATTAAGTAATTAGAATCAATTGAGAATGATTATTATTACTAAATAATATAAATAGTCAAATAATAATGGTTTACATGGTTTTAAAGGAAATTATGGTGTTTATAGAAAATTTATTAAATATTATTAGTAATCAATGTATTAGTTTTTATTTGTGATAATTGATAGGTTTACAAAATATTTTTTTGTATAATAAACGATCAAAATATTGTCAATATCTTGTAAATTTAACAATAAAAAAGAGCACTATAAAATAGTGCTCTTTTAAAACTAAATATAATTGAATAGAAAACTTAGAAATCGATGCTCACACCAATCCAATAACGACGGCCATCTAAGCGTTTTCCGTAATTATCATCATCAATCTTTTTATCTGTGAGATTATAGATCCCACCATAGATATTAGTATCGTTGTTGTATTTATATGACATACCTAAATCAACGATTGTATAGCCATTATATTGCTTATCTAATGGACCACCACGTGATGTGGATGCTTTCTCTTTGCCATGATAACTAACTTTTGCCCATGCATTTGTTTGTGGTGCAAATTGCCAATCAGTTTTAATATTGAATAAATGGTCAGGTACACGATTTAATGGTGTGCCTTTTTTATCACCGCTTGTAATTTTTGTTTTGGTATAGGTATAGCTACTTGAAAGTGTCAATGTATCAATAGGTTGCCATCTTGCTGCAAGTTCAAATCCATAAAGTTTTGCATTATCAACGTTTGTTCTTTCATCGATGTACCAGAACTCAGTGCCATTATAAAGACAGGTTGCATCAGTACCACCATAACCAATCATGTTACAAACACGAGTTGTTTCAATTTTATCTTTGAACTTTGTATAGAATGCAGTAGCATTAATGTCTAATGTTTCATTAGGCGTAAATGATGTGCTGATTTCATAGTTGGTTGTTTTTTCAGGTTTTAAGTTTGAGTTACCTAAAATCACACCATCAATAGCATACATGCCGCCGCCGCTGATTTGTCCCCAACCGTCTGTTGATTGACGTAAACCAGGTGCAGAATAGCCCTTAGACATGCCACCTTTTAATGTCCATACATCGTCGATATTCCATACAGCGTATAATCTTGGTGTAAATTCACCGCCATAATTTTCATCATAATCGTAACGTAAGCCACCAGTTAAAGCGAAGTTATCTAATAACCACCATTCATCTTCAATGAAAAATGAATATGCCCAACGTTCAACTTTATTTAAAGCAGGATTGATTTGGTTGCCAGCATCAGATAACTTTTCTGTGCGGTATTGTCCGCCTAATGTCACAGTATGTGTTTCAATAGGAACGATAACATTGCCAGATACTTCAAAATTTTTAACCTTCATATCACGAGAGTAGTTATTATTTTCTTCGTGTGAGATTAAGAAATCACTTGTGATGCCACCGTCAAACTCACCTAAATATCTGAGAGAAAAATTATTTCTTTTATATTTATTTTCTGAGTCTTTATTACGTTTACCTTTATCATTGAACTCAGCAATTGTCTTACCAACATGGCTGAAACGCTTTTGAAAGCCCATTCCAGCTTCTAATTCGAATGTTTGACCTTTCACTGGTACAAAAGATAATTTACCACCAAAATTTTGTAGGCGTTGTTCAGGGAAGCCTTTGTTAACTTTATCTTCTTCGCGGCCTGAATGCTTACCATAGAGTTGTAAACCTAAAGTTTCAGCAATTAATGGGCCTGCTAAATAAAATTCTGTTGTATTTGTATTACCTCTATCAGAGCTTTCTGTCAGCGTAAAATCTGTACGGATATTCCCGCCCCATTTATCGGCTACTTTTTTTGTGATGATGTTAACAACACCGCCCATCGCATCTGAGCCATAACGAGAAGAGATTGGACCACGGACAACTTCGATTCTTTCAATCGCAGCCAATGGCGGAACCCAACCTTGTTCAATACCCGCGCCATCACTATTTGGACGAGTTTCGCGTGAGCTTTGACGTTTGCCATCTACCATCATTAATGTGTATTGCGGTGCCATACCACGAATACTAATGTCTTGGCTTGCGCCGCCACCCGTAATGACGACACCTGGAACATCTTTTAATGCATCTGTCACATCACGAAAGGGCGCGTTATCTAATTCTGCTTTAGAAATTACAGAAATTGAAGCGGGTGCACTTTTAACTTCTTGGCTGAAACCGCCAGCTGTTACTACAACTTTAGATAAATCAATGGCTGATGTTTCTTGTGAGAAGTTTTCTAATTCTTCAATTGTTTCATTGCTATTAACTTGTTCTTCTTGTGCGAATGAAATCGGTGCTAAAAATGTTACGACAGCACAGGCAAGTAGGCTGCGTTTAAAAACGTGATTTGTATTATAGGACTGCATGATATTCCTTGAGAATGAAACGTAAAATAAATTGGTGGTTTACAATTACATTTGGTAATTATTGTCAATTAGCAGCAATAGTCAAATATGTATTTGTCTTAAATGTTAATGCTAATTAGTCTTTTTCTCGTTATCGAAATTAAAAAATTATTAATTATCAAACTTTAATCCAAAAGGTTTAAGGAAATTAGATGAATGAGGTTGTGTAAAAAACGATCAAAAATATTTCGTATCTTTGAGTTTTAGAAGGTTTACAAATACTCAATTAAGTATTGTTATTAGATTGAATCAGCGCTGTTTATTCGCTATGATGTTTGAATCTTGATTCATTCAAGTTGTTGCGTACTCTATAACTATATAACTCTATTTAAGGAGGATTAGTGATGCAAAAAACAATGAAAGCAATGGTCTATTATGGAGCGGATGATTTACGCTTTGAAGAACGAGCAGTGCCACAAATTCTTGAACCAACAGATGCAATCATAAAATTAACAACGACAACAATATGCGGCACAGATCTTGGCATTATGAAAGGGAAGAACCCAGAAATTGAAGCGACAGCCAAAGAGAAAACAGGTAGCTTTAATGGCCGTATTTTAGGGCATGAAGGTGTTGGTATTGTTGAAGAAGTCGGCAGTGCGGTTAAGAATTTCAAAAAGGGTGATAAGGTTATCATTTCTTGTGTGAGTCGCTGCGGTACTTGTGAAAACTGCCAAAAGCAATTGAATGCTCACTGCATGAATGGTGGTGGTTGGATCATGGGTTACATGATCGATGGCACACAAGCTGAATATGTTCGCACGCCATTTGCTGATACGTCCTTGTATCATTTACCCAATAATTTATCCGAAGATATCGCAGTATTATTATCAGATGCTTTACCGACTTCTCATGAAATTGGCGTTCAGTATGGTGATGTTCAGCCTGGTGATACAGTTGCAATTGTTGGTGCAGGCCCAATTGGTATGGCAGCATTGTTAACAGCACAATTATATTCTCCAAGTGAGTTGATTGTGGTGGATATGGATGACAATCGCCTAAAAATGGCCTTGGAAATGGGTGCAACAAAAATCATTAACTCAGCTAAAGAAGAACCTATTGCAAGTATTCTGAAAATGACAAATGGTCGTGGTGTTGATTGCGCGATTGAGGCTGTTGGTATTCCACAAACTTGGGATGTTTGCCAACATGTAGTGAAAGAGGGCGGTAATATTGCGAACGTTGGTGTTCATGGTCAAGCTGTGAGCTTCGCTTTAGAAAAGTTGTGGATTAAGAATTTAAAAATCACCACGGGCTTAGTGAATGCAAATACAACGGATATGCTCTTAAAAACGTGCTGTTCTGGCAAATTGCCATTAGATAAGATGATCACACACCACTTTAAATTTGGTGAGCTTGAGCATGCTTATAAAGTGTTTAAGAACGCAGCAGATGAAAATGCAATGAAAGTGATCATTAATTGCTAATTAGCATTGATAGATTTGAAACACAAAAAAGCGGGAATGAATCCCGCTTTTTTATTATCTATAAATTGTGATCATTAGATCTTGTCTTGAATCCAAGCTTTTGCTGCATCTAGAGCTTCTTGAACTTTAGAACCATCTTGCCCACCAGCTGTTGCTGAATCAGGACGGCCGCCACCTTTACCGCCAACGATTGCAGCTGCAACATTCACGAAGTCACCTGCTTTCACTTTAGCTGTTAAAGATTTCTCAATCACTGCAACTAATGTTGCTTTGCCATCTACAGCTGAACCTAGTAATACAATGCCTTGTGATTGATCACGTAATTTGTCTGCCAATTCACGTAATAGCTTAGTTTCTACTTCAGGCACATGAGCAATGATTACTTTCGTGCCATTGATTTCTTGTGCTTCTGCTAAAATTTCATCACTTGCAACCAATGCCAATTTAGATTTAGCTTGTTGTAATGCTTTATCTGTTGCTTTTAGATCATTCAACATTTGGTGCATTTTAATAAGGATCTGTTCTGGTGTTGATTTTAATGCTTCAGATAATTCAACGATCAAACGTACATTGCTTTGAACCAAAGATAATGCATGCAAGCCAGTCACTGCTTCAATACGGCGAACGCCAGATGCAATGCCTGATTCTTGAATGATTCTGAATTGGCCAATATCACCTGTGCGAGCTACGTGAGTACCACCACATAATTCTAAAGAATCGCCCATTTCAACAACACGAACTTCATCACCATATTTTTCACCAAATAGAGCCATTGCACCTTTAGCTTTAGCATCATCAATTGGCATGGTTTGAATTTCAACTGGATTATTAGCAATGATTGCTTGGTTTACATGCCATTCAATTTGTTGCAATACTTCCAATGGAATTGGTGCATTGTGGGAGAAGTCAAAGCGTAAGCGATTATAAGTTACCAAAGAACCTTTTTGTTCAATGTGGCTGCCTAAAATATCTTGTAATGCATTGTGCAATAAGTGTGTTGCAGAGTGATTTTTACGAATATCGTCACGGTATTGCTCATCAATTTTCGCATGAACTTGGTTCGCTTTTTTGAAAGAACCTTTAGAAACATGGCCAAAATGAAGAATTGCATCACCTTGTTTTTTTGTATCTTCAACGATGAATAAGTTTTCACCGATTGAAATAGAACCATGATCACCCACTTGACCACCAGATTCAGCATAGAAAGGTGTGCGTTCTAAAACGATGATACCTTGATCACCTTCAGATAATGCATCTACTAATTCGCCATCTTTTGCTAATTCTAAGATGATTGTATCTAAATGGTTTTCTGTGTAGCCAACAAACTCAACTGGTTTATCTAAATCAACAGCTACAGTTTTTTCTGCACTGAATTGGTTTGCAGCACGAGCACGAGCACGTTGTTCTTCCATGCAAGCTTCAAAACCAGCCATATCAAGCTCTAAGCCTTGCTCACGTGCGATATCATTTGTTAAGTCAACAGGGAAGCCGTATGTATCGTACAGCTTGAAAACTGTTTCGCCAGAGATCGTTTTAGCACCATTCAAAGCTTTGATATCCACTTCTAACAATTTCAAACCGTGCTCTAACGTTTCAGCAAAGCGAATTTCTTCTTGTTTGATTGCATCTTGAATGTGAGATTTTTTCTCGATCAATTCAGGATAAGCATCACCCATTACATCAGCCAATGTTGGTACTAATGTATTGAAGAAAATATCTTTTTGACCTAATTTGTAACCATGACGCACAGCACGACGAATGATACGGCGCAATACATAGCCACGGCCTTCATTAGATGGTAAAACGCCATCTGCAATCAAGAAAGACACTGAACGAATATGATCACTGATAACTTTCAATGAATTGTTCGCTAAATCAGTTGTATTTGTTGCTTGAGCTGCAGCCTTGATCAATGATTGGAAAATATCAATTTCATAGTTGCCATGAACACCTTGTAAAACAGCTGCCAAGCGCTCTAAACCCATACCTGTATCTACAGATGGCTTTGGTAAAGGATGTAATCTGCCAGATTCATCACGGTTAAACTGCATGAAAACTAAGTTCCATACTTCGATGAAACGATCGCCATCTTCTTCAGGAGATCCTGGAGGACCGCCCCAAATTTGATCGCCATGATCGTAGAAAATTTCAGAACAAGGGCCACAAGGACCTGTATCACCCATTTGCCAGAAGTTATCAGAACTACCGTCATCTTTCACGCCAAGACGAATGATGCGCTCTTCAGGCACACCGATCACGTCGCGCCAAATGTTAAAAGCTTCATCATCTGTATGGAATACAGTCACCGTTAATTTTTCAGCAGGGAACATATAAACTGTTGTTAATAATTCCCAAGCAAATTCAATGGCTTCTTTTTTGAAATAATCGCCGAAGCTGAAGTTCCCCAGCATTTCAAAGAAAGTATGGTGACGCGCTGTGAAACCAACATTTTCTAAGTCATTGTGCTTACCACCAGCACGAACACAGCGTTGTGATGATGTGGCTCGTACGTAGTTGCGTTTTTCCAATCCTAAGAATAGATCTTTGAATTGGTTCATACCTGCGTTCGTGAATAAAAGCGTCGGATCATTGTGAGGAACGAGCGAGCTCGAAGAAACCTCTGTATGTCCTTTTGAGATGAAGAAGTCTAAAAATTTACGGCGTATTTCTGTAGTTTTCATAAAGTCTAAAATTTGTTAAATAAAAATATTATAGGGAATGATCCATAAAAACCCATGGCGTTTTCTGTTTCATTCGCGCTTCATAAGCTTTAATATCATCAGTATGTTGAAGAGTTAGCCCAATGTCATCAAATCCATTGAGTAAACAATATTTACGGAATTCATCTACATTGAATGAGAATGGTTGATGCAATGCTTTATCGTCTAGCTTACAAACCACTTGCTGTTCAGGTAGATCAATCTCGATTTCCAATCCTTCATGTTGATTGATTAACTGTATAATTGTATCAACATCTTTGGCAGAAAGCACAATTGGTAATACACCATTTTTAAAACAGTTATTGAAGAAGATATCTGAATAGCTTGGTGCGATCACAGATCTGAAGCCATAATCATCCAAAGCCCATACAGCATGCTCACGCGATGAACCACAACCAAAGTTTTCACGGGCAACTAAAATGGATGCATTTTTGAATCGTGGTTGATTCAATGAAAATTCTTTGTTTAATGGACGATTTGAATTATCCATGCCTGGCTCGCCAACGTCTGTATAACGCCATTCATCAAATAGATTAACGCCAAAGCCAGAACGTTGGATGGATTTTAAGAATTGTTTTGGAATGATCGCATCTGTATCGATATTTGGGCGATCAATCGCAACAGCAATGCCTTGATGTGTTGTGAATTGTTTCATTACGATCTCCTTAAATCAACGTGCGAACATCAACAAAATGCCCAGTTATTGCAGCAGCTGCTGCCATTGCAGGGCTCACTAAATGCGTACGACCACCTGCACCTTGACGACCTTCAAAATTACGGTTGGATGTTGAAGCACAATGTTCACCTGCATTTAAGCGATCATTATTCATTGCCAAACACATGGAGCAACCTGGTTCACGCCATTCAAAGCCCGCTTCTAAGAAAATTTTATCTAACCCTTCTTTTTCTGCTTGTTCTTTCACTAAGCCTGAACCTGGTACAATCATTGCCTGCAAAATATTATTGGCAACTTTTTTGCCTTTTGCGATGAATGCGGCTTCACGTAAATCTTCAATGCGTGAGTTTGTGCATGAGCCAATGAATATCTTAGTCAAAGGAATTGCTGATAATGGAATGTTTGGCTGCAAATCCATATATGCCAATGCTTTTTCCATACCTGTACGTTTCACAGAATCAGTTTCTTTAGCTGGATCTGGAATCATTTCATCAATGCCAATCACCATCTCAGGGCTTGTGCCCCAACTGACTTGTGGTTTGATATCTTCAGCATTCAAAGTAATCACTTTATCAAAGTGAGCACCTTCATCTGAATGTAATGCATTCCAATATTCAACTGCTTGATCCCACATTTCACCTTTAGGTGATAATGGGCGATCTTTCACAAACTCTAATGTTGTATTATCCACACCAACCATGCCAACACGAGCACCTGCTTCGATTGCCATGTTGCAAATAGTCATGCGACCTTCCATAGATAATGCACGAATTGCACTGCCTGAGAACTCGATGGCATAACCAGTGCCGCCAGCAGTACCAATCTCACGAATGATCGCAAGTACGATATCTTTAGCAGTAACACCTTTTGGTAAATCACCATCTACAATGATGTTCATTGATTTGGATTTTTTTTGTACTAAACAACATGTTGCCATAACATGTTCAACTTCGCTTGTGCCAATGCCAAAAGCGAGAGCGCCAAATGCGCCATGAGTTGCTGTATGCGAATCTCCACAAACAACAGTCATTCCGGGTAATGTCGCGCCTTGTTCAGGGCCAACGACATGTACGATACCACGGCGAATATCCCCAACAGGGAAGTAAGTTACACCAGCTGCGCGTGCATTTTGATCTAAAGTATCAACTTGCAAGCGAGAGATTGGATCTTCAATCGTCGTAAAGCCAGGTGTTGTTGGAGTATTGTGATCAGGTGTTGCGATGATGGAGTTTTTACGCCAGAGCTCACGATTAGCCAGTCGAAGTCCTTCAAAAGCTTGTGGGCTTGTGACTTCATGAATGATATGTCTATCAATGTATAACAATGCAGTACCATCTTCTTCGGTACGCACAACGTGGGCTTCCCACAATTTATCGTAAAGCGTTTTGGCCATTTTAAAACCACCTCTAAATTTAACATCCTAAAATGGAAACAAGCTAAGGTAAGTTTGCTATGATAATCCCCTGCAACAAACCTTAATTTATTTTTGTGCAAATTAATTTTGCTTGAACTTGACATCATAATATGAATTGTATGGAAAAAGAAACTCTTTGGGTAATTAAAATCGGCAGTGCAATGATCACGAATGGTGGCATTGGTATTGATTATTCTTTATTGGATGATTACGCTGCGCAAATCGCAAATTTACAATCGAAAGGTTATAAGATTGTTGTTGTTTCATCGGGTGCTGTAGCAGCAGGTATGAAACGATTGGGCTGGAGTGAACGACCCAAGGAATTAAGTGAGCTTCAAGCGGCCGCAGCTGTTGGGCAAGCAAAATTAGTAGAAGCATGGCAAACGGCATTGCAAAAATATCGTTTAATGGCGGCACAGGTTTTGTTAACGCATGAAGATGCATTAGATCGCACTCGTTATTTAAATATACGTGCAACGCTCAATGCTTTGATTAATCATAATGTCATTCCTGTGATCAATGAAAATGATACAGTTTCTTATGATGAATTCTGTATTGGTGACAATGATACATTAGGCGCATTGGTGGCAAACTTAATTGAAGCAGATACTTATATTATTCTGACAGATCAAAAAGGTTTGTATAACGCGGATCCTCGTAAAAATAAAGATGCTCAATTATTGAGCAAGGTTCGTGCGATGGATCCTGCATTACTGGATATGGCAAGTCCAGAAGGTGGAAGCTTAGGTAAAGGTGGTATGTATACCAAAGTGAAAGCTGCACAAAAGGCTGCAACTTCAGGGACAGAAACATACATTGTTTATGGTAAATCTGAAGATGGTTTATTAAAAGTTGCTGCTGGCGAAGAGATAGGTACACAATTTGAGCCAGAGCACACGACAATGGCAGCCAAAAAACGTTGGATATTGAATCAAGCACATGTATTTGGCAAGGTTGTGGTGGATGAAGGTGCTGAAAAAGCATTATTAACACATAAAAAGAGTTTGTTGCCGATTGGCGTGATCGATGTCAAAGGCTCTTTTCAGCGTGGTGATATCATCTCTTGTGTGAACGTTAAAGGTGAAGAACTTGGGCGTGGGTTGTGTAACTATAATTCAGAAGAAGTAAAGTTGCTCTTGAAAACAGCATCGAATGACATCATTAATAAATTAGGTTATGTGATATCAGAAGAGCTCATCCATAGAAATAACTGGGTATCACATCAATAAGTTCTTTTTGACGTTAAAATACGTTAAAATACACTGTTAATTTATATTTTTACTATATAGAAGGAATGCCATGTTTGGTGCGATTGCAAAAAAGATTTTTGGAACTCGAAATGACCGTTTGGTCAAAGATGCTTTCAAAATCGTTAAACAAATTAATGCATTAGAACCTACGATGCAAGCAATGTCTGACGAAGAATTAAAACAACAGACAGTTAAATTTCGTGAACGTATCCAAGAAGGTACTTCTTTAAATAAATTGTTACCAGAAGCATTCGCAACGATTCGTGAAGCAAGTACACGTGTTTTAGGTTTGCGTCATTATGATGTTCAGATGATCGGTGGTATTACGCTTCATCAAGGTCGCATTGCTGAAATGCGCACAGGTGAAGGTAAAACATTGGTGGCAACATTGGCTGTTTACTTGAATGCTTTGGAAGGTAAAGGCGTTCACGTTGTAACAGTGAATGACTACTTGGCCAAACGCGATGCAACAGAAATGGGGCGCTTATATAATTGGATGGGTTTATCTGTTGGTGTCATCGTATCTGAGCAAGGCCCTGATGAGAAGAAAGCCGCTTACAATTGCGATATTACTTATTGTACAAATAATGAAATTGGTTTCGATTATTTGCGTGACAATATGAGTTTCCAGCCAGAACAGAAAGTACAACGTCCTTTAAATTTTGCAGTAATCGATGAAGTTGACTCAATTTTAATCGATGAAGCAAGAACGCCGTTGATCATTTCAGGCCCAGCCGAAGGTACCGCAGAGCTTTATCAGGCAATCAACTTAGTCGTTCCTCATTTAGTGAAAGCTGATGAAAATGGTGACAATGATTTCACGATTAATGAAAAAGATCGTCAAGTATTATTGACAGAAATTGGCCATGAGCACGCAGAAGATTTATTGGTTCAAGCGGGTTTGTTGAAAGAAGGCGAAAGCTTATATGATGCAAATAACTTGAAGCTTTATCATCATTTAGATAGCTGCTTGCGTGCACATCATTTATTCCGCAAAGATGTGGATTATTTGATCAAAGATGGTGAGATTGTTATTGTTGATGAACATACAGGCCGTACATTATCTGGTCGCCGTTGGTCAGATGGTTTGCATCAAGCAATTGAAGCGAAAGAAGGCGTGCAAATTAAGCCTGAAAACCAAACATTGGCATCCATTACATTCCAGAACTTATTCAGAATTTATGAAAAATTATCTGGTATGACTGGTACAGCAGATACTGAAGCACCTGAATTATTAGAAATTTATAGTTTAGAAGTTGTAGTCATTCCAACGAATAAACCTATTCAACGTAAAGACTATGGTGATTTAATTTTCCTTACCCAAAGAGAAAAATATGAAGCAATCATCAAAGATATCGTACATTGTCGTGAAGCAGGACAGCCAGTATTGGTGGGTACAGCATCTGTAGAAGTTTCAGAGTTGATTGCTAAAATGTTGAATGATCGTCAAATTCCTCATGAAGTTTTGAATGCAAAGCAGCATGAAAGAGAAGCTTATATTGTAGGTGCAGCAGGGCAGCCTGGTGCAGTGACAATCGCAACTAACATGGCTGGCCGTGGTACAGATATCGTATTGGGCGGTAACTTTGCTATGGAAATGGCTAGTCATCCAGATGCAACAGAAGCAGAAAAAGCAGCGTTGAAATCAGAATGGCAAAAACGTCATGATAAAGTTCTAGCTGAAGGTGGATTACATATCATCGGTACAGAGCGCCATGAATCACGTCGTGTTGATAATCAGTTGCGTGGTCGTTCTGGTCGTCAAGGTGACGTTGGTTCATCTCGTTTCTATTTGTCATTAGAAGATAACTTGATGCGTATTTTTACATCGCCATCTGCTTACAATATGATGAAAAAATTAGGTATGGGCGATGGTATTCCGTTGGAACATAAATGGATCAGCCGTTCGATTGAGAATGCTCAGCGTAAAGTAGAAGGACATCACTTTGAAATGCGTAAGAACTTATTGCAATACGATAACGTTGCCAATGATCAGCGTAAAGTTATCTATCAACAGCGTGATGATATATTGGCTGCATCTGATGTTGGTCCTGCTATTGATGCTATTCGTGAAACAGTATTCCGCGATTTGGTTGCAAAACATATTCCACCGCAATCATTCCCAGAGCAATGGGATATGGAAGGTTTGGAAGAGAAATTATCTCGTGACTTCTTGATGGATGTGAAATTATCAGATTGGTTAGAAGAAGATCAAGAGTTGGACGATCAGAAAGTTATGGATCGTTTAATTGAGATGAATAAGCAAGCATATCATTCTAAACAATTTGTGAAATTACCAGATTCTGATGAAGAAATATCAATCGTTGATCAAGAGAATTTCAAAGGGTTTGAGAAAAATATCTTACTTCAATTATTGGATCACAATTGGAAAGATCATTTGGCAGCGATGGATTATTTACGTCAAGGTATTCAATTGCGTGCTTATGCTCAAAAACGCCCAGAGCAAGAGTATAAGAAAGAAGCATTCAGTATGTTTGAGCAAATGTTGGATCGTATCTATTACGATACAATTGTGTACTTAAGCCGTTTGAAAATTGAATTGCCAACAGTAACAGAAGAGCAAGAAGTGAACTTGTTGCCAGAAGATAGTAATGAAGCTGATGCAAGTGAACTTTTAATGAAGCGTACATTCAGTGATGCTGGTGAGCTTACTGGACGAGAAATAGACTTTTCAAATGTAGGGCGCAATGATGATTGTCCTTGCGGTTCAGGTAAAAAATATAAACATTGTCATGGTAAGTTAGGTTAATACTATAGCCGTGAATCAATGATTAAAGATCAGCCCTGCATATGCAGGGCTTTTTTTTCATCTCTAGTTAAAATAATTACATATGTTATAATTATCATTTCTTTACATTTATTTTTATTTGTGTGGATTGATAAATGTCATCGCATAGAAAGGAGATTGTATGCCATTATCGCCAAATTTTTTAGTCATCACGAGTGATAATGATTTTTCTAAGCTTGTGGAGCATTTTAATGTTGCATCAGAAGGGTTATCACATCGTGTTGTTGATGTGAATATCAATACAATTAGGTTGTTGCCTAAACAGATGAATGAGTTGTTGAATGATCTAAATTTTGAGTTTTATAACTTTTCTAAAGAATTTAAAAGCTGTCAAGGCTTGTCTACTTTATATTACTTATCTATGATTTTTGGGCGTAATTTTATCAAAAATGGCGAACGAGTAACAAGAGTTAAAGGTTTTGCTCATGCACTTTTGTATCAGCAAGTTTTAAAGCACTTATTGGGTGTTAATGAAGAATTGGTATTAGTGAATACGCATCAAGTAAGTTCAAACTATCAGCGTTATATAGATGAGGTTGCTGCAAGCTTGTTGGAGTCTTTAAAGCCGACAGATGAGCTTGGAGTTAAACAATTAAAGGACTTTAGAGAGTCTATTGAACACATTTTAGTGTATTTGAAGAAACGTAGTAAAATTGTCTTGAAATAATATTGCAGATGTAAAAAAAGCCCTGAAAAGGGCTTTTTTTGAAACTTAAGAATTAAGCAGCAATTGCTTTGATTCTTGCGTTCAAACGGCTTACCAAACGTGCTGCTGTTTTTTTGTGAAACAAGCCTTTGTTTGCTGCGCGATCTAAAACGCCTTGTGCTTTTTTCAACGCATCTTTAGCTGCTTCTACGTTGTTTTCTTGAATAGCTTTCAATACTTTCTTAACATAAGTACGAGTCATTGAACGGTATGAAGCGTTTGCTAAACGGTGTTTTTCCGCTTGGCGTACGCGTTTTTTTGCTTGAGCTGAGTTTGCCAAAGGTATTCTCCAAATATAACCAATAGTTTAAACAATATAAGACGCAACATTATCTTGCTTTTTAGTATAAAAGTCAATCATACCTAGAATTAAAATGCTAGGCTAATGTTGTGTTTCAATGTGATTTGATGACCATTTCTCTATTATAGCTTGTTCTGATAATTAATGTAAAAATGTTATAAAAAAATAAAAAAGAGCCAATAGTTATTGGCTCTTTCTATGGGTTGCTTGAATTAGGTTTGATTAGAAACCAGGTAAGATGCTACCTTGATATTTTGTTTCAATAAAAGATTTCATCTCTGGTGAATTCAATACTTTCATTAATTTTTGAACATTCTCTTTATCTTTATTGTCAGCTGTTACAGTCACAATATTAACATAAGGGGAGTTTTTATCTTCAATGATCAATGCATCCTTTAATGGATTTAAACCTGCATCTAGTGCAAAGTTTGTATTGATTAAAGCTAAATCAACTTCGTCAATAGCTTTCGCTAACATCGGAGCTTCTAATTCAAGGAAAGATAATTTTTTTGGGTTCTCTTTGATATCAGCAATAGTTGATAAGATATTTTTTGGATCTTCCAAGGTAATTACGCCATTATTGTGCAATAAAATTAAAGCACGGCCACCATTTGTTGGATCATTAGGGATTGCTACTTTGCTATTATCTGTAATAGCTTTAATGTCAGTAATTTTTTTAGAATAACCACCCAATGGTTCTAAATGTACACTGCCAACAGGTACTAATGTTAAGTTGTTGGCTTTATTAAATTCATCTAAGTAAGGTTTATGCTGCATGAAATTTGCATCAACTTCACCTTCGTCCAGCATTAAGTTTGGTAGAACGTAATCTGTCACAACGACAACATCAATTTTAAAATCAGGTGCTAATGTTTGTGCGTGTTCTAAAATTTCTGCATGTGGAACTGGTGATGCTGCGACTTTAATTGAATCTTGTGCATTCGCTAAAAATGGTAATGCAGAGAGAATCAATGCTGATGCTAATTTTTTCATGCTACGGCTCCTTACAATAATCCCAAATAGTTGTTATTTTCGCGTTAATCGGCGCATAAATGTATCGCCAACTAATTGAATAGTTTGCGCGATAATAATGATAATTACAATCACAAAGTTAGTAATTTCTGGTTGATTGCGATGGAAGCCGAATCTTGTGGCTAAATCTCCTAATCCGCCCGCACCAACAACGCCTGCCATTGCTGTGAATGATAGTAATAGAATGCCTGTAATCGTTGCACCTGCAATGATGCTCGGACGAGCTTCTCTTAGCAAAACAGAAAAAACAATCTTGTGTAATGGTGTGCCCATGCTGACAGCAGCTTCGATGATGCCTCTATTGACTTCGCGTAGAGATGTTTCAACGAGTTTCGCGAAGAAGGGAATAGCGCCAATTGCTAAAGGAATGATTGCACCTTTTACACCAAAAGATGTGTTGACCAATAATTTTGTATAAGGCAACAAATAGATGATCAATATTAAGAATGGAATGGAGCGCAATACATTCGTAAAAATTGATAACACAGGATATACAATTTTATTTTGTAGTAATTGTTTTGGGCTTGTTAAATACAAAACCACGCCTAAGATAATGCCAAACACTGTTGTTAATGCCCATGATGCCATTAACATTTGTAATGTTGCTTCTGTTGCATCCCAAAGCATATTCACTTTAACTTTAGGGAAGGTATCTTGAATTAAACTTTGGAGGGCGCTGCTTGCCCATGCTTTGAAATCTGTATACATGATTTATAAATTAACCGCTAATGTATGGATGTTTTTGGCTGAGAATTCTTTTAAAGCATTACTTTGTGCTTCTTCGCTACCATTTAAGGCTACAAGTAATTGTCCGTATGGCAAATCTCTGATGTAACTAATGTTGCCAGATAGAATAGAGAAGTGGACGCCAGTGGATTTAATGATGTCACTTAAATGTGGATGATATGAATCTTCACCTGAATAAGTAATCTGATAAAGATTGGCATCTTTCATTGAGCCAGTTTTTAAGTGTGCTTTTAATTCATCATAATGGCTATTATCTAAAATGAATTCTTTGGTTACAGTGTGTTGAGGGTTTAAAAACACTTCTTCAACTGGGCCTAATTCAACAATTTGGCTCGCATGAATCACGCCAACTTTATGGCAAATTTTACGAATTACTTCCATTTCATGGGTGATTAATACAATTGTTAAACCCAATTTTTGGTTGATATCACGCAATAATTCTAAAATAGATTGAGTTGTTTGTGGATCAAGTGCTGAAGTTGCTTCATCGCATAATAATACTTTTGGTCGATTAGCTAATGCTCTAGCAATGCCAACGCGTTGTTTTTGTCCACCAGACAATTGTGCAGGATACTTATTTGCATGTTCAGTTAAACCAACTAACTCTAACAATTCATCAACACGTTTTTTAACATCAGCTTTAGATAATTTTTCTAAGCGTAGAGGGAAAGCGATATTGTTAAAAATCGTTTGGCTATCGAACAGATTAAAATGTTGGAAAATCATGCCGATTTTTCTGCGTTCATGCATTAATTCATTTTTGCTGAGTTTTGTTAAATTAATATTATCTAGAATAACTTCGCCTGAAGTTGGCTTTTCTAGAAGATTTAAACAGCGAATTAAAGTACTTTTACCTGCGCCAGAATGGCCAATGATGCCAAAAATTTCACCAGCTTCAATAGTTAGGGAAATATTATTTAACGCAGTAACTGGGCCTTTCGATGAAGGATAAGATTTTGATATATTTTCTAATTTGATCACGATAGATAGCGATTAAGTGAATAAAAGATAGTGCACAATCTAGCACAATAGTGCCTGAAAT